>CAWJDA010000025.1:0-142435 GCA_963841525.1 uncultured Solirubrobacterales bacterium | reverse complement strand
GCGTGGAATAGTCAGGCCGTGTCCCAGACCTTCTCCGTACCCGGTCGCTTCAACGGGCCCCTGGGCAGCGGCCAGGGCGGGTACACCGCGGGGCTGATCGCCGACTTCGTCGAGGGGCTGGCCGAGGTGACCCTGAGGAGTCCCGTGCCGCTCGACACCCAGCTCGACGTTCGCCCTCAGGACGACGGGTCGCCCTCGGTGCTCGACGGCGAGACCCTGATCGCCCAGGGGCGACCGGCGCCCGAGCTGGAGGTCGAAGTGCCGGCAACGATCGACCTCGATGAGGCGCGCGCCGCGTCAGAGCGCTACAGGGGCGCGCCCGACGGCCTCTTCGGCCGCTGCTTCGTCTGCGGGCGAGGTCGCGAAGACGGGCTCGGGGTGTTCGCTGGGGCGGTCGAGGGACGGGATCTCGCCGCCTCACCCTGGACGCCGCCCGACTGGACGGCCGACCACGCAGGGCAGGTGCTGCCGGAGTTCATCTGGGCCGTCCTCGACTGCCCCACCTACTTCGCCGTCTACACGGGCCCGGAGCTGCCCGTGAGCTTCCTCGGCCGGCTGACGGTGCGGATCAACGCGACCGTCAGAGCCGGCGAGGAGCACGTCGTGATCGCCTGGCCGATGGAGGCCGATGGACGCAAGCGACACGCCGGAGCGGCTCTTCTCTCCCCCGACGGCGCTCCCCTGGCGATCGCCCGCGCCCTGATGATCGAGCCGCGAGAAGAGTCGCCGAAGTGATCGAACTCTCCGGAACCGGCCTCGCGCCCGCGGACGTCGTCACCGTGGCGCGGGAGGACGCCGAGGTCGAGCTCACGGAGGCTGCGCGCCAGGCGATGGCGGAGAGCGCCGCGGTAGTCGACCGGCTGACCGACTCCACCGAGCCCGCCTATGGGGTCTCCACCGGCTTCGGATCGCTCGCGACCACGCCGATCCCGGCGGAGCGTCGCGAGGATCTCCAGCGAGCGCTGCTCCGCTCCCACGCCGCCGGAATGGGAAAGCCGGTGGAGCGCGAGGTCGTGCGGGCGATGATGCTGCTGCGGGGCCGGTCCCTCGCGATGGGGTACTCGGGGGCGAGGCCGGAGGTCGCCGAGTTCATCCTGAGGCTCCTGAACGCCGGGATCACCCCGGTCGTCTTCGAGCACGGCTCGCTGGGGGCGAGCGGCGACCTCGCGCCCCTCGCGCACTGCGCGCTGGTGCTGATCGGCGAGGGAGAGATCGGCGATGACCGGGGCAGGCGCCCCGCGGCCGAGGCCCTCGCCGAGGCCGGCATCGAGCCGCTGACGCTGCGGGCGAAGGAGGGCCTGGCGCTGATCAACGGCACCGACGGCATCCTCGGGATGCTCCTGTTGGCCGCCTGGGACCTGCGCGCGCTGCTGCGCGTCGCGGATGTGACGGCCGCGATGTCGGTCGAGGCGCTGCTCGGGACCGATCGCGCCTTCGCTGAGGACCTGATCGCCCTTCGCCCGCAGAAGGGCCAGGCGAAGAGCGCCGCGAACCTGCGCCGCCTGCTCGAGGGCTCGCCGATCGTCGCCAGCCACCGCGAGGACGATCCCCGCGTCCAGGACGCCTACTCGCTGCGCTGCGCCCCGCAGGTGAACGGCGCGGCTCGCGATGCCCTTGCACACGCGGATCAGGTCGCGGCGGCGGAGCTTCGCTCGGCGATCGACAACCCGATGATCCTGCCGGACGGGCGGGTCGAGTCCTGCGGAAACTTCCACGGAGCCCCGCTCGGCCTGGCCTGCGACCTGCTGGCGATGGCCATCGCGGATGCCGGAGCGATCTCCGAGCGGCGCACGGACCGCCTCCTCGATGCGAGCCGCTCGGAGGGCCTGCCGCCATTCCTCGCCGAAGACCCGGGCGTCAATTCGGGGCTGATGATCGCCCAGTACACGCAGGCGGCGATGGTCGCCGAGAACCGCCGGCTCGCGGTGCCCGCCGGGGTGGACTCGCTGCCGACGAGCGCCATGCAGGAAGACCATGTCTCGATGGGCTGGGGGGCGGCCCGGAAGCTGCGCGCGGCGGTCGACAACCTCCGCCGCATCCTCGCCGTCGAGGCGGTCTGCGCCGCCCGCGCGCTCGATCTGCGCGTTCCGCTCAAGCCAGGGGCGGGGACCGGCGCTGCCCTGGCGGCGGTCCGCTCGGCGGGGATCCCCGGGCCCGGCGAAGACCGCCATCTCGCTCCGGAGCTCGAGGTGGCGGAGCAATTGATCGGCACGGGCGGGCTCGCGGAGGCCGTTGAGGGCTCGATCGGGGAGCTGCGGTGAGCGGCCCCCGCCCGGTCCGGGCGCCCCGCGGGACCGAGCTCTCCGCCAGGGGCTGGCAGCAGGAGGCGGCCATGCGAATGTTGATGAACAACCTCGATCCGGAGGTCGCCGAGAACCCGGACGAGCTGGTCGTCTACGGCGGCACCGGGCGGGCGGCGCGCTCCTGGGAGGCCTTCGACGCGATCGTTCGAACGCTGCGCGAGCTTGAAGACGACGAGACCCTGCTGGTCCAGTCGGGCAAGCCCGTCGGCGTCTTCCGCACCCACGAGTGGTCACCTCGCGTCCTGATCGCCAACTCGAACCTGGTCGGCGACTGGGACAACTGGGACGAGTTCCGCCGCCTGGAGGCGGAGGGGCTGACGATGTACGGCCAGATGACAGCCGGTTCCTGGATCTACATCGGCAGCCAGGGGATCGTGCAGGGGACCTACGAGTGCTTCGCGGAGATCGCCCGGCGCCGCTTCGACGGCTCCCTCGCTGGGACGATCTCGCTGACCGCGGGCCTCGGCGGCATGGGTGGGGCACAGCCGCTGGCGATCACGATGAACGGCGGCGTCGCGCTCTGTCTCGAGGTCGACCCAGCGCACCTGCGGCGGCGGATCGAGACCGGCTACCTGGACGAGGAGGCGGACGACCTCGAGGACGCGATCGCCCGCTGCCTCGCGGCCAAGCGGGAGCGGCGCGCGCTCAGCGTCGGACTGGCCGCCAACGCGGCCGACGCGCTGCCTGAGCTTCAGCGGCGGGGCTTCGAGGCGGACATCGTCACGGACCAGACCAGCGCGCACGATCCGCTGAACGGGTACGTCCCCAACCTGATGCCTCTGGAGGAGGCCATGCGACTGCGGGAGGAGGACCCCGAGGAGTACGTGCGGCGCTCCCGCGCCGCGATTGCCGCCCACTGCGCCGCGATGGTCGGCTTCCTCGACGCCGGCGCGGAGGTCTTCGACTACGGCAACAGCCTCCGCGCCGAGGCGCAGCTGGGAGGGTTCGAGCGGGCGTTCGCCTATCCCGGCTTCGTCCCCGCCTACATTCGCCCGCTGTTCTGCGTCGGCAAGGGACCGTTCCGCTGGGTCGCGCTCTCGGGCGATCCCGCCGACATCGCCGCCACGGACCGGGCAGTGCTCGAGGAGATCCCCGACGACGAGCCGCTGCGGCGCTGGATCGAGCTGGCCGGGGAGAGGATCTCCTACCAGGGCCTGCCGGCGCGAATCTGCTGGGCGGGGTACGGAGAGAGGGCGCGGCTCGGCCTGCGCTTCAACGAGCTGGTGCGATCGGGCGAGGTCTCGGCGCCGATCGTGATCGGGCGGGACCACCTCGACTCGGGGTCTGTCGCCTCCCCGTACCGCGAGACGGAGTCAATGGCCGACGGCTCCGATCCGATCGCCGACTGGCCGCTTCTCAACGCCCTGGTCAACACCGCGGCCGGCGCCTCCTGGGTGAGCATCCACGACGGCGGCGGGGTCGGCATCGGGCGCTCGCTCCACGCGGGAATGGTCTGCGTCGCGGACGGCACGGACCTCGCCGCGGAGAAGCTCGAACGGGTGCTGACCACCGACCCCGGGAGCGGGGTGATGCGGCACGCGGATGCGGGATATGAGCGGGCGATCGCGGTCGCGGCGGAGCGCGGCGTGCGCGTTCCGATGCAGGACGGCGAGTGAGCGTTCTCGAGGTCGTCGCGATCGGCGAGCCGGTGCTGCGCGAGCGCGCCAGGGAGCTGAGCACGGACGAGATCGCATCCCCACAGATCCAGGGCCTGATCGACGACTTGATCGAGACGAAGCGCGCCACACACGGGGCCGGGATCGCGGCCAACCAGGTGGGCGAGGCGGTGCGCGTGGCGATCGTCGAGGTGGAGGAGGGCAACCCCCGCTATCCGTACAAGCCGCCGGTCCCGCTCACGGTGATCATCAATCCCACGATCGAGCCACTCGGCGAGGGGACGGTGGAGATCAACGAGGGCTGCCTGTCGGTGCCCGACCTTCGCGGCAGCCTCGAGCGCCAGCTCGCCATTCGCGTCCGCTACCTCGATCGCCACGGGGAGGAGCACGATGAGGTCAGGCGCGGGCTGACGGCCGGCACCTTCCAGCACGAGATCGATCACCTCGACGGAATCCTCTTCGTCGACCGTGCGGACCCGCGGACGTTCGCCACCTGGGAGCAGTTCGACCGCCACCAGCGCGACGAGTTCGTCCGGCGGGTCACCCGGCTCGAGAAGGAGCTGGAATCGTGAGCGCCGAGCGAGCGAGCGTGATCTGGTGCGAGCTCGCCTGGCTCGGCGGCGAGCGGGCCGAGGCCGGGACCCTGATTGAACTGGAGGGCGACCGGATCGGCGAGGTGAGCGCCGGCGTCAACGAGCCGCCGCCGCAGGCGACCATGCTGCCGGGCCTGACGATCCCGGGAATGGTCAACGCACACTCCCATGCCTTCCAGCGGGCCCTGCGCGGGCGCACCCAGGCCGAGCGAGGCGACTTCTGGACCTGGCGGCGGCGGATGTACGAGGTCGCGGAGGCGATCGAGCCCGGCACCTATCTGGCCCTGGCCCGCGCCACATTCGCTGAGATGGCGCTCGCCGGGATCACGGCGGTCGGCGAGTTCCACTATCTCCATCACGGCCGCGGCGGCACCCGCTACGAGGACCCGAACGCGATGGGAAAGGCCGTGATGGACGCTGCCCGGGAGGCGGGAATCCGCATCACCCTGCTCGACACCTGCTACCTCCACGGCGGGATCGGGCGCGAGGCGGAGGGCGTCCAGCTTCGCTTCACGGACGGCAGCGCCGACGCCTGGGCGGAGCGCGTCGCAGGCCTCGAGGAGTCAGCGCTGGCCAAACTCGGAGCGGCGATCCACAGCGTTCGCGCCGTCGACCCGGAGTCCGCGGCCCGGGTGGCGGCCTTCGTCGGCGAGCGAGCCTGGCCGCTCCACGCCCACGTCTCCGAGCAGCCGACCGAGAACGACGATTGCCGGTCCACCTACGGGAAGACGCCGACGGGACTGCTCGCGGCTGCCGATGCCCTGACGGAGCGCTTCACCGCCGTCCACGCCACCCATCTGACCGACGCCGACCTCTCGCTGCTCGGCGAGGCGGGATGCGGGGTCTGCCTCTGCCCGACGACCGAGCGCGACCTCGCCGACGGCGTCGGGCCCGGCCGTCGGCTGGCGGCGGCCGGCGCGCGCCTCTCCCTCGGCACCGACTCCCACGCCCTGATCGACATCTTCGAGGAGGCCCGCGCGGTCGAGCTCGACGAACGCCTCGAGAGCGGGGTGCGCGGCGGGCATGCCGCCGCCGAGCTGCTGCGCGCCGCGACCGAGGGCGGCGCCGCCGCCATCGGGTGGCCCGAGGCCGGCCGGATCGTGTCCGGCGCGCTCGCGGACCTGGTGACGGTCGGCCTCGACGGGGTTAGCCTCGCGGGCACCTCGGCGGACCATGCCGTCGAATCGGTGGTCTTCGCCGCCGGCGCCGCCGACGTGCGCGACGTGATGGTCGGAGGCGAGTTCGTGGTTCGCGATGGCGCGCATCTCAGACTCCACGCGGCGGCCGAGCTCGACGAGGCGATCGCAAGCCTTCCCGGATGAGCTCTCTGACGATCGACAACATCGGCCTGCTGGTCACCAACGACCCGGCGCTGGGAGACGGGCCGCTGGGGACCGTGCGCGACGCGTCGCTGGTGTTCGAGGGGGAGCGGGTGACGGCGGTGGAGCGAGCGGGGGCGGTGGCCGACCGGCGATTCGACGCGGGCGGCCGTTGCGTGATCCCGGGCTTCGTCGACAGCCACACCCACCTCGTCTTCGCCGGGGACCGCGCCGAGGAATTCGCGGCGCGGCTGGCGGGGAAGCCCTACGAGGCGAGCGGCATCACGGTCACCACCGAGGCCACCCGCGCGGCGAGCGACGATCAGCTCCGTGCCCTCGCCGAGCGCCGTCGGGCCGAGGCGCTGCGGGCGGGAATCACCCATCTGGAGATCAAGTCCGGTTACGGCCTGGATGTCGCCGATGAGCGGCGGCTCTGCGAGATCGCCGCGGAGCTGACCGACGACGTCACTTTCCTCGGCGCCCATGCCGTTCCGCCGGAGTACGAGGGCCGTGCCGACGACTACGTCGAGCTCGTCTGCGGCGAGATGCTGGCCGCAGTCGCGCCATTCGCGCGCTGGATCGACGTCTTCTGCGAGGAGGGCGCCTTCGACGCCGAGCAGTCCCGGGTGGTTCTCGAGGCGGGGCGATCGGGTGGGCTCGGGCTGCGGGTGCACGGAAACCAACTCGGCCCCGGTCCCGGAATCCGGCTCGCGGTCCAGATGGGCGCGGCCTCCGTCGACCACTGCACCTACTTCGATGATGCCGACATCGACGCGCTGGTCGGGAGCGACACCGTCGCCACCTTCCTCCCGGCGACCGACTTCTCGACCCGGCAGCCGTATCCCGACGCGCGCCGGATGATCGACGCGGGCGCTCACGTCGCAATCGCCACCAATACCAATCCCGGATCGAGCAACACGACCTCGATGAGCTTCTGCATCGCTCTGGCCGTCCGCGAGATGGGAATGACCGTCGACGAGGCGCTGCGGGCCGCGACTCTGGGTGGGGCCGACGCGCTGCGACGCGATGACGTCGGCCGCCTCAGCCCCGGCGCACGTGCCGACGCGGTCGTGCTCGAGGCGCCTTCCCACCTGCACCTCGTCTACCGCCCCGGCGTGCCGCTCGTCAGCGCCGTCTTCGCGGGAGGCGGCGAGGCGTGGGAGTCCCCACCCCTGGAGTAGGGCCGGACTCAGGCCTCGAGCACGACCGCAAGCCCCTGGCCCACGCCGATGCAGAGCGCGGCGACGCCCCAGCCGCCCCCGCGGCGGCGGAGCTCATGGGCGAGGCCGCCCAGCACCCGCACCCCCGATGCGCCGAGGGGATGCCCGATGGCGATCGCGCCACCGTTCGGATTCATCCTCTCAAGGTCCACGCCCTCCCAGCCGGCCAGGTCGGCGAGGCACTGCGAGGCGAAGGCCTCGTTCAGCTCGATCACGTCGACGTCGTCCCAGCCGATGCCGGCCCGCTCCAGCGCCTTGTTGGCGGCCTCGACGGGCGCGATGCCGAAGATGTCCGGATCGACGGCGTGTACGCCGCGACCGGCGATCCTCGCGAGCGGCTCGCGGCCGAGCGCCGCGGTCATCGCCTCGTCGGCGATCAGCGCCGCTCCGGCTCCGTCGTTGAGCGGTGAGGAGTTCCCGGCTGTGACCGTGCCGCCCTCCCTGAAGGCGGCCTTGAGCTTGGCGAGCTTCTCCATGCTTGTGTCGGGACGGATCCCCTCGTCGCGCTCGAGCTCGGTGTTGGGGACCGGGACCACCCACTCGGAGTAGAAGCCGTCCTCCCAGGCCCGGTCGGCGTTGCGGTGGCTCCGCAGCGCGAACTCGTCCTGCGCCTCGCGTCCGATCTTCCAGCGCTCGGCGATCAGCTCGGCGCTCTCGCCCAGCGAGATCGTCCACTGCTCCGGCATCTTCGGATTGACCATTCGCCAGCCGAGCGTGGTCGAGTACATCTGCTCATGGGAGCGGTCGAAGCCCCGCTCGGGCTTCAGCACCACCCAAGGGGCGCGGCTCATCGACTCGACCCCGCCCACGAGGACGAGCGAGGCATCGTCCGTCTCGATCGCGCGGCTCGCCTGCATGGCGGCCTCGAGGCTGGAGGCGCAGAGGCGGTTCACAGTGCTGCCCGGCACGCTCGTCGGCAGTCCTGCCAGGAGCGCGGCCATCCGCGCGACGTTGCGGTTCTCCTCCCCGGCACCGTTCGCATTGCCGAAGGTGACGTCGTCGATCGTCTCCGGGTCGAGGTCCGGCGAGCGATCGAGCAGGGCACGCACGACATGGGCCGCCAGGTCGTCAGGGCGGACGTGGGACAGCCCTCCGGCGTAGCGCCCGAAGGGCGTCCTGATCGCGTCTATGACGTAGGCGTCGGCCATCGCTCAGTCCCGGATCCTGGCGCAATCCGGCAGGGGGCGCTCGCCTGCAAGCACCCTCCCGGGCCTTCTCAAGCCGAGGCGATGTTGCGACGATTCCTGATGCAGATGATGCAGGACGACAGCGGGGCAAAGCGCTTGCCGTACATGCCCGGCGTGGACGGCTTGCGGGCGCTGGCCGTGCTCGCGGTCTTCGTGTACCACTTCCACAACGGCGGCGGCTGGCTTCCGGGCGGCTTCCTCGGGGTCGACGTCTTCTTCGTGATCAGCGGCTACCTGATCACCTCGCTGCTGCTCAGCGAGTTCCGCAGGGAGGGCCGCGTGGACCTCGTCCGCTTCTGGCTGCGTCGCGCGAGGCGCCTGCTCCCGGCGGTCGGCGTGCTGATCGCCGTGGTGATGGTGCTCGGGGCCTTCTTCGACTTCGGGCAGATCTCCACCCTGCGCGGACAGGCGCTCGCCTCGATGGCGTACGTGACCAACTGGGACCTGATCCTCAGCCACCAGTCCTACTTCCAGGAGTTCGCGCGTCCCTCCCTCTTTCGTCACCTCTGGTCCCTGGCCGTCGAGGAGCAGTTCTACCTGCTCTGGCCGCTCGTCTTCGCGGCCTGCATGACGCGCTTCGGCCAGCGGCGCCTGCTGGTCGGCGTGATCGCAGGCGCGATCGCGTCGAGCCTGCTGATGGCGATCCTGTTCAACTCGGCGAACCCGAACCGGGTCTTCTACGGCACCGACACTCGCGCAACTCCACTGCTGATCGGCGTCGCGCTGGCCTTCTTCTGGCATCCGGAGAGGCTCAAGCCGACGACGGGGACGCTGGCGCCCGTCGCCCTGGATGCGCTGGGCGCCCTCGGCCTGTCGATGGTGGTGATCACCTTCCTCACCGTCCACGACTACGACATCTCGCTCTACCACGGCGGCTTCCTGCTGCTCTCGCTCTGGACCGCGATGCTGATCGCCGCGCTCGCGCATCCGGCCGCGAACATCGGCCGCACTCTCGGTAACCCGGGGATGCGCTGGCTGGGTGTGCGCAGCTACAGCTTCTATCTCTGGCACTGGCCGGTCCTCGAGCTGACCAGGCCCGGGATCGACGTGCCGCTCCACGGCCCGGTCCTGTTCATGCTGCAATTCGCCGCCACCACCGCGCTGGCCGACCTTTCCTACCGCTACGTCGAGCAGCCCTTCCGCCGCTCGACCAGCTGGGAGCGACCGGACTGGCTGCGCATCGGCCGCGTCGGGATCGCCGTGGGCGTCGCCGCGGTGGTGCTGATCGTCGGCTGGAGCGGCATCGTTCCGCACGGCAACCCCGGCCAGCTCAGGGTGGCGTCCGCCCAGATCACGCCGCACTCGGTCTCGATCCGGCCGGAGGGCGCGTCCCACCCGATCTCGGTCACGCGGGCTGTTTCGGATCAGTCCGACGGCCTGGTCCCGGTCAAGGCCCGCGGCAAGCCGCGCGGCGCGGCCAAGCCCGTCGCTGTGCTCGCACTGGGCGACTCGGTGATGGTGGACGCGCGCTCAGGCCTGGCGCGGCTGCTTGGGCCCAAGCTCACCCTGAACGCCGCCGTGGGCCGACAGCCCGACGCGATCGTCTCGCTGCTCCACGACTACGCGGCGCACGGCAAGCTGCCGAACAACGTCGTCCTGCAGATGGGCAACAACGGCCCCGTCTACAGCGATGACCTCGAGAAGCTGCACGCCGCGCTGAGGAGGGTCCCACACGTCTACCTGGTGAACGTCGAGGTGCCGAGAAGCTGGCAGGGCGAGGTGAACTCGGCACTCTCGGAGGCGGCGGAGAACTGGGGGCAGGCCCAGTTGGTGGACTGGCACGCGGTCGCCTCATCGCACGGCGGGATCACCACCGACGGCATCCACCTGTCCGAGAAGGGGATCGAGCTCTACTCGCGGCTGGTCGCCTCGTCGGTCCGGACGGCCGTCGGCGCCTCCTAGCCCTGCCGCTCCCCATACATGGGTTGGGAGTGGTATTGCTTTCCGGGTGATCTCCACGGTCGCCGTTGGTACCGACGGCTCCGAGACCGCCGGCGAGGCGGTCAGGCAGGCAGCCGACTTCGCCCGTCGCTTCGACGCGAAGCTCGTCCTGCTCAGCGCCTTGGAGGATGGCCCGCCTCCATCCGACGCTGACGAGAGGCAATGGGCCTACAACCCGGCCGCCCGGGTGCGCGAGATCCTTTCCCGAACCGAGGCAGAGATCAAGGACCAGGGAATCGACTGCACGACGGTCATCGACGAGGGCGACCCGGCAGACGTCGTGGTCAGGCTGGCCGGCGAGTGCGGAGCCGACATCCTAGTGGTCGGAAACAAGGGGATGCGGCGCAAGATGCTCGGCAGCGTCCCCAACTCGATCACCCACAAGGTCGACTGCTCGGTCTTGGTTGTGAAGACGACCTAGACGGCCGCGCGCAGGGACTCGTATGAGCGAATCAGGGCCGCCCGCTCCTGGTCGATCAGCGGGGTGGATGGGTCGCAACCCTCGTCGATCCAGCGGTCGGAGTGGAGCATCGCGTGGGCGCGCTCCCTCGCGGCGGCCTCGACCGACTCCTGCGGGACCGAGTAGACGTAGGAGTAGAGCTGGGCCAGGGCATCCACCAGCGAGCGGTCATCCCCGGCGCCGCGGTCGTGCTGGAGCTCGCGATGGGCGCGCCACCACTCGACCTCACGGCGCGCGGCCTCGGCCGGGTCGAAGGGCTCGTCCTGCCTCGCCACGATCATCCGGTAGAAGCGCTCCATGTAGCGGCGGGCGCCCTCGGGATCGTTGTCCGGATAGGGCGCCCAGAGCTGGTTGGCGCGGAGAACCCACCAGCCCCCGCGGACCGTGTCGGGCACCGAGAGGCCGAAGGCCTCGCGGGTCAGCCCGAAGGAGGCACGCAGCAGAGTGAGCCAGCGACGGCGGTAGTAGGCGACCCACGCATCGCACTCGAGCTCGCCGACACGCCTGGGATCGAAGGACCTCATCCCCATCTCAACGAATTACGCGATCCGCCCGGCCTGGATCAGTCGGCGGCGGGCTCCGCCGGCGCGAAGGCGTCAGACGGCTCCAGGGTCGGCGGGGCGAGCTGCACCCAACTGCCGCCGTCGGTCTTCGCGGTGTAGAGCGCGACATCCGCGCGACGCAGCAGCTCGTCGAGGCTCTCGGAGCCATTCCAGATCGCGGCGCCCGCGGAGAAGCTGCCGAGTTGGGGCGTCATCTGTCGCAGACGATCTATCGCCGTCAGCGCCTGGCCCTCCGGGATGTCCACCAACAGCGCCCCGAACTCGTCGCCTCCCAGGCGGGCCAGCACATCCCCGGCTCGCAGCGCCGAGCGCATCCTGTCCGCAGTCTCGCGCAGTACCCGATCACCCTCATCGTGCCCGCGGCTGTCGTTGATCTCCTTGAGGTTGTCCAGGTCCAGCAGCAGGAGACCCACCGAGGCCCCACGACGGGTCGCCCGCACGAGCTCCCGCTCCGCGAATTGGCGCCAGCCGCGGCGGTTGAGCAGTCCGGTGAGGTCGTCGGCGGTCGCATCTCGGTACAGGCGCTCGTTGAGCTTCTGGGTCTCGCGAGTCAGCGCCCGGAGCGCCATCGCGACTGTGATCCCAACCAGCACGAGCAGCGTCGCATGGCCCCAGTCCACCGGATAGGCGGGCGGGCCGAAGATCAGCATCGGCAGGTACGCGCAGGCGGCCAGAATCCCCATCCCCGCGGCCATCTCCCGGTCGCTCGTCTGGATCCCGAACCAGACCATCGCCATCATCATCAGGATGGAGTAGCCGGACGCTACGCCTCCGCTATAGGCCTGCATCATCGTGAGCGCGGGGAGGCCCAGCGCGCCGGCTGCGTAGAAGCCGACCGGCGAGCGCTCGCGCGAGAACACGGCGACACCGATCGGCGCGAGTAGGGCGCCCACCGCACCGATGAAGAAGACGGCGTGGTGCGAGCTGAAGTCGGTGGCCGTGGCGACCGCGAGCGGCAGCCCGTTGCCGATCACCGCGAAACGCAGGACGCGCTTTCGCTGCTTACGGCTGAAGCGGGGCGGTGCCGACATCAATCCACCTGTCAAATGACAATCGGGGCGAAGCCATCCACCGGATGACAGTAGGCCATCGGCGTGATGCCACGCATCCGCAGAAATCGCGGATGCATCTGCGGTGTTCCCCATGGACGAATATCAGCTCAGGCGCTCTCGGCGGCAGCGAGAAGCGACTCGAGGCGCTCGTTGTAGGGCGCCCCGGTCGAGGGGATGGTGTGGCCGCGCCCCGGGATCACCGCGCGCTTGGCGGAGAGGGAGTCCGCCAGGGCGTCGCAGACCGCCTCGAAGGCGGGCGAGTGGCCCCCGGAGAGCACCAGCGCCGGGAAAGCGGCACCGGCCAGCCGCTGCAGCGGGATCTCGGCCTCCCACGGGGGCCTCTCTCGCTTGAGCAGCTCGACCCCGTGCAGGAGGTCCTTCGGCAGCTCGTCGGGCGTGCCGAACGCGGAGCCGGCGCCGCCCCGAAACAGCCGCAGGAAGTCCTCGGATGGGATCGAAGAGGCGTGGCTGAAGAGGCGCTCCCCGTTGGCGATCATCTCGTCGACCTCCGGCACGCCCTCCGCGACCCGCAGACAGCCGGGCTCGGAGACGGTCAGCGAGCGGACGGCCTCCGGCCGCTCCGCCGCGGCCAGCAGGGCGATCACCGCGCCGTATGAGTGGCCGACCAGATGCGCCCCCTCGCCGAGCAGCTCCGCGAACATCGGCGCCTCCAGATCGAAGTCGTTCCGCTCCAGCGGTGGGCTCTCGCCGAAGCCCGGACGGCTGGGAATGATCAGGCTCCAGCGCTCGGCGAGCTCACGCTGCTTCCGCCAGGTGAGCGAGGGACCGACGATGTCGCCATGGACGAAGAGGACCGGCGGCCCGTCCCCGAGCCGCTCAACGGCGAGCATTCCGCCTCAACTTCAGCATGGCCGAACAAACCCTACGATCACCCCGGTGAAGCTGGTCATCCAGATTCCCTGCCTGAACGAGGAGGAGTCGCTGCCGCAGGTCCTCTCCGAGCTGCCGCGCCAACTCGCGGGCTTCGATCAGGTCGAGTGGCTGGTCGTCGACGACGGCTCCACCGACCGGACGGTCGTGGTCGCCCGGCGCCATGGCGTCGATCATCTGGTCCGGCTGACCAGCAACCGCGGGCTCGCCACCGCCTTCCAGGCGGGGCTCGACGCTGCCCTCAAGCTGGGCGCGGACGTGATCGTCAACACCGACGCGGATGGCCAGTACAGCGCCTCCGACATCCCCCGGCTGGTCGAGCCGATCGTCGAGCGCCGGGCGGACATGGTCGTCGGGGACCGGCAGGTCCAGACCGTGGAGCACTTCAGCCCCGCGAAGAAGCTCCTGCAGCGCCTGGGGAGCTGGGTGGTCCGCCGCGCCTCCGGGACGGCCGTACTCGACACCACCTCGGGCTTCCGGGCGTACAACCGCGAGGCCGCCCTCCAGCTGATCGTCGTCTCGCGCTACACCTACACGCTCGAGAGCCTGATCCAGGCGGGCAAGATGTCAGTCGCGATCGAGGACGTCCCCATCTCGCCCAACCCGACCGCTCGCGAGTCCCGCCTGCTCGGCTCGACCTCGTCGTATGTCCGGCGGAACGCATTCGCGATCTTCCGCGCCTACACGCTCTACGAGCCCCTGCGCGTCTTCATGCTGCTGGCCATCCTCTTCGGGGTCCTCGCGGTGGCGGCCTGGTCGCCGTTCCTGTTCGACTGGATCCTCAACGGCGACCGCAGCGGCCACATCCAATCGCTGATCCTGGGCGCGGTCCTGATGCTGGCCGCGGTCCAGATGTTCGCCCTCGGGATCATCGGCGACGCGCTGGCGGGCCAGCGGGCCATCCAGCAGCGGGTCTACGAGCGGGTCAGGCGCCTCGAGCTCGAGGCGGGTGTCGAGCCATCCAACTACGAGCGCGGCGATCGTGACCACGCCCGGCCGCTCACCGTGGAGACGATCGAGACCTCCGTCGCACGGTGAGCGTCGAGACCGGCGGGAACGTCTACGACAAGTACGGGACCTCGAACCCAATCGCCCGCCGCCTGATGGCCGGCTTCATGCGCTCCTTCGACGAGCTGGTCGAGCGGACGGGCGCATCCGAAGCCCATGAGGTCGGCTGCGGCGAGGGTGAGCTGGCGATCCGGCTCGCCCGCAGGGGAATCCGGATGCGTGGCAGCGACGCCTTTGCCGAGGTCCTCGAGGAGGCGCGGTCGCGGTCGCGGGCCGCCGGCGTGGAAATCGACTTCGAGGCAGCCCCGGTCGAGGAGCTCGATCCGGCCCGGCACGACGCCGAGCTGGTCATCTGCTGCGAGGTGCTCGAGCACCTCGACGATCCGGGGCGGGCGCTCGAGGTGCTGGCCGGGCTCGCACGGCCGTGGCTGATCGCAAGCGTCCCCCGCGAGCCCCTCTGGCGAGCCCTCAACCTGGCGCGGCTCTCCTACCTCGGCGACCTGGGCAACACGCCCGGGCATCTGAACCACTGGTCGCGCGGGGACTTCGTGCGGTTTCTCACCGCTCGATTCGAGGTACTCGAAACGAGGAGTCCGACGCCGTGGACGATCGCGCTTTGCAGAGCGCATCCTTCAAAACAACGAGGAAGCCCCCCACTACAATCGCCGCCTTCATGAGGGGTCTGCGACAGAAGCTACGAGGACGTGGAACGGGTTCCTCCGTCGGGAGGACCCTCGCCTCTCGCCCCGGCGTCGCCGCGATCGTCACCCTGAGCGTCGCCTGGGGACTGGTCATGCACCAGATGGGCTGGGCGCAGATGGGCCACTTCGACCAGGTCCAGGCCTTCTCCAAGGGCCAGGCGCAGATCGACCAGTGGCATTGGGACACGAACGACAAGGCCTGGGTCGACGGCCACTTCTACTCGGTGAAGAGCCCCGGTGTGGCCGCCCTCACCACGCCGCTCTACATAGCGATCAAGGACCTGGGCGGTGGGAAGCTCGCCAGGAGCGCGGCCGACAATGCCGCTCAGACGACGCACCCGAAGTGGTATCCGTCCAGCGTCGTCCCCCTCGAGAACTACGGCTACGACGTGCAGCGCGGGCTTCGGGTCCAGCGGATCGTCGAGCAATCCACCCCGATCGCCTGGGCGCTCGACCTGCTCGCCGCGGTGATCCCCGCCATCCTCCTGCTCCTCCTGGTGCGCTGGGCGGCCGACCGGTTCCAGCCTGGCTACGGCACCGCCGCCGCGGTCACCCTGGGCCTGGCGACGGTGGTGATGACCTTCGCCGCCGAGTTCTTCTCCCACGTGATCTCTGCCGGCATCGCCTTCGCGGCGTTCTGCGTGCTGATGAAGGAGAGAGACGGCCCGCCGCGGTGGGGGCTGGTCGCCTTCGCCGGCCTGCTCGCGGGGCTCGCCGTCACCTTCGAGTTCCAGACAGGACTGGTCGGCGTGGTCCTGTTCGGCTATGCCCTCAGCCGTAAAACGGGTCGCGCTGACGCGCGCCCTCGCCTCACGGACTGGGTGCGCCGAGGGACGGCGTATGCCGCCGGGACCATCGTGGGAGCCCTACCGATGCTGGCCTTCAACTTCTGGGCCTTCGGCAACCCGCTCAAGCTCGCCTACGCCGACGCGGTTGCCTTCCCCGGGGTGACGGGACACGACGTGCTCGGCCTCAACAGCCACGGCTTCTTCGGCATCACCGCGCCGCGCTTCGACAGCGCCGTCAGCCTGCTGCTTGCGGGGCGGGGGCTGCTCGTGCTCACGCCGATCATCGTGATGGCGATCGTGGGGGTGTTCATGATGCGCCGGGAGGGCCATCGAGCGGAGGCGAACACGATCCTCGCCGTTGCCGCCGTCTACTTCGTCTACAACAGCGGCTACTGGCTGCCGTTCGGGGGCGGGACGCCCGGCCCGCGCTTCCTGATCCCCGCCCTCCCCTTCGTCGCGATCGGGCTGGCCTTCGCCTACAGGAGGCTGCCGGCGCTGACGCTGGGCCTCGCGATCCCATCCGCGCTGATGATGGTGGTGGGGTCGCTGACCTATCCGTTGCTCGGCAAGCAGGGCACCGGGACTTGGGCGGATTGGCTGGTGCAGGGGAGGCTGGAGCACACGGTGCTGACCGCGTTCGGCGTCACCAACGCCTGGCTGGCGGTCGCTCCCATCCTGGCGGCGGTTCTGACCGCGGTCGTCCTCGCGGTCCGCGCCACGCCCTCGATAGCCCTCTCGGACTACCGCTTCGCGGTGCCGGCCCTGCTCACCTGGGCATGCGTCTCGGCGATCGGCCCGGGGATCGCCGGCGACGACATCAGCGTGCTGAACCCGGGGAACAGCTCGGCCCTCTGGCTGGTGGCCTCGGGGGTGGTCCTCTCGCTCGCGGTCCTCAGCGTCGTCAGGGCTCGCGAGCGTCGCGCTCAGCCCGGCCCCGAGGTACCGGCCGCGCGGGAGGGCGCGCTCGGCCCCGAGCTGGCGTTCGACGAGCCCACCTCGTAGAAGACCAGCCCCGGCTTATCGGGGAGCCGATAACGCCTCAGCGGCAGCCCGGCGATCGGCTTGCGTGCCGCCCTCTGCTGCGGGGTCCCCAGAGTCAGCCCGGGATGCAGGACGACCGTGCGGACTCCGTACTGCTGGAGCTCCTGCACGGTGGCCGCGTCCGGGAAGTCCGCCATGCCACGGACCAGGTTCAGCACCACCGCGGGATTGGTGCTCGCTCTACCGTTGACGATGTCGGGGAAACCCTCGGTCGACTCGAGCTGGAACGCGCGGTTCTCCTTGGCGGTCAGGGCGGGCAGGTGCAGCTGGGGTTGGGGAACGTCGGCGGTCGAGGGACCCGACGGAGGCACGAGTGGTTGGGCCTGGTTGTCGAACGGATCGAAGGGCAGACTGCGGCCCTCGGTGACGATCGCGAGGGCGAGCACGCCTGCGACGGCCATCGAGGACCAGGCGGGCCATCGCCTTCGTCCCGCCGCACGAACCGCCGCCTCGCCGCCAGCCGCGGCGAGCAGAGCCAGCGTCAGGGATGAGAAGGTCGCGAGGCGCCCCGGGGTACGTATCGCGTCCCACCCCGGAAGCACGTCGTAGAGGACCCGGTAGGGCCAGAGCAGTCCGCCTTCCTCCCGGAAACCAAGCTCCAGGACCAGGATCGCGACCGTCGCGATCCCCAATCCGATGCGCCAGCGCTTGCCGAGGCTGCTCGACCACATCCCGACGACGGCGAGAAACAGGATCACCGCACCGGGGAAGAGCGTCTTCTCCTGCCAGGTGGTCAGGTGATCGCGAATACCGGCGGTCGTTGCGCCCCAGACCCAGTTCTCCTCCGGCGCCGTCACGAAGACCTTGAGCGGCCCGGAGAAGGCGGCGACCTCGTGGGGGCTTCGCTTCGCCGCCGGGAAGTTGTCCGCGATGTAGAGGTATGGGTGCGCGATCAGGTAGGAGAAAACGATGAAGACGACGGCGCCGGCTGCGCCGGCGACGAGCATCCGGCGCGGGAGCGGCGGCCTGCCGCGCGACAGCCACGCCACCAGACCGATCATCACGGCTCCGCCGGCCGCGTAGGCGAACGGAAGGCCCAGTACCCAGCCGATCGACACCTGCCAGGCGGCGACGACCCACGCGCAGAACAGCCACCAGGGCCGTCTCAGCCGAATGCCCCGGACCGAGAACGCGAACGCAAGGGGGATCCCGCCGCTCGAGATGACCTGCAGGTGGCCGTCCTGCTCGAGGCGGTAGGGGGCGTAGGCGAACGCCGCCCCCGCGATCACCGCCCCCAGCGGGCTCAGGCCGAGCTCGCGGGCCAGCAGGTACGCCCCGAAGAAGGCGAGCGCGTAGGCGAAGATGAAAAGAAGGTCGTAGCGGACCATGGCGGCGTGCGGTCCGCTGCCGATGACCCCCGTCGGGGCATAGCCGATCAGCGCGTCGCCGAAGGCGAGCGAGTCCTTGAGGGGCCAGAAGCGGTTGGCGCCGAAGAAATGCAGCGGCTGATGGAGGAGGGCATGACCCCCCCAGGCCGGCTGCCAGGCCTCGGCCAGCGGATCGCCGATATCGCGCGGGACGGTGCTCCCCAGGTGGAAGACCAGCGGCCAGGTCATCACGACGGCGAGCACGACGGCTCCCAGCGCGGCCAGCCCGACCTCGCGCCGGGTCATCTCTCGTCGCGACATGAGCCGGGCATCCTCGCAAAGCGACCCCGCAGGCGGAGCCGGGGCCGCGTGGCCTCAGCCCTTGTCGGGCCGATCCGGATAGAGCTCGTCGATCGTGACCAGCGGGCGGTAGGGCGCGTCGGCGGCCCGCTCGATCGCCTCGGCACCGCCGGCGAGACGGTCGACGACGCTGGTGACGCCGGCGACCTCGTGGCCCTCCTCGAGAATCCGTTCGATCGCGCGGACGGTCGACCCGCCGGTCGTGACGACATCCTCGACGACCAGGCAGCGGGTCCCCGGCTCGAGCATGGGCCCCTCGATCCAGCGCTGAAGGCCGTGCTCCTTGCGCTCCTTGCGCACGAAGAAGGCGATCAGGCCGTCCCCATGCGCCGAGCCGATCGCCGCGCTCGCCAGCGGGTCGGCGCCCATCGTCATGCCGCCCACCGCGGTGGCGGCGCGCTCGACGGCCTCGGCCGCGAGCAAATCCCCGACCGCTCGAAAAGCGGGTGGCCGCAGCAGGGCCCGCTTCGCGTCCACGTAGTACTGCGCCGTCCGGCCGCTGGAGAGGGTCACCTCGCCGATCACCAGCGCGTGCTCGCGCAATTCGGCCAGCAGCGTCTCGCGCGGGTCCGGCGGCATCGGGGCATCCTAGGATGCGCCCGATGCGGACGGGGTACAGGCTCGCGCTCGGCGTGGCGGCCCTCACGATCATCTTCGCCATCGTCCTGTTCGTGTTCGAGGCGGCAGGTGCGGCGCGCGACGCCAACAGGTACGGCCAGGTGCCGCTGCCGGGGAGGGAGTCGGTGAACCTGCCGGCGGGCGACGTGATCATCTACTACGGGGAGCGGATCGGGAGATCCGGGCACTCGCCGCTCCGCGTCCCGAGCAACATCCGGCTGCGCGTGCGGACCACCAACGGGCAGTCGCTGGTCGGCTCGACTCCCTATCGCTTCAATCAGTTCAACGACGGCGACTACGTGCGGCGCTCGATCGCCAAGCTCGAGGTGCCGGAGGCCGGCGACTACGAAGCCGTCAGCCCGACCCGCGTGCCCGGGGGCATCGAGCCGGAGCTCAGCTTCGGCCGCGACGGGACGAAGAACTTCGGCTACGTCCTCTTCGTGCTCGCCGGGGGCGGGCTGCTCGCGGCGATCCTCGGCGTCGGGACCTCGCTTCGGACGCGTATGACGGAGAAGGCTGGCCCTGAGACCTAGAGGTAGATGTGGATCGCGTCCCCGAGATGGATCCAGTTGTAGATGTAGGTCGAGAAGGGGATCGGATTGCGGACGCAGCCGTGGCTCGCGGCCTCGTGCATCGGCACCGGGTTGTAGCCATGGGTCGCGTACCCGCGGATGAAGTAGACCGAGTAGTACATCCCCTCCGAGTTGTAGCCGGGGTCCTTGCGGTAGAAGTGGTAGGTCCCGCGCACGGTCGGAGTCGAGGGCTTCCCGGTCGAGACGTGGAAGACGGCGACGACCTTGTCCCCGTCGACGAGCGCCATCACCTGCCGCGAGATGTCCACCTCCACGTGGTGGCCCGAGTGATAGCGGGGCCGGAAGGCGCCCTTCCCCTGCAGGAGCTTCTCGAAGATGACCGGCTTGTACTGGTAGTTCCTGGCCATGTTGTTGACCTTGCGAAACGCCAGGGTCGCGAGCTGCGAGCCGTGGTTGTACTTGCCGCTGACGTGGCCGCCCGTGTAGTAACCCTCAGCGATCAGCGACTGGTTGTAGAGGTGCGCGGTCGCCCCCTTGCTGAGGTGCTTGGGCACCCGGACCGTGAAGCGCTGGGGCTGGGAGCTCTGCCCGCCGCTCGTCGCTGTCACCTCGTAGGCACAGCATGAGTCGACCACGAAGGGGAACGAGAAGCTGCCATCGCCTCCCACCCCGACCTGCTTCTTATCGACGGTGCGGCCGCTGGCCTGAACCGTGACGGTGACCTGGTTGCCGGGGACGCCGCCCGGCAGCGTGCCTTTTGCGGTCACCTTGTCGAGCAAACCGGGGCTCTTCGGGCCGCTCAGATCGAGGCTCGGCGGGCCGGTTGCGGCGGTCGCTGGGGCGGCGACAAACGCGGCGGTCGCCGCGGTGGCGGCCAGGGCGATTGCTGTCCCTCCCCTACGAATCACGACCGCGGCATTGTGCACGATCCATCGGCCGGATGCATTTGCCTCCACAACAAGTTTTCGGTGAAGCGCGGCGCCGCTAGGCGACCAGCTTCTTCCGCAGCGCCCGCACCGGGATCGTGAAGAGCACCGCGGCGACGGCGGCGAGCCAGGCGGCGTTGCCGACCACGGACCAGAGCTCCGGCCCGGTGGCGAGCCCCCGAGTGATCTCGACCAGGTGATAGAGCGGCATGAACCACGCGACGACCCCGACCCAGTCGGGCAGCTGGTTGAAGGGGAAGAAGATTCCGGAGAACAGGAACATCGGGGTGACCCCGAGGGTGAAGAAGTAGGAGTAGAGATCGATCTTCGGGATCAGAGTGGTGAACGTGTAGCCGATCACCGAGAAGCAGAGGCCCCCGAGAAAGACGAAGGGCGGGATCAGGAGCGCCCACCAGGATGAGACCAGGCCGAACGCGGCCACGACCGCCAGCACGACGCAGCCGTAGACGGTGGCCCTGCTGGCGCTCCAGGCCAGGTCCCCCGCGACCACGTCCTGCGCCTCGACCGGCGTGGAGAGCACGTTGTCGTAGAGCCGGAGCTCGTTCATCCGGAAGTAGACGTTGTAGGTCGTCTCGAAGGCCGACGACCACATCGCCGCCGAGGCGATCAGGCCCGGCGCGATGAATTCCTTGTAGGGGATCCCGTTGATGTGGGCGACGTAGGTGCCGAGCCCGAACCCCATCGCCAGCAGATAGAGGAAGGGGTCGAGGAAGGTCGGCAGCAGCGCCCCCCGCCAGAGTTTCGAGAACACCCGCGCGTTTCGGAGCCAGATGGCGGCCGCGAGGCGCGGGGCCGGGACGAGATCGCGCGCGGAGAGCCGGGGTCCGAGGCCCGCGTAGCCGGGTTCTTCCAGCATGGCCACGCCTACTCCCTCAGGCTCCGGCCGGTCAGTCTCAGGAAGACGTCCTCGAGGGTGGCCCGCCGGACCAGCGCGGACTCGGTTGGGTACGCGTCATGGTCGAGCTCCTCGAGTACGGTCTCAGCGTCTTCGGCGTACAGCATCAGGGTGCGGTCGGAGAGGTCGTGGCCCTGGATTCGGCCGTCGAGCGAGCCCACGAGCCTGCTCGGGTCGCAGCCCTCGTCGAGCCGCAGCTCCAGGACCTCCCGCCCGACATGGCGGCGCACCAGGTCGGAGGGCCTGCCATCGGCCACGATCTTGCCCTCGTCCATGATCACCAGCCGGTCGCAGAGGCGCTCGGCCTCCTCCATGTAGTGCGTGGTGAGAAGCAGGGTGACACCGCGGCGGCGCAGGCGGTCGAGCGCCTGCCAGACGGCGAGACGGGCCTGCGGATCGAGGCCGGTCGTCGGCTCGTCGAGAACGACCAGCTCCGGGTCCCCCATCAGCGCCCGCGAGATCAGCAGCCGGCGCTTCATCCCGCCCGAGAGGCCGTGAATGCGCTCGTCGGCCCGCTCGCCGAGCAGCGAGAACTCGAGCAGTTCGGCCGCGCGCCCGGAGGCTTGTGCGGCGTCGATGCTGAAGTAGCGCGCCTGCTGGAGCAGGTTCTCGCGCACGGTCAAATCGCCGTCGAGGTTGGTCTCCTGGGGGACGACCCCGATCCGGCTCTTGATCTCGCGCCGCTTGCGGGCCGCGTCCATGCCGAGCACGGTGAGCTCGCCGCCGTCGACCGTGGCGAGGCCATAGATCATCTTCATCGTGGTGGTCTTCCCGGCTCCATTGGGCCCGAGGAAGCCGAAGCAGATGCCGGGCTCGACCTCGAAGTCGATCCCGTCGACGGCGACTCGCTCGCCGTAGGACTTGGTCACCGCCTTCGCGCTGACGGCCGGCCCAGTCGAGTCGCTCAGCATCCGCCGACCACCACGCTGATCGCCAGGGCGTTGTTGAGGAAGTGGGCGAGCATGCAGGGCCAGATCGATCCGGTCTTGTTGTAGAGCCAGGCGAGTCCCACCCCGAGCCCGGCCAGTGGGATCGCCGCCGTGGGGCCGGTTGGGGCGTGCACCAGGCCGAAGATCGCGCCGGAGAGGAGAGCGGAAGGCCACAGCGACCAGCGGCTGCGCAGGCCGGCGAAGAAGAACCCCCGGAAGAAGAGCTCCTCGGCGATCGGGGCGAGCACGACCACCGCCAGGATCGCCACGATCGCGATCCCCACGCCGGGGTTGCAGACCCCGAGCTCCTTGCCGATGTCCTCCTGCTTCGGCTGGACCACGATCGCCGAGAAGGCGATCGCGCCGGCGTAGTAGATGCCGAGCACCGCGAACGTCCAGCCGATCGCCGAGGGCTCGAATCGCCTCACACCGAGCCGCCCGAGGGCCTGCCTGAGGCTGAAGCGCCATCCCGAAGCCATGCCGATCGCGACCGCCATCAGGAAGATGTCGAAGAGCGCCTGGGTGGCGAGGATGCCCGCGTCGCTCGCCTTGTCCGGATTGCCGATGTGCGGGTCGAAGGGCAAGACCAGCAGTGGCGGGACGATCACCACCAGCAAGAAACCGCCGATCAGGCCCCAGATCGAGTCCCCAAAGCCCCAGGTGACCTCGGGCATCCGGGGGTCCCGCGGCTGATCGGCGGGCGCGGGGACCGGCGGGGCCGTGGACTCGGCAGCCCCGGCGATCGGTGCCGCCTCGTCCGAGGCGGGTTTGCGGGAAGCGGCACGAACCGGGCGAGGGGCCCGGCACACAACCACTGTGTTGGCCGCCTTGTCGCCGAGGCGCTGCCGGCGCCCGCCGGCGGCGATCATCACCTCGCCGATCACGAAGAAGTCGATCAATCGCAGCAGGTTGCGCACGCTCGCCTGGCTGAAGCTGAGCCGCTCGGCTCCATCCAGCGAGCGAACCTCGATCCCGAAGGCGTTCTTGGCGATCGTCTGGCCCCAGCGCCACTCGCAGAAGGCGAAGTAGTTGAACCAGAGCGAGAAGAAGACGACCACCGACACGACCCCCGCGCTGGTGCTCGCCAGGAACGCTCCGCTGACCACCCAGACGTAGATCCAGAAGAAGAAGAACACCCAGACGACGTTGTCGAGCAGCGACGCCAGCAAGCGCCGCCCGAAGCTGGCGTACTCCTGTCCTTGCATCTCAGAGATGCTGATCGATCTCCTCGAGCGAGGAGATGTCGCCGCCGGAGCCATCGCGCTCGATCAGGAGGGGACGGATGCCCGCCGCCTGGGCGCCGGCGACGTCCTCCTCGGCCGTGTCCCCGACGTGCAGCGCCTCATCCGCCCGGACCCCGGCGAGCTCCAGGGCGGCGGCGAAGATCGCCGGGTCGGGCTTGCGCGCGCCCGCCCCCGCGGAGGTGACCGTCCCGTCGAGCAGGCCGTCGATCCCGCAGCCCTCCAGCACCCGGGGGAGGCTGCAATCCCAGTTCGAGACGGTGACCAGGCGCAGGCCGCGGTGGCGCAGGCCGCGCAGCGCCGGAATGACATCGGGATAGGCGCTGAAACGGATCGCGGAGACCAGCTCGTCGACTCCGATCTCCACCCCCAGCTCCCTGGAGACGAGGGTGGCGCAGCGCTCGCGCAGGTCGGCGAGCGAGGCCGCGTCACGGCCTTCCTGCGCGTGTTCGCGGTAGTAGGCCATCTCGGCTCGAAGCGCCGTGACCAGCCGCTGGTCGCTGACCTCATCGGGCACCCGATCCCGCAGGGAGATCCAGGGCGGCTCCAGCTCGACCAGGGTGCCGAGCGCATCTAGGAACACGGCGCGGACCATCCCGCTAATACTGCCCCACGGCATGATCCCGGCAGCGGACCAGACCTTCTGGCAGGCGCACGGAGACCAGATCTCGGCGGCGATCACCCTGGTGGTGGCAATCGCTGTCGCGATCCTCGTCGACCGCGTGCTGATCGCCCGGGCGGTCAGGGCCACGACTCGGCTCGACACCGGGGAGCTCTCCCGGGAGGCCCGGACGCGGCTGCGCCTGATCCGCCGGCTGCTCTTCCTCGCGATCATCGTGATCGGCGTCGCCCTGGCGCTCAGCCAGTTCACCTCGATCAAGCGCTTCGCGACAGGCGTGCTCGCCTCGACGGCGGTGCTCGGGATCATCATCGGCTTCGCGGGCCGCCAGGTGATCGCCAACCTGGTCTCGGGCGTGTTGCTGGCGATCACCCAGCCGATCCGCATTGGCGATTTGGTCTCGATCGGCGATGAGGTCCACGGCCGCGTTGTGGACGTCGCGCTCACCTACACCCGCGTCGACGCCGGCGACGGCAGCCTGATCGTGGTGCCGAACGAGCGGGTCGCCACCGACGTGGTCGTCAACCACTCCGCCGGCAACAGCAGCGCGCCGGTCACCGTAGACGTCTGGTTACCCCCGGACGCCGACGTGGAGGCCGCCCGCGAGCGGCTCGAGCGCGGTGAGGTCACCTCCGCCCGCCTGATGGAGGTGACGCCCGAGGGCGCCAGGCTCCAGGTCAAGGCCGCAATCGACGCGGGGGCGGACCGCGAGACGCACGAGGCGGAGCTCCGCGAGCGGGCGCAAGGAGTCCTGCGCCAGGCCGGGCTACTTAGATCCACCTGAGCTGGCGCTCAGTACCCTCTTCGACGCTATGACGCAGCGAGCGCACAGACGACGCCGGCGCCTTCGGAACTCGGGCAGGAAGAAGTTCCTCTTGGCCATCGGGCTGCCTCTCGTCATGCTCGGGATCGGCCTGGTCGCCGGCGCCGTCTGGCTGCTCAGCGTCTACGACTCGGCGCCCTCGCTCGCCTCGCTGAGGCCAATCACGAAGGGGACCGTCTCGAAGGTGTACGCCGCCGACGGCTCACTGATCGGGGTGATCCACTCCGACAAGATCCGACAGCCGATCGCCAGCGCAAAGATCCCGGAGGATCTCAAGAACGCGACGGTCGCGATCGAGGACAAGAGGTTCTACAGCCACGGCGGCATCGACCCCTCGGCGATCATCCGCGCCGGCTGGGAGGACCTGACCGCCGGGGGCAAGCCGGTGGAGGGCGGCTCCACGATCACCCAGCAGCTCGTCCGCAACCTCTACATCGCCAACCCGCAGGACACGCTCAGGCGCAAGATCATCGAGGCGCACCTGGCAAATGACGAGGAGGACCAGCACTCCAAGGACTGGATCCTGACCAAGTACCTGAACACCGCTCCTTACGGGACCAACGAGGGCGCCACCGCGATCGGCGTCGAGGCGGCGGCCGAGACCTACTACTCCAAGCACGCCCAAGATCTGACCTTGCCCGAGGCGGCGATGATCGCCGGCCTGCCGCAGGCGCCGTCCCAGTACAACCCGCTCCTCAACCCGCGGGCGGCGCTGGCCCGGCGCAACGAGGTCCTGCATGCGATGGAGCAGCAGGGCAAGATCACCGCGAGCGAGTACGCGGATGCCGCCGGCCAGGACCTGGGCCTCAGCCCGGGACACAAGTACAGCCGGATCCGCCAGCCCTACATCTTCGATCTCGTCAAGCAGGAGCTCGAGGACCGCTACGGGCTGAACACCGTCCAGAACGGCGGGCTCAAGGTCTACACGACGATCCAGCCGCGGCTCCAGGCGGCCGCGCAGAGCGCTGTCGACTCCTGCTCGGTCTGCTACTCGGACGGCGGCCCGGCGTCCGCGCTGGCCTCGATCGATCCCTCGAACGGCGAGATCGTCGCGCTGGCCTCGACCCAGCGCTACTCGTTGAGCAGCCAGTTCAACTTCGCCGCCCATGCTCAGCGCCAGCCGGGGTCCTCCTTCAAGGTCTACGACCTGACCACGGCGATCAGGCAGGGCATCGACCCCGACACCACCTACTACAACGGCTCATCGCCGATCACGCTGGAGACCCCGGGCGGCTCGCCCTGGACGGTCAACAACGCCGAGCCGGGCGGTGGCGTGATGCCGCTGACGGAGGCGACCTGGGACTCCGTCAACGTGATCTTCGCGCAGCTCGGCCTCGACCTCGGGCCCGAGAACATCGCCAAGACCGCCTACGAGATGGGAATCACCTCGCCGCTCGGAATCAAGGGCGCGCGCGACATCCCCTGCAAGCTCGGCCGGAACTGCTACATCCCGCCCGCCGACGCGATCGGCGGACTCAGCGTCGGCGTCACCCCGCTCGAGCAGGCCGACGCCTACGCCACCCTCGCCAACGGCGGCGTCCATCACAACGCGACCGCGATCGACAGGGTGGTCTTCCCGGGTGGGAAGGTGGACGAGCCGGGCGCAACCGAGGGCAAGCGCGTGCTCACTTCCGGGCAGGCCTACGAGGTGACGAAGGTGCTCGAGGGCGTCATCACCAGCGGCACCGGCGCCGGCTACACGTCCATCGGTTGCCAGTCGGAGGCCGGCAAGACCGGCACCAGCGAGGGGCTCTCCGACGCCTGGTTCGTCGGCTACACCCCGCTTTATTCGACCGCCGTCTGGACCGGGCACCCGCTCTCGCGCGACTACACCGGGTTCGGTGGCCCCACCTCGGGGCCGATCTGGCGCTCCTACATGGAGGCCGCCCAGGGGAGCAACTGTCCCGACTTCCAGGTTCCCTCGAGCTTGCCGACCCTGACGGCGTACCACGGGGAGCACACGGCGTCCAGCTCGAGCTCCTGCAGCACGAGCTCGGGGAGCACGGGCTCCTACTCGTGCGGCTCCTCCACCTACACCTATCCGAGCGACACGGGCGGCAGCGGCAACAGCGACCACAACCAGGGGGCGTACGCGCCGGGGGTGGATCAGAAGCCCGCACCCACACCGAAGCCGAAACCCACCCCCACGCCGCCGGCCGCGCCGGCGCCGCCCCCGCCCAGCGGGGGATCCAACCCAACGGGGTAGGCACGCGCAGCGCGCCCGCCTGATGGGTCGCGCATCTAGCCTGAGCACATGTCCGCCAGCGAGTTCGACCTGATCGCAGCGATCAACGAGCGCCTGCCCGCTCCCGGGCCGAGGGTGCGGGTCCCGAGCGGGGACGACGCGGCAGTCGTCGAGCCCCGGGCCACCAGCGCGGTGACCGTCGACGCGATCGTCGACGGCGTCCACTTCCGCCTCGACGACTTCGGAGCGCCGGCGGTCGGCCGCAAGGCGCTGGCCGCAGGGCTCTCCGACCTGGCGGCAATGGGGGCCGCGCAGGGTGAGGCGTACGTGGTGGTGGGGGCCCCTCCCGATCTCGACGACGATCGGCTGCTGGGGATCGCCGAGGGCCTGGCCGAGGTCGCCTCCCGGGAACAGGTCTCGATCGTCGGCGGCGACCTGGTGAGCTCGCCGGTGTTGATCGTCTCGATCACCGCGATCGGCTACGCGCCCGGCCTCGCAGCGCGCCTCGTCACCCGCGGCGGGGCCGGCCCGCGGGACGTGATCGCGGTGACCGGCGAGCTCGGGGGCGCCGCCGCGGCGCTCGCGCTGATGGACCGGGAGGGGTCGGGGTCCGTGATTCAGCCGACGGTCCGCGAAGCGCTGCTGGCTCGGCAGCTCGACCCGGTTCCCAGATTGCAGGAGGGCCGCGCCCTGGCGGCCGCGGGAGTGACGGCGATGATCGACATCAGCGACGGCCTGGGGGCCGACGCCGGGCACCTTGCCAGTTCGAGCGAGTGCCGGCTGGAGATCGACCTGGACCGCGTGCCCCTCCCGGACGGGGTCGCGGAGGTGGCCGGCGGGAGGAAGGAGGCCTGGCAGCTGGCGGCCTCCGGCGGTGAGGACTACGAGCTGCTGGTCACCCTGCCACCCGATCGGGTCGGCGCTGCCGCGAGTGCCGTCGCGGAGGCGGGGACCAAGCTGACCGAGATCGGCTACGTCGCCGAGGGCCAGGGCGTCGCCCTGCGGCTCCCCGGTGGCGGCGAGATCCAGCCACGCGGCTTCGACCAGAGACGCGGGTCCCTCTCGGGCTCCGGCTGAGCCGGCTCGGGCGCCTCGGGCTCCGCGGGCTCGCCCGGCTCCGCCCCTTCGGTCGATTCGTCCTCTCCGACCGGCTCCTGCCTGCGGACCGAGATCTCCCCAGGGCGGTCGATCTGCATCTCCGGTGGTCTGCGCCGGGGTCGCCCTCCGGTCCCGCCCGCGGCCGCCACGATCGCGACTCCCGCGCCGGCGAGCAGACAGCCGAGCAGCGCCAGGCTCGCACCGATCTGTCCGCCGGCGAGCATCAGGACCAGGTCGTGCCAGACACCCGCGCCCGCGTCGAAGCGCCCCGCGAGGTTCGCGACCAGGGCGACGAGCGGCAGTAGGCCGAGCAGGATGAGCCCGCCGGCGCCGAGGCGACCGCCCGGTGGCCGAGCCGCGGCCCAGAGCCAGGCCTGCAGGCCGATCGCCACGAGCAGCGCTAGGTAGGGATTGAGAGCCCAGACGCCCAGGGTCGCGACGGCGGCGATCAGCAGGGCGGCGGCGGCGGCGCTCGATGCGGCGGGAGGCGGCGGCGGCCGGAGCGGACGCAGGAAGAAGGCGACCGTGCAGTAGAAGAGCACGGCGATCACCACGGAGACCGTCCCGCCCAGCCCAAGGGATTCCGTGCGCGGATCGAAGGGAAAGTCCGGGCCGGGCAGCAGGCTTACCAGGGCCGTCGCGAGCAGGACGAACAGGGCGCCGAGAAACGGCAGGGATCTGAGTGCCGCCCAGAGCGAGCTGCGGGCCGCCTGGGCCGGGCTGCGAGCCGAGGAGGCGAGCCCGAAGCCGGCGGCGAGGCCCACGGGCACGAGCAGCGCCAGCGCGAGCAACGCGACCGTCCAGCCCGGCAGCAGGTTCCCCACGACGCCGATGTAGCCGTTCGGGCCGTGCTGCACCGCGCCCGGCGACGCATCCAGCGTCAGTACCAGCGAGAGCGCGCTGCGGCCGAAGCGGGAGAAGGTATCCGTGTTGAAGTTGTCGGGCGTGTCCTTCGACGGATCGATGGGGAGCTCCCCGTCCGAGGAGAGCCTGACGGCCGGTAGACCGGCCTTGATCAGCGGAGCCTGCTCTCCCAGGCCGGACGGCAGGGCGAGCCGGAAGAGGTCGGCGATCGGCCCCTCGTCGCCCGCCGGAGTCCCGGCCTCCTCGGAGACCGTCGAGTTCGCCGTGTCATCGAGTTGGCTGGCGGTGCTCTGATCGCCGCTGGACCAGGGGATCACCAGGGGCGCACTCGGATGCTGGACGGCGGGCTGGCTCAGCACGATCGCCGCCTCGAGCAGGCCGGCGTCGCTGTATTCGCTGATCAAGCGCTGCGCGCCCAGGGCGCCGATGCTCGAGCCGTCGGTCGAGACGAAGATGAGGGTCTTGTGATGGGAGGCACCCGAGAAGCTGTCGGCGATCTCGAGCATTGCGGCGGTCGATGCCGCGCTGGTCACCGCGCCGCTGCCTTCGGCCACGTCCCTCGGCGCGATCAGCGCGATCTGGCGATTCGATTCGCCGGGCAGCGTGGCGATCAGGTTGCGCAGGTGGACATCGTGGCCCTTGAACGAACCGTCGAAGCGCTGCTCGGACACGGTCGCGCCGTCGATCGCCGAGAACTGGCTCTTCACCTGGTCGGCCATCCGTTCGTCGGCCGCCGAGCCGGGCGTCGGATACGCGGACGATGCGGCGAGCCGCTTCGCGAGTGGGACGGCGCTGGCGGGGTCGAAGGCGTCCGGGGGCACCCCACCCGAGAGGGACGGGGGAGGGCTCTGCAGGGAGAACATCGCGATGACGGCCACCAGCGGGACCGCGAGCAGCGCGTATCTGTAGAGACGCAAGTCGATCATCAGCCGGGCACGGGCCGCCTTCTAACCTTCAGGCATGGCACGAGGACAGGCCCGGATCCTGCTCGTGGACGATGAGCAAGCCTTGCAGACGCTTCTCACCTACCCGCTCCGCAAGGAAGGTTATGACGTGGTGGTGGCCATGGATGGGCAGGAGGGACTCGATCGCTTTGGTGAGGGGCGCTTCGATCTCGTCGTCCTCGACATCATGCTCCCGAAGCTGGATGGGATCGAGGTGTGCAGGCGCATCCGCACCCGCAGCCGGGTGCCGATCATCATGCTGACCGCGAAGGGGGACGAGATGGACAAGGTGGCCGGTCTCGAGATGGGTGCCGACGACTACATCACCAAGCCCTTCTCGGTGACCGAGTTCCGCAGCCGGGTGAAGGCCGCCCTGCGCCGCGGCGGCATGGGGACCCAGGCCCTGGCGGGAGAGTTGATTCGTGCCGGGGACCTGGAGATCGACTTCGAGCGACGCTCGGTGGAGCTGAAGTCGAAGCCGGTCAAGCTCACCTACGTCGAGTTCGAGATCCTGGCGGCGCTCGCGGCCGCGCCAGGCCGGGTCTTCACCCGCGAGACGATGCTCGAGCACATCTGGGGCGACTCCACCTACCGGGACCCACGCACCGTCGACGTCCACATCAGGCATCTGCGCGAGAAGCTGGAGTCCGACGCCAAGAATCCCGAGTACCTGTTCACGGTCCGGGGCGTCGGCTACCGCTTCCGCGATTCGGACCGCGATTGAGCGCCCGATATGAGGCTCAACTCCCTCCGCAACCGGCTGGTAGCGCTGATCACCCTGATCACGGCCGCCGCGATCGCCTTCGTCTACCTCTACGTGGTGCCGCAGCTCGAGTCGAACCTCACCGCCGAGAAGCTGCGGCGGCTGGAACGGCTCGCCAACGAGCAGGAGCCCCGCCTGGCCGATGCCCTCCAGCAGGGTCTCTCCCAGCAGGAGGTCGAGGATCTCGTCCGCACGACGGCGCAGTCCACCGAGAGCCGGGTGACCCTGCTGGCGGTGCGCGACGAGTCCGGCGGACCCGTCCCCTCCTTCGTGGTGGCGGACTCGCAGGCCGAGGCCACCGCGATCCAGGGCCGGTATCTGACCGCCGACGCGGCGATCTCGGACGGGCAGGTCGCCTCGGGCGTTGAGCATGTCGCCGGTGCGCGCGTGGGCACCTCGGCCGTGCCGATCAAGCTCGGCGGTCAGACGCGCTGGGTCGAGGTCCTCTCGACCCCGCTCGCGGAGGTGAACGACGACGTGGCACTCGTGCGAAAGCAGATCCTGATCGCGGGGCTGATCGCGCTGCTCGCCGCCTCGTTGATCGGCTTCTGGGCCTCCGGCCCGGTCTCCCGCCGTCTCCGCCGCATGCGACAGGCCGCCGAGGCGGTCGCCGACGGGCACTTTGACCAGCCGATCCCTGTCGACTCCAAGGACGAGCTCGGCCAGCTCGCGCGCAGCTTCAACGAGATGCAGCGGAGGCTCGCGCGCATGGACAGCTCCCGCAAGGAGTTCATCGCCAACGCCTCGCACGAGCTGCGCACGCCGATCTTCTCCCTGGGCGGCTTCGTCGAGCTGCTGGAGACGGAGAATCCGACGGCTGCGGAGCGCCGGGCATTCGTCGCCGAGATGCGCGGTGCGATCGAGCGCCTGCAGAAGCTCACCATCGACCTGCTCGACCTCTCCCGCCTGGATGCCGACGTGATGGAGATCGGGCGGGAGCGGGTGGACCTGGCAGAGGCCGCCCGTCAGGTGGCCAACGAGTTCCGGCCGGGCGCCCGCTCGCAGGGCGCGTCGCTCCAGGTCCGGGGCCGCGGCCAGGTCGTCGCGCTGGCGGACCTAAATCGGGTCTCACAAATCATCCGTATTCTGATCGACAATGCCATCACCCATACGCCGCAGGGCACGAACGTGACGGTCACCGCTGTCCGCGGGCGAAACGCCGCGGAGCTGATCGTCGGCGACGACGCCAAGAAGGGCATCGACCCGCGGGCAATCGACAGGGTCTTCGACCGCTTCTACACGGGCGACAGCGCCAGCGGGTCCGGGCTCGGGCTCGCGATCGCCGATGAGCTCGCCCTGCGCATGGGGGGCACCCTCGAGGTCGTCTCCCGCCGCGGGCACACCGCTTTCACGCTGAGCCTGCCGCTGTCCGAGCCGCACCGCCGGCAGCGGGAGCCCGCCGGAGCCGCGGCATGAGGCGACTTTGGATGGTCTTCCTCGCCGTCCTCTCGGCGGCGCTGATCGCGGCGGGCTGCGGCGGCGGCGGCGGCGGCGGAACCACCACGGTGTCGGAAAACGGCTCGGCGACCACCACGCAGGTGGTGGTCGAGTCGAGCGGCGGCAGCTTCAACCCGGCCCAGATCTACAAGGACGTCTCCCCCGGCGTGGTGACGATCACCTCCGTTTTCGATTCGAGCGGCAACTCGCTGCTCGGCGGCGGCGGCTCCCAGGCCGGCCAGGGATCGGGCTTCGTGGTGGACAAGGACGGCCACATCGTCACCAACGCCCACGTGGTGACCAGCGGCGGTCACCTGAACGGTGGCGGCTCGGTACACGAGGCGAAGCAGGTCTTCGTCGAGTTCGGCGATCGCAACCGGGTCCCCGCACAGGTGGTCGGCTTCGACGCCGATGCCGACGTCGCGCTGATCAAGGTCGATCCCAGCGGGCTCGACCTGGTACCGGTTCCCCTCTCCGATCGCTCGACCTTCGCCGTGGGCGAACCTGTGGCGGCGATCGGCAGCCCCTTCGGCGAGGACCAGTCGCTCTCGATCGGCGTGATTTCGGCGACCAACCGGACGGTCGAGGGTCTCACCAACTTCGGCATCGACAACGCCATCCAGACGGACGCGTCGATCAACCCCGGCAACTCGGGCGGACCGCTGCTCGACTCCAAGGGACAGGTGATCGGCATCAACGAGCAGATCGCCTCCAGCTCCGGCAGCAACTCCGGGGTGGGCTTCGCTATCCCGGTGACCTCCGTGCGCTACTCGCTCGCCCAGCTCAAGGCCGACGGCAAGGTCGAGTACGCCTTCCTCGGCGTCACCAGCGAATCGCTCTACCCGCAGCTCGCCGAGCACCTCGGCATCGACAGCACGAGCGGGGCGCTGATCACCGACGTGGTCAACGACAGCCCTGCCGACAAGGCGGGGCTGAAGGGATCGAGCGGCGAGACGACCTTTCAGCTCCAGCACGTCAAGACCGGCGGGGACGTGGTGATCGCGGTGGATGGCAAGCCCGTCTTGCAGAACAACGACCTGTCAACGCTGATCGCCGCCCACAAGCCCGGCGACACGGTCACGCTCGGCATCATCCGGGACGGGCACCCCGAGCAGGTCCAGGTCACGCTCGGCTCGCGCCCGGCGGACGTCCAGGGGTAGCGACTGCCAGGCTGCTCCACTTTGGAGCGGAGGCCGTAGGCCGATCTGCGAGGGCGCGCGACAGCGCGACCCGTTTGATGGAAGGCTGGGCGGCCGCTGGCAGTCGCGGCTATATGGCGAAGCAGTCAATAAGAGTAAGAGCCCTCGTCACCGACCTCGCATCGACCCTGCGCGACGAGGTGCTGCCGCACCTGGGCGCACACGCCGGCCGGGCGCACTCCGGCGCTGCGGAGGGTGGCGACGTCACCTTCGAGATCGACGAGCACGCCGAGAGGCGGATGGAGGAGTTCCTCGCCGAGCGCGCTCCCGAGATCTCCTTCTACTCGGAGGACCGCGGCCTGGTTTCCCCAGCGGGCGACCGGGCCGCGTGGGTCCTGATCGTCGACCCGATCGACGGCACCCGTCCCGCGCTGGCCGGCCTCGAGTCCTCATGCGTCTCCGTCGCCGCCGCCCCCTTGGCGTCGGAGCCGACCATGGCCGACGTGCAGGTGGGCTGCGTGCTGGAACTGAAGAGCGGGGCCGGTTTCGTCGCCGAGCGCGGTCGGGGCCTCGAGCCGGCCGCTCGGCTCTCCGCGAATACCTCCCTGGAGCGGATGTTCTGGACCTACGGCTTCCGAGGGCGCCCGGCGCGACCGCTGGTCGAGGTCCTCGCCGAGCTGATCGACGCCTCATCGGTGGGCGGCGGCACCTTCGATCTCGGCTCGGCCACCTTCGACATGACCCGGATCGTCACCGGCCAGCTCGACGCCTACGTCGAGCCGGGACCGCGGATGATCGATGACGTGCCCGCCGTGCGCGCGGAATTCGAGCGGGTCGGCGACGGCGCGGTCCTCAACAATTCCCCTTATGACCTCGCGGCTGCGGTGATCTGCCTGGAGGAGTGCGGCGCGGTCGTCACCGACGCCTACGGCGAGCCTCTGGGCGATCGCCCGCTGCTCGGCTCGAGCCACGAGTTCCAGATCTCATGCTGCGCCGCCGCCAACGCGGAGCTCCACGCCGCGATCTGCGCGGAGCTCGACGCGGGGATCGATCGGCTGCGTGCCCAATATGGATAAACGGGTTGCTCCTCGGCTTCGCCTGCGGCGCACCATTGCGTGAAACGAGTACTTTTCCGCCCTTGCGAAGTCACCACCTCACGGGTGTTCGGTGCTCCAGGAGGTAGCGCTCGGCAGCAAGTCGCTGGCCGACTACACGCACCTGGCTGGCCGCGGCCTCGTGGACGAGATCCGCGGGTTCGCGGAGAACCTGAAGGGCAAGCGCGTCCTGCACGTGAGCGCGACCGCGTTCGGCGGGGGCGTCTCGGAGATCCTCTACACGCTCGTGCCGCTGATGCGCGACGTCGGCCTGGAGGCCTCCTGGCAGGTCATCATGGGCCGCGAGGAGTTCTTCAACGCCACGAAGCTCCTCCACAACTCGCTGCAGGGCGACCCGAACACCCTCACCCCCAACCAGTGGGAGCTGTTCGACCACTACAACAAGATGAACGCCGACAGCCTGGAGGGCGAGTGGGACGTGATCATCGTGCACGACCCCCAGCCGGTCGGGATGCGCCACAACGCCACCGACCACGCGAAGAACTGGGTCTGGCGCTGCCACATCGATCTCTCAGAGCCCAACCCGGAGCCGATCGAGCGCCTGCTGCCCCTGATCTCGGAATACGACGTCACGGTCTGGCACATGGAGCAGTACGTGCCCAAAGGGCTCGACGGACACGGCGGGGTCCGAATCGTCCCCCCGGCGATCGACCCGCTCTCGCCCAAGAACATGGCCCTCTCCCCCGACGACGCCTCCTACGTCTGCAACCAGTTCGGCATCGACGTCGACCGCCCGATGATCACGCAGGTGTCGCGCTTCGATCCGTGGAAGGACCCGATCGGCGTGATCGACGCCTATCGCAAGGTGACCAAGGAGATCCCGGAGGTGCAGCTCGCGCTGGTCGGGTCGATGGCCACCGATGACCCCGAGGGCTGGGAGTTCTTCCACCGCACGTTCGAGTACGCGGGCTCCGACCCCGACGTCAAGATCCTCAACAACCTCAACAACGTCGGAGCGATCGAGGTGAACGCGTTCCAGTCCCAGTCGGACGTCGTCCTGCAGAAGTCGATCCGCGAGGGTTTCGGCCTGACGGTGGCCGAGGCGCTCTGGAAGGGAAGGCCGACGATCGGGGGCGATGTGGGCGGGATTCCCCTGCAGATCATCGACGGCGAGGACGGCTATCTGGTCTCCTCGCCGGAGCAGGCCGCGGAGCGCTGCATCCAGATCCTTCAGGACCCCGAGCTGGGCCGCCGGCTCGGCCGCGCCGGCAAGGAGCGCACGCGTGAGTGCTTCCTCACCCCCCGGCTGCTGCTCGACTGGCTGCGGATCTTCACCTCGCTGGATTCGTAAGACGGCTTCGCCAGATTCGGCCGCCACAAACACCGCGGCCGAATCACGCCTGATACAAACGGTACGTGCCGGATAACCCTCTGACGATCGTCTCGAATCGTGGGCCGGCCGAATTCGGCCAGGACGACAGCGGCGACCGGATCGTCCATCGCGGCGGTGGCGGGCTGGTCACGGCGCTCTCCGGCCTGGTCTCCCACCGCAAGGCGCTCTGGATCGCCTCGGCGATGACCGAGGAGGACGTGGTGGTCGCCGGCGAGAGCGACGGCCCGGTCACGATCGACCTCGACGGCATCTCCTACGACGTGCAGATGGTCGCCTCCAACCCGTGGGCGTACGACCGCTTCTACAACGTGATCGCCAACCCGATCCTCTGGTTCATCCAGCACTACCTCTGGGACCTCTCCAACGCGCCGGACATCCGGCAGGCAGAGGTCGACGCCTGGGAGGAGGGCTACAAGGTCGTCAACGACGACATAGCCGACTGCGTGATCCGGGCGATCGAGGGCCAGGAGAACCCGGTGGTGATGCTCCACGACTACCACCTCTACACCTGCCCCGGGCCGATCCGAGAGGCACGGCCCGACGCCTTCCTCCATTACTTCGTCCACATCCCCTGGTCGCAGCCGGACTCCTGGCGGATCCTGCCCAATCGCTGGCGGGAGGAGATCTATCTGAGCATGCTCTCCAACGACATCATCGGCTTCCACACCACCGCCTACTGCCGAAACTTCCTGCAGTGCTGCCGGGAGCTGATGGAGTTGGAGACCGACTACGACCGGATGGCGGTGATCCACGAGGGCCGAGAGGTCTGGGTGCGGGCCTATCCGCTCTCGATCGACACGCAGCGGCTCTACCGCGCAGCGGAGTCGGCGGACGTCGCCTTCTACGAGAAGGAGCTCCTGCGGCGTCGGCGGGACAAGCTGATCATCCGGGTCGACCGCGCCGACCTCTCCAAGAACGTGCTGCGTGGGTTCACCGCCTTCGACGTCTTCTTGGAGCAGCACCCGGAGTTCCGGGAGAAGGTGACCTTCATCGCGCACCTCCAGCCCTCCCGGCAGGACGTGCCCGAGTACGCGGAGTACCTCGAGCGGATCGAGGCGCTGGTCGCGGTGGTCAACCACCGCCATGGGACCACCGACTGGATGCCGATCGACCTGCGGATCTACGAGAACTTCAACGAGGCCGTCGCCCGCTACAAGCACTTCGACCTGTTGATGGTCAACTCGCTCTTCGACGGCATGAACCTGGTCGCCAAGGAGGCCCCGGCGGTGAACACCCGGGACGGGGTGGTGATGCTCTCGGAGAACACCGGCGCCCACGAGGAGCTCGGCGACTGCGCCCTCTCGGTCAATCCGTTCGACATCCAGGAGCAGGCCGACGGGATCCACCGCGCCCTGACCATGGCGCCCGAGGAGCGCGCGCTGCGCGCCCGGCGCCTCAAGGAGATCATCACTGAGCGTGACCCGGGCGACTGGGTGGACGAGCAGCTAGCCGACATCCGGGCGAAGCGCGCGCCGGCGGAGGTCGGCTAGGCGATCAGACCGGCAGCAGGTTCGCGCGCTGCTTGCACTTCTTGCTGTGGAACTAGCGCTCGAAGCGGAACTCGCCGGGGGATGACGGCGGGATGTAGGAGTAGACGGGTGGCGAATAGGCAGGCGGCGAGGGCGTCGGCCGCGCCGCCGGGCCCGTATCGCGGTGCTGGCGAGGATGGCGCGGGTGCGGATGCTCCCGGCGTGGGTGGGTGTGCTCCCCGTGCGGGCGCGGCTGCTCCCGGTGTCTCCTGCGACTGGCAAGCCGGCGGGCGCGATGGGTCGTCGCGGTAGCGGGTGGCAGGACTGATGCCTCCCCTGGCGGCGGGGGTGGCGCGCTGGTTGGATGACGGGTGAGGCCCACGTCCGCCGGGACGGGCGGCGGCCGGTCGCTGCCCAGCAGGGCGGGCAGGCAGACGATCCCGGCGATCACGGCGGCGGCGATGGCCGCGGCGCGGCCCACGCTCGCCCATCTGATCCGCCTTCCGGCCACGTCCCGATTGAGGGAGCCGAGTGGCGGCTTCGCCCCCGCTGCGCCCCTCCCGCGGGTGCGCACAACCTCTATAGTCGCCCGTCGCTGTGAACCGGAACTACGAACTCGTCTTGATGCTCGACCCCGAGGCGGCCGATGAGGCCCGCGAGAAGGTCGCGGGCGACGTGCGCCAGCAGATCGAGGGCGCGGGCACGCTCGATCGCGCCGACGTCTGGGGCCTGCGCAAGCTCGCCTACGAGATCCGCCAGCGCAATGAGGCCGACTACCGCTTCTACCGCTTCCAGGGCGAGCCGGAGCTGCTCGAGCGGCTGGACCACAGCCTCAAGATCACCGACGGCGTCCTGCGCTTCCGGATCTTCAAGGTCGATCCCGACGCCCCGGCCAACCCGCCGCCCTCGATAGAGCGACCCGCGACGGTCGGCGATGGCCGACCCGAGCGCGGCGACCGCGAGCGCCGCCCTCGCCGCGACGACCGCGACGAGTAGCTCCGCACCCCGGTCCCGCAGTTTCCGGCGTTTCTTCCCCGCGGGGGAGAGAACCAGCCGCCCCGCGACTTAACATCGCTGTTCGGAATCGAAAGAAAAGAGGAGTTGATCTAGTGGCGGCCTCCAACATCAATGTCTGCGCGATAACTGGGAATCTGACCAAGGACCCCGAGCTGCGCTCGACCCCGAGCGGGACCCCGGTCTGCAAGCTTCGAGTGGCCGTCAACAGCCGCCGCAAGGACGGTCAGAGCGGCGAGTGGGTCGACAAGCCCAACTACTTCGACGTCACCGTCTGGGGGGCGCAGGGCGAGAACTGCGCCAACTACCTCTCCAAGGGACGCCCCGTCGCCGTCGAGGGACGGCTCGACTGGCGCGAATGGGAGGCCCAGGACGGCTCCAAGCGCCAGGCGGTGGAGATCATCGCCAACAGCGTCCAGTTCCTCGGCTCGCGCTCTGACAATGCGGGCGGAGGCGGCGGCAACGGCTTCCAGGCCAAGTCGGACGTGCCGGCGGACACCTCGGACTTCGAGGGCGCCGGTGTGAGCTCCGGCAGCGGCTCGGACGACGACATCCCCTTCTAGCTACCATTCGCGCCCTTCGTGGCGCGACAGCAACGACAGCAGACGCAGACCGGCGGCCGCAGGCGCCGGGGCCTCAGCGATCGCGGACGGCCGCGCAAGTACACGCGGATCAACGTCGATCAGATCGACTACAAGGATCTGAACCTGCTGCGGCGGTTCATCTCGGACCGCGGCAAGACCCGGTCCCGCCGCGTCACCGGTCTTTCCCGGAAGCACCAGCAGCAGCTCGCGCTGGCCGTGAAGCGCGCCCGCGAGCTCGCCCTGCTGCCGTACGTCGGCGAGCGCTGAGCCGATGGCCCAGGCCGTGCTGCTCAAGGACGTGGAGGGCCTCGGCGAGGCCGGCACCGCGATCGACGTCTCGCCCGGGTATCTGCGCAACTACCTGGTGCCGCGCAAGCTGGCCCAGCCCGCCACCAAGGGCGCCCTCGAGGACGCCCAGCGCAAGCGCGACCGGGCCGCCCAGGCCGAGAAGCAGGCCGCCGAGCGCGCCGGCGAGACCTCCGCGCTGCTCTCCAAGACCGTGCTGACGATCAACCACCGGGCCGGCGAGGACGGGAAGCTGTTCGGCTCCGTCACCTCCGCCGAGATCGCCGATGCGATCCAGGCCGCGCGCGGCATCAGGATCGATCGCAAGAAGATCCGCCTCGAGGACCCGATTCGGGAGACCGGCACGTACATGGTCGACGTCGAGGTCGGCGGCGGAGTCACCGCCTCGGTCAAGACGATCGTCGCCGAGGCGAAGGAGTAGGCGCAAACAGCGCCGTTCTACGCCAGGCACGAAACGTGCCTGGAACAAGCCGACCGCAAATAGCCCGAACTCGCCTGCGGGCGGGCGGCGGCCTGTGATTTTCTAGCCAGGCTCGTGCGGATTTGGTTCCAGATCGGGGCGAATGGGAATCCGCCGGGCCCGTATCCAGACTTGATCGGAGACTCGGCCGGCAGGTCGGGCGATCCCCTGCACTAGAGAGAGGCAGTTGGCGACCAACGGAAAACCGACCATCGTCCCGCCCCAGAACCTCGAGGCCGAGGAATCGGTGCTCGGGTCGATGATGGTCTCGGAGTCGACGATCGAGCCGGTTCTGCTCGACGTCCGGCTCCACGCCGAGGACTTCTACCGCGACCGCCACCGCACGATCTACGAGGCGATCATCGGCCTCCACGAGAACGCGGACCCCGTCGACGTCCTCACGGTCTCCGAGGCACTCGCCCAGCGAGGTCAGCTCGACGATGTCGGCGGCCGCGACGTCGTCGCCAGCCTCGCGGCCAAGGTCCCCGCCCCCGGCAGCGCGAAGCATTACGCGCAGATCGTCAAGCAGAACTCGCTGATGCGTCGGCTCGATGGAGCCGCCAAGCGAATCCAGCAGTCGATCGTCGAGCGCGACGGCGAGCCCAGGGCACTGGTCGAGAACGCCGAGCGCCTCCTCTTCCAGGTCGCCAACGAGGAGCAGGCCGAGGACTTCCGCGAAATCGGAGACATCCTCCACGACGAGATCGACAAGCTCGAGAAACTCGCCAGCGGGGACTCGGACATCACCGGCACACCCTCCGGCTTCCGCGATCTCGACGACAAGACGGGCGGCTTCCAGCCGGGCAACCTGATCGTGATCGCTGCAAGACCGGCGATGGGAAAAAGTACGCTCGTCTGCGACTTCGCCCAAAACGTCGCCTTGAAGCACAAGAAGCCCGTCGCCCTCTTCTCCCTGGAGATGTCGGAGATGGAGCTCGCCCATCGCTTCATCGGGTCCCAGTCGCGGATCTCCAGCGACCGGCTTCGCAAGGGAAAGGTCTCGACCAAGGACTGGCCGAAGGTGGTCAAGGCCTGCAACCAGCTCGAGTCCGCACCCCTGTGGATCGATGACTCCTCCGACCTGGGGCTGCTGGAGCTGCGCGCCAAGGCAAGGCGCCTGCATGCCCAGGAGCGAAGCCGCGGTCACGAGGGCCTCGGCATGGTGATCGTCGACTACATGCAGCTGATGCGCAGCGACGACGGACGCGCGAACCGGGTCGAGCAGGTCTCGCAGTTCAGCCGCGGTCTGAAGATCCTCGCCCGCGAGCTCGCCGTTCCGGTGATCGGCATCTCACAGCTCTCCCGTGCGCCGGAGCAGCGACCGGACAAGCGGCCGATCCTCTCCGACCTGCGGGAGTCCGGCGCGATCGAACAGGACGCCGACGTCGTCGGCTTTCTCTACCGCGACGACTACTACAACCAGGACTCAGAGGACCCAGGGGGCGCCGAGTTGATCCTGGCCAAGCACCGCAACGGACCCGTGGGCACGGTCCGTCTCGTCTTCCTCGAGCACTACCCGAAGTTCGCCGACCGCGCGCGCGAGGAGAAGCCGCTGGAGCAGCCTGCCGGCGAGGGGCCGCCGCTCGAGGGCATCACGAGCGGCGAGGACGAGGCCGACGCGGGGGCGTTCTGAGTTGGCGGACCCCTCGCGCACGGGCGATCGCGACCCCTGCCGGCTCGGCATCTGCGACGGCTCCGGCTGGATCCTCGGGCCGGAGGACGTCGCCCGGCCGTGTGAGTGCCGCTCCCGGATGGTCGCCAAGGCCCGCCTGCGCGGCATCGACTCCGTGATCCCGGCCAAGTACCGCGGCGTGTCCTTCGAGCGTCCGCCCGTCACCCAGATGAACGAGATCGTCGTCAGGCGGGTGCGCGACTACTGCCGGTCCATCGAGGAGAACATCGCCGGCGGACGCGGCCTCTGGCTCTACGGCAGCTCGGGGACGGGCAAGACCACCCTGGCGATGCTGGTCTCCCGCATGGCGCTCGAGGACGGGCGGTCGGTCGCGATCTATTCCCTCCCCAAGCTTCTCTCCCGCATCCGCCGCACCTTCGACGCCGAGCTGGGCGAGCAGTCCTACTCGGACCTCTTCGAGCGCCTGGCGACCGTCGATCTGCTCCATATCGACGACCTGGGCGCCGAGAACCGCACGGAGTGGGTCCTGGAGCAGCTCTACGCCCTCGTCAACGAGCGCTACGAGGCGCAGCGATCCCTCGTTGTCACCACCAACCTCGAGGAGCCCGAGCTCGAGGAGCAGATCGGAGAGCGGGTGGTCTCCCGGCTGGTCGAGATGTGCGGGGATCCGCTGCCGCTCTTCGACGAGGACCGGCGCATGCGAGTCTCGGCAGAGGTCGCGTCGTCACTGGGCAAGGGCTCGGCCGAGGAATCGATCGGCGGCGGGCTCGGCCCGCTCGACCACTAGGCGCGCCCCAGGCCCGTTCCGGGCGCCGGCGTCACCGGACCCTCATAATCTGGCGCCGTGCCTGGAATCGTCATCGTCGGCGCCCAGTGGGGCGATGAAGGAAAGGGAAAGGTCACCGACCTGCTCGCCGAGCAGGCCGACGTCGTGATCCGCTTTCAGGGCGGCAACAACGCCGGCCACACCATCATCCGCGACGGTGAGACCTTCAAGTTCCACCTGATCCCCTCGGGGATCCTCTATCCCGGCAAGACCTGTGCGATCGGCAACGGCGTCGTCATCGATCCGCAGGTGCTGACCGGCGAGATCGAGGAGCTCCGCCACCGCGGCATCGACGTCAGCGGGCTCCGCGTCTCCGCCAATGCGCACCTGGTCATGCCCTACCACGTGAAGCTCGATACGGCGGGAGAGCTGCGGCTCGGGAAGCTCGAGATCGGCACGACCCGCCGCGGGATCGGGCCCTGCTACTCGGACAAGGCCTCCCGTCTGGGGATCCGCGTACAGGACCTGCTCGACCCGAAGATCCTGCGCAAGAAGATCATGGCCGCGATGGAGCCCAAGCAGCAGATGCTCCGCCCGTACGCCAAGGACCCGGAGCTCGACCTGCACACGATGGTCGAGACCTACCTCACCTACGGTCACCGTCTCGAGCCGCACATCGCCGACACCGCCAAGCTCTGCTGGGAGGCGCTCGACGCCGATCGCACCGTCCTCTTCGAGGGCGCCCAGGGCACCATGCTCGACCTCGACCACGGCACGTATCCCTTCGTCACCTCCTCGAACCCGGTGGCGGGCGCCGCCTGCATCGGCGCGGGCGTCGGGCCCCGGGACATCGACGAGGTCTGGGGAATCGCCAAGGCCTACGCGACGCGCGTCGGCGCGGGACCCTTCCCGACCGAGCTCGAGGACGATCTCGGCGCGCTGATCCGCGAGCGCGGCGGCGAGATGGGCACCACCACCGGCCGGCCGCGACGCTGCGGCTGGGTCGACCTGGTCGCCCTCCGTTACGCGGTCCGCCTCAACAGCATGAGCGCGCTCGCCGTCACCAAACTGGACGTCCTCTCGGGGATCGATCCGCTCCGCGTCTGCGTCCGCTACCGGCATCCATCGGGCGCCGTCTTCGACGAGGTCCCGTACCACCAGTCGATCATCCACATGGCCGAGCCCGAGTACGAGGAGCTGCCCGGATTCGAGGGCGAGATCGGCGACTGCCGCCGCGAGGAGGACCTGCCGGTGGAGGCGCGCGACTATCTCGCCGCGATCTCCGACCACCTCAAGACCCCGGTGAGGCTCGTCGGGGTCGGCCCCGGCCGCGATCAGGTGATCTGGATGGGCATGGAGGCCGAACCGCGCCTACGTGCGGCGGCGTAAGTCAGGCGAGGGCCCCGGTACTCGCGATCTCGTGTGTGTCCAGGGTGGGGATCACGCCCTCCGCGACGCCCTTCGCCTCGCCGCGACGCAGCATCCGGAGGCCGAGGATCGTCGCCGCCAGCGTCGCGGTCACTCCGAGGCTGACCTGCACGCTGAGCAGCCCCTGCCGGGTCCAGTAGACGTCGCGAAGATCGAGGAGCAGGGCGGCCTCGTCCATCGTCAGGCCCATGCCGACGCCGAAGGGGATCGCGAGTGAGGACTCGACCCGCTCGCTGCGGGCGGTGAGCCCCGCCACCCCGGACCCGAAGGCGAGCACGATCCCAGGGAGGAAGTGATGGATGTGCCGGCCGCTGATCCGCACGTTCCTAAACGGCCCGCGTCCGCGCCGGATCCCCCAGGTGGCGAGCCGTGCGAAGGCGAAGGCGCCCAGGAACCCCCAGAGGATGTTGAACAGCACCGTCTCGTGGTGAGGTGTGGCGATGATTCCCCGGCGCGCGACCGCCAGCGTATCGCGCGTCGCGTAGCCGGCGGCGTCGACCAGGTTCGCCGGCGTCGCCGTGTCGCGGCTCTCCCGCCGGCGGCGGGCCATGCGCAAGAGCTCTCCGGTGAGCAGGGTGCCGGCCGACCCAGCGGCGAACACCGCCAGGCCGACCGTGGCGCGTTCCGCCCTCCGCTCGCTCGCCAGAACGCCGAAGCGTCGCTTCCTTCGCCTCCTCAGCCGTCTCATGGGGTCGGCATGCTAGCCGCGCGGGTTTCCCAGCCCGCAGATAGGGCGGAAATTCCGGCGTTATGCAGCCAAAAACCCGACTTCTAGCGACGCGGCGATCCGCCGCCGCCAATAGAATTCCGACGGTGCGCAGGCTGCTCTCACCGGTGAACGCGGGTGTCAGCGCCGCCCGTCACGTGCTCTGGTATCTGAGCTACCACACCGGTCCGCGCCAGCCCTAGCCGGCGCCCGCGCCCCTCAGCCGGCAGGTAGGGTCCCACCCGATGGGAATCATCGCCTGGATCCTCCTGGGACTCTTCGCCGGCGCGATCGCCCGAGCCGTGATCCCCGGCCGCACCGAGCCGGGCGGCTGCATCGGCACCACGGCGGTCGGCATCCTCGGCGCCCTGCTCGGCGGCTTCCTTGCGAGCGCACTCGACATCGGCGAGATCAGCGACTTCTTCAACCTCGGAACCTGGCTGATCGCGATCGGCGGCTCGATCATCCTGCTGCTGATCATCCGCGCGATCGCGCGCTGAGTGAGGAGCAGCGCGCTGGGTTCGTTCAGGCGTGGGCGCGTCCCGGCTATTCCGGCAGCCCGGCAGCCTCGAGGGCATCGTCGCGGTCCATATAGGGATCCACGCGCACCACGCTCTCCTCCTTGACCGTGAAGATCACCCCGGTGTCGGTCTCCACCACCGCGCCGCTCTCCCTTCCCTTCGCCACCTCGTGGAAGAAGACCACCACCCGGTCACCTGCGTCGAAGTAGTCGGTCGTCTCGAGCGACTGTCGCTCCCAGGCCTCGAACGCTTCCACGAACCCCGCAATTACCTCGCGATGGCCTCTGGCGACCTTTCCCTCGTCGAGTCCACCCTTCGTTCCGTGCCACTCGATCTCCGGATGGAGCTTCGCCAGCGCGCCCTCGATGTCGCCCTCGTCGAAGGCCTCATTCATGGCTCGGACCAACTCGACGTTCTCCTGCGACATCGCCCACGCAGTATCTCGTGAAGACCGCTCCTTTTCCATGCAAAGTGCCGCTTCTCGTCTCTATGAAGAAGGGCCGGCTGTCAAATAGCGGTCGGTAGTTGGTCAGGGTCCTCTCGCAGTTCGGGGGTTGGGAGCGGTGCTCATGTCTCTATCGCCTCCTCGGCGAGGATCAGCGAATCGGATGCTTCGCTCTCGGGCGCAAGTCCAAAGGGCGGTCAGGCCGCCAGACGAAAAGCGGCGCCTCTGGGAGCGAACTCCTCGTGCGGTGAGCATGTGCCAGATCGCGTGGCAGCCGCCGGCGATCTCGATCTGGGCGACCTTGGCGCCCCGCTGGCGGCCGAGCCTCCGCTTGGTGCGCTGGTAGCGCTCGGCGTAGGCGGGGTGTCGGAGCGCCTGCATGCTCGCCTCTATCAGCGCCCAGCGCAGTGGCGGACCGTGCTTGAGAGCGGCCCGCGGCGGTCGCTATCTCCCGACTGCACCACCTTCGGGCAAAGCCCGGTAGCCGGTCAGCTTCTGCGGCGAGGGAAAGCGGGAGATCTCGCCGACCTCGCGGCGATCGTGAAGCCAAGCACCCAGCCGATCCCCGGAGCGCTCATCAGAAGCGGGATGTAGGGGTGGTCGGAGTCCCTCCTTCAGCCGGGCGTTGACCTCGCGATCTGGGCTTCGAGGTCGTCGATCAAGCGAGCGCGGTGACGTTGCCTCGCCAAGGATCGGGGACGCTCGAGGCACGCGAGCAGCTCCCGCCCTCAACCAAGAGATCTGTGACCGGGCAAGCCGCCCGAAGTTCATCAGTCTAGTGGATCCTTCTTGCATCGAGCGTGCTTCACCAGGTGCAGGCGGAAGCGAGCGAGCTCTCGCTCCTCCCAACCCTCGGGTCTGAGCCAATCACCGCACCTCGCGCTGGGAGAGCGTGCAGCACCTGGTCGATCCGATCTATCTTCACCGCCAGCGCGCCACCCTTCACCTTCTCGCGTCGCATCTCACCACCAGCCCCACTCTAGTGTCGTACACCTGCGCCGTCATCACTCTATCACCTCCACCGGCTCGCGTGGACGCTCACCGCGCAGCGCCCTCAGTCTCGTCAGGGACGCACTCTCGAGGCTCTCCCTCATCTCAGCAGCAACTCAACACTTCACTGAATCCAACCGCATGCAACAGTTCGGCCTCCTTGTGCTCTGCGTACACTTGCGCACGGCCCTCTTCACGTCCAAAGCACTACTTCGACAGCCCGGCGGCTTCGAGGGCCTCACGGTGGCTGAGGTAGTCCTGCACCGTGGCGATCTTCCCGTCGCGGAAGGTGCCGACCTGCCCGACTTCCTCGTGGAACACGATGCCGTCGTCCGGCGGTCAGGTCGATATGACCGAGACCAGGACCGACTCGCCGAGGTCGCGGATCTCCTGAATCTGAACCGTGAGACGCTCCCATGCCCCGCCGCGATAGTCGTCCCAGGCCTTTCGCGCACCGTCAAGACCCCGATAGGCGGTTTCCCCGCCCTCCAAGGCCGGCTCGATGGAGGGATGCCACTCCACCTCGGATCAAGCTCGGCGAGGAATGCATCGAGATCGTCGGTGCTCCAAGCCTCGTGGGCACGCCGAACGGCCTCAACGTTCTCCTTCGACATTGCCCACTCAGTATCTCTCGACCGAGTACCGCTTTCCGTGCGATGTGCACTAAGCGAGTCGCCGCCGCTTGCTCCAGTGTGAGAAAGCGAGCGCCAGCTCAAGAGCGCTCCTCTCCATCAAAGCAGCACTCTTCGCCTATCGATCGCGAAGCGCGAATCCGTGTGTTTGCTGCATTCAAGTGGGCCGTGCAGGGATCGAACCTGCGACCTTGAGATTAAGAGTCTCCTGCTCTACCAGCTGAGCTAACGGCCCTGGTTGGAGGGCGAAATTATAGGAAGCGTCGCGATCAGCTAGAGGCCGCTGCCGGTGCCGATCCCGCCGAGGCCACCCCCGACACCACCGAGCGGGTTGGTGCCGCCGCCCGTCGCGCCGCCGCCGCCAGTCGCGCCCTGCGTCTTCTGCTGCTGCTTGGCGATCTGCTTGATCGCGGCCTGCAGCTGCTGGCCGAGCTGTTGGATCGGCTTCAGCTGCTGATCAATCGCGGCGGGCTGGGCGCCCTTGATCGACTTCGCTTTCGCCGCCGCCTGGTCGCCCGCCTGGCTTCCCCGGCGAGATAGAGATAGGAGGCGAGGCGCGCGTACGAGTTGGCGACGGCCCTGCTGGGCTGAGCGTCGATCAGTGCCTGCTGCGCCTGCGCCGCCGACTTCCAGTCGTCGGTGGCCGCGTTGATGTCGGCGAGCGCATCCGTTGTGGTGGTGTCGGTCCGCGCCTTCTGGAAGTCGACGGTCCCCAGCTGGTCGAAAGTGTTGAGCGCGTACAGGGCAGCCGAGGTCTGCAGGTTCCCCTTGGACAGCTTCACGTACTTGTTCCAGGCGTCTGCCGCCTGCCGCAGGTGCTGCTCGCTCTCGCTGGTCGGCGCGCCGTTGCTGCTGGCGTTGGCGTTGGCGGCCGAGTACTGGAGCCGGACGAGGGAGGCCAGCGCAGCGGTGTCGTTGGGATTGACGGCAAGCTGCTTCTGCGCGGTGCTGATGTCGTCATCGAACGCGGATGAGCTGCTCGCTCCGCCACCGCCGAACAGGTCGCTGAAGCTGAAACCGCCGCCGCCCGTGCCGACGCCGAGAAAGACGAAGCTGATCGCGAAGATCAACGCCAGGCCGCCGAACACGACTCGGACCACGCGGCGGCGACGGGGGGTCTGCAGGTCGAAGAGCACGGCGGAAGCGTAGATGAACCCGAATGCGGGCCTACGCGGCCCCGCTGGGCGGCGGCTCGGGCACGTTTAGGTCTCGGTCCGTCGCCGGCTCCGGAGGTCTGCCGACGACCCTCGCGAGAAGCACGCTGAGCTCATAGAGCGCGATCAGGGGCGCCGCCTCGATCAGCATGGTGACCGGATCGGTACCGGGCAACAGCATCGCGACGATCAGCAGGACCACGTATGCGTAGCGACGGTTCTGCGAGAGCTGCTCCGGAGTGATGATGCCGAGGCGGGTAACCGCCAGGATCCCGATCGGGAGCTGGAAGATCAGGCCCATCACGGCCAGCGTCAGGGTGAAGAAGCTGTAGTAGTCCCGCGCCCTGATCTGGATGTTGAACTGGTTGTCGTTGAAGTTGAGGAGGAACTTGGTCGCCGCGGGCAGGACGATGAAGTAGCCGAAGAGGACGCCGGCGATGAACAGGAGGGGCACGCCCAGGAGAAAGGGAACGACGACCCGCTTCTCGCGGTCGGTGAGCGCCGGCAGGATGAAGGCGTAAGCCTGGTAGAGGATCACCGGCAGCGAGATGACCAGGGCCGCGTAGGCCGTGATCGTCACCGTGGTCGTGAAAGGCTCGGCGACCCCGAAGGTGATCGGCGTCTTGTCCCCCGGCAGCGGGGCATTGGCGATATCGAGCAGCCTGCTGTTCTGCCAGAAGCAGAGGCCAAACGCGACGGAGAACGCGACGATCGAGATGACGATGCGCGTACGAAGCTCGTCGAGATGTTCGACGAGCGTAAGCCGGTCCTCGAAGTCGACCGGCCGTAGCCGGGCCATTGCCTAGGCCTTGTTCTCGGTGACGACCTCGCCCTCGACCGGCTCCGCGGGCTTGCTCTCGGCGGCGGGGGCTGCCTCCTGACTTGCCTCCAGCTCGCGACGCTGCTCCTCGGGTGAATCTTCGTCCTTGTCCCCGGAGAGAGAGCTCTTGAACTCGCGGATGCCACGTCCCATCGACTGGCCGAGCTCCGGAAGGCGCTTCGGCCCGAAGATGATCAGGACGATGACGAGAACGACGGCTATCTCGAGCGGTCCCACGTTGGGCATCGTGCAGGATGTTAGCGGCAGGGGCACCGTCCCCCCGCAACTACTCATCTAGCCCTTATCGCGTGTCCTGTCCCGTGGCCCGCCCCCGTTCGGATCGCCCTTCTGGGGGAAGTTCAGATAGAAGCGGCTGGCCGTCGGCTCGGCCTGGCCCTGGTACTTGCTGCCGGCCTCTCGCGCCCCGTAGGCGTGCTCCACGGAGCCGTCCATCCGCATGAAGGAGATCTGGCCGATCGGCATGCCGTGATAGATGGTGATCGGCAGGGTCGCCAGGTTCGAGAGCTCGAGCGTCAGGTTCCCCTCGAAACCAGGATCGACGAATCCCGCAGTGGAGTGGATCACGAGCCCCAGGCGGCCCAGCGAGCTCTTCCCCTCGAGCCGTGCGACCAGGTCGTCGGGCAGGCGCACCCGCTCCAGGGTCTGGCCCAGCACGAACTCGCCGGGGTGCAGGACGAAGGGTTCCCCTTCCTCAACGGTGACCAGCTCGGTCAGGTTCTCCATCGGCTTGCGCACATCGATGTACGGGTAGCGCGAGTTGTTGAAGACCCGGAAGCTGCGGTCCACACGCATGTCGACGCTCGAGGGCTGAACGAGCTCCTCGTCGTAGGGGTCGAAGACCAGCCTGCCGGCGGCGACCTCCTCCTTGATCGTGCGGTCGCTGAGCACCATCGAAATCAGTCTATTCGCGCCCTCGCCAACCACGTGCGCGTGGCTTGCCACGCACGGCTCAGGCGTGGAGTGAACGGGGAATTTGCGGGCTTATCCGCAGCGTGCATGGTTTTCCCGCACGCCCGGGAAGAACCCGACTATTGGGCCTAAAGGTCACGCCTGCTGTGCCCGATATGTCACCCACGATGGGAGTTCCGAGGCGCACCAACACCAAGTCCCGTGTCGATGAGGGCCACAAGTCGGCAGATGGAATGCACGCCTGCCCCAGCTGCTCCTCGGTCCTGGTTCAGCCGGTCAGCTGGCACGAGCAGGGCCATGGCAACTGGCACGTCGAGCTCCGCTGTCCCGAGTGTGAGTGGTGGGGCAGGGACTCCTATTCGCAGCCCGAGGTCGACCATTACGATGAGGAGCTCGATCGCGGGGGGCAGGAGCTGATCGAGGACCTGCGCGCGCTGACCCGGGCGAACATGGAGGACGAGGCCGAGCGCTTCGCCATGGCGCTGGCGAGCGACAGCATCCTCCCAGAGGACTTCTAGGGCTCAGCTCGAGGCACGGTCCGGCCCACCCAACTCACCCGAAGTACCACTCCAACAACGAGTCACCTCCCTGCAAGTCGACGGCCCCTTCGGGGGCCGTCGACCTTTGATCAGGAGTAACGCTCGACGACCCCGTCGGCGATCATGGCGAGCAGCTGCCGTTCCTCGTCGGAGAAGTCCCCGGATTCGAGGACACCGGTGGCGCGCTTGATCCCGCGCTTGGCCCGCTCGCGGACCTCATCGAGCGCACCGGTCGCGGCGATGCGATCGCAGAGCGCCTCCGCGCCCTGCGGATCCAGGCCCCGCAACTCGACCGACCCGAGCCCCGGATCGAGGCGCTGCGCCAGGATCAGGGGCAGCGTCACGGTGCCGTCGAGGAGGTCGGTGCCACGAGCCTTCCCGGTTCTCTCCGGCGGGCCGGTGACGTCGAGCACGTCGTCGAGCAGCTGGAAGGCGAGCCCGATGTCCCGCCCGAAGGTGGCGATCTCCTCGGTGCCGGGCTGTTCAGAGGCGAGCCGGCCGATGCGGCAGGCCGACTCGAAGAGCCGCGCCGTCTTCAGCGAGCAACGCCACAGATAGCGCTCTTCGCTCAGCGAGATGTCGTAGACGTCATGGCGCTGGGCGAGCTCCCCGAGCGCAAGGGCCACGGAGGCCGAGCTGAGCTCGGTGACCTCGGCCTCGCCTCCGTCGAGCGCCAGCTCGGCGAAGGCGCGGGAGAAGAGCAGATCGCCGACCCCGACCGCCCGGTCGCGGCCGGAGCGGGCCACGACCGTGGGGCGGCCGCGGCGCACGGGGGCACGGTCGAGGACGTCGTCGTGAACAAGAGTCGCCATGTGGACAAGCTCAACGGCGGTGGCGGCGTGGACGGCCCGCTCGCGGGCACCGTCGCCGGCGGCTATCAGCACCAGAATCGGGCGCAGCCGCTTGCCGCCGGCGGTCAGCGTCGCCTCGGCCTCCTCCCCCAGGCGCGGCCCGTACCCGGCCGGGACCTGCGCGAGCCGCTCCTCGACCTCGGCCATCCTGGCCGGGAGCCAGGCGCTGGCGGCGTCCATGACGGCGGTCACGGGAGGTGGCACGGAGGAGCGGGTCATGTGGGCTTGGTGGCGCTGTGGATGGCGATGATCCCCCCGGCCAGCAGCAGCCAGCGGATCTCCCGAAGGCCGGCCTCGTCCATCATGGCGGCGAGGCGCTCAGGCTCGGGGAAGGTGCGAACCGAGTTGGGCAGGTAGCTGTAGGCGTCGGAATCTCCCGCGAGGCTGCCGATCACCGGGACGACCCGGTCGAACCAGAGCGAGTAGAAGCTGGCCAGGGGCTCGCGCTGGGGCCGGGTGATCTCCAGGATCACCAGGCGGCCGCCGGGTCGCAGGACCCGGGACATCTCGGAGAGGCCCAGGCCGAGGTCGGCCAGGTTGCGCGCTCCGAACCCGATCGTGACCGCGTCGAAGCCTCCATCGCCGTAGGGCAGCTCGAGCGCGTCCGCCCACCCGAACTCGACCGGGAGGCCCTGATCGCCGCTCTTGCGGCGCGCCAGCTCGAGCATCGGCTCCGAGAAGTCGCAGCCGACCACACGACCGTCGGGCCCGATCCGCCTGCGCAGCTCCAGGGCGAGGTCCCCGGTCCCGCAGCAGACGTCGAGGGCGTCGGACCCGGGCCCCACCTCCGCCCGGTCCACCGCCCGCTGGCGCCACTGGTGGTGGAGGCCCGCGGTCATCGCCGAGTTCATCAGGTCGTAGACGCCCGCGATCCGGTCGAACATCCCCCGGACCTCAGTGGCGAACTGATCCGAATCCCGCTGCGGGACCCCGCTGCCGGCCTCGGTTCCGGACGAGACACTCATCCGAGCGAGATTAGTGGCCTAGCTCAGTTGAGCGACGCGATGTAGGCCGTCAGCGCCTGGAATTTCGCCGGCGATAGGCCCGAGTAGGACGGCATGATGCTTGGCCCGACCTGCAGCGAGCGTGCGATCGCGTTCCTGGGCAAGCGTGCGCCGATGTGAGTGAGCTCCGGCCCGGGGCCGTTGTTGCCGTTGTCGCCGAGCCTGTGGCAAGCGAGGCAGCCCGATTGGGCGACGACCTCCCTGCCCGGCTCGAGGGCCGCCGAGGTCTTCAGGTCGATCTCGCTCGGCGGGCCGGCGGTGGCGCCCAGGAAGGTCAGGTAGGCCATGGCGATGATCACGAGGATCCCCGCCGTGGCTGCGATCGGTCTGCGCTCCGGGCGGCGCTCGGCATTGCGGTCGTAGAAGGGAAGCAGCAGGAGCAGGGCCATCGCGATGGTCGGGATGCCGATGGTCGCGATCGGCACCGCCCACGGGGGCTTGATCACCCGCAGCAGCTCGAAGAGGAAGAAGAAGTACCACTCGGGCCGGGGCGTGTAGGTGGTGGTGGTCGGGTCGACCTTCGGCCCCTGCTCGGCGCCGAGCAGGATCGACAACGCCACGATCACGAGCGCGACGACCAGCATCATCACGGTGTCCTTCATGACCGCGTAGGGGAAGAAGGGCTTGCCCTTCTTCTTCATCACCTCGTAGTCGCGGAGGTACTGCTCCTTCTCACGCCGGTTCACCCGACCTCCTCCTTGCGCGCCGCGGCCTTGGGCCGGGGGACCTTCATCCATGGTGGCGCCGTGGTGCCGAGCTTGACGACCAGGTAGAGGTGAGCGCCGATCAGGGCGATGATCAGTCCCGGCACTAAGAGCATGTGTATGGCGTAGAAGCGGGAGAGCGTGGTGGCACCGATCTCCGGGCCGGCGCGGAGGAAGTCGGCCAAATACGGCCCCACGATCGGGCCGGTGCCGGTGATGTTGTTGGCGACGATCGTGGCCCAGTAGGAGCGCTGATCGAACGGGAGCAGGTAGCCCGTCAGCCCCATCACCAGGGTCAGGATCAGGAGCACCACCCCGATCACCCAGTTGAGCTCCCGCGGGTACTTGTAGGCGCCGAAGAAGAAGGTGCGCCCCATGTGCAAGAAGATGCAGACGATCATCACCGAGGCGCCCCACTTGTGCATCCCGCGGACGAACTCGCCCATCCAGACGTCGTTCGTCAAGTGAGTGATCGAGCCGTAGGCCTGAGTCGGCGACGGCGTGTAGTACATCGCCAGGAAGACGCCGGTGAGCGCCTGGAAGGTGAAGGCGAAGAGGGTCGCCGAGCCGAGGGTGTAGAACCAGTTCGTCCCCTTCGGCACCTTCCGGAAGAGCAACGCGCTGAGGAAGCTCGCACCGCCGGTGCGCTCGTCGACCCAGCCGAGGACATCGCCGCCCGCCTCCTTGGCGACCTCGGCGGGGCCGGCTCCGTTGCCGTTCGCGCCGTTGGTGCGCTGCCCTGGCGGCGCCGGGCGGCTCAACGGGTCTGGTCTCGGAAGCTTCGGCACGGTTGGCTCCCTACGGAGGCGGCGGCACCGACGGCCGCGGCGGGTAGAGGTAGTTCCAGATGCCCCCCGTGAACTCGCCGGGATCCCGGGCGCGAACCGGGTCAAGGCTGTTGGTGACGCTGTAGCGTGGGCCGATCTCGACCTGGCCGTTGGTCACCCGGGTCTGGAAGCGGTCCAGCGGACGGACGGGCGGCCCACCGATACGCTCGCCGAGGAAGCCGTAAACGCCGCCATGGCATGGACAGATGAAATTGCCTGAGGCTTCCACGAACCTGACCGGGCAGCCGACGTGTGCGCAGCGGGTGGAGATCGCAATGAACTCGTCAGCTGACTCGGGCGGGTACTTGGTCTGGTTGGCGGTGACCTGCGGGTTGCCCCGCCGTACGTACACGGTCGTCTTGCCCGTCTCGCCGATGTTGGGCACGATCGTGATCACCACCGGCCGGTAGGTATCGGGGCTGAAGTCAGCGGTGGGTCCGACGGCCTGCCAGGACTCCTTCTCCTCCTCGAAGAGAGGCGCCGCGGCGAAGCCGATCGCCGGGAGCAGGATCGCGGCCCCCGCGAGCCCGCCGATCGCCTGCACCCCGACCGAGAAGGCGGTCCGCCTGGTCATGGACTCGCCCTCGAAGTAGCCCGGCGGCTCGTGCTTCGGCAGTTCCTTCGGTGCCCCCCGCTTGTCGTTTCCCTGGTCAGCCAATGTTCGGGATGTCCTCGGCGGCGAAGCCTATCGAGTCGGCTGCGACGGCCAACGCACCGCCCATGCCCGCCCGGCGCGCGGTTTTGAGAGCGCTGCGCAATAGCAGATCCGTCGCGTCCGTCTGATCGCGGCGCAGGGCCTCCTTGGCCCGCTTGTGACTCGGGCTCGTCCCGGCGCCGACCGCGACGGTCGCCGCGAGCCAGAGGGCCGCGATCGGTGCAGGGGTGTCACGCGAGGGCGCGCCGACAGGCGCGACCCGTTTGAGGCTGGAGCGAGGAGCAACCCGTTCAGTGATTCCCGAGCCCTCGCTGTTCTCCGCATGGACCTGCGCTGCGAGGCTGATCAGGTCAGCGAGCTCCCGCACGGCAGCGAGGTCGCCCCGCCCGGCCAGGCGCTCCAGGCCGAGCGCGTAGAGATAATCCCCGGCCAGCAACCGCAGGTCCCCGTCGGCGCCGTCGATCAGCCGTGGGGTCCCATAGTGCAGGAGGTATCCCTCCCTGATGGCCTCGACCAGAAACGTGTACTCGCCGGGGGCGCCTTCGGCTCGGGGGCCGGACGCCGCAAGGGCGCCCAGAACGGGCTCCTCATCGGTGTCCCGCACGAACGGCGAGATCACGTTCTCGCCGTCACGCAGCAGCGACGCCAGGGCGGTCAGCGGGGTCGTTGTCGACGGCATGCCTGTGATCGAGATTAGAGCGCAGTTCAGTCGAGGGTCAGCTCGAAAGCCTCGCCGGCGGCGTCGATCGTCCACTCGATTGCCTCGTCGTCATGGGCCAGCGACGGGAACCAGGCCTCGAACTGTGATGCCGGCGGGTAGACACCGCGATCGAGCAGTGCGCGGCAGAAACGGCCGTACGCCTCGGTGTCGCAGGCCTGGGCGCCGGCGAAATCCCGCACCGGAGCGGCGCTGAAGAAAACCGTCACCAGGCCGGGCACGCTGCTCACCTGAACGGCGCGAGCACCGGCCGCCTGCCGAAGGCCGGCGGCGAGCTGCTCTGTGATCGACCCGATCCGGCCGTAGGCCGCCCCGTCGAGCTCGCTCAGCGTGGCGAGTCCGGCAGCCACCGCCAGGGGGTTCCCCGACAGCGTTCCCGCCTGGTAGACGTCCCCCGCAGGAGCGACGTGCTCCATCAGCTCACGCGAGCCCCCATACGCGGCGGCCGGCAGTCCTCCGCCTAGCACCTTGCCCATCAAGGTCAGATCGGCCTCCACGCCGAGCAGCTCCTGGGCGCCGCCGCGCGCGACGCGGAAGCCACTGATCACCTCGTCGAGGATGAGCAGCGCGCCGGCCTCGGCGGTCGCGTCGCGGAGCTGCGCCAGGAACCCCGGGTCCGCCGGCACCACCCCCATATTGGCCGGAACCGGCTCCGCGATCACCGCCGCCGGCTGCGTCGTCGCAATCGCGTCCGCCACGGCCTCCTCGTCGTTCCAGGGCACGATCACCGTGTCGGAGGCCTGAGCCTCGGTGACGCCGGGGCTGGCGGGGACCCCAGCCGTCGCCAGCCCGGAGCCGCCCTCGGCGAGCAGACCGTCGACGTGTCCGTGATAGGCGCCGGCGAACTTGACGATCTTGGTGCGGCCCGTGACCGCGCGAGCCAGCCGCAGCGCGGACATGGTCGCCTCGGTCCCAGAGCTCGTCATCCGGATCATCTCGACGCTCGCGAACCGATCCGTCACCTCCCGCGCCAGATCCACCTCACCGGCGGTTGGGGCGCCGTAGCTGGTCCCGCGCCCGACCGCCTCGCGGATCGCCTCGACCACCGCCGGATGGGCATGTCCCAGGATCAGCGGCCCCCAGGAGGAGACCCAGTCGACGTAGCGATTGCCTTCGACGTCCCAGATGCGCGGCCCCTCGCCGCGCTCGATGAAGATCGGGTCGCGGCCGATCGAGCGCATAGCCCGCACCGGGGAGTTCACCCCTCCGGGCATCACCTCGAGCGCACGCCGGTACAGCTCGTCCGACCGGCTTATGAGTTCTCAGCCTCCCAGCGGGCGTAGTCGTCGGTGAAGTAGTGGAGGCGGATCTTCTTGAACTCGGTCGAGGAGTAGAGGATGGCGCGATCGTCGCCGTGGAGGTCGTGCTCGTCGGCGATCCCGTCGAGGATCGCGTCGCACTCCTCCTTGGAGCGGCCGTGGGCCATCGTGAAGACGCTGTAGGGCCAGTCCGCGTAGGTCGGGCGCTGATAGCAGTGGGAGATTCCCCGCACCGCGGCCATTTGCGCCCCGACCTCGAGGATCCGGTCCTCCGGCACCCGCCAGACCCCCATGCCGTTGGCGGAGAAGCCCGCGCGGCGGTGGTAGAGGATGGCGGCGACCCGGCGGAGCAGCTTGCGGTCGACCATGCCGCGCAGGTGTCGGATCAGGTCATCCGTCCCCATCCCGGCCTCCGCGGCGGCGGCGTCATAGGGCCGGTCGGTGACCTCCATCGGCCCCTGCAGGGCGCGGATCACCGCGACGTCGACGTCGTCGTAGGGCTGGCGCTCGAGCTCTCGGGGCGGCGCGGCGTCGGCGGTGGCGGCCAGCGCGTCAGTGCCACCCTCCATCTCCAGGTTCATGTTGATCTTGAAGAGCTGCAGCGTCGGCAGCTGGCGGATCGACTCCGCGTCGGTCAGTCGCTGGAGCACGTCGAGCGTCCCCTTCAACCCGAGCTCGGAGTCCGGCGGCGTCGCGATCGTGAACCAGAGGTTGAACTCGTGGGTACGGAGGTAGTTGTGGGAGACGCCCGGGTGCGAGTTGATGATCCTGGCGGCGCGGTGTGGGTTCTCGGAATCGACCTTGGCCGCCACCAGCATCGAGCTGTAGCCAAGCGCGCGGGTATCGAAGATCGGCGTGATCTCCCGGATGATCCGCTCGTCCAGGAGCCGCTGGGTGCGGGCTTTGACCTCGTCCGAATCGAGCTCAGCCGCCGCGGCGATCGACTCGAAGGGCCGTGGATCGAGCGGGTAGCTCGACTGGAGCAGGTTCATGAGCCGCCTGTCCGTCTCGTCGAGCGGGACGGCCGCGCCGCCCTTCCGGGAGCGGAGCTTGGGCGTTGCAGTCGCCGTGCTGATCCCGTCGGAAGAGGGCCTGTTCACCGGCGGACGACTCCCATCCTCATCAAACGGGTTGCGCTCACGCGCACCCTCGCATCAGCGCTCACGCGGGCCCTCGCATCAGCCAGGCGGCGGCGTCCTTGGCGAAGTAGGTGATGATCATGTCGGCACCGGCCCGGCGGATCGCCGTCAGGGACTCCATCGCAGCGGCCCGCTCGTCGATCCAGCCGTTCGCGGCGGCGGCCTTCAACATCGAGTACTCGCCGCCGACGTGGTATGCGGCGAGTGGAGCGCCGGTCGCGTCCTTGACGCGCCGGACCACGTCGAGGTAGGGAAGGGCGGGCTTGACCATGACGACGTCCGCGCCCTCCTCGAGATCGAGCTTGGCCTCGCGCACGGCCTCGTCGACGTTGGCGGGGTTCATCTGGTAGCCGCGGCGATCGCCGAACTCGGGCGTGGAGCCGGCCGCCTCGCGGAATGGGCCGTAGAAGGCCGAGGCGTACTTTGCGCTGTAGGCGATGATCGGCACCGAGGAATGGCCCTCCTCGTCGAGTTGGCTGCGGATGGCCCCCACGCGGCCGTCCATCATGTCGCTCGGCGCCACGGCGTCGGCGCCGGCGGCGGTATGCGAGATCGCCGTCTTCGCCAACAGCTCGATGGTCAGGTCGTTGTCCACCTCGCCCTCGCGGACGATGCCGCAGTGGCCGTGCGACGTGTACTCGCAGAGGCAGACGTCGGTGATCACGACAACCTCCGGATGCGCCTCCTTCAGAGCCCGGACGGCCATCTGGACGACGCCCTCGTCGTCGTAGGCCTCCGAGCCAACCTCGTCCTTGCTGGCCGGGATGCCGAACAGGAGCACCGCGCGGACGCCCGCCGCGCCGATCTCGGTCACCTCGGCTACCGCCTCGGAGATCGAGAGCCGCTCCATCCCGGGCATCGATTCGATCGGGTCGCGGACCCCCTCCCCCGCTGTGATGAACAGCGGCTGCACCAGGTGGTCGGCCGTCAGGTCGGTCTCGCGGACCAGGTCGCGGAGTGGTTCGGTGCGGCGGAGGCGGCGGAGGCGGGTGACTGGGAAGCTCACGGGGTTGATTCTAGGGCGGTCCACAAACCGCCCGGCGGGCGGGTCCTGTCGCCGAATTTGTCGCAGACGCGGAACACAGTCGCGCCGGCGACCAAATTCGGCGCCACCCGCCCGAGAGGCGGTTACGCGAACCGGTGCAACGCCAACCGTGCGAGCACCAGATATCCGACCGTCAGCAGCGCGAGGTGCAGCAGCGGTAGGCCGAGTGCCGGGCCCGACGCCGAGAGGGCTCCCGAGAGGGCGTCTACCGCGGGCCGGAACGGGAAGGCCCCCGCGATCACGTGGATCACGTCCAGCAGGGTCTTGCTCACCGTCCCCGAGGGGACCAGCGAGATGAAGGCGACCGGCAGCGCCAGCGCGAAGGCGAGGAGGGCACTGGCGCGCACCTCGCGAGCCGCCGCGCCGATGGCGAGCCCCAGCCCCGCGGAGGCCGCACCCGCGAACAGGATCGCGGGAATGATCAGGTAGATCCGGCCCCATGCGATCGACTCGAAGGGCGTGATCGCGAGCAGCATCAGCAGGGTGACCGCCAGGGCCGCCCCGGTGCCGAGCACCGCCTTCTCGACCAGCAGCCCGGTGCGGCTGACCAGGCCCCGGGTGAGGCGGGTGAAAGTGTTCTCCTCCCGCTCCAGAGCGAGGGATCCGGAGACGAGCAGGACCGTGACGAAGAGCAGCGTGATGGCCGCAGCGACCGCCACCGCGAAAGTGTCGAGCGGCGGGATGCTCCCCGCGATCACCTGCTTGTCGACCGCGATCGGCTGGCGGACGGAGGAGAGCAGGTTGTTCGCGAGAGCCAGGTTCTGGCGGGCCAGACGGGCGAAGTCGCTCACCTGGGCGACCTGGCTGCGCTGTGCCGGCGGCAAGCTGGACTCGACCGAGTCGAGCAGCTCCACGGAGCGCTGCAGACCCAGGATGTGGACGGTCTGGTTGAGCAAGGGAATGGTGAACTCGCCGCCGTTGGCGAGGATCTGCTCGTAGTCGGCGGCGACGTTGCTGATCTTCTCGGAGAGCAGCAGGTTGGCCTGGGTGAGCAGCCCGCGGATGCGGTCGTCGACCACCTGGGCCTTGAGCGGGTCGTCGTTGTTGACGAGCACCTCCACGGTCGCCGGCTCGGTCCCGTTGGTGCTGAGCTCGGCCTGCAGCTTGCTGATGAAGTCCGGCGGCAGGATCAGTGCGCCGAGGACATCGCCGTCCTTCACCTTCTTCTCGGCCTCGGCGCGGCTCGAGACGTCGACGCAGTCGATCTTGGCGCAGAGCTGGCGGCGCGCCTCGTCCTGGCTGAAGCCCCCATTGCCGAGGCTGAGCCCGGTGCCGGTCGGAATCTGATTGAGGAAGGCCACACGCGGCTTCTCCGGGCTCCGCGAGATCGCCAGCCCGATCAGCACCGCCAGCACGATCGGATAGACGACCAGCAGGCCGGTGACCAGAGGCGAGCGGCGTAGCAGCTGGATGTCCTTCAGCAGCAGCCAGCGCATCAGTGGCCCCGCTTGCGAAGGAAGCGGACGAAGTCGTTCTCCGGATCGTCGGCCGTGCCCTTCGGGCGGGGACCGGCGTCACGTTGCATCTGGGCGAAGCTGCCATCGAAGATCGTCTCGCCGTCGGCGAGCACGACCAGGCGGTCCCCGTAGTGGCTCGCCTCCTCGATCTGATGAGTCGAGTAGATCACCGTCGTCCCGGCGTTCGCGAGCCCCGAGACGAATTCCCAGAGCCGGACCCGCTGACTCGGGTCGAGGCCGGAGCTCGGCTCGTCGAGCAGCAGCACCGAGGGGTCGCCCAGCAGACCGATCGCGATATTGATCCGCTGCTGGTTACCACCAGAGAGCGAGGAGACCTGATCGTGGCGGCGATCGGCGAGCCCAGTCTGCTCGAGCATCCGCTCGATCACCGCTTCCACGTCCTCGATCCCCTCCATCCGAGAGAACAGGCTGAGGTTCTCCTCCACCGTCAGCCTCCGGTAGAGGCCCGCCTGCTGCGGGACCCAGCCCACCTCGCCGTTCGAGCGATCGATACGTCCCGAGTCGGGCCTGGTGATGCCGGCCAGGATCGAAAGCAGGGTCGTCTTGCCCGCGCCGTTCGGCCCGAGCACGGCGAGCAGCTCGCCGCGGCTCACCTCGAGGCTCACCTCCCGCAGGGCGGCCCGTTCGCCGAAGTACTTCGAGAGGCCGTCCACCTCGAGCACGGGGGCGGCCTGGCCTCGGCGCGCCCGAGGCGACTCCTCGCTCATCGCGCGAAAGCTAGCGGAAGGCCCTCGGCGCACGGTGCACTACGCTCCGCCGCCCGTGGCGTCCCCGACCATCACATGCGCCTCCTCTTCATAGGGGACGTCGTCGGCAAGCCCGGCCGGGAGGGCCTGGCGGCGGCCATGCCAGAGCTCCGTGCCGAGCGAATGCCCGACCTGGTCGTCGCCAATGGCGAGAACGCGGCCGGCGGTGTCGGGGTCACCGAGGAAACGGCGAAGGCGATCTTCGACGCGGGCGTCGACGTGATCACGCTCGGCAATCACACCTATCGCCACCGCGACGTCTACCCCTATCTCGACTCAGAGCGGCGGATCATTCGCCCCGCCAACTTCCCCGCGAGCAACCCCGGTCGCGGCCACACCGTCGTCGAGGCGGCGGGAATGAGGGTGGCCGTGATCAACCTGAGCGGGCAGATGCACATGCAGGTCGAGCGCAGCCCCTTCCCGGCGATCGACGAGCTCCTCGAATCCCTGGCCGGCGCTGCGGACGCCTTCGTGCTCGACTTCCACGCCGAGCTCACCAGCGAGAAGGTCGCGATGGGGTGGCACCTCGACGGGCGCGTCGCCGCGGTACTCGGCACACACACCCACGTGCCGACCGCCGACGCCCGCGTGCTTCCGGGCGGGACGGCTCACATCGCCGACGTCGGCATGACCGGATCGCGCGCCGGCGTGATCGGGGTGCGGCGCGAGCAGGCGCTACGCGCCTTCAAGACCCAGATGCCGGTCCGCTTCGACGGGGCGGACGAGGACGTCTGGCTGATGGGCGTCGCGGTCGAGATCGGAGACGACGGGCTCGCTCGTGGGATCGAGCAGATCCTCGTCCCCGTCTCCGCCTAGCGGCACCGTCCCGGCCGCCAGCATGCCGATCAGCAGGAACGGCAAGAACCATGGGATGTAGAGATAGAACCAGTGGTCGACGGTGAGCTGCATCCCGATCATCACCGCGGCCCCCAGGCAGGCGACGGTGACCTGGTCGCGGCGACGAGGGCGGAACGCGACCAGCACCGCCAGCCCCACGACGGCGATCTTCACCACGGTCTGCAACCAGCCGAGCGAATGGTCCTGACCCCAGATGCTGAAGGGGGAGTCCCGGCCGCCCTGCTCGGCGATGGTCCGGTGCCAGAAGGTTGAGAGGCCCGGGTCCTGCAGCGCCTGGAAGCAGACCACCAGGACCGTGATCGCGAAGGCGATCGTGAACGGGACGATCACGCGTGCGTATCGGCGAACGGGTCCCGTTCGAGATACGGATCGGCTCTCCGTTGCGCCATAGGTTGCGAACAGAGGGCCTAAAGCCAACGGCGCGAATTTCGTCATCGAGGTAAGCCCAAGGGTCAGGCCGCGGGAAATCGGCGAGGTCACGCATAAGAGGGCGGCGGCCAGGCCGAGGGAGACCAGCGCGTCGTTCGTGTTGGACTCGAGCGCGAAGGCGGTGTAGGGGCACGCCGCCCAGGCGAAGCACAGGAGAATCCCGATCTCGGTCCCCCGGCGCCCACGCCGAAGCCGGCGCCCGATCAGGAAGAGCGCGCCGATCGTCCCGAGATCGAAGAAGATCGAGGCCGCATGCGCGGCCGGGAGGTCGTCCCAGGTGCCGCTCCAGGGGAGGACCTGCTCGAAGGGGACGTACGCGTAGTAGGCGACCGGCCCGTAGGTGTCCCCGGACGCATCATCCGAGGGGAAGTTGCCGTAGATCGGCTTCTGGTCTCCGATCCGGTCGGCGCCGATCACCCCTGAGTAGCCGACGTCGATCACGTTCGAGTCGATCACGTTCAGCGTGATCCGCCCCGCGATCAGCGCCACGGTGAGGACCGCGAGCACCGAGATCGGGATCGACGGCCTCAGGCCGGATCCCCGGGCCCGTCGGAACCCGAGCCAGAGCGCCCGCGCAAGCAGGTAGAGCAGCGGCGGATAGGCGAGCGGGACGGAGACCCCGATGTTGCCCTTGTTGAAGAAGTAGTGGGAGAGCCCGAAGCCGGCGACGATCACGAGAAGGTCGAGGTGCGCGAGCCGAAAAGGGCGCCGCCAGTCGAGCAGCCCGAGAACGAAGATCGCGCAGAGGGGTAGCCAGACGTAGGGCGCGTTGATCGTGCGACCGAAGGCGCCCGGATAGCCCCGGGCCATCCTCCAGGCAACCTGGTAGCCGGTCCAGGACTCGAGGATGTTGCCCCCGTTGGGGTCGATCACGACCTGGACGACCTCGTTGCCGCCGGTGAAGAACCCGACCTCCCAGAGGCCGGTGGACTGGTTGCGACTGGCCGAGGGGGTGAGGCCCGGATGGTCCTTGCGCGCCGTGATCGCATTCGGGTCGGTCTTGGCGATCTCGATCGCCTTCGACTGACTGATCTGCGGCACGCTCGCCCCGACCGGGCCGGGGAACAGCAGCATGACGATCAGCGCGAGGGGAGCGGCGAGGGCGAGAAGGCGGCCTACTCGTCGAACGTCCACAGCTTGTTGCCGATGAAGTTGAACGGCATCGCGATCGCGACCGAGATGGCCTGTGCGGGCAGCTCGCCCATCCCTCCGCCGACCAGGAGCTTGAGAGCGATCAGGTTGACGATCAGCGCGAGGACGCTGACCGTGAAGAAGCGCGCGGCCTGGAATCCCGCGTGACCCTGCTTGGCGTCGAAGGTCCAATGGCGGTTCCACCAGAAATTGTTCATGACCGCGACGCAGAAGGCGAGGATCGCGGCGGCGATGTAGTGGACGCTCAGCGGTCCGTTCACGAGCGCGAAGACGGCGAGGTTGACGATGTACCCGGAAGCCCCCACCAGGCCGAACTGGAGGAGCTGGACCCAGTTGCCCCGCTTCAGGGTCCCCCGGCCGATCCGCTTGGCGGTTTGGACCGAGGTCATCCCCGAGGTCCTCCGTTCAGCCCGAAGTGCTCGAGGATCACGGGCGCCAGGTCCCGCAATGCCCACTGCGGCCGCTTACCCGGCCTCTTCGGCCCGCAACCGACGAAGACTGCGGGAGCGAGCGAGTCTCCGCGGCCCAGGGAGCCATGGCTCCCTCCACCCACGTGGCTGATCCCGCCCCAATCGACGCATTCGTATCCCTCGGTGGCGGAGATCAGGACGTCCCCGGCGTGCGGGGAGACCAGCGCGGACCAGAGGCGGGCGAGCGCGTCCGGATACTCCTCTGACTCGAAGCGGCCGCGGGTGACGTCCGCCTCGAGCGCCTCGGGCTCCCCGCTCACCGACCAGTGGTTGCCGCGCGCGTCCCGGAGCTGACCACCGGGCCGAAAGCGAAACTCGCGGCCCTCACGCTCGATCACGGCCTCGACCCGCTCGGGATCGTCGAGACCCACGCCGGTGCGCAGGATGGGCGCGCCGTCCTCCCCGGCGAGCCAGGTGACCAGATCGACGCCGGCCAGCTCCCGCAAGCGCAGACGGGCGCGCTCGTGGGTGCCCGGGTGACGGCGGCCCGTGTCGAGGATGTAGACGGCGCCGGCGCGCGAGGTCGGGCTGACCGCGATCTCGGCCTCCTCCGGACGGTCGGTGTTCGGCTGCAGGACGGCCCAGTCCTCCGCCAGCTCGTCGGCCAGCGGCAGCGCGTGCTCCACGGCAGTCTGGGCATGGTCGGCTGTGAGGAGCACCGCGTGCTCGTCCAGGAAGGCATCGAGACCGCCTCCCGCCTCCACGATCCGGCTGAACATGGAGTCCGCCTTGGCGATCGAGTCGATCGTGGCCTCGGGGCCGTGCCGGTGCGAGTGGAAGTCGTTGTCGGGCAGGCTGAAGAGCAGGAAGTCGTAGGCCCCCTCGGAGACCAGGGACTCGGCGACGCAGGCGGAGTACTCGTCGCGCGTGCCGGGGCGGGTGAAGGAGGGCCCGCAGCCGGTCGGGCGACTGGCGTAGAGGTCGCCGTAGAAGAACTCGTCGGGGCCCCAGACCGCGTGGCGGAAGTTGGCGGCCGCGGCGGCACGGCGGACCAGGCCCTCGAGGCCGAGCTGATGACGATGGCGGCCCCGGTAGATCAGGAAGGGGGTCGCTGCGGTGCGGATCCCGGAATCACCGAGGCGCTCGAAGACCGTCTGAGCCTCCCAGCTCAGATGATCGAGGTTCATGTTGTAGACGAGGTCGTACATCGCCCGGAAGACGCCGAAGGTCCTGGTCGCCTCGAAGGAGGAGCCGTACTCGATGTAGCGGCGCTCGAGGCGGTGGTACCAGTTCATCCCCATCACCCAGTGGCCGGCAGGCCCGAGGCCGGTCAGCATCTCCGAGCTGGCCACCGGAGTGACGGAGGGAAAGCTCGAGACGACGTCGGTGACGATCTCGCCCCGCTCGACCAGGGCGCCGAAGGTCGGGGCGACGTCCTCCTCGATCGCGCGCAGCAGCATCTCGGGGTGCATCGCATCGACGACGACAAGGACGAGCTTCCGCGGCACGGCTAGCTCAGGGACCGGATCGTCGGATTCATCTAGCGGAGGACCCGGAGACCCTCGTGTTTGCGCTCGGCCTGGCGGCGACGAGAGATCCACAGCCAGAGCAGGGCCACCAGCACGAGCAGCGAGAAGGGCTTCAGGACCAGGCTGACTGCGGCGACGATCACCGCGGCCACCACCACGATCGCCGTGACCCCGCCCGACGCCTGCAGATCGGCCTCGGTGATCCGGTCCTGCTGGCGGCGCGCCGCCCCGGACGCCACGTCCCGGGCGACCACCGCGGCCAGGCCGGCGCCGATCACCCCGACCGGCAGGGCCGGCCAGAGCGCCTCATCGGCGCCGTTGAGGGCGGCGCCGCACGCCAGCACGCCGAGCGGGGCGGCGCCGATCACGGCGCCCCAGCTGGGCATGATGGGCGGAATGACGACTCCGAGGACGAGTCCGACGGCGATCGCCAGACCCAGCCCCTGGCAGATGGCGAGGAGCATGATCGGGCCGGAGGCTACAGGGACTCCGCTGAACGCCAGCTCAGCTCTCTTCGCCATCACCGGCCGCCACAAACCCCGCGGCTGAATTCCCGCCACACTGTGCGCGATGACCGAGCCGTCCGAACAGACCGGTCAGCCCGACCATCCGAGCGAACCGCCGCGCCGGCGCCGCGCGCACACCAGATCGCGGGACCTGGAGCGCTACGCAGACCTGTTCGCGCGCCGTACCCAGGTCATGCGCTCCTCGGCGATGCGCGACCTGATGGCGATCACGGCCCGGCCGGAGGTGATCTCGCTGGCGGGTGGCCTGCCGGACACCTCGACCTTCCCGTCCGACAGCTTCGCCGCCCAGATGACCCGGATTGCGCACGAGTCCTCCGCCGAGGCCCTGCAGTACGGGCCAACCGAGGGATTCGAGGAGACCAAGGCCTGCATCCTCGAAGTGATGGGCGCCGAGGGGATGGCGCCCGACCCGGACGACCTGATCGTCACCACGGGCGGGCAGCAGGCGATCGACCTGATCGCGAAGACGCTGGTCGACCCGGGCGACCCGGTGATCTGCGAGGCGCCGACGTATCCGGGCGCCGTGCCGACCTTCTGCAGCTACGAGGCCGACGTCCACCAGGTGAGCACAGACGAGGACGGCATGCGCATCGACGAGCTCGAGGAGCTGCTCGCCTCGCTCGCCGGCGCGGGGCGCCGCCCGAAGTTCGTCTACTCGGTGCCCACCTTCCAGAACCCGGCCGGCGTGACCATGTCCGAGGAGCGGAGGCGACGGCTGGTGGAGCTGGCGCGCGAGCACGAGGTCCTGATCTGCGAGGACAACCCCTACGGCCTGCTCCGCTACGAGGGCGAGGAGCAGCCCACCCTCTACAGCCTCGACGGCGGCGATTACGTCCTCTACCTGGGCACGTTCTCGAAGATCCTCTCCCCCGGGATCCGGATCGGCTGGGTCGCCGCACCGCCGCCGGTCCTGGAGAAGATCGGGCTCGGCAAGCAGGCCGCGGACCTCTGCACGTCGACCCTCACCCAGTACTTCGTCCGCGAATACTTCGCAGAGGGCCGCTGGCGTTCCTACATCAACGACCTGATCGGGATCTACCGCGCCCGCCGCGACGCCATGCTCGAAGCCCTCGAGCGCCACTTCCCGGAGCAGGCCGCGTGGACCCATCCCGAGGGTGGTCTGTTCGTCTGGGCCACCCTGCCCGACTACATCGACACCACCGACCTGCTGGCCAAGGCACTGCGCGAGAACGTCGCCTTCGTCCCGGGCCGGGCCGCCTACGTGGACGGGCGCGGGGGATCCTCGATGCGCCTCAACTTCTCGGCCTTTCCGGAGGAGAAGCTGCGCGAGGGCATCCGCCGCATCGGGAACGTCATCTCCGAGCAGGTCGCGCTGTACGAGACCATCACCGGCGAACACCGGACGCAGGAACCAGAGGGTGGCGACGAGCCGGGAGGGGACGTCGTCCCGCTGCCGAGGCGGTCGTGAAGATCGCGGTCCTCAAAGGCGGCAGCTCCCTGGAGCGAGTCGTCTCGCTGCGATCGGCCGCCCGCGTCGAGGACGCCCTCACCGAGCTGGGACACGAGCCGATCGGCATCGACGTCGGCCGCGACCTGGTGCGGCGGCTGCGAGCCGAGCGCCCCGACATCGTCTTCATCGCCCTGCACGGCCCGGGTGGCGAGGACGGAACCGTGCAGGAGTTGCTGGAGATCCTCGACCTTCCCTACACCGGGCCGGGGGTCGCCGCCTGCGCCCTCTGCATGGACAAGATCGCCGCCAAGCACGAGATGCGATCCGCCGATTTGCCGACCCCCGACTGGGCGGCGTTCAACGCGACCGCCTTTCGGGAGCTCGGGGCAGCCGACACGCTGGAGGAAATCGAAGAGCGGCTCGGCTTCCCGCTCGTCATCAAGCCTGCGAGCCAGGGCTCCTCGCTGGGAGTCGAGTTCGCCTCGTCCCGCGACCAGGTTCCTGAGGCGTTGGTTGCGGCCTTCAGCTATGACGAACGGGTCCTGCTCGAGCGCTACGTGAAGGGCCGGGAGCTGGCCGTCAGCGTCCTCGCCGATCAGGCCCTGCCGGTGGTCGAGGCGATTCCGCGCGAGGAGGACTTCTTCAACTTCGAGGCACGCTACGAGATCGGCCGCACGGAATACATCTGCCCGGCCGGGCTGGCCGATGCCGAGACGAGCCTCGTCCAGGAGCTGGCGACTAGGACATATGAGGTGCTCGGCTGCAGCGGCTTCGCCCGGGTCGACCTGATCCTGGCCGAGGATGGACCTCAGGTCCTCGAGGTGAACGCGATCCCCGGGCTCACCGACACGAGTCTCTTCCCGATGGCCGCGGAGGCCGCGGGAATCGACTTCACCCAGCTGGTCGCGCGGATCCTGGCCACGCCGCGGACACGGGCGGCAGGTGAGTCGACCCTCAGCCATCAGGCGGGCCCGCTACCCGCCGGGTCCTGACCTTCCGAGCGTGAGTCGCGCGGCCTAGGGCTCCTCGCCCTGGGCGAAGTCCTCGGGCGTGACGTTGTCGAGGAAGTCCTTGAACTTCTCGACGACCTGCTCCTGATCCTCGACCTCCTCGCCCTCGAACTCGATCGCAGACTCCTCGATCACATCATCGGCGGCGAAGATCGGCGCCGATGTCCGCACGGCGAGCGCGAGGGCGTCGGATGGCCGCGAGTCGATCTCCATCTCCGAGCCGTTCATCGAGATCGTGATCGAGGCGAAGAAGGTGTTGTCGCGGAGCTCCGTCACGGAGACCTTCTCGCACTTCGCCTCCATCTGATCGAGCACGTCCGAGAGGAGGTCGTGGGTCATCGGCCGCGGCGTCGAGGCACCCTGGAGCTTCATCAAGATCGCAGCCGCCTCCGGGTGGCCGATCCAGATCGGCAGGAACTTGTTGCCGTCCACGGTCTTCAGCAAGACGATCGGCTGCTTGCCGACCATGTCGAAGCTCACTCCGTAGATGGTCATTCGCTGCACGCAGGTTCTCCTCAGGCGTCCGCACGAAGTATAGGAGCGGCCCAGAGCCCGCCAGAGGCCATCCCTTCCGCCGTACCATCCGGAGGATGTCGTCGACCTGCCGGCAGCAGACCTTCATCGACGCCCCCCTCGACGTCGTCTGGGAGCTCGCCTCGGACCCGGACCGCCAAACCGAGTGGTGGCCCGACACCCTCACCTTCGAGTGCGTCGACGGCGCCTTCGAGCAGGGTTGCCACATCCGCAACGTTCAGAAGCGGCCCTGGCCGATGTCGGATCTCGAGACCACGCTCGAGGTCGACCGGATGGTTCCCGGCAAGGAGCTCATGATCCGCTGCATGGACACCGGGACCTACACCCGGTCCGTCCTCACTGAGGGACAGGGCGGCACCTTCCTCGAGATGGAGGCCGGGAACGACCCGACGAACCTCAGCATCCGGATGCAGGTGGCGGTCAGCGGCAACCGGCTCTTCCGCCGCTGGGTCGAGCACGCGCTGGAGCGGTTGCGAGGCGCCGCCGAGACCGCCACCGCGCGTCAGGGCTGACCCGGCGGTGGGGCAACCGCGGTTTCGGGATGCAGGGGAACGACCGCAAGCAGCGTAAGGGGTCGTATGGCCGTCATGAAGCCTCCTGACCAGCCGGGAGAACTGCAGCACGTGGACGAGATCCTGCTGCAAGAGCTGCAGCGCGTGGATGAGATCCTGCTGGAAGAGCTGGAGCGCGTGGACGAGGTGCTCCTGCGGATTGTGGCCGCAATCGACCAGTTGCCGGAACGAATCGCCGCGGCCGATAGGAGGGAGCAGCGCGGGTCCGTGTCAGGCAACGGGACGAGAGCACCCGAACCAGCGCGGAGCCGGGCCTCCACTCGACCGTTCGACCCCTATGGGGAGGACGAGGTCGAGGGCGAGGCCGCCGAGGACAAGGATTCAGCGGCTAGGCAGGTGGTCAGGAAGGTGCAGAGCTGGGTAGCGGCCTATGCCCCAGACCGGGAGGCACTCAGATTCGCGACCCTCTCGATGGCGGTCGCCTTGCTTGCTACCGCCATCGCCGTGGTCGGCTTGATCGTTGGGATCTCGCACTAGCCCGGGATCGCGCATCCCGACAACGCCGGATTGCGATCCCGGCGCAACTCGCTTGACCCCGGCGCATGCAGATCAAGTCGATCGCATCTGTCGGGAAAAGGAATCCCTGACCGCGCCATCTTCGTACTCCACTGGTAGCAGGCCAAAGAGTCACCCGTAGGCCGACGACAAGAACGCGTTGGCTGCACCCTCCACGCGAACTGCAGCCACCCCGAACAGGAGCACGCAAATGGATGAGACCACGCACCAGCCGCAGGACTTGATCAGCCGTCGTTCGATGATGTTCAAAGGAGCCGCGCTAGGGGTCGGAGCCACTGCGGTGGGCCGGCTGTTGGTCGATCCGCCGGACGTCTTTGCGAAGGGCCACACCCAGGTCAAGGGTGGCCGCCTCACACGTGGAGACGCGGCGATCCTCCGCTTCCTCTGTGCCGCCGAGATCATCGAGTCCGATCTCTGGCAGCAGTACAACGAACTCGCCGGTATCCAGGACGGCGAGGTGCCTGGAGGTAGCGGGAACGAGGCCTACACCGAGGCCGTCGAGGTCCTGGACGAGGACATGAACGTCTACATCCACGACAACACGGACGACGAGTTCAGCCACGTCGCCTTCATCAACGCATATCTGATGGCGCACGGCGAGAACCCGGTCAACCTCGACAAGTTCCGGACGCTGCCGAGCAGTCAGGCGAACGGCGCCCAGAAGACCGTCGGACGGCTGACCAACCTGATGCAGTTGAGCGTCGACACCAGCTTCTGGACGCGCTATCGCAGCGACACCCAGAATCCTGACCTCGGCGACACCCTGCCCCAGGCCATCCCGACGCTTGCAGTCGGCCAGCATCCGGCGATTCCCCGGAACAACGCTGACACCACCGATCCCAACCACCTGCAGGCGATCGCCAATACGGCCGGTTTCCACTTCGCTTTCATCGAGGGGGGCGGTACGAGCCTCTACGCCTCGCTGGCGCAGCGGGTCACCAGTAAGGAGGTGCTTCGGATCCTGCTCAGCATCGGCGGCAGCGAGATCATGCACTTTCAGACCTGGCAAGACAAAGCCGGCAACGCACCTGCCCTGACCGACGGCGGGTTGGTGTTCCCCGACCTCAACGCCGACGGCGAATTGACCCAGACCAACCTGATCATGCCCGAGCCGACGCCGTTCCTGAAGCGAAGGTTCCCGCACGTCTCGATCATTCGCCCGACCGAGACCGAGGGCGCGGCGATGGGCGCGGCCAACGCGCTCACACAGGACGGGCTGTTCATCGGGCAGCCGAAGCAGTTCTTCAACGTCATTACGAGGCTGGCAAGGGCCGCAGACGCCGCCCGACCCAGGCACTAGAGCCACGAGAAAGGCAGACGCGGCGAGCCGCCTTCGGGTGGCTCGCCGCCTGTCGACATCAAGCGAAAGGAACGTTCCGTGATGCCAAACGTGGGCCCACTAGAGATCGCCGTAGTCCTCCTGATCGTCCTGGTCGTCTTCGGGCCGAAGCGCCTGCCCGAGCTCGGCAAGTCGATGGGGAAGGGAATCCGCGAGTTCAAGGGATCCCTGTCCATGGACGACAAGGACGAGATTGCAGTTAAGAGCTCGACCAAGCCGGCCGAGGTCGTCGAGGGCGAGGTCGTCACCGAGCACAAGGCCTAGTCAATGGCCCGGGTTCGGCCGGTCAGCTTCGAGGACCGGATCCCGCTCGTCGAGCACCTGGACGAGCTTCGCACGCGGATACTCGTCTCGATCTCGGCGTTTGCGGTCGCCTTCGCGCTCTGCTTCTGGCAGAACGGCAGGCTGCTGGATATCGCCAACGCACCGCTGCCCGGCAACCGGACCCCGATCACGTTCGGGGTCGCCGAGCCATTCACCACAACCGTGACGATCACCGTGTACGCGGCGATCGTGCTCTCGCTGCCGGTGATCCTCTACGAGGCTTACGCCTACGTGCTGCCGGCACTCACCGACCGCGAGCGCCGGGTGATCGTCCCCTTCCTGGTCATGGTGCCGGTGCTGTTCTGCGCCGGGGCGGTCTTCGGCTACTTCGTCGTCCTGCCGGCCGCCACCAAGTTCCTTCTCAACTTCAACGCGAGCCAGTTCAACATCCAGATCCGGGCGAAGGACTACTACAGCTTCTTCACCATGACGGTCGGGGTGATGGGGCTGATCTTCCAGCTCCCGATCGGGATCCTGGCCGTCACCCGGCTTGGGATCGTCACTCCCAAGCAGCTCGCCCAGAACCGCCGCTACGCCTATCTGGTGATCGCCATCGTCGCGATGCTCCTCCCAGGCACCGACCCGATCAGCATGCTTCTGGAGATGGTCCCCCTGCTCCTGCTCTTCGAGGCCAGCCTGGTGCTGGCGCGGCTGTTTGGGACTCCGGCTCGAGCGGATTCCGAGAAGGAGCTCGCGACCGCGGACTCCACGTAGCGCACTACGCCCCAGGGCGTACGGAAAAGAGTCGCCTCTCGGCCGACGACAGACTGCGTCAGCCCGTCCATCGTCGCTCCGGGATCAGTTCGTTCACAGAGAGCTATGGGCGATCCTGGACTCGAACCAGGGACCTCTTCCTTATCAGAGAAGCGCTCTAACCGACTGAGCTAATCGCCCGGACATGTGGCGCCGGCTGCTCCGCTTTGCCGCCGCATGCTATCTACGGCTCCTCGGCTTTCGCTTTCTGGGGCCGCCTCGGGCGCAGTCTAGCTGCGCCTTCGCAGCCGTTTGGCCAGGGATTCCAGCTCGGCGAGGTCGTCGAAGCTGAGCTCCGCCTTGACCCCGTTGCCGCTGCGGCGGACCCTGACATCCTGGCCCAGCGCCGAGCCGAGCAGGTCCTCTGCCTCGGCCATCGCGGCGCGCTCCTCGGCGGAGATGCGGCCACCCGTAGCCGCCTTCTTCCGGCCGGGTCCGACGGCGGCGCGCCGCTCGGTGTCGCGGACGGACCAGCCTTCGGCAGCCGCCAGCTTGGCAAGCCGGATCCTCTTGTCGCGGTCGGAGACCTGGAGGATCGCCCGGCCGTGGCCCTCGGTCAGCTCGCTGCGCTCGAGCAGAGTCAGGACCGGATCAGGTAGATCGAGCAGCCGGATCAGGTTGGAGATCGCGGCCCGACTGCGCCCGACGCGTCGGGCAAGTTCCTCCTTCGAGATGCCGAGATCGTCGACCAGGGAGGCGCAGGCCCGCGCCTCCTCCACTGGGTTGAGGTCCTCCCGGACCATGTTCTCGATCAGCGCGGCCTGCAGCCGCTCGTCCTCCGGCGATGTCCGGATCACGGCCGGCACCCGGTCGATCCCCGCCTTCTGCGCCGCTCGCCAGCGCCGCTCACCGGCGACCAGCTCGTAGCGGCCGCCGTCGAGCGGCCGGACGATCAGCGGCTGCAGCACCCCGACCGAGCCGATCGATCCGGCGAGGGCGTCGAGGGCGGAGGCGTCGAACTTGGCGCGCGGCTGGTCCGGGTTCGGCTCGATCTGGCTGACGTCGAGCTCCCGCAGCTCCGGCCCACCGGCCGAGCTCTCCGGCAGGATCGCGGCGAGCCCCCTCCCCATGCCGCGCTTGCGATCAGCCATCGACGGCTCCCAGGGCAAGCACTTCCTCGGCGAGGGCGCGGTAGGCCTTGGAACCCGATGATCTCGGGTCGTGCTCCGAGACCGGGACGCCGAAGCTCGGCGCTTCGGCGACCCGCACACTGCGTGGCACGACCGTCTTGAATACCCGTGCCGGCAGGTGCTCGCGCAGCTCCCTCTCCACATCCTGGGAGAGACGCGTGCGGTCGTCGTGCATTGTGATCAGGACGCCGGCCATTTCCAGATCCGGGTTGAGCTCGCGCTGGACCAACTTCAGGGTGTCGAGGAACTGGACCAGGCCCTCGAGTGCCAGGTACTCGGCCTGCACCGGGACGATCACCTTGTCCGCGGCGACCAGCGCGTTGACGGCGACCGGCCCCAGCGACGGCGGGCAGTCCAGCAGCGTGTAGGCGAAGCGCGAGCGGACCGGGCCGAGCCCGTCGCGGAGGCGGGTCTCGTAGCCGCTTGCGCGCGGCAGCTCCACGGCCGCCCCCGCCAGGTCCACATGCGCGGGAACTATCCACAGGTTGTCCGAGCTCGCCGGACGGGCCGCCTCGGCGACGGAGACCTCCCCGGCGAGACAGTCGTACGAGGACGGAGTCGAATCCTTGGGCAGGCCAAGCGCAACCGTCGCGTTGCATTGGGCGTCGAGGTCGACGATCAGGGTCTGCCGTCCGTCGGTGGCGACGCAGGCGCCCATGTTGACGGCGGTCGTCGTCTTGCCGACGCCGCCCTTCTGGTTTGCGATCGCGTAGACAGTGCCCATATTCGGTTCGGGTTAGTGCTGTTCGGACCCGAACGGCCGCCTTGCCGCCAGACCGGGCCGTCTCGGCAGCTCGTTCGGAGTCGGTCCATTCTTGCGGAGGAGGTGGATGTGTCTGTCGCGGCTCCCCTGATACGGCCGCACCGAGCGGATCTCGATCGGCTCGATGGCGAGCCGATCGGCCGCGCGGGCCAGCTCCGCCTCCTCCTCCGAGGAGCGGGTTCCCCTCCAGGCCGCCAGGACACCGCCCTCGGTGAGCAGGGGGGAAGCGAGCTCCGCGACCGTCGCCAGGCTGCCCACCGCCCGGGCGGTGACGGCCTCGTACGCCTCGCGCCCCTCCCCGGCCGCCCAGTCCTCGGAGCGCTCGCAGACGACGGTGACGTCGGCCAGGCCCATTCGCTCGATCGCAGCCCGGAGGAACCCGCACTTGCGGCCGGCCGACTCGATCAGGTCAAAGCGGGTTCCCGGGAGGCAGGCCGCCAGGACCAGGCCCGGCAGGCCGGCGCCGCTGCCCAGGTCGGCGGCGCGGCTCGCCGATCCGAACGCCTCGATCCCCAATCCGCTCAGCGAATCGGCTACGTGCACGTCGCGCGCCTGACGGGCGCTCGCGGTGGAGATCGGGGCCCGCGGCTCCTCCAGCAGCTCGAGCAGCGCCTCCAGGGCGGGCTCGGCAGCGGGCGGGGCGCCGCTCAATCGGAGAGGAGGGGAGCGATGACCACGCAGCGGTTGGGCTCGTCGCCCTCGCTGTAGGTCTCGATCTCGGGACGCTCGCGGAGGTGCTCATGGACGACGCGCCGCTCGGTCGAGCCCATCGGGTCCATCTCCACCGCCTGGCCGTGCCGGACGGCGTCCTCGGCCGCCATGTCCGCGCGCCGCCGCAGCGACTCCCCCTGGCGGCGGCGATAGCCGGCGGCGTCGACCGAGACCCGCTTGCGGTCCTGCCGGCCGCGGAAGGCGGCCTGGTAGGCGAGCAGCTGGACCGCGTCAATGGTCTGGCCGTGTCGGCCGATCAACAGGCCGATTTCCTCGCCCTCGATGTCGGCATGGATCTCCTCGTCACCCTCCTCCACAGCCACGGAGGCCTCCAAGCCAAGGTCGTCAACGATCCGCTCGAGCACCATGCGCACCCGCTCGGCCGGCTGCTCAGGCAGCACAGAGGGCCGCTGCGACTCCACTCCTCCTTCGGACACGTGGTCAGTCTAGGCGCGGGCGGCCGGTGGCGCGTGCCTGACGAGGCAACCCAAAACGATTCTGGGATTGCGGCGGCGGGTGCCCGCCGCCGGCCGTCCCTCACCTACGCCGCTTGCGTTTGCGAGGAGGAGGCGGTGGCGGCTTCGAGGCCCGCACCTCCTCGGGCGTCGGCACCGCCGGCAACGGCCAGACGATCCGGATCACGCCCTGCTGGGCCATCTGCCAGACGCCGCTGGCGATGAAGTAGACGGCGATTCCGGCGGGAGCGTTGGGGATCAGGAAGACGGTGACCAGCGAGAAGATTCCGGCCATCAGATAGCGCTGCGAGGCGCCACCGGTGGTCGGCGAGGGATTGAAGAAGAGCAGGGCGAAGGTGGAGAGCACCGAGAGCACGATCAGCACCGCGGCCTCGGCCCCGGTGGGGTGGGTGGTCAGATCGGAGACGAAGAGCCAGCCGGCGTTGCCGACCTCGTCCTTGAACTCGCTGCTGCGCAGCAGCGCGTAGAGGGCGATGAAGACCGGGAACTGGAAGAGCAGCGGCAGGCAGGCGGAGAGCGGATTGACGCCGTGCTCCTGGAAGAGTGACATCTGCTCACGCTGCATCCGCTGGCGGTCGTCCTTGTACTTCTCCTGGATCTCCTTCAGATACGGCTGCAGTGCCTGCATCTCGCGCATCCCGTGCATCGACTTGAGCGTGAAGGGGAGGACGACAGCCCGCGAGAGCCAGGTGATCAGCACGATCCCGAAACCCCAGGCGAGGCCGACGTCGTTGTGCAGCCACTTGAGGACGTCATTGAAGACATCGATCAGCGGCTGCAGGATGTGGGCTTCGATCAACATCGGTGAAGTTCTACGTCAGATCGGCACCACTGGATCCGCCGGCGGGTGGCAGCAGGTTCGGCCGTGGCGCTGGTGTCGAGAGGCGATCCTCGTTGCGCTCCGAGCGAGTCGGGGTGGCGCGGAAGAGGCGGCGGTCGGAGAGCTCGTCGACGCCGCCGTGACTGAACGGGTTGCAGCGCAGCAGCCGCCAGGCGGCGAGGATCGTGCCTCGAACCGGTCCGAGCTCGCGGATCGCCCGCACCGCGTACTCGGAGCAGGTCGGGTAGTAGCGACAGCGCGGCGCGAACGCCGGTGAGATGAAGCGCTGGTAGAGGCGGATGGGCGCGACCAGCACGGCCGCCAGCAGGCGTTTCACGACAAACGCTCCTCGTCCGATCCATCGACGAGCTCGGCGAGAGAGGCGCGCAGGCCGTCCTGGCCCTCGCGCTCGAGCAGACCCTCGACGCCGGGACGGGCGACGATCACGTAGTCGTGACCGCCCTCCAGGCCGTCGGAGAGCTCCCAGAAGGCCTCGCGGACGGCCCGCTTCACCTTGTTCCGGGTCACGGCCTTGCCGATCTTGCGGCCCACGGAGAGGCCCAGACGTGCGCCATCCCGCTGCTCGTCGTCCTTCCTCGCAAACGAGTAGAGGACGAGATAGCGGTTGCCCCGCGAGTTGCCCTCTCGGTAGACGCGGTCGAAGTCGCCGCTCCGGGAGAGACGGCGTCGACGCGCATCCGGACGGCCCTCAGAGGCCAACGTCAGGGCGTGAGCCGCTTGCGGCCCTTCTGACGCCGGCGCCGCAGGATGGCGCGACCAGAGCGGCTACCGCTCCTGGCCCGGAACCCGTGGGTCCGGGCTCGCTTGCGCTTCTTCGGCTGATAGGTCCGCTTCATCGGGAGAGCCCCCTGGCCGGAGGGCGAGGGCAGGGCAGTATAGGGCGTGACCCGAGCCCGGAAATCTCCATCCCGGTTTTCGCCGCGTTTTGCGCGCCGCTCGGACCCGACCCCCTATCGACCCGTGCGGGCCGAGCCTATGATCGCCGCTCCGCTCAGACCACGTAGACGGGTGCTCCTGCGGAGCATCCTTCGCACGACAGGAAGGAGGGCCCTGTTCCGGGGCAGGTTCGCGAAGCTCGTCAGGACCTCGAGGGGCCCTGGCGCGAGATCCAGCGGGAGCTGGCTGCCTCGGTGCACGAGGACACCTACCGGATCTGGTTCTCCCCCCTCGCCCCGGTGTCACGCCGGGGCGCCACCCTCTATCTGACCGGCCCGCGCCGCGTGGTCCGCTGGGTCGGACGCCGCTACATGGAGCTGTTCCGCATCGCGATCGACCGAGCCTCGGGCGAGATCCGCGAAATCGAGCTCGTCACCACGGAGGACGCCTCGCCGGCCTCGCCGGCCGTCAGGGAGGCCGCCTCCCAGGTCGCGCTCAACCCCGACTACACCTTCGAGCGCTTCGTGATCGGCCCGGGCAACCAGCTCTCGCATGCGGCGGCCCTCGCCGTCGCCGAGGCGCCTGGGGAGGCCTACAACCCCCTCTTCCTGCACGGGCCACCGGGCCTCGGCAAGACGCACCTCCTGGGCGCGATCGCGAACTACCTCCACCGCCACGCTCCCCAGCTCTCGGTGCACTACACGACCGCGGAATCCTTCACCAACGAGTTCGTCTCCTCGCTGCGGGGCGCCGGCATCGAGGCCTTCAAGGAGCGCTACCGCCGCGCCGACGTGCTGCTGATCGACGACGTCCAGTTCCTCGAGGGCAAGGCACGGACCGCCGACGAGTTCTTCCATACCTTCAACGCCCTCTACGAGGGCGGGGCGCAGCTCGTCCTGACCGCAGACCGCGTCCCCGGAGAGCTCTCCGGCCTCGTCGACCGCCTGCGCGACCGCTTCGAGTGGGGGCTGACCGTTCCCGTCGACCCGCCCGACCTCGCGACGCGCCTCGTCTTCCTCGCCAACCTCGCCCGGGAGCAGCCCGAGGAGCTGCCGCCCGACGCGCTGCGTGCCCTCGCCGACAAGACCTCGGCAAACCTTCGCGTGCTGAAGGGGGCTCTCACCCGCGTCGTCGCATTCTCCTCGCTGGGCGCCTCCGCAGTCACCCCGGAGACCGTCCAGCGGGCGCTCCCCGCCGACGAGATCGTGCCGCCGCCCTCCGCCCAGCCGGACGCCCGCCAGGTCCAGGAGGCGGTCGCCACCCGGCTCGAGCTCAGCGTCGACGTCATCCTCTCCCCCACCCGCACCGCCCCGGTCGCCCGGGCCCGGCAACTCGCCATGTACTTGACGCGCGAGCTCACCGACCTCTCGCTGCCGGCGATCGCCCAAGCGTTCAACCGCCGAGATCACACCACCGTCCTGCACGCCATCCGTAAGGTCGAGCGCAGCGCGCTCGAGGACGCAAGCCTCTCACGAACGGTCGAGGAGCTCAGGTCGGAGCTCAGGTCGGCAGGCGCGATGGATCGTGACCGAACCGATTGAGAGAATCGTCGGAGGAGGCTGTCCACATATCCACGCCATCCACAACCCTTACTACTCCTAGGGAAGCCCAAGATCAGGCAATGAAGATCACAACTACAAGGCAATCGCTGCTCGATGCACTGCTCGTCGTCTCGCGGGCCGTCTCGGCCCGCGCCGCCCTCCAGGCCCTCTCGGGGATCCTGATCACCATCGATGGGGAGGCTCGGCTGCGTGCCACCGATATGGAGCTGGGCCTCGAGGTCGGCCTCGAGGGCGAGGTCGAAGGCGGTGGCTCCGTCGTGCTCCCGGGCCGCCTCCTGGTCGAGGTGGCGCGTTCGCTCCCCGACGGTTCGGTCACCCTCAGCCTGCGCGAGGCCGAGCGGGACATCGAGATCAGCGCTGGCTCCTCGCGCTTCCACCTGCGCACCCTTCCCGCCGACGACTTTCCCCGGTTCCCTGAGACCGAGGGTGATCCGGTGCAGCTTCCGGCGGCGCCGCTTCGCGACACGATCAACCGGGTGGCCCGCGCGGCCTCGCGGGACGAGGCCCGGCCGGTGCTGACCGGCGTGCTCGTCACGGCGGAGGGCGAGCAGATGACGATGGTCGCCACCGACTCCTACCGGCTCGCCGTCAAGACCACGAAGCTGGAGGCCTCGGTGCCCGAGCGGCTTGAGGCGAACGTGCCTGCCCGTGCGCTGCGAGAGCTGGCCCGGCTGATCGAGGCCGGCGGGGAGGACACGCTGAGCGTCTGGCTGACCCGCAACCAGGCGATCTTCCGGGTCGGCCAGATCTCGCTGAGCTCCAGGCTGATCGATGGTCAGTTCCCGAACCATTCTCAGCTGCTGCCCGAGTCCTATGAGCATGAGGTGAAGCTGCCGCGCGCCGAGTTCCTCGAGGTGACCAGGCGCGTCTCCCAGCTCGCCCAGCGGAACGCGGCGCTGCGGCTCTCGTTCTCGGATGGTGAGCTGGTGGTCTCCGCGGAGACGCCGGACCTGGGGGACGCGCGCGAGGCCCTGCCGGCGCCGTACTCGGGCGAGCTGCTCGAGATCGGCTTCAACCCGGAGTTCGTCCGCGACGGCCTGGAGAGCATCGACTCCGACGAGGTCGTGCTCAAGCTGATCTCACCGCTTCGGCCCGGGTTGCTGGAGCCGGCCGATGACGATGACTTCAGCTACCTGGTGATGCCGATTCGCCTCAACGTGTAGGTCATGAGAGGGGGCCCCGTTCATGCGAGGGCGCGCGACAGCGTGACCCGTGTAGTGCTGGAGGAGCCACCCGATTAATGTCGGTCGTCGGCGCAGTCGAGTGCCGCGGGTTCCGGAACCTCGCCGACGGACGCACCCCGTTCGGCGCGGACGTGGCCGTCGTTCACGGCCCCAACGGAGCGGGCAAGACCAACCTGCTCGAGGCGGTCTACTTCGGCCTCACCGGCTGCTCCTTCCGGGCCGGCAACGACCGGGACCTGATCCGCTATGGCGAGCAGGGGGCGCGCGTGGAGCTCGAGCTCGAGGGCGGCGGCGAGCTGCTGGCGGCCCTCGATCGTTCGGGCGAGCGCAGGCATCTTCTTTCCGGTCGCACCCTCTCCGGCGATCCCGGGGAGCGTCCGCTGGTCAACGTCTTCCACCCGGACAGACTGACGCTCGTCAAGGGGGCTCCGGCGCATCGCCGGGCCCACCTGGACCGGCTCTGTGGCGCGATCTGGCCCGCCCGGGCCGACCTGCGCCGTCACTTCGGCCGCACCCTCGCTCAGCGCAACGCCCTGGTGGCGCGCGTCCGGGCGGGCTTGGGGGGAGCAGAATCCCTGGCCTCCTGGGACGAGCGCCTCGCGGCCGAGGCGGAGCCCCTGATCGCCGCACGGGCTGCCGCGGTCGAGGCCCTTGCCAAGCCCTTCGCCGGGCTGGCCCGCTCACTCGGCCTCGGTGGGGCCGAGATCTCCTACCGCCCGCGGACCGCGACCGACGCCGCCGAGCTCGCCGCCGAGCTCGCGCGCCGCCGGAGGGAGGACCTCGGGCGCGCCTACACCTCATACGGGCCTCAGCTGGACGAGATCGAGCTGCGCTTCGGGGGCCGGCAGCTGCGGCGCTTCGCCTCTCAGGGTCAGCAGCGGCTGGCATTGCTCGCACTGCTCTTCGCGGAGCGGGCGGCGCTGCTCGAGGCGGGAAGAATGTCGCCGCTGATGCTGCTCGATGACGTGATGAGCGAGCTCGACCCCGCTCACCGGGAGCTGCTCGTCGATCTGCTCGAGCAAGCGGGCCCCGGAAGCGAAGCTGAGCAGCCGCCGCGAAATGGGGGACAGGCGCTGATCACCGCCACCGAGGCGGCGCAGGTTCCTTCGACGGCGGCGCTCCGGATCGAGGTCAGCGAGGGCTCGCCGGCGCGCGCGCCCGCCCTGAGGGCGGCATGAGCCGCAGGCGCGCACCCCGTCCGATCGACGCCGCCCTCGGCGCGGTGGTCGCCGGAACGGAGCCCGCCACGCTGCTGGCGGCGGTGCAGAGCGCCTGGCCGGGGGCGGTCGGGGAGGCGATCGCTCGCGAGGCGACCCCCGTCTCCGAGCGCGATGGGGTGGTCACGGTGGCCTGCCGATCCGCCACCTGGGCTCAGGAGCTCGACCTCCTGAGCTCGCAGATCGGCTCGCAGATCAGGCAAGATCTCCCCGACGGAGGCGCCTTTCGGGGCCTGCGCTTCACCGCCGCGGGGGATCCGGCCTAGGCCCTGTTTTTGTACGTGATTTGCAGGTATTTTGTGACGGTTCCGCGCAATTTCCGCTGCTCGCGACTGGTAAACTCATAGGTACTTGTGTGAGGCCCCGCCCCCCGTGTCCGCAAGGACTTTTCAAGCCGGGTCACGAAGGTCGAGGCGTCCCCCGATTGGACTGAAAGGAAGCTGAGTGGCGAAGACCTCCCAGCGCGGAGAAGCCAGCAAGAAGAGCTCCTCCCGCACGAATGGTGCTGCCAAGCGCACCGCAACCAAGACCAAGAGCGCTCCGAAGCGCGCCGGCTCTCGGAGCCCCAGGGGCTCCTCCTACGGCGCCAAGGACATCACCGTCCTCGAGGGCCTCGAGGCGGTTCGCCGGCGTCCCGGCATGTACATCGGCTCGACAGGCCCCCGTGGGCTCCATCACCTCGTCTACGAGGTCGTGGACAACTCCGTGGACGAGGCCATCGCCGGCCATGCCAAGCGCGTCACCGTGACCCTGCATCCCGACAACAGCTGCACCGTCGTCGACGACGGTCGCGGGATCCCGGTGGAGAAGATGAAGAAGGCCAAGAACAAGCCCGCCGCCGAGGTGGTGCTCACCACGCTGCACGCCGGCGGCAAGTTCGGCGACGGCGCGGGATACAAGGTCTCCGGCGGCCTGCACGGAGTCGGTGTCTCCGTCGTCAACGCGCTCTCGGAGAAGCTCGATCTCGAGATCTGGAGGGAAGGTGCCGTCTGGACGCAGGGCTACGCACGCGGCAAGCCGACCAGCAAGTTCAAGAAGGGCCGGGCCGTGAAGAGCACGGGCACCACGATCACCTTCGTCCCCGATCCCGAGATCTTCGAGGAAATCGAGTTCGACTTCGACATCCTGGCCGAGCGCCTGCGAGAGACCGCCTTCCTGACCCGCGGACTGCGAGTGGAGCTGATCGACGAGCGCGGCGCCGGCCGCAAGGTCGAGTTCCTCTACAAGGGCGGCATCGCGGACTTCGTGAAGCACCTGAACGAGCAGAAGGACCCGCTCCACCGGAAGATCATCTACTTCGAGGGCGAGAACGACGACGGCCAGGTTGAGGTGGCGCTGCAGTGGAACTCCTCGTACCAGGAGTCGACCTTCAGCTTCGCCAACAACATCAACACCCATGAGGGCGGCACCCATCTGTCCGGATTCCGCTCGGCCCTGACCCGGACGCTGAACGCGATCGCCCGCAATCGCAACCTCCTCAAGGAGAAGGACGAGAACCTCTCCGGCGAGGATGTGCGGGAGGGTCTCACCGCGGTGGTCTCGGTGAAGCTCGCCGACCCCCAGTTCGAGGGCCAGACCAAGGGCAAGCTGGGCAACCCGCCGGTCGAGGGCCTCGTCAAGGAGGTCGTCAACCGGCGGCTCGGCGACTTCCTGGAGGAGCACCCGGCCGACGCCCGGCGGATCCTGATCAAGGCCGTCGACGCCGCCCGCGCGCGCGACGCGGCGCGCAAGGCCCGCGACCTGACCCGTCGAAAGTCGGCGCTGGAGAACTCGACCCTGCCGGGCAAGCTGGCCGACTGCTCGGTGAAGGACCCCGCCCTGGCGGAGCTCTTCATCGTCGAGGGTGACTCCGCCGGCGGCTCCGCCAAGCAGGGCCGCGACCGGAACACCCAGGCGGTACTGCCGCTGCGCGGCAAGATCATCAACGTCGAGAAGAGTCGCATCGACAAGGTCCTCTCCAACAACGAGATCCAGGCGCTGATCACCGCGATCGGCACCGGCGTCCAGGACGAGTTCAAGGTCGAGGACCTCCGCTACCACAAGATCGTGCTGATGACCGACGCCGACGTCGACGGCGCCCACATTCGGACCCTGGTGCTCACCTTCCTCTATCGCCAGATGAAGGAGCTGATCGACGGCGGCTTCGTCTACATCGCGAAGCCACCGCTCTACAAGGTGAAGAACGGCTCGAGTGAGATCTATGTCGAGCGGGAGGGCGAGCTCGAGGAGCTGCTGCTGGCCGACAAGCTCGAGGAGTTCGAGATCAAGGACTCCAAGACCGCGAGCGCCAAGCCCAGGAAGCTCACCAAGCGCCGCTGGCAGGACTTCAACCGTCACTTCAAGGCGGTCGAGGGCTGGTCCTCGACGCTGCGCGCCGAATTCGGCCACGAGACGATCGATTTCATCTCGGATGCGCAGCTGGTCGGCTCCGGTGCGAAGACGATGGCGGCGGCCGCCAAGCTGTTCAAGACAAGGAACGCCAAGGATGCCCCCTACGAGACGAAGCTGATCGACCAGAAGACCACCGGCCTCGTCGTCAAGGGGACGCACCGCCGCAGCGGCCTCGCGCGGGAGCACACGCTCCCCAAGGCGCTCTTCGAGTCCCAGCCCTACAAGGAGCTGGTCGACGCCTACTCCAAAGTGGTCAGTGAGATGGGCCAGCCGCCCTTCACCATCGCCCTCGGCGAGCGTGAGGCCGAGGCGGAGAGCTTCTCGGAGCTCCGCCGCGAGGTGCTCGACCTCGCCCGCCACGGCGTCACGCTGTCCCGCTTCAAGGGCCTCGGCGAGATGAACGCAGAGCAGCTCCGCGAGACGACGATGGATCCCGAGAGCAGGACGTTGCAGCAGGTTCAGATCGATGAGGCAGCGGCCAGCGGCCTGGAGCAGACCTTCTCCGATCTGATGGGCGACAAGGTCGAGCCGCGCAAGGAGTTCATCGAGCGCCATGCCCGCGACGTGAGGTTCCTCGATGTTTAGGCCCAGGGTTGCCAAGCCATTGGCGCCCAAACCCGGCACCCCCGGACGCGTAGCGGAGGAGGTGCCGGAAGATGTCGCCTGACGGACAGACCCTGGACCAGGCGCTTCACGGCAACATCGAGGAGCGCGAGCTCGAGAAGGAGATGCGCTCCTCCTACCTCGACTACGCGATGAGCGTGATCGTCGGGCGCGCGCTGCCCGACGTGAGAGACGGGCTCAAGCCGGTCCATCGCCGCGTGCTCTACGCGATGCACGACCTCGGCCTGCAGCCCAACCGGGCCTACCGAAAGTGCGCCTTCATCGTCGGCGAGGTGATGGGCAAGTACCACCCGCACGGCGACTCGGCGATCTACGAGACCCTCGTTCGGATGGCGCAGGACTTTGCCCTGCGCTACCCGCTGGTCGACGGCCAGGGCAACTTCGGGTCGATCGACGACGACCCGCCGGCGGCGATGCGGTACACCGAGGCGCGCCTCGGGCCGCTGGCCACGGAGATGCTTCGCGACATCGACGCGGACACCGTCGACTTCGGCCCGAACTACGACGAGTCGACGCGCGAGCCGGTCCTGCTTCCGGCTCGCTTCCCGAACCTGCTGGTCAACGGGGCCACGGGGATCGCGGTCGGCATGGCCACCAACATCCCGCCGCACAACCTGCGCGAGGTGATCGGTGCGGTAAACGCGTACATCGACGACCCGGAGATCGACATGAAGGGCCTGATGAAGTACGTCAAGGGCCCCGACTTCCCGGGCGGCGGCACGATCATGGGCACGCAGGGGATCCGCGACGCCTACCGCTCCGGCCGCGGCTCGGTCAAGGTTCGCGCCAAGGCGCACGTCGAGCCGCTCAAGGGCGGCAAGGACGCCATCATCGTCACCGAGCTCCCCTTCATGGTCAAGAAGGGAGGGGAGGGCGGCCTGATCACCAAGATCGCCGACCTGGTCCGCGACAAGAAGGTCACCGGGATCTCGGATCTGCGCGACGAGTCGGACCGCACCGGGATGCGCCTGGTGATCGAGCTGAAGCGCGGCGGCGACCCCGCCCAGGTGGTGCTCAACCAGCTCTACAAGCGAACCGCAATGCAGCAGGCGTTCGGAATCAACATGGTCGCGCTCGTCGACGGTGTGCCGAAGACCCTCAGCCTTCGCGAGCTGGTCGAGGAGTACGTCGGCCACCAGAGGGAGGTCATCACCCGGCGGACCCAGCACCAGCTGGCCCGGGCCGAGGCGCGCGCGCACATCCTCGAGGGGCTGCTGATCGCCCTCAAGAACCTCGACGCGGTGATCAAGCTGATCCGCGGTTCCAAGGATCCCGACACCGCCAGGGACGGCCTGATCAAGAAGTTCAAGCTGAGCCGCGCACAGGCCCAGGCGATCCTCGACATGCGCCTGCAGCGCCTCACCGCTCTCGAGGCAAACAAGATCACTGACGAGCACAAGGAGCTCACCAAGCTGATCAAGGAGCTGCGCGCGATCCTGGCCGACGAGAAGAAGGTCCTCGGCCTGGTCAAGACCGAGCTCAAGGAGGTCGGCGAGCGCTACGGCGACGACCGCCGCACGGAGATCACCGCCTCCGAGGGCGACCTCGACATAGAGGACGTGATTGCCGATCAGCAGATGGTCGTCTCGATCACCGCGTCCGGCTACGCCAAGCGGACCCCGCTGGCCACCTACCGCCAACAGCGCCGCGGCGGCCGGGGCGTGATGGGGATGAACATGAAGGAGGGCGACTACATCGAGCACCTGCATGTCTGCTCGACGCACGACTACCTCCTCTTCTTCACCAACCAGGGGAAGGTCTACCGGCTCAAGGTCTACGAGCTTCCCGAGGGCAGCCGCGCCGCCAAGGGCCGCGCCCTGGTCAACGTCCTGCCGCTGAAGGACAAGGAGAAGGTGATGACGGTGATCCCCACCCGCGACTTCTCCGAGGGCAAGTTCCTCGTCTTCGGCACCGCCCAGGGAATGGTCAAGAAGACTCCGTTCAAGGACTACGACACCCCGATCCGGGCGGACGGGATCATCGCGATCAACATCAAGAAGGGCGACGAGCTGGTCCGCGTGCGGATGACCTCCGGCAAGGACGACATCATTATGGTCTCCAAGTCGGGGCACGCCGCCCGGTTCAGCGAGAAGCAGGCTCGGCCGATGGGCCGGGGCACGGCGGGCGTCAAGGGAATGAACGTCTCCGCCAAGGGCAACTGCGTCCTCTCGCTCGACGTCGTCGACCACACGGACACCAAGGGCGACCTGCTCGTCGTCACCGAGAACGGCTACGGCAAGCGGACCCCGCTCACGGAGTACCCCGTCAAGGGCCGGGGCGCCAAGGGGATGCTGACTGCGAGGCTGACTGCGAAGAAGGGCGGCCTGGCCGGCGCCCGCGTGGTCCGAGAGGGCCAGGAGCTGATCTTCATCTCCCAGACCGGAATGGTCCAGCGCAACGCGGTCGCTGGGATCTCGCGGATGGGCCGGCCGACGCAGGGCGTCCGGCTGATGAACCTGAAGAAGGGGGACCGGGTGAGTGCCGTCGCGCTCGTGGTCGAGTCCGAGAACGGCAACGGCAATGGCGACGGCGCTGCGGCTTCCGGCACCACGGTCGAGGACGAGGCCCCGACGGCGGCCACCCTCGCGGAGGAGGCCGCGGCCGCGGAGGCCGCCGGCAACGGCGAGGCCAGGGTGACGAAGGCGCCGCGCCGCCGATCGTCGGGTTCGAAGGCGCCTGCGGCGAAGCCTGCCAGGGAGAAGGCGAGCCGCTCCAAGCCCAAGGCGTCGGCGACGAAGCCGAAGGTAAAACCGGCGCCGAAGAGGCGGAGCTCGCCAGGCAGCGCTTCCACGGAGAACCCGAAGGCCGCGAGGCCCAAGGTTAAGCCGAAGCACACGGCGACCGCGAAGCAACGCGCGGAGGCCGACCGCAAGAAGCGCCGCCAGTAGCCGTGGCGAAACCCGCGCTTGTCGCGTTTTCTTCGGCTCTAGCGAACGAAAGTGACAAACACGGATGGGTAGGGTGAGTGGACCCGTCAACGATCCGAAGGGAGCCCGGCGATGCCCGAACGCGACGGATACATCCAGGCGTTCCCTGTTGGGTAGATGCGAGCGAGCCCGATACGGAGGCCGCGCTCGATTTCTACGGCGGCCTCTTCGGCTGGGAGTCCGAGGACACGATGCCGCCCGATTCCGGGGGCACCTATTTCATCGCTCGGCATGAGACGGAGACGTCGTCGATCTTCGATACGTCGGGCGAGAGGCGCCGCGGCGAGATAGCCGCCGTCGCATCGATCCCCGACGGAGCGCCGCCGATCGCGGTCTGGAACACCTACTTTTGGGTCGACAGCGCCGATGAGATCGCTGCAACGGTCCGCGATGCGGGCGGGGCGGTCGTCGCGGAGCCTTACGACGTCATGAACGCCGGCCGGATGGCCCACTTCGCCGATCCAGAGGGAGCGACGTTGCGCGTCCTGGAGGCGAGGGAGCACAGGGGAGCGCGACTGGTCAACGACCCCGGCGCCGTGGTGTTCAACGGCCTCAACACCCGTGACGTCGAGGGCGCGAAGTCGTTCTACGGGTCGGTGTTCGGGTGGGGAACGGCCGGAATCGGCGGCGGAGCCGAGGGTTGGACGCTGCCCGGCTACGGAGACTGGCTCGAACACCAGCACCATCCGGAGCTCCGCAAGCAGATGGCCGCCGCAGGAGCACCGGAGGGTTTCGAGGACGTCGTCGGGAGCATCATTCCGATTGCGGATGACCAGCCCGACACGCCGCCACATTGGAGCGTCACCTTCGCCACCGACGACGCCGACGCCACAGCGTCAAGAGCCGCCGAGCTCGGCGGCAAGGTGATCGTCCCGGCGTTCGATGCCCCCTGGTCGACGCCTACCTACACGATCCGGATGACCGTCGTCAGTGATCCGCAGGGCGCGACGTTCAGCGCCAGCAAGTTCATTCCGGCGAGCAGACCTGACTAGGCGGTCAGCAGGTACGGCTCCCACGCCTCGGGCGTGCGCGGGGCGGCGATCCTGATGAAGACCGTGGGTCCGGGTGGGCGCGGGTTGCGCTTGGGGTGCATCCGGACTTCATGGGGGAGCTGGTTGCCCTTCCTGCGGTTGCAGGGTGCGCACGAGGCGACGATGTTCTCCCAGACCGACTCCCCGCCGCGGCTACGCGGGATGATGTGGTCGACGGTGAGGCTCGGCTTGCTGGAGCCGCAGTACTGGCAGGTCCAGCCGTCGCGGGCCAGGACGGCCTTGCGGGTAATGCGACGACGGTGGATATCGCGCGGGACCCGGACGAAGCTGATCAGCCGGATCACCTCGGGCCGGTCGAGGCGCATCGTCTCCGAGCGAAGGACGCCGTCGCCGTGCTCGAGCACCTCGGCCTTCTCCTTGAGCAGGAGGACCAGCGCTCGCCTGACCGTGCAGACGTTGAGGGGCTCGTAGCTCGCGTTGAGCACCAGCACCCGCCCGCGGGTCAGGCGGCGGGCTGCGGCTACCGCTACCTCGCCGTCTACGTCTCCGTCCTGAGGCGGCTCGTGGCCATTCTGATGGGCGGCCTCATGGCCTTTGACCGCAACCTGCTCTGCGGTGGCCCCGTTGCCCATGACCCGCGCGATTGTAGTGGAGCCAATAGTTGGGTCAGCCGGGAACGCCGGGCGGCGCCGCGATCGGCCAGCTGCCCAGGACACGCACGGATTCGGCCTTGGAGCGCAGAACCTCGATCGCGGCGGCCAGCGGATCCTCGCCCGCGGTCCCCTGGATGTCGAGGAAGAACTGGTAGCGCCCGAGGCCGCGCCGCAGCGGCCTCGACTCGATTCGCGTCAGGTTGATCTCACGAGCCGAGAAGACCTGAAGGGCATCGACCAGGGCGCCGGGATGGTCCTCGCCGAGCTCCGAGAAGACGAGGGACGTGCGCCACGGTCCGGAACCCGATGCGCTCGTCCCCTCCGGCGCCACCCAGACAAAGCGGGTGATGTTGTCCGGCTCGTCCTCGACCCCGTGGCGCAGGACCGCGGCCCTGTAGAGCCGCGCGGCGGACTCGGCACCGAGCGCCGCCCATGGCTCGTCCGATTCGACGACGGTCCGGACGGCATCGGCGGTGCTGGGTGCTGCTCGGACCTCGGCCTGGGGCAGGCTCTCCCGGATGAAGCAAGCGCACTGCGCGCTGGCCTGCGGGTGTGAGAGGACGACCTCGATCTCCTCGAGCGGCCGGTCCCGGCGGGCGATCAGGCAGTGCCGGATCGGGAGGTCGTACTCGCCGACCAGTGTGACGCCGCCCGCGCCGAAGGCGAGGGTGTCGAGCGTGGCGGCGACGGCTCCCTCGATGGAGTTCTCGAAAGGGACCAAGGCGCGGTCGGCCGTTCCCTCGCGAACGGCGAGGATCGCGTCGTAGACCGACGCCGAGGGGGCGGGGTCGACATCCGCGTCTCCGATCGCAGCTCGCAGGGCATCCTCGCTGAAGGTCCCTCTCGGGCCCAGGTACGCGATCCGCACCCTTAATGCGAGGGTGCGCCGACAGGCGCAACCCGTTCCATCATTGGAACACGACCGTGTAGGTGGACGTGTTGTTGTCGGTGAGCTGCTCGCCCGGCACCGGGTTGACGACGACCTGCAGGGTCGTGTTGGTTCCTGGCGATGGCTTGGTGGTCAACGGGATCTTCACCGTCCCTGACTGCCCGGCGCTCAGCGACTGGAGGGTCCCCCGCAGCGCGGCGCCGCCGAGCGTGGCGTTGACGGTGATCCCGGTCTCGTCGCTGTCACCCGAGTTGGTGACGGAGATGTCGATCTCCTGCGCGTCGCTGGGTACGTTGTTGGTCGTGTCCGGTTGCAGGGTCGTCCCGCCGATTGTCGTCGACTCCAGCGACAGCCCGTGGACTCCGCCCGTGGTCGCCGTCTGACCCGTGATCGCGTTGAGCTTGGTGACCAGGGTCGCCTGGTTGAGGTAGTCGGTGGCGTTCGCCGGCATGAACTTGCCGGGGGGCAGGGGCTGGCCGTCGACGCCCTCGTCCTGGAGCACCTTCTTGATCTCCGGAGCGCCCAGCTGGGTCCAGATCACATCACTGGCATAGAGCCCACTCATCGCGTTCTCGATCGTCGTGATCGCGCTGGCCGTCTGGGTTCGTGCGGCCGCCTGGGTGACGTTCGAGGCGATCGCGCTGAGCGCGTTCCGCCGCAGCGTCAGGGTCTGCTCGACCGCCGCCTGCGCGTCGTGCATCTGGCCGGGGGTGCTGAGGCTCTGCGCCCGGTCGAGCAGGGTGGAGGAGGCATCGCGCTGGGCGAGAACCTGGTTGCGGACGTCGATCGAGCTCGACCCTCCGCTCGGGGTGCCGAGGACCTGGAAGAGATCCTTGCCGCTCTGCTCCGACTGCTGCATGATCGTCGCGACGTCCGAGTCGTAGTTCCGCAGGGCCCGATCGGAGCGCGCCTCGAGGCAGCCACGGATCCCGATCACGATCAGGATCAGGAAGGCGAGGCCCACCCCGACGCCGATCAGGCGTCGGACCAGAAACTGCTGGCGTCGGCGCTGGGGACCCCCGACCCTCCGCCTCGGTCGCTCCGGCTCGTCGGCGACGACCAGGTCATCTTGTTCCTCGTCGAGGAATGCCAAACCGCGCCTCAGTATGAACAGGGGTCGTGACGTATGTAATTCGGTAGGCCGAGCTCCTTTAGGTAGCTACAGGAATAGGTCGTCAGGGGGCGAACTTGCAGAGGCCATGGTCGGAGAGCGAATCCTGGGCAGGTTCCGGATCGAGGAACGGATCGGAAGCGGCGGCTTCGGCACGGTCTACCGGGCCTGGGACGAGAGGCTGCAGCGGGCGGTTGCCGTCAAGATCATCGACCGGGAGCACGGCACGCCGAGGGTGACGCGCGAAGCGCAGGCCGTCGCCAGGCTCGGGCACCGCAACATCGCCACGCTCTACGAGCTCGCCAGCGACGGCGAGCGGGCCTTCCTGGTCTCCGAGCTGATCGAGGGGGAGACGCTGCGCGTGATGGGACGTCGCGGGGAGCTCACGGACCGGCTGGTGGCGCGAGTGGGCGCCGACTCGGCCGCGGCGCTGACCCACGCGCACCGGGCGGGGGTGGTCCATCGCGACGTGAAGCCGGAGAACATCCTGGTACGCGAGGGCGCCCTCCAGCGTGACCCGTCCAGTTCTGTCGAGGCGAAGCTCGTCGACTTCGGCATCGCCCGGATCGCGGGGGAGCGAACCCTGACGGCGACCGGCGCGGTGGTGGGAACGCTCGCCTACATGGCGCCCGAGCAAGCTGACGGCCTGCGCCCGGGTCCCTCCGCCGACGTGTATTCCCTCGCCCTCACCCTGTATGAGTGCCTCACCGGCGAGCATCCGCTGATCCGAGAGGGCCCGGCCGCCACCGCCCGTGCAATCGGTGAGCCGATCTCGCCACTCTCGGCGATCCGCCCTGAATTGCCCGAGGCCCTGACCGAGTCGATCGATGCCGCGCTGGACCCGGACCCGGAGGTTCGCCCGCTGGCTTCCGAGCTGGAGGCCGTGCTAGCCGCGCACGTCAACGAGCTCGACGGCGAGCTGCTGCCCGCCATCGAGGGCCCCGACGGAGAGCCCGCCCTGGAGCGGCGCCGGCTCCCTCGGGTCGCGCGATTCCTGCCGGCGGTCGGTGTGGCGGCGCTCGGCCTGGTCGCCCTGATCGCGACGGGAGCTCCCGCTCCGATCGCCCTGGCGGCGCTCGTCCCCGGAGTCCTCGCTTTGGGCCGCGCACGACCGGCCTATGCCCTTCAGCTCGCCCTGGTCCTGCTCTGGGTGACCATCGGCGCCGGCGAGCCGGGGGTCGCTGCTCTGATCGCGGCGCTCGGTGCGCCTCTGCTCGCTCCCCAGATCGACCCGGAGGCGATCGCCCTGCCCGGCGCCGCACCGATCCTCGGGCTGGCCGGGTTCGGCCCCGTCTATCCGGCGCTCGCCGGCCTGACCAGGGGTGCGGCGAGCCGCGCCCTGCTGGGTGGCATCGGCTATCTCTGGATCGCGGCCTGGGAGGAGCTCGCGCACCGCACGCTCCTGCTCGGGCCGGTCGCCGACCCACCCGCGGGATGGAAGGGCTCGGCGAGCACCGCGATCACGGACGTCGTTGCACCGCTGATCGACGGCCAGGTGCTCGCCGCTGCGGCCATCTTCGCCGCCGCCGCGCTCGTTCTGCCCGTTCTGGTTCGGGGTCGAACTCCCCTGATCGACGCCCTCGGCGCCCTGATCTGGGCCGCGGGGCTGATCACCGCGCTGCGGCTGGTCGCGGGAAGCGCGAATCCGCCAGGGCTTCTCTTCGGGGCGGTGTTGGCGGCCGTCGTCGCTGCGGTACTCAGTCGGCGGATGCAAGGGGGCCTCATCACCCCTTCGGCATCAGCCGCGGCGGCTGGCGGCCGCCCATCACAAGTCGCTCCGGGCTTCGCCCTCCGCTCCAAAGTGGAGCAGCCTGGCCGCCGCTAGCATTTCGCCCCTGTGATGCGAGGGTGCGCGCAAGCGCAACCCGTTTAATTAGGCGGCGTCGGCCAACCCATCGATCCTAGGAGCCTGCGAATCAGCGTTTTGCGCAACCTGGAAGCTCGTATCGAGGGCCTCGTCGAGGGCGTGTTCTCGCGCGCCTTCAGCTCGGGCGTGCAGCCGGTTGAGATCGCCCGCAAGCTCTCCAAGGAGATGGACGCCCACAAGACGGCCTCGGTGCAGCGCGTCTACGTGCCCAACGAGTACACCGTCTGGCTCTGCCCCGACGACTACGAGCGCTTCAAGGACTATGAGTCCTCGCTCTCCCAGGAGCTCAGCGGGCATCTGCTCGAGCACGCCCGCCACCACGACTACGATCTGCTCACCCGGCCGGTCGTGAACCTGGATCAGGACGAGCGCCTGCGCCTTGGGGAGTTCGGGATCCAGACCCGGCTGGTGCGGCCGCCGCAGCGCCAGGGCGCGGAGCCGGAACAGGGGGAGCACGGCCACACGATGGTCTACTCGGCCACCGAGGCCCAGAAGGCCCGCTCCAAGCGCCGCCCCGACGCCGCCTTCTCAGAGACTCGCGCGATCATCTCCGTCGACGACCGTCGCTACGTCCTCGATGGGCCGACCGCGACGCTCGGTCGCTCCAAAGAGGCCGACTGCATCATCGACGACCCCAACATCTCCCGGCGCCACGCCGAGCTGCGCCGCTCGAACGTCGGGGACTGGCAGATCGTCGACCTCAACTCGACCAACGGCGTCAAGGTCAACGGACGTCGCGTCGCGAACGCCCGTCTGTCTCCGGGCGACGAGATCACCCTCGGAACCAAGGTTTTCGCCTTCGACATCGAGCAGTGAACGACCTCGAGCCGCTTGCGGTAGCGCTCAAGTTCGGCTTTCTGGCCGTGCTCTATCTCTTCCTGCTGTGGGTGACGAGAATGGCGCTGCGGGACCTGCGGGGCACGGCCTCGCCCGGCTTCGAGACCGGCTACCACGAGGTCGCCGGCGTCGACCCGGGGGAAACCGACGCCTTCCTCGTCGTCGAGGAGGGTGGCGGCCTTCCCAAGGGAGAGCACTTCGACCTCTTCGGCGGCGTCTCCCTGGGCCGCTCGGCGGACGCCGACATCCGGCTTGACGATCGCTACGCGTCCGGCTTCCACGCCCGGGTGTTCAACAGATCGGGCAATTACTTCGTCGAGGACCTCAACTCGACCAACGGCACCCTGCTCAACTCGCGCGAGCTCCACGGAGAGGCCGAGCTGAGCCCGGGTGACGTAATCCGGATCGGGGACACTGAGTTCCGCTTCGAGGTCTCCTGATGCTGATCGTCGCCGAAGAGGCTCACAAGACCGACACCGGCCGCCAGCGCCACGCCAACGAGGACTCGTACTTCGCGCGGGCGCCCGTCTTCGCGGTCGCGGACGGGATGGGTGGTGCGCAGGCGGGCGAGGTGGCCTCCCGGATCGCGGCGGGTGCCTTCGAGCGCCGCGGGCAGGTCGCCGAGGAGACTCCGGCGGAGGGGCAGCTGGAGAAGATCGCCCAGGCGGCCAACCGGGAGATCCACCGGCGCGCCCAGGAGGACTCCTCCCGGGCCGGCATGGGCACGACGCTGACCGCTGCAATGCTTCGCGACGACGAGGTGTCTTTCGGCCACGTCGGCGACAGTCGCGCTTACCTGCTCCGCAACGGTGAGCTCAAGCGCCTGACGAAGGACCACTCGCTCGTCGAGGAGCTCCGGCGCCAGGGTCGGCTCACCGAGGAGCAGGCCGAGGAGCACCCCCAGCGGTCGATCATCACACGCGCCCTCGGCCCGGAGCCGACCGTGAACGTCGACACCATGACCTTCCCGGCTCGCGACGGGGATGTCTACCTGCTCTGCAGCGACGGGCTGACCACGATGGTCCCCGACGAGCAGATCCGGCAGATCCTCTCCGAGTCGAAGAGCCTGCGGAGCGCGGTCAACAAGCTGGTGGACGCGGCCAATCGCGGCGGAGGCCGCGACAACATCACGGCCGTCGCCTTCCGCGTCGCGGACGCCGAGGCCAATCAGGGCGAGGAGAGCGCGACCCTGATCTCCCGCACAGCCGGACAGGCGGGGCTCACCGGTGAGAAGGTCCGCGCCGCCACCGACCGGATCCGCGGGCGCGGTCCCATGCCGGCGCCGCGCCGCCGGAGGCGCGTCCTCGGTTGGGCCGTCGCCATCCTCGCGGCGATCGTGGTGTTCGGAGGCGGGTTCCTGGTTGTCCGCTCGGTCTACTTCCTCGGCACCGACAACCAGGGGGAGGTCGCGCTCTACCGCGGCCTGCCGTACTCGCTGCCGCTGGGGATCAGCCTCTACTCCAAGCAGTACTCCGTCCCGGTGCAGGAGGGGACCCTCTCGGAGGAGCGCCAGGGGGCCGTCACCGGGCACACGTTGAGGGGCAAGGGGGACGCTACCGACCTCATCAACGACATCAAGCTGAGGCCCACGGAGGGGCTGCCCCCGCCACCTGCGCCGCCCGCCGCCAAGAAGAAGAAGAAGTCCGGCGCCGGCAACAAGGGCCAGCAGGCCAAGAAGAGTTGAGCGCCCGCACCCGCGAGCTCTTCGCCCTGATTCCGGTCGCCCTCCTGGTCACGGCCGGGTTCACGGCCGTGCTGATCACGAACTCGGACAAGCTCGGGAACCTGAGCCTGTTCTACGGGGCCTATTTCCTGGCCCTCTGCGTTGCCACTCACATCATCATCCGGATCCGGCTGCCCGACGCGGATCCGTTCCTCTTCCCGCTGGTCGCGCTGCTCGCCGCCTTCGGGATGGTGATGCTCTACCGGCTCGACGAGGGCCTCGCCCGCGACCAGGCCAACTGGTTCGTCCTCGGCCTCGTGCTCTTCTCGGCGACGATCATCTTTCTGCGCGACTACGCGGCCCTCGAGCGCTACCGGTACCTGATTGCGCTGGTGGGGATCGTGCTGCTGATCCTGCCGCGCTTTTTGGGCCACGCGACCAACGACGCGTTCCTGGCGGTCGACCTCGGCCCGATCACCTTCCAGCCGACCGAGCTGGCGAAGATCTGCATCGTCGTCTTCCTCGCCAGCTACCTGAACGAGCGCCGCGAGGTCCTCGTGGTCGGGGCGCGGAAGTTCGCCGGGATCGTGGTGCCCCCGCTCAAGCACCTGGGACCTCTGCTGGTCGTCTGGGGCGCCGCGATGGTGTTGCTGGTCTTTATCCGCGACCTCGGCAGCTCGGTGATGTTCTTCGGCGCCTTCCTGGCGCTGATCTACGTGGCGACGGCACGGATCTCGTTCGTGATCATCGGGTTGTTGATGTTCGTGGTCGGGGCCTGGTTCTTCTCTCACACGGCCGCGCACATCCACGAGCGCTTCGAGATCTGGCTCGACCCGTTCAAGGACCCCGGAGGGAGCGGGTACCAGATCTCCCAATCCCTCTTCGCCCAGGCGGACGGGGGCCTGTTCGGCCGGGGACTCGGCAACTCGCTGGTGCAGCTGCCGGGCGCAACGCACTGCGCCAATGTCACGGACTGCGCGATCCTGCCCGCGCCGCACACGGACTTCATCTACGCCGTGATCGTCGATGAGCTCGGGCTCTTCGGCGGCGCTGCGGTCGTCCTGATCTATGCCCTGATCTCCGAGCGCGGCTTCAAGACGGCCGTGCTCGCGGAGGACGGCTTCTCCAAGCTCCTCGCAACCGGGCTGACCACGATCCTCGCCCTGCAGGCCTTCGTGATCATCGGCGGGGTCACCAGAGTGATCCCGCTCACCGGCGTGACCCTGCCCTTCATCAGCTACGGCGGCAGCTCGATCGTCGCCAACTTCATCCTGCTCGCCCTGCTGCTGATGATCTCCGACCGCTCGAGACGCAGGGTGCGGCTCCAGCAGGAGGCGGCGGAGTGAACCGCCAGATCGTCAAGCTCTTCGGTCTCATCCTGGTCCTCTACGCGCTGCTCTTCGGCTTCACCTCGTACTGGTCGGTGTTCGACTCGAGCTCGTTGAAGGCAAACACCGCCAACCGGCGGCCTTTGCTCGAGGAGCAGAAGATCAAGCGTGGCGACATCGTGGCCGACGACGGCACGGTGATCGCTCACTCGAAACCGGTGGGCAAGGGCAACAACAAGATCTATGTCCGCCGCTATCCGCAGGGCGCCCTGTTCGGCAACCCGATCGGCTACAGCTTCGTCGATCGGGGACGGGTCGGGTTCGAGCTCTCCCACAACGACGAGCTGGTCGGGAACAAGACCGAGTTCCTCTCCATTCTCGACGAGCTCCAGGGCCACTCCCAGGTGGGGGACAAGGTCCAGTCCTCGCTGGACCCGACGGCTCAGCAGGCCGCCGTGAACGGTCTCGCGGGCCGACGTGGAGCGGTCGTGGCGATGGTGCCCGCCACCGGCGAGATCAAGGCCATGGTCAGCATCCCCGAGTACGACCCGAACTCGGTACAGAGCTCGCGGGCCTTCCAGCGGCTCAACACCGAGGACTCGGCGCCGCTCTTCAACCGCGCCACCCAGGCCGGGTACCCGCCCGGCTCGACGATGAAGGTGGTGACGGCCACCGCCGCGCTGGACAGCGGCGAGTTCACCACCGACTCGGTGCTGAGCGGCCGCTCACCCCAGACCATCGACGGGGTGCCGCTCTCGAACTCCGGCGGGGAGCAGTTCGGGGACATCGACATGACCACCGCGCTGACCAACTCGGTCAACACCTGGTGGGCGCAGGTCGGCGAGAAGCTCGGCAAGGACACGATGTTCAAGTACATGGACCGCTACGGATTCGACGCCAAGCCCCGCCTCGACCTCCCCGGCTTCCAGCTCGCCGCCAGCGGGGTCTACTCCGGAAACAGGCTGCTCGGCCCCTCCGACGCGATCGACATCGGCCGCGTCGCGATCGGCCAGGAGCGCCTCCGCGTGACGCCCCTGCAGATGGCGGAGGTCGCCGCGACCGTCGCCAACAAGGGCGAGCTGATGGAACCGCGGCTGTGGTCGAAGGTGACCGATCCCGACGGCCGGGTGACAAATCTGGACCCCGCCCACCAGAGCCGCGTGATGGGCGAGGACACCGCGTCGGAGCTCAACACGATGATGCAGAGCGTGGTGCGCGAGGGAACGGGTACGGCGGCTGCGGTCTCCGGCATCGACGTTGCGGGCAAGACTGGAACCGCCGAGATCTCGACGGGCATCAACGACGCCTGGTTCATCGGCTTTGCGCCGGCCAGCGACCCGCGGATCGCCATCGCCTGCATCGTCGAGCACACCAGTGGCTTCGGCGGTCCCACCTGCGGGCCGATCTTCAAGTCGGTCGCCGAGGCGATCCTCCAGAACGGCGGATCCGGTGGCTGACGCTCGCAAGGACACGATGGTGGACGAGCGCTACCGCCTGGAGCGGAAGATCGGCTCGGGCGGGATGGCCGACGTCTGGCTCGCGGAGGACACCGAGCTCGACCGCAACGTGGCGATCAAGATCCTCCACGACCGCTTCGCGCAGGACAGCGAGTTCGTCCAGCGCTTTCAGCGCGAGGCCCAGTCGGCCGCCGGACTTCAGCACCCGAACGTGGTCGGAATCTTCGACCGCGGTTCCTTCGGCGGCTCCTACTTCATCGCGATGGAGTACGTCGACGGCCCGTCGCTCAAGGACCTGGTCAAGGGCGGCATGGGGACCAAGGACGCGATCAACTTCACCCGCCAGATCCTCAACGCCGCGCGCTTCGCTCACCGCAAGGGGATCATTCACCGCGACCTGAAGCCGCAGAACGTGCTGATCGACGACGAGGGGCGGGCCCGCGTCGCCGACTTCGGGATCGCCCGCGGCGGCGAGAACTCCGACATCACCGCGACCGGCTCCGTGATGGGGACGGCGCAGTACCTCTCTCCCGAGCAGGCGCAGGGCAAGCCCACGACGCCGCGCTCCGACATCTACTCGATCGGCGTCATCCTCTATGAGGCGCTCACCGGGCGCGTCCCGTTCGAGGGGGACAGCGCCGTGGCCGTGGCGCTCAAGCAGGTCTCCGAGGCGCCTCGCCGGCCGAGCGCGATCAACCCGGATGTCCCGCCCGCGCTGGACGCTGTGGTGATGCGGGCCCTGGCGAAGGACCCCGACGCCCGCTTCAAGGACGCCGACGCGTTCCTGAAGGCGCTCGACGCGGCCGAGCGCGCGCCCGACACCCCCCGGGCACAGGACACGGCCGCCTACGCGGCGGTCTCGCCGGAGGGCGAGACGGACATCCCGGGCGAGGAGGAGGGATACGAGGACTACGAGCCGAAGCGGCGCCGACGATGGCGGTGGTTCGTGCTCGCGCTCCTGGTCGCAGGTGTCGCCGCGCTCGTCGCGTACGCCCTGACCCGCCCGATGCACCAAGCCGTGCCCGATGTGATCGGGCAGAACGTCGACCAGGCCAGCCAGGTGCTCGACTCCAAGGGATTCGACGTCGCGATCAAGGCCGTGCCCAGCGCCGCGCCGCGCAACCAGGTGGTCGAGCAGGACCCGATCCCCACGGACCGCGGCGGCGGCAAGGCCGAGGAGGGCTCCACGGTCACCCTGAGCGTGAGCTCGGGCCCGGCAATCGTCGCGGTGCCGACCGTCGCCAATCTGACCGAGGCGGACGCCACAAAACGCCTGGGAACTGCCGGTTTCAAGGTGAGCACACAGCAACAATTCTCGAAGACGGTCCCCCGCGGGCTGGTGATCGGGACCACGCCACCCGCCGGCACGCAGCTCTCGACCGCCCAGGCCGTCACCCTGTTGGTCTCCCGTGGAGCCAACACGGTGACGATCCCGAACGTCGTCGGGCTTGACGACCAGGCCGCGCTCGCAGCGATCGGCAACGCGGGGCTCTCCGGGACCGAGGTGCAGCGCGACTCGACCGAGCCGCAGGGCAAGGTCCTGAGCCAGTCCCCCGCCGCCGGCAAGCAGGTGGCGCGCGGATTGCAGGTGACGATCTTCGCCTCCACCGGCGTAATCACCGTCCCCAGCGTCGTCGGGCAGACGCGGAAGGCAGCGGTAAGCGCGCTGAAGAAGGCGGGCTTCGTCCCCGCGGTGACGGAGCAGAACACGACCGATCCGACTCGGGTCGGCGTGGTGATCTCGGAGTTCCCGCCGGCGGGATCCCGAGGCCAGCGTGGCGACACCGTGACGATCTCGGTCGGCGTCAGCCCCCCAACCTCGACGACCCCGTGAAGGTGGCGGTGCTCGGCGGCGGGATCTCGAGCGAGCACGAGGTCTCCCTGCGCTCCGCGGCCTCGGTCGCCGCCGGGCTACGCGAGGCCGGCCACGAGACGATCGAGGTGATGATCGACCGGGACGGCGGCTGGTCGGTGGACGGGGAAGCGATCAGCTTCACGCCCGGTGAGGGGCTGCTCGGTTGCGAGGTCGCCTTCCCGGTCCTGCACGGCCCTGGCGGGGAGGACGGCAGCGTCCAGGGGCTCCTCGAGGTGCTCGACGTCCCCTATGCAGGCTCCGACGTCGAGGCCTCCGTCGTCTGCATGGACAAGCTCGTCTTCAAGGACCTGCTGGCGCGCCACGGCCTGCCGCAGGTGGACTACTGCCGCGCCGGGGAGGAGGACTGGCGCGCGATCGCCTCCGGCTTCGGGCAACCCGTCTGGGTGAAGCCCGCGCGCCTCGGCTCGAGCGTCGGGATTTCGCCCGTCTCGGGAGAGGAGGAACTCGACGCCGCGGTCGAGGCCGCGCGGCGACACGACCCGCGCGTGATCGTCGAGGCGCCCGCCCCGGGCAAGGAGGTCGAGTGCTCGCTGTTAGGCAACGAGCAGCCGATCGTCTCGCCGCCCGGGGAAATCGTCACCGAGGGGCACGACTGGTACGACTACGAGGCCAAGTACGCCGAGGGCGGCATGGAGCTGGTCGTTCCGGCGCGGATCTCCGACCGGGCCACCGACAGCCTCAGGGAGCTGGCGCGTCAGGTCTTCACGCTCTGCGGCTGCAGCGGGCTCGCCCGCTGCGACTTCTTCGTCGACGGCGACGAGGTCCTCGTGAACGAGCTCAACACGATCCCCGGCTTCACCGAGACGAGCGTCTACGGCAAGCTCTTCGAGGCCGACGGCATCGCCTACCCGGAGCTCTGCGACCGCCTGGTCGAGCTGGCGGTCGAGCGCTACGAGCGCGCCCAGCGCTACGAGCGCTAGCCCGAATCCCGTGCGGCGCGCAGCTCGTCGGTGAGCGCCGCCGAGCTGCTCCGAGATGTCGTCGCGTCCGTGCATCTCGCTGCCATCGAAGCCGACGACGATCGCATCGTCGGCGAATGGTGTGGCATACGCACCCGCGTCCTGGCGATTCCAGGCATCGAGAATCGCTCCGTGCAGCTCCTCGACCGCCTTGCGGTCCGCGTCCGTCATTTCGTCAGCCGGACGTCCGAGATCTCCATCTGGAACTTGCCCGGGTCGTCCTGGGCCTGGGGCAACTTGGTGATCCAGATGAGAAACGACTTGGCGACGCTCCCGGGCAGGCCGATCGTCTCGGTGGCGCCGCCGTTGGTGATCGTGGCCACGGGCTGGCCCCAGCCGGAGAGCGAACTCGGCGGCGATCCGTCGGCCTCGTAGATCTCCGCGTCGTACCCGCTGGTGGGGCTGCGGATCAGCATCGACTTCGCCGAGACGGTTGCCCCGGCGTCGATCGCGAGCCCGACGCCATCCTTGAGGCCGCCGAAGTCCTCGCTGTCGTAGTGCTCCGAGGTCCAATCGGTTCCGGTCGGATTCGAGTCGACCGCGAGCCGCTCGGTTCCTGTCTCCCGGCCATCGCCGGGGGGTGGATCGAACTCGCTGGCGGCGTCGCCGGGGAGCCTGACCTCGGTCCCCGCGCTGCTCGGCGGACTGCTGCTGCCGCCCAGGTGGATGTGCTCGGCGCCGTAAATCACCACGGCTGCGATCAGGGCGGCCGCGATGACGCCCACCGCGACCTTGAGCCAGGACCGGCGGCTGCCTAAGCGGCGCCGCGAGGGGGGCACCGAGTCGAGCACGCTGGTCGCCTCGCCGCTCGTCCCGCCCCGGCGGGCTGCTTCGACCTCCAGCGTCTGTTCGAGGTCGCGGACCATCTGCGCCACCGTGCCGTAGCGGTCACGGGGGTCCTTGGTGGTGGCGCGGTCGACCACCGAGGCAACGGCGGCCGAGACCTCCGGGCGCTTCGTCTGCACGTCGGGCATCGGCACGTTGACGTGCTTCATCGCCACCCCGACCTGCGTCTCGGCCTGGAAGGGGACGTCACCGGTGAGCATCTCGTAGAGGACGACGCCGAGTGAGTAGACATCCGAGCGCTCGTCGACATCCTCTCCCATCGCCTGCTCGGGGGAGACGTAGTCGGTGGTGCCGAGCACCCTGCCGGTCGCGGTCATCCCCTTCTGCTCCAGCGACCGGGCGATCCCGAAGTCGGTCACCTTGGCGCGGCCGTCCGGGTCGATGAGAACGTTCTGCGGCTTGACGTCGCGGTGGACCAGCTTGCGCGCGTGGGCGGCGGTCAGCCCCCGTCCGATCTCGATCGCGTAGGCGACCGCTTCGTCCACGGGCAGCCCGCCGTCTTCCTGGATGCGGCGCTTCAGCGTGCGGCCCTCGATGTACTCGAAGACGATGTACGGGCGCCCATCGTCCTCGCCCGCGTCGATCACGCCGACGAGGTTGGGGTGCGAGAGCCTCGCCGCTGCCCGGGCCTCGCGCCGGAATCGCTCCAGCTGGTCCGCCTCCTCGGAGATCTCGCGATGCAGGAGCTTGACGGCCACCGGGCGATCGAGGACCTCGTCGAGCGCCAGATAGACGGTCGACATCCCGCCTGAGCCCAGCTTCGACTCGAGCCGGTAGCGGCCCGAGAGGACTGTGGAGCTCAAGCGTTCCAACTGATCAGCCTTTGCATCGCCTGAGCGAATGATGACTGTCCAGGTCCGTTACTACACCGACCCGGCGTATTCCTCGTCTCAGCCGGCCCGCTCGACCGCCGGCGACCCGCCCGCCGCTCGGCCGACCCGCTTCGCCTCCGGATAGTGCTTACGCAGCCGGCCCAGCGCCGCGTCCTCATCCGCGGCCGCCACGACCACGCAGAAGCCGCACCCCATGTTGAAGACCTCGTGCATCTCCTCATCGGCGACCTGGCCGAGATCCCGGATCAGATCGAAGATCGGCGGCACAGGGAGCGGCTCGTCGATCTCATACGCGACCTCGGCCTCGAGACGAAGCAGGTTGCCGAGGCCGCCCGAAGTGATGTGGGCGAGGCCCCGCACGTCAACGGATGAGCTCAGCAGCTCGACGATCGGCCTGACGTAGATCTCGGTCGGCTCCAGGAGGACCTCGCCCAGCGGGCGACCGAGGCGGTCGTCGTCGGCGGGGATCTCGCCGAGCACCCGGCGAGCCAGGCTGTAGCCATTGGAATGGAGGCCCGACGACGGGAGCCCCAGCACCGGGTCCCCGGGCTCGATCGAGGCGCCGGTGACCAGGGAGTCGAGCGCGACGACGCCGAAGCAGGCACCCGCCAGATCGAGACCGTTGACGATTTCGCCGAGCTGGGCGAGCTCGCCGCCGACGACCTCGATCCCCGCAAGCTCCGCCCCCCGCGCCAGTCCGACGCCGATCGCGCCGGCGATCTCCGGGTCGGCGCGATCGACTGCGAGGTAGTCGACCATCGCGAGCGGCTCGGCTCCGACGCAGATGACGTCGTTGACGTTCATCGCCACGCAGTCGATGCCGACGGTGTCCCAGCGGCCGAGCTGCTCCGCCAGCATGAGCTTGGTGCCGACGCCGTCGGTGCTGAGCGCGATCCCGGTCCTCTCGTCGAGCCGCACCACGTTCGCGTAGTGGCCGCTGCCCAAAACCTGCCGGCTCTGCGCCGGCGGCGAGGCGGCCAGCGCCGAGACCAGGGACGCGACGGCGGCGTCCGCGTCTCCCTGGCTCACCCCGGCTTTCGCGTACGCGTCCTCGCTCAACCGGATCGCCTCTCGGGACCGCGCCGTGCTGGCGCCCAGGTGGGGCTGCCATTGCCGGAGGCGACCGAACCGTTGCCGGACGGGGCCGGCGTGATCCCGTCGACCCGCGGATCAGGCATCGTCCGGCCCCGCCGCTGACGCCACACTCTTGCCAGCACGATTCCGGCCAGTCCCGCCCGGTAGGCGGCGTACGGCCAGAGCGCCCTGTCGCGCTCGACCAGCCCGATCAGGGCCTGGGAGGCGAGCGTCGAGGCGAAGGAGGTGGTGGTGCCCGCGGCGAATCCGGCGCGTGCCTCGCGCGGAAGACCTCGTCGCCGCAGTCGCATTCCCTTGAGGGTCGCGGCCCCGACGATCACCGGCAGGGCGACCGTGCGGGAGAGCATGTTCGACTGCTGCCGCGTGAATCCTCGCCAGCGGGCGGCGCTCAGCGTAGCTCCGTTCCGAGAGACGCCAGGGGCCAGCGCAGCCGCCTGGGCGAGCCCGAGCGCGAGCCCGTCGGTCGCCGTCGCGCGCCCTCGGTCCCGGAGCTGTGGGCGGCGGTCCGCGACGAACATCGCCGCGGCGCCAGCTAGCAGGCCGATGGCCGTAGCCAGCGGTCCGCCGAGCCGCCGCTCGATCGGCCGCTCGAAGGCGACCCCGAGGATCGCGGGGGGAAGGAACGAGAGCGCGACCACGCCGGCCTTGCGGGCGTCGAAGGTGCCCAGCTCCTCGGCGATCACCCTCCGCTGGCCGATCAGGAGAGCGGCCGCCGCCCCCGCGTGGAGCGCGACCCCGAAGCTGTTGTCGAGCTCCGGGTCGCGGTCATCGGGGTCCCAGCCGGCCAGCCAGGGGATCAATGTGAGGTGTGCAGAGCTGGAGACCGGGAGCAGCTCGGTCGGCCCCTGGACGGCGCCGAGGACGATCGCCCTCGACCGCTCGATCATGAAACGGGCTGCTCCTCGGCATCCACTTCGGAGCCCCCTCGAACCTCGGTCGCGGGGTCGCCTGGGCCGCGCCTGCGCCTGATGAGCGCCCAGACGATCAGCAAGACGATGCCTGCCAGCACTGCGTAGTCGAGGTACTGCAGGTGGTCCTTCCACTCGTGCCACTTGCTGCCGACCCCCTTGCCGATCAGCGCCAGGGCCAGGACCCAGGGGATACATCCCGCCAGGGTGAGTGTCGTGAAGCGCCAGAAGGGCATCCGCGCCACCCCGGCCGGCAGAGAGATGAAGGTGCGGATGATGGGCAGCATTCTGGAGAAGAAGACGGTCGCATCGCCGTGGCGGTTGAACCAGTCGTCCGCCCACTCGAGATAGCGGCGGTTGGTGTGGAAGACCCGGTGCCGCTCGACCAGCTCGAGCCGCCCGTAGTAGCCGATCGCGTACGCGATCCAGGAGCCGACCAGGTTGCCCAGTACCCCCGCCGCCACGACGCCGACCAGCGTCAGGGTGCCGTCCTCGACCTTGAACCCGGCGAACAGCATCGTCGCCTCGCTCGGGATCGGAATCAGGGCGCTCTCGAGCGTCATCAGCACGAAAACACCGGCATAGCCGGCGTCCCCGATCAGGTTGGTGGCGAAGTCGACCAGCTTGTCGGTGACGGCGCCCGTGAGGAGAATGTGGCCGCTCACAGGGGCGGCATGGTAGGGGCTAGAGTTCACGCTCGCGTGGAGCGGCTCAAGCACCCGGTCTACCGGCACAAGCTCATCCAGATCGCCGCGGACGCAATCCTCCTCGCCGCGGCCTACTACCTGGCTTTCAGGTTGCGATTTCTCGATGCCCCGGGTGGCATCCCGGCCCGCTACGACCACATGCTGGCCAACTCGATCGGCTTCATCGTGGTCGGTCAGCTGATCGTCTACTACGCCGCCGGCCTCTACGAGAAGTGGTGGCGCTACTTCCGGCTCCCGGACATGATCGCCGTGCTGCGGGCGTGCGCCGTCGCCACGGCCATCCTCGCAGTCACCTTCCTGCTCCTGAAGCCCTTCGACGATCAGATCCCGCGCTCGGTCGTGGTCAGCAACTTCCTGCTCACGGTCTTCCTGATCGGCGGAGCCCGGCTCTTGGTCCGGATGGTCCTGGTGGAGCGGCTCGCGCGGCGCGAGGTCCGCGGCGCCCGGCGCGTGCTCGTCGTCGGCGCCGGCTCCGGCGGGCAGATGGTGGCGCGCGAGATGCAGCTCAACCCGAACCTGGCCGCCCGGGCGATCGGCTTCCTGGATGACGACCCGCGCAAGCGCGGGATGCGCCTGCACGGCCTCAACGTCCTCGGCACCACCGACGAGGTGGGGGACCTCCTCGATGAGTTCAATCCCGACGAGGTGATCATCGCGATCCCCTCCGCTCCGGGAGTCCTGCGCGGGCGGGTCGTGACGGCCTGCCGGGAGCGCGACCTGCCGGTGCGGACCCTCCCGACGGTCTTCGAGCTGCTCCGCGGCGGGGTGCAGCTGACGCGCCAGCTGCGCGAGGTCCAGGTCGAGGACGTGCTCGGTCGCGAACCGGTGAGGATGGAGCTCGACCGGGTCGGCGCCTACATCCAGGACAAGGTCGTGATGGTCACGGGCGCCGGCGGCTCGATCGGCTCCGAGCTGGTCCGCCAGATCGCCAGGGTCCGCCCGAAGTTGCTGGTCATCCTCGATCGCGCGGAGGACAACCTCTTCCGGATCGACCGGGAGATGGTCGAGGAACGCCACTTCACGCAGATCGAGTCGGTGCTCGCCGACTGCAGAGAGGGCGACCGGATGCTCGAGGTGATGCAGCGCTTCAGGCCCGATGTGGTCTTCCACGCCGCCGCCTACAAGCACGTCCCGCTGATGGAGGCGAACCCGCTCGAGGCGATCCGCAACAACGCGATGGCCACCAGGATCACGGCGGAGACCGCCGTGGCCTCGGGCTGCGAGCGCTTCGTCCTGGTCTCGACCGACAAGGCCGTCAACCCGCGCACCGTGATGGGCGCCTCGAAGGCGATGGCGGAGTGGATCGTCGAGGCGGCGGGCCGCAAGCACCCGCAGACCCGCTTCGTCACGGTCCGTTTCGGCAACGTCCTCGCCTCCTCGGGCAGCGTCGTGCCGATCTTCCGCGGCCAGATCGAGCGGGGTGGGCCGGTCACGGTGACCGACCCGGAGATGACGCGCTACTTCATGACGATCCCGGAGGCGGTCCAGCTCGTGATCCGCTCGGGCGACCTCGGCGGGGCCAGCGGGGAGGTCTTCGTCCTCGAGATGGGCGAGCCGGTGAAGATCGTCGATCTCGCGCACAACATGATCCGGCTCGCCGGGTACGAGCCGGAGGTCGACATCGCGATCGAATACGTCGGCGCTCGCCCGGGCGAGAAGATTCATGAGGAGCTCTTCAACTCCGACGAGCGGCCGCAGCCGACGGCGTCGGACCGCATCGTGCGCGCCGTTCGCAAGGCGCCGCTCGACCCGGAGTGGGTGAACGGCACGCTGACGCGGCTCGAGCGGCTGGTCAGCGACGGGGACGAAGCGAACCTGGCGGAGCAGACCGTGGAGCTCGTCTCTTCGAGGCGCGCCGCGGTGCTTCCGGTCGACGACCTCACCCACTGAGAACGGGTCGCGCGACCGCGCGCCCTCACATCAACCCCCTTAACATCCCGCGCCGCGGCCATGAGCAGCCTCGTGAAGGACGTCGGAGCAGTCGCGGGCATCGCCTCGTTCCTCGGCCTTGCCCTGCTCGCCTTGCTCTATTTCACCCAAGCCCGCGACGTGCGGCGTCTTCGTGAACGGGCCAGCTTCCTGGTCGAGGGGGGCAACGACGTAGAAGCGGTCGCTCCGGCGGAGCGGGCCGCGAGCGCGGTGGCGACCAAGGAGCCGGAGCAGGCCGCGGCGGCGGCGGCCGCCACGGCACCAAACGAGGCGGAGGCGTTCAGGCGAGCGGAGCTCGCCCGGCAGGCGGCTGAACGCCGCCAGCGCTTCGAGCAGCGCCGGCGCCGCCCAGGCGTGGGGCGTGGGCGCCCCGCCTGGCTCTCCGAGCCGCTCTGGCTCGCCCTGAGCGTGTTAGGCGCGATCATCCTGGTCGCCGGGGTCGCCTTCGCCGTCATCCGGATCACCGGTAGCGGCTCGGACTCCACGAGCGCGCCGTCGGGATCGGCGAAGAAGGGCCCCTGTCCGCCCGGCCAGACAAAAGTCGCCGTCCTCAACGGGACCGCGACGCCCGGGCTCGCCGCCTCCTCGGCGGGCCAGCTGAAGCAGGCGCAGTACAAGGTCGGCCCCGTGGGCAACACTTCGACCCCGTTCCCGGTCAGCGTGGTCATGTTCGATCCGTCTGACGGCAAGGAATGCGCCCCGATCGTCGGTCAGATCGTCGGCGTCTCCAAGACGCAGGCGATGAACAACGAGGTTCGGCAGGCGGCAGAGGGAGATCCGGTCGCCGTTGTGCTTGGGGATGACAAGGCCGGCGGGTCGAGCGGGACTGGGGCCAGCGACACGACCGCCTCGGGAATCTGAGCAAGCGCGGTCGATCCGCCGTCCTGATCTCCGCTCTGGCGGTGGCGGTCCTGCTGGCGGCAACCGCGGCGGCGATTGTCGAGACGCAGCACCTTCGTGACCAGGGACCGGTCGTCAGCTCGACCAAGCTGAAGACGCGCCGGGACGGCGGCTACCGAATCTGCTTCAGGCTCACTCGCAACGACACCGTTCGGGTCGCGGTGGTGAACGCGGCCGATCAGGAAGTGCGCGTGCTCGCCGATGCGGCGTCGCTGACGGGCAGCGACAGCGTGCCGGACCGGCCCAAGTCCGGGGCCCATTGCTTCGACTGGGACGGAGCCGACGCCTCTGGCCAGCCCGTCCCGGCGGGGATCTACCGCATGCGTCTCTCGTTTCAGCACGCCGATCGCGTCCTCATTCCGGGTGAGCACCTGACCATCGCGGTGCGCGGGGCCACCTCGTGAGCGAGGCGCTCGAGGTCATCGGCTGTCTCGCGGCGGCCGGGGCACTTTCTGCCTCGTTCCTCGCCTCCGATTCCCGGCTGCGAGCCGCGGGCCTGGTGCTGGCGGGGATACTCGCCGTCGCGCTGGTCGGCGGACAGGGCTGGGACGACATCCGGAACCTGCGTGAGCACCACCTCGAGTTCGCCGGAGCGATCGTGGCCGGGATCTTCGTCCTTGCGATCGGCGCTGCCGCGATGCTCCGGTGGCCGGTCCTGCTGCCGCTGCTGGTGGTGGCCACTCTGCCGTTCCGGATCCGCCTGCACGTTGCGGGAGGTGAGGCGGTCAACCTGCTGGTGCCGCTCTATGTCGTGATCGGCGCGGGCGTCTTGGCGACGGTGGTTGCCACCGTGCGGGGGGAGACCAGGTTGCGGAGGCTGCCGAAGCCGCTGGTGCTGGCCCTTGTCCTGGTGATCTGCCTGTACGCCGTGCAGACGATCTACTCGGAGGACGTGGCCTTCGCTGCACGCAACCTGGGCTTCTTCCTGGTCCCGTTCGCCATCCTCTTCTCGCTCCTGGCGGAGGCGACCTGGGACCGGCGCCTGCTCAAGTGGGCCTTCGCGGTGGTTCTCGCCGAGGGTCTGCTGCTGGCCGCGATTGGGATCGGCCAGTTCGCCGACCATCACATCTTCTGGAACGGCAAGCTGGACGCCTCCAACGACTTCCACTTCTACTTCCGGGTCAACTCGCTCTTCTGGGACCCCAACATCTTCGGCCGCTATCTCGTGCTGGCCATCCTGCTCGGGACGACCGGGTTGATCTGGGCGGCGAGTCAGCGAATCGCACTCGGCTTGGCCACAGTCGTGGCGGTCATCTTCGCCGGCCTCGTCTTTGCGTTCTCCCAGACCAGCTTCATCGCCCTCTTCATCGGGCTGGCGGTGCTCGCCGCGCTGCGCTGGAGCGTTCGCTGGACCGCGATCGCGACGCCGGTCGCTCTCGCCGCGATCGTGGTCGGGGTCCTCTTCGCCGCCGGTGGCTCGAATGAGTCCACCCGCACGGTCACCGAAGGGCACAGCAGCCTGGTTTCCGGAGGATTCAAGCTCGCCCGCCACCGGCCCCTGTACGGCTACGGCTCGGCGTCCTTCTCCAAGGCATTCGCCAAGGCCGAGCACGTGGCTCCGGGGGACACGACGATCTCCCACACTGAGCCGGTCACCGTCGCGGCCGAGCAGGGGGTGATCGGCATCGTCGGCTACCTGGCGCTGCTGGCGGTGGCCCTGTGGACGGTCTTCGATGGAATGCGCTCGATCGCGCCGGGGCTCGGAGCGCCCTTCCGCGCCCTGGAAGAGGGCGACAGGGCCGAGCTGACCCCCGCCAGGATCGGGATCGCCGCGGCCTTCTCTGCCCTGCTCATCCACACGATCGGCTACGCCGCATACCTGACGGACCCGCTGACCTGGACCCTGCTCGCGGTGGGAGGGGTGCTCGCCGCCGAGGTCGGGGCCGGGGAGTGGCCGCGCCGGAGCCGCAGGGCTGAATCCGCTCCACCGGCCGAGTCCGCCTCGGTGCCTACAGTCGCCTCCTGATCCGATGACCGGATACCTCCGCCGCCTGGCGACCACCGGCGCCGCCTACACGGCTTCGAGCGTGATCTCGAAGCTGATCGCGGTTGCGTTGCTCCCGCTCTACACGCGCTACCTGACGCCGGCCGACTACGGCGCGGCCGAGGTGCTCGTCACAGGGGTGATCGCGGCAAGCATCGTGATCAGGCTGGGGATCATCGAGGCGCTGCTCCGCTTCTACTACCAGGCCGGCGAGGAGCCGAACCAGGTCGTGAAGACGGCCTTCGCCTCGCTGCTCTGGACGACGACGATCGGCCTGGCGATCGCCCTTCCCCTCGCCGAGCCGCTCTCCAGGCTCCTGCTCGGACACTCGGACGCCGGCCTGATGCGGATCGCGATCTTCGGGCTCTGGGTCTTCACGATGTTCGAGTTCCTGACGGCGCTCTTCCGCCTCGACGAGCGGGCCAAGGCCTACTTCGCCTTCACGGTCTCGAACGTCCTCGTCACGATCCCCGTGACCGTCTGGCTGGTGGTCGGAGAGGACAAGGGCGCCAGCGGCCTGCTCTGGGGTCAGTACGGCACGGGCGCAGTGTTCCTGGCGGGACTTGTGATCGCCCAGCGCCACCGCCTCGGCGTGATTCCGGACTGGGCAGTCTGGCGCCGGATGCTGCGCTGGGGCTTGCCGACGATGCCGGCGGAGCTCTCGCTCTACTCGCTCAACTTCATCGACCGGGTGCTGATCGTCCGGATCGTCGGGCTTGGGGACGCCGGCCTCTACAGCCTCTCGGTCAAGTTCGCACAGGCCGTCAACGTGCTGGTCAAGGGATTCCAGCTCGCCTGGCCGCCGCTCGCGTACTCCATCACCGATGACGACGAGGCCCGCCGGGCGTATGCGGTGATCGTCACCTGGTTCGTCTCGGTGACGACCTTCGTGGTGGCGGGCATGTGGCTGCTATCGCGCTGGATCGTCCGTGTCCTCGCCGCTCCCGAGTTCTTCGACTCCTACAAGACGATCGGCCTGATCTCGACCGGCGTGATGCTCTACGCGCTCTACCTCGTCCTGGTGATCATCCTGGGGCGCACTGGCCGTACCGAGTTCAACTTCCCTGCCACCGGCGCCGGCACCGTCGTGAACATCGGCCTCAACCTGGCGCTGCTGCCTTCTCTCGGGATCGTCGGCGCTGGGATCTCGCTGGTCGCCTCATACGCAGTGGTGCTGGTACTGATGTACGTCTTCACCCAGCGGCTCTTCAAGGTGCCCTACGAGTGGGCCAGGCTGGCGCAGGCGTTCGGTCTGGCCGCCGTGCTGGTGGCGGTGGGAGAGATCTTCGTGCCCACCTCGGGCATCGGGGGTCTGGCGGGGCGAACCGTCCTCTGGCTCGCCTATCCGCTGCTGCTCTGGGCAACCGGCTTCCTCAACGAGGAGGAGCGCGAGGCCGCCGGCCGTGTGCTCAGCCCGGCGACGGTCAGGAGCGCCCTGGCGAGCTTGCGCGCGGCTCCAGCCGAGGGGCCTTCGCCGGAGCCCGAGCATGTCGGTCGACGCGGTCCTCGCCTGACCCGTGAGGCGCTCGAAGCGGAACAGCGCGACGAGGACGCGATTCGCTAGCCCAGGTCGGCGGCTCGCACCAGCACGTCGGCCATCCGAGCCGCCTGGCGCTTTACGTCGTGTTCGGCGGCCGCTTCGCGTGCGGAAGCGTTGGGCGACGGCAGCGCGGCCGCCCGCTCCAGGGCGGCCCGCAGTGCGGCCTCGTCCTCTGGGTCGACCAGAACGCCGGCCTCCGCAGTGACGAACTCGGGCGGCCCTCCGACGGTCGTCGCCACGACGCTGCGCTCCATCGCCATCGCCTCCAGCGTCGCCTGCCCGAACGGTTCCATCAGCGAGGGCTGGCAGAGCACGTCGCTCGCGGCGATCCACTGGGGCACCTCCGACTGCGGAACCCGGCCCGCCAGGGTGACGTTCGCCCTGCCGGTGAGCTGCTCGCGCAGGGGCCCGTCGCCGACGAACGCGAGCCGACCGCGGCCGAGCGAGGCGAAGGCGTCGGCGAGGCACACCACGTTCTTGCGCTCGATCAGCGAGCCGACACAGAGGAAGGCGGGCCCCTCGCCGTCCCAGTCGAGCGCGCGGCGCGCGTCGGCCGCAGGGCAGGGCGAGAAAGCGTCGAGATCGACACCACAGTCGATCACCTCGATCTTGCCTTCCGCCGCGGGGATCCGCCGTGTGAGGCGGTCGCCGAGCCAGCGCGAGTTGGCGATCACGGCCGCGGAGCGGCGCAGCACCCAGCGGGTGGCGGCGGTGACGCCCGGGATCCGGCCGAGGTTGGTGACGTCCTGGCCGTGGGCCATCACGACGAGCGGCGCGCCGGCCGCCCGGGCCCCGAGGGCTCCGGCCGCTCCGGCCGGAAAGAGGAAGTGGGCGAAGACGATGTCGGGGCCAAAGCGGTGGGCGGCGGCGCGCGCCTCACGCACCAGCCGCAAGTACTTCGAACGCGATCCCCCGCGCTGGCTGATCGAGGAGACCTCGACTTCGTGTCCGAGAGCCTCGATCTCCCTGGTCAGGGGCACCAGGAAGCTCCCCAGGTCGGGCTGCTCCGGGCTCGGCCACATCTGCGTCACGACCTGGATCCGCATGGGACGACCCTAAGGCCCGGCGCCCAGGGCCCGGTTGTAGGCCTCCGCTGCCTCGCGGATGCCCTCGCCGCGGCCCGGAAGCAGTGCCTGGCGAGCGTGCAGCCAGTAGCGGCGCGGGGAGTGTCCGGGAAGGGCGAGGGCAGCGGCTGCGCGGAGCAGGTACGGCCAGGCGAGCAGCGGCCGCATCAGTGCGGCCTCCACCCGACCGAGGTGCTTGCGCAGATAGCGGTCCCGGTTGCGGTGGTACTCGACGATCCGACGCTCGGCCCCTGCCACATCCCGCGCCATCTGGTCGTGGTGCACGGCCCTCGCCGACGGGACGTAGAGGACCTTCCAGTGGGCGTCCCAGAGCCGCTTGCAGAAGTCGGTCTCGTCGGAGTAAACGAAGAAGTCGGGGTCGAGCCAACCGACACGCTCGGCCGCCTCACGCCGGACCATCATCGCGCTCGACTGCACCCAGCCGACCGGGCGGACTCCCTCGCCGCCGCTCTCGACGGTCACCCGGCGGTGCATGAAGAGGGCGCCGGCGAGCGCGGTCTCGGCACTCGGCAGGCGCCAGGCACAGGGCACCTCTCTGCCGTCGGGCGAGAGCAGCTGAGCGCCCGCCGCGCCGGCGTTCCGGTCCGCCCGGAGCGCTCCGAGCAGTGCGGCCACCGCCCCGGGCCGGGGCTCCGAGTCCTCGTTGAGAAGCAGGCAGAACTCGCCACGCGCCTCCTGCAGCAGGCGCGTGTCGTTGGCCGCCTTGCCCTGGCGGCGGTCGAGCGCGATCACCCTGATCTCGCGATCCAACTCACGCACGGCTTCGGCTGAGCCGTCTTCGGACGCGTTGTCGAGCAGCAGGATCTCGTGCTCCAGGTCGGGCGGCGTCGTGCGCTCGATCGCGTCCAGGCAGCGGAGTAGCAGCTCCCGCCCGTTGGTGTTGACCACGCAATAGGAGACCAGCACGGCGACAATGCTCGCCCATGCGCGTCCAGATCGTCGATCCACCGGCGTACACGCCACCCTATGACCACGCCCTGGCGGGGGCCCTCGCCAGGGCCGGAGCGGAGGTGGAGCTGATCACCTGCCGTTTCCCCTACGGGGCGGTGCCCCGGGAGCAGGGCTATGAGGTGCGCGAGCTCTTCTACCGGCGCAGCTCCCCGGAGGGGAACGGAGCCCGCCGGCGTCGCCTGCTGCGGGTCGCGGAGCACATCCCGGACATGCGGCGCTACCGACGCGTCGCCGAGCAGGCGGATCTCGTCCACTACCAATGGCTCCCGATCCCGGCTCTGGACCGCCGCCTGCTCCCGCCGAAGCGCCCGCGCGTCTACACGATGCACTGGCGCCTGCCGGAGGCGGGGAGCCGGATCGGAAGCTCGCTCACCAGGCTGCTTGCCGAGATGGACGCCGTTGTGGTCCATTCCGAGCATGGCGCGCGACGCCTCCAGGCCGACTTCGGAGTCCCGGGCGAGCGGCTGCGGATGATCCCTCACGGCGCCTTCACATACCTGGCTGAGCAGACCGACGAACTGCCCCTGCCGGCGGAGCTCGAAGCCGTGGAGGGGCCGGTGATTCTGGCCTTCGGCCTGATCCGCCCCTACAAGGGGACCGACGTCCTCCTGGAGGCGATGAAGCGGGTGGAGGGCGCCGAGCTCTGGATCGCCGGGATGCCGCGCATGGCGATGGACGGGCTGCATGCGCTCGCCCGGCAGGTGCCCGGCACGGTCCGCTTCGTGGATCGCTTCATCCCCGACAATGAGATCCCCGCCTTGATGCGGCGGGCCGACCTCGTGGTCCTGCCATACCGGAACATCGAGCAGTCCGGCGTGCTCTACACCGCGCTCGCCTTCGGGCGCCCTCTCGTGCTGAGCTCGCTGGGCGGCTTTCCCGAGATCGCGGAGCGAGGGGCGGCGAAGCTCGTGCCGCCGGAGGACCCGAAAGCGCTGGCCGGCGCGCTGAGCGAACTGCTTGGGGACTCGGCAGCGCGGGAGCAGCTGGGGGCCGCCGCCGCCCGCGAGGCCGCGACGACCTACTCCTGGGACCGCATCGCTGAGCAGACGATGGGCCTCTACCGGGAGCTCCTCGGCGGCTCCAGCCTCCGATAATCAACCGCTGATGGCGCTCGAGATCGTCTTCTGGGTCGCCGCCGGCCTGATCGTCTACGCCCACCTGGGGTATCCACTCCTGCTCTGGGCCCTCGCGGGGATCTTCGGCGAGGGCCGGGCCAACGCGGAGCCCACGGGAGAGCTCCCGCGCGTCAGCCTGATCATCCCCGCCTATGACGAGGAGGAGGTGATCGAGCGCAAGATCGCCAACGCGAGGGCGCTCGACTACCCCGCCGATCTCATCGAGATCGTGGTCGCCTCCGACGGCTCGACCGACCGGACGGCGGAGCTCGCCCGCCAGACGGGCGCCGCCCGGGTCCTGGAGCTGCCCCGCGGCGGCAAGGTGGCGGCCCTCAATGAGGCGGTTCGCCAAACCGAGGGCGCGATCCTGGTCTTCTCGGACGCCAACAGCTACTGGCGCTCGGACGCGCTGCGCCGGCTGGTCGACCGGTTCGACGGCGGCCGCGTCGGCTACGCCTGCGGACGGGTGCGCTTCGACGGCGGCGAGGGTGGCAACCAGGAAGGCCTCTACTGGCGCTACGAGATGGCTGTGCGCTCCAGGGAGACGCGCCTGGCGGGGATCACCGCCGGCAACGGGGCGATCTACGCGGTGCGCCGCGACGCGTACATCGAGCTCGACCCGAGCCGCGGCCAGGACATCGGCTTTCCCTTCGAGCTCACCAAACGGGGCTGGCGCGCCGTCTACGAGCCGGAGGCGGTCGCCGAGGAGAGGATGGCTCCCACGGTGGAGGGCGAGTTCCGCCGCAAGCGCCGGATGATGTGGGGCCTCTGGGACGTGATGCTGCGCTGGGGGATGCTCGACCCTCGCGGGTACGGGCCCGTCTATGCGTTCGAGATCTACTCGCATCGCCTGCTGCGCTATCTGACGCCCTGGCTTCACGTGATCGCCTTTGGCGTCAACATCGCACTGCTCGGCGACGGCTGGGTCTACACGGCCACCCTGGCGATCCAACTCGCCGTGCTGCTCGGTGCCCTGCTCGGGCGATTCGTCCCCGTCCTCCCGCTCCGGATCGCCTACTACTACGTCACCGTGACCGCCTCCATCGCAGTTGGACTCTGGGACCGGCTCCGCGCGGGGAGGGTGCCGATCGGCTGGGAGAAGGTGGAGGGCACCCGATGAGCGCGACGGACGGCAACTCGCCCGACGGCGTGCAGCAGCGGTTCGACCTGCCGGAGCCGATGAGCCGCCCGAAGCAGGGCCTGCCGCGCGCGGCCGACCTGGCGATCGCCGTGGTCAGCCTGATCGTGGTTTCGCCCCTGTTGCTGGCGGCCGCGATCGCGATTCGCCTGGAGTCGCCGGGCCCGGTGATCTACCGGCAGCGCCGCGTCGGCAAGGACGGCGTCATCTTCGAGCTCTTCAAGCTCCGGACCATGCGCCGGGGCGCCGATCCGGTCGGCGTGGGCATCGCGGTGACCTCGGCGGACCCGCGGGTCACCAGGGTCGGCCGGCTGCTTCGCCGCTTCTCGTTCGACGAGCTCCCCAACCTCTTCAACGTGCTGCGCGGCGAGATGCGGATCGTCGGGCCCCGGGCTACCCTCCCGGCCCAGGTCGAGCTCTACACGCCCCGTCAGCGGCGCCGCCTCGATCTCCGCCCCGGTGTCACCGGTTGGGCCCAGATCCACGGCCGCGCCGGGATTCCCTGGGAGGAGCGCATCGAGCTGGACGTCTGGTACGTGGAGCACCGGTCGCTGCGGCTCGACCTGAAGATCCTGGCGCGCACGCCCCGGGCCCTGCTCGGCGGGGCCGGGAGCGTGGCGGTCGACCCCTACGGGGGCTCCTCGGCCGACTCGCCGCTGCGGCAGGCAGCCGAGCGCGAGCAGGCGGGAGAGCGCTGATGGCACGAGGGATCTCGCTGCGGGACTTCCGGTCAGAGGATGCGGCCGCCGTGCACCGCTGGTTCAACTCCCCTGCGGCGATCGCCAACCTGCTCGAGCACCGCGACGAGTTCACCGAGGACGACGCCCGGCGCTGGGTGGACCGCGCCATCGAGCAGTCCCGGGACCCGGAGGCGGAGGACCGCAAGTGGGCCGTCGAGGTCGAGGGCATCGACGAGCCGGTCGGCTACACGGCGCTCTACGGCCTCAAGCGCCAGACGGCGCCGGAGCTCGGAGCGATCATGGGAGACGAGCGTGTTCGCGGCAGGGGGGTCGGGCGGGAGGCTGAGCGGCTCACGAACCTGAAGGCGTTCGAGGAGTTCGGCGCGCACAAGGTCTACGGCCGCATTCCGACCACCAACGAGGCGGCGAAGAAGGCAGTCATCTACAACGGCTGGAAGCAGGAGGGCGTGCTCCGCAAGCAGGTCCGCCATGGTGACGAGCTGATCGACGTCGAGATCTGGGGCGGCTTCCGCGAGGACCTGCCCGAGCCGCCCGAGGAGTGAGCCGGTGGAGGCGCGGCTGATCGCGGACGGCGGGGCGGCCGCCGCCGACCCGAAGAGCTTCTTCCGCTCGCCCGCGTTCCTCGAGGCCGAGGGTGTCACCCACACCATTGAGATCGGCGAGGAGCTGCGCATACCGGCCATCCTCCGCCCGATCGAGGGGACGGATCGTGTCGACGCAATCTCGCCCTACGGCTACCCGGGCGGGTCGGGGACCCCCGAGGCACCGATCGATCCCGAGCGAATCGACTGGTCGCGGACCGACCTGGTCAGCGTCTTCGTCCGCGGCCGAATCGCGGAGGAGGCGCCGTTGCTGGGAGGCACGGTCCGCAACCACGTCCACGTCGCCAATGGCGCGGGCGGCATTCGCAAGCGCCTCCGCGAGCAGATCCGCCGCAACGAGCGCCGCGGCTGGTCCGTGGACGTGACCACAGGGCCGGAGACCGAGGCCGCTGCCCGTCAGGCATTCGAGCGGGTCTATGCCGAGACGATGGCGCGGACTGGCGCGGCCGAGCGCTACCTCTATCCGAGCGAGTACTTCGAGCGCCTGCTCCGCGGCGATCGGAGCTGGCTCGTCCTCGCGGCTCGCGATGGAGAGCCGCTCGCAGGCGCGATCGCGGTGGCCGGCGACGGCTACCTCCACTACTACCTGGGAGGCACCGCCGACGAGGCGCTTGACGACTCCCCGATGAAGAACCTGTTCGCGGCGATGATCTCGCTGGGCTCCGAGCTCGGCCTTCCGGTCAGTCTCGGCGGCGGCCTCGCACCCGGTGACTCGCTCGACGACTTCAAGCGCGGCTTCGCCACTGGAGAGGCCCCGTTCCGCACTCATGAGCTGATCTGCGACCCGGCCGAATACGAGCGGCTCGCCGCGGAGGCCGGTCCGGCGGCGCAGGGTTTCTTCCCCGCGTATCGCTCCTAGCCGGGGATGCCGCCGCCGTGGTGCTTGCGGTGCTTCTTCTTGGGCTTGCCCTTTGCGAAGTGCTTGATCCGCTTCTGCACGGCCGCTGTGATCTGCGGAATCAGGGGGATCATCGCGCCGCCCGGACAGGCGGTCAGGCCCAGTGTGGTGTGGCCCACGATCCGCGGGACGGTGATCACAGCACCCACCGGATAACGGCTCTCCGGGCCCCCGGCTGACGTCAGCCGGACCGCGCTGGTCACCGGATACGCGCGGTTGATCGCCATCTTCCAGGCCAGGAACTGGATGATCGAGCGCTGGGCCTGCGGCGTGGGCGCTTCGCTCGTGTGGTCGCCGATCGACGCGATCGATGTCGTCTGGGAATTGAAGCCCTGTGCCTGGGCGCCGACGACCGGCCGCTTCAGGCCGCCCGCCCGCCCCTCGTAGACCGTCCCGAAGCGGTCGACGAGTGCGTTGTAGCCGATGTCGTTCCAGCCGTTGCCGTAGACGTGGAACCGGCAGATGCCGAGGACGATCGAGGGCGCCTCCTCGGGCGTGTAGTCGTTCGCGTTCACGGTGTGGTGAATGACCGCGGCTCGCACGGTGCCGTACTCGGGCGGTCCCCGCGGCCGGCACCCGCCGCTCGCCAGGTCTGCTCCCCAGGCGGCGCGGCTGACGACTCGCGGCTTCGGGGCGATCGCCTGGGCCACCGGCGTCGAGGCGACAAAGATGAGGGCGGTGTTGATCGCGCTGCGCGCGGAGTTGACCAACCGGTCGGCGAAGCTGCCCGCGGTTCCGGAGACGTTCACGAAGTGCAGGCGGCCATGGGGCCGGAACGGAGCCCGCACCTGGGCGTAGTCCGCGCCGCCGACGTAGATCGGCGTCCCGTCTTCCTGGTCCACCCAGTCGCTCCAGTGCCCGCCGTCCCGGCGCACCCGGATCTGCACTGCCCGCATCTCGCGGGCGACCCCGACGAGGTCGAACCGGTGCGGTGCCCTGACCGGCGGCGAGATCCAGCGCGCGGCCTTCTCGTGCCGGGCCGAGCGACCGGACATCACCGCCGTGGCCTTCATTCGCTTCGCCGCGGGGAGAGCGCGCTCGAAGTCGACCGCGCCGGGGATGTAGGGGCGCAGCGAGAGCGCGGGCGCGGCGACCCAGGCAAGGGCCGTGATCAGCGCCAGGCAGACCCCCAACATCAAACGGGTTGCGTTGACGCGCACTCTCGCATAACGGGTTGCGCTGACGCGCAGCCTCGCATCCATCTTGCGCATGCCCACCCTGGAACACATTGGCGTCGCCGTTAGATCGCGGCACAAACGGCCGCCCAGCTTGGCGCTACCCCACGTGAATCGGGATCTGCTGCTCGGGCCCGTTGCCGAGGTAGGTGTCGCGGAAGTTGCGCATCACGTCGAGGACGAGCGGGTCGTAGTGCGGGCAGACCACCATCTTGGTCCAGGCGGTGACCGCGACGTCGTATGGCATGTTCGGATCGGGGTAGAGCAAGACACCGTCGGGACTCGCATCGAAGACCCCCTTCAACGCCAGCTGCTGGCTCTCCGGCAGGGTGGGCCTGTAGTGGATCTCCACCCGGCCGTGTTCCATCGCGTGGACTTCGTCGCGGATGTTCATGCCCTTGGTGGCGGGATTGGCGCTCATTGGGGTCGTGTATGCGCCATCCGAAATAGGAATCGGATTGTGATTGCCAGACGTCGGCGGCACGGTCTTGTACTGGACCGGGGTCGAGTTGGGGACATGGGTGTTGCCCTCATCCGGCAGGTTGAGCCTGACCTGGCAGCCGGCCCTCTGGGCCGAGATCTCCAGGTCGGCGAACTGGATCGGCGGCGGAGGGGTCCCCTTCCGGCAGTCGGGCGTGAGCCCGGAGAAGCTGCCGGTGTTCTGGATGTGCGCATTGCTGCACGCGCCGCTATCCCCGCTGCCGCCGCTGGTGACCACGATCACCAAACCGACGATCACAGCCAGGGCGAGCGCGCCGGCGACGACGTAGCCGCCGAGCAGCCGCATCCGCCCGCCGGATGCCGCGGCCCGCTCGGCGGCAAGCCGCTGTGCGCGGAGGCGCTCCTTCTCTTCCTTGCGAGAGGCCATCAGAGGGCGATCAGGCTAGCGGAGCTCGTTGAAGGCTCGCTTAGCGCAATCCCGTGGATTCCACCGTGACCTTCGTCGCCGCTGAATCCACCACTCCGTCCCAGACCTCATCGAGGAAGTTCGCCAGCTCGCTGTCGAGGCGCTCGGGGGAGAGCCGCCACTCGAGTATGGAGGTGGCCTCGATCAGGCGAGAGTTCGGGAGCTCCTCGGCCAGCATCCCCGAGTCCGAGAACGGATGAAGCGGATCAGCACGGTGGCCGATCACCAGTGTGGGCTGGGTCATCCGCACGCGGAACTGGTGATGGGGGGCGGAGGATCCGAGGAAGAGTCCCTCGAGGATCGCCGACGAGGGCGCCGGGTCCTGCCGGAACCAGTCGAGACCGATGTCGAGCAGCGGATTGGTGCGCGGGATCCTGCGGGCCCCCGAGGCGAGCAGCCGCAGCACCGGCTCTCCGAAGCGCAGGCCGACCATGATCGGCGTGAAGATCACCGCCGCCGCGAGCAGGGCGTTATCGAGCACCGGCATCTCGATCATCATCGCCTTGACGCGCTCTGGGGCCAGATAGTTGAGCTCGAGCGTCGTATTGGCCCCCAGGGAGGTTCCACCCACAACGGCCTGCTCGAGCTCGAGGTGATCGAGCAGGGCCTCGACCTGGCGGGCGAAGAAGGTCATCGAATAGTGGGACATCTCCGGCGGCCTTTCGGAGCGGCCGTGGCCGAGGAGGTCGACGGTGATCACGCGGTTGCCCCGCTCGCCCATCTCCGGGCCGAGGCGGTCGAACATCCGCCGGTTCAGTAGCAGGCCGTGGACCAGGACGAGGGGCCGGTCGCCGTCCCCGTACTCGTCGTACGAGATCCGGTGATTGTCGTATTCGAACTCGGGCATTGAGGCGCGTCGGAGTCTAGGCGGAGCCTCAGGCGGTTCCGGCGGCCGCGGGCTGTTCTTCCCAAGGCCTGGAGGCGTACAGCGCGCCCAGGATGGCTCGGGCGGCCGGCCAGCGGTTGAGCGCGTAGATGTGGACGCCAGGAGCTCCCCGGCGCAAGAGGTCGGCGCACTGCTGCGTCGCATAGGCGACGCCGAGTTCGAACTCGGCGCGCTCGTCTCCTTCGAGCGCCTGCATGGCCGAGGCGAGTGGCCCGGGGATCGTCGCCTCGCAGAGCTCAGAGATGCGGGCGATCTGCCGGAACCCCGTCATCGGCATGATCCCCGGGATGATCGGCACCTCGATCCCGGCCGCCCGGGCGGCCGGGAGGAAATCGAAGTAGAGCTGATTGTCGAAGAAGAGCTGGGTGATCAGGAAGCTCGCGCCGTTCTCGATCTTCGTCTTCAGGTAGGCGAGGTCCGCCTCCAGGCTGGGGGCCTCGGGGTGGACCTCGGGGAAGCACGCGCCCCCGATCGCGATTTCGGGATGCGTCTTCCGGATCAGGGCCGCGAGGTCCGCGGCGCTCGCGAGCCCGCCCTCGGGCTGCTCGAAGTCCTTCTCACCGCGGGGCGGGTCTCCGCGGAGCGCCAGGATGTTCTCGATCCCGGCGTCCGCGATTCGGTCGATGATCTCCCGCAGGCTCTCTGTGGTCTCGCCCACGCAGCTCAGGTGCGCCATGGCCTCCGATTCGTATTGGTCCCTGATCGCCCTGGTCGTCTCGAGCGTGCCTTCGCGCGTGGCCCCGCCGGCTCCGTAAGTCACCGAGAAGAAGTGGGGATCGAGCTTGCGCAGGACCTCCACGGTCTCGAACAGGGTCTTGCGGCCCTCCTCGGTCTTGGGAGGAAAGAACTCGACCGAGAAGACCGGCCGGCTCGAGGCGAGCATTTCGTCGATTTTCATCTCCGCAAGGGTATTGAGAGCGCCATAGAGTCGGGGCCAATGCCGTTTCACGTCGAGATCTCGACCGGCTTCAGGCAGCGGGCGAGGGTGTTCAACCTGGACGAGACGAGCATGCGCAGCGAGGTCCTCGATCCCTGGCTGCGCGGACGGCGGATCAGGCTCGGCGAGAAGGACTTCGAGCCCAAGGATTCCAGGCTCGTCGTCCTGGAGGGCCCCGAACTCGCCGACACGGACCTCTCGATGGGCCGCGGCTGGTCCAATGCGGAGAAGGTCTCGGAGAACGTCACGCGCAGGTTGGTGGACGAGGCCACGCCGTCCGGCGGCCCGGTCGTCGCAGTGCTCGCCGACGGGTCAGCGGCGGCGGACGTCCACCGGATGCTGGAACGGCTCGAGCTGAGCACGGTGCCCTGGGCAGAGCTTCGCTCGCGGATACTCGGGGCCCCCGCCCAAGCCGGGGGGCCCGGCTACGCTGCGGTTCTGGCGGTCGAGGGGACCGCTCCCTCGGCGTCCTGGCTCTTTGACGCGGGTCTCGCGCGCGGCGCCCTCGGCTCCAGGGCGGTGCTCGTCCAGCTCGGCGACGTTGCCATCCCGGCCCAGCTCGCCGGCGTCGAGCTGATGCGCATCGAGCCGGGAGACGAGTCTTCGGTGCAGGCGCTCGGGGCGCGCCTGGCCAAATAGATCGGGGCGCCCCTTGGGGCGCCCCGCACGCTCGATACCTCCTGCCTTGGCGGGACTTCTCAGACTTTGGCGCGCGACCCGCTGGACGATGCTCGGCTTGGAGAACTTCACCTGCGTGCCGCGCGCGACCGCGAGCACCGGGACGTTGGCCGTCTCGATCGCGTAGCCGGCCCGGGCGCTCAGGTTGACGTGGCCCTTGGGTGACGCCGGCGACGAGCCGACGATGAGCAGGTCGGTGCCCTCCGGCCTGTCGGCGACGGTCGCGCCGAACGCGCCGGCGAGGCTCTTGGCCGTCTCGACGGCGGCATCATCGCCGTCATCCTCGGGCAGCACGCCGATGCTCTTGATCTCGGTCGTCTCGTTCCGGAAGCCGGCCGGCGCGATGGCGACCGCCGTGGGGCCGCCGGTCAGCATCCGCTGTGCGGAGGTGCCCGGCATGACGGCGCCCTTCGCGGTGCGGTAGTCGGAGCCGAAGACGATCACGTCGGCCTTCTCACTCTCGGCGAGCTCCCAGAGCCCGGCTCCGGTCGAGGCGTGGACCACGACGTGCCGCGGGAGCTTCTCCTCGCCCAGAGCCTCGGCCCCGTGCTCGAGCAGCTCCTCGGCTTCCTTCTCCTCGAGCGCCTCGCGAGCGCTGTCGGGCTGCTGCGTGTGGCGCACGTAGGCCAGCGAGACGTCCCCGCCCAGCTTGCCCAGCGTGTCGCCCAGGGCGAGCGCGTCGCGGTCATTGTCGGTGTCGTCGTAGGAAACGATGATCTTGGGCATTGCGGTGATCTCCTCCTGATTGGACGGGTCGCGCTGACGCGCGCGCTCGCATTGAACGATTCGAAGTTCGATGGGAGGGTGTCCGAAACCTCCCATTAGCACAAGTACTTCTGCTGATGCTTAGAATTAGAACTGCTAATGCTGAACGTACAGAGGCTCAGGGTGCTGCGGGAGGTCCTCGCGCAGGGTTCGTTCTCCGAGGCGGCCAGCGCCCTCAACTACACCCAGTCCGCGATCTCCCAGGCGATCGCCACGCTCGAGTCCGAGGCCGGCGTGCCGCTGATCGAGCGCGACCGGCGTGGAGTGCGTCCGACGACCGCGGGGGAGCGCCTCAACGAGCACGCCGGGCGGATCCTCACCCAGCTCGACGCCGCCGAGGCGGAGCTAGGCGCGATCGCCGGCGTCAAGGGCGGCGAACTGCGCATGGCCTCCTTCCCCACCGCCGGCGCGACCCTGATGCCACTCGCGATCGCCGCATTTCGCTCCGCCTATCCCGAGGTCACCCTGAGCCTCGTCGAGGGGGAGCCGGAGGATCTCGTCCCGCGCCTGCGGGACGGCGAGTTCGACCTCGGGCTGATCTTCGAGTTCGAGGGGACCGGCGAGCTCGGCCCCGGCCTGCGAAGCTCGCCGCTGTTCGAGGATCCGATGAGGCTCGCGCTGCCGAAGGGGCACCGGCTCGCCCGCGCCGATCAGGTCACGCTCGGCGGCCTCTCGGACGAGGCCTGGGTGCAGACCTCCGAGGCGAGCGCCTGCGCGCGCCACGTGGTTCGCGTCTGCCGGGCGGCGGGCTTCGAGCCCCGCGTCTCCTTCGAGAGCGACGACTACCTGACGGTGCAGGGCCTGGTTGCGGCCGGCGTTGGAGTCGCCCTCATCCCCCAGCTGGCACTCTCACAGACGGTCAGCTACGACATCGCCGTCCGGGAGCTGCAGCCGGACGGGCCGGTCAGGCACGTGGTCGCCGCCACGCCCGGGGCGGGCGTGTCGCTGCCGGCCGCGGCGGCGATGCTCGAGATCCTCCGGGACACCGCCACCAGGTACCGGGACGGCTTCGCCATCAGATCGCAGCAGTAGCGGCCGCCCCACCTAAGTCGCTCCGGGCTTCGCCCTTCGCTTCCCAAGTGGAGCGGCCTGACCGCTGCTAGCTGGTTGCTCCGGAGGGATATGCCAGCGACGGCACGTCCGAGGGGTAGACCTCGTGGCCGTGCACAGCAATGTCGCCTTCCTCCATGTCGGCCTCGTCCATGCGGAGCGGTACGAACAGTCCCACCAGCTTCAGCAGGATGAACGTGCCGACCGCGGAGAACCCGACCACCCAGAGACCGGTGACGAGCTCGTCCTTGAAGAGCTCGGCGTTGCCTCCGTTGAATATGCCCGCGATGCCGGGTAGGTCGGTTGCACCGCCGCCCGTCGCCGCGTACACGATGATGTTCGGGTCGGCGAAGAACCCGAGCAGCAGCCCGCCGGCCAGTCCCGCCATCCCGTGCGTGTAGATCACGCCCAGGGTGTCGTCGACGTTCCGGAACGGGCGCATCCGGCTCAGGTAGTTCAGGGCGAAATAGACGATCACTCCGCCGATGAGCCCGATGCACAGCGCGCCCCAGCCGTTCACGAACCCGGCGCAGGGGGTGATCACGACGAGTCCGGTGATCATGCCGTTGACGCTCGAGATCAGGCTGGGCTTGTGGCCCGTTACGTAGTCGAGGGCAACCCACGACAGGAACGCCACGGCACATGACAGGTTCGTGTTGAGAACCGCCAGCGACGCATTCGACCCGGCGTAGTACGGGTCGCCGCCGTTGAAGCCGTTCCAGCCGAGCCACAGCAGGCCCGCTCCGGTGGCGACCATCAACAGGTTGTTGGGCGCGTCGATCTCGCGATCACGCTGGAGTCGAGGCCCGATCACCGCCGCGGCGACGAACCCGGAGACGCCGGCCGCGAGATGGATCACGTACCCGCCCGAGAAGTCGAGCGCGCCGTGAGCTGCCCACCAGCCACCTCCCCAGATCAGGAACGCGTTGACGGTGTAGACGATGCTCGACCAGAGGATCACGAACGGGATCCAGGCCCGGAAGTTGATCCGGCCGAGCACCGATCCGAGCATCAGGATCGGCGTGATCGCCGCGAACACGAACTGGAAATAGACCAGCGTCGGTTGGCTGAAGTTGAAAGCTGGTCCGGTGGTTATCGATGGGATCAGTGCCTGCGATTGCTCCGCACCCGTCCCCAGAACCGAGCCCGGAGTTCCCCACATCGCGCTGAAGAACCCGCTATCGGCCCCGAAGATGTGAAGGGGGCTGCCGAAGGCCATCTTGAACCCGTAGAGAACCCAGACGATCAGCACCAGGGCGAACGCGACGAAGGCCATCATCATCGAGTTCACGGACCAGCGCTTCTGCATCACGCCGCCGTACAGCACGACGAGGCCCGGCACGCTCATCAGGCCGACCAAGGTCGCCGCGGTGAGCTGCCAGGCATTGTCGCCGGGGTTCACAAAATCGGGATAGGGCACCCAGGTAGGCATTCCTGCGCTTCTCCTTTCTTTCGGTATCGAGCAGAGGCGATGCCTGCCTGGTCGCCACAACGACGCCCGGACGGGTAAAGCCGTGGTGCAGGGTGCCGGAAGGGGGGTCCAGCTCCTACCGCCAAAGAGTGGAAATCACCCTCCGCAATCTCGACACTCGGTCGAAGCCCCCTGCAAAGGGCCACGCCTAGACTGGGATCGTGCCCCTGGAAGGCCACTGGCAGCGCGTCAACACGCCCCTGCGCGAGACCACAGGGCGGGAGCGCCGGATCGTGGCGGTCGCCGCCGGCCTGCTCGTGATGGCCGGGATAGCGGCGGCCATCGTGGCAATCGGCTCAAGCAATCCCTCGACGCCCGCCGGCTGCATCCGCATCGAGGTCCCGAGCACCATGGGGGCGAGCGCCTCGACTCTGTGCGGGGACCGGGCGGCGTCGTTCTGCCGCAGCCCGGCCGCTCACAGCCCGCCGCTCAACCAGACCGCTCTGCCCAAGTGCCGCGACGCCGGGTACTGACCGAGCGCGAGCTCAACCGGGCCCTGCTCGCTCGCCAGATGCTGCTGGAGCGCGGATCGGCTCCGCTTCCGAAGGTGCTCGACCGGATGGGAACGCTGCAGGCGCAGTATGCGCCCTCGATGTACATCGGGCTCTGGACGCGTACGGAGGAGTTCGAGCGCGCGCAACTCGATCGAGCCCTGGAACGGCGCTCGGTCGTTCAGGGCACGCTGATGCGCGCGACCATCCACCTGGTCTCCAAGGCGGACTACTGGCCCGCGGCGATCGGGATCACGCGGGCACGGCGGGAGGCATGGGTCGACGGCCGAGCGAGGCTCGGCTACACGGCGAAGCAGACCTCCGACGCCGCCCGCAAGCTGCGCAGCCGGTTGGGCGACGGGACGATGAGCCGAGCGGAGATCCACGAGCTGCTCGGCTCCGACAGCGTGATCACGAACGGGGTGAACATGTGGCTCGACCTGGTCCGGGTGCCGCCCTCGGGTACCTGGGAGCGCCGGCGGGCCGATCTCTATGCAGCGGCCGAGCACTGGCTGGGCCCGCCGCCGAAGATCGAGGAGGCGGACGGCATCGAGCTGCTTGTACGCCGCTACCTCGGCGGATTCGGCCCGGCGACCCTCGCCGAGATGGCCAACTGGGCCGGCCTGCATCCCAAGCGCGTGGAGCCGGTGCTCGAGGGGCTCGAGCTGCGCAGGTTCGAGGCCGAGGACGGCGCGGAGCTGCTCGACCTCCCCAGGGCACCGCTGCCCGACCCGGAGACTTCCGCTCCGGTCAGGTTCCTGCCTACCTGGGACGCGACGCTGCTCGTCCACGCCCGACGCACGGGAATCCTGCCGGAGGAGCATCGCTCGAAGGTCTTCAACGCCAAGACGCCCCAGTCCGTCCCGACCTTCCTCGTCGACGGGCGCGCGGCCGGGACCTGGAGCTACGAGAAGGACAAGATCAGGACGAAGCCCTTCGGCAGGCTCGATGCGGCGGCACGCCGGGAACTGCGCGAAGAGGCCGAGCGCCTCAGGGAGCTGCACGAATGAGATAGTTCGGACCTGATGCGCCGGGTCGTGACAGGAGGGCTGGCCCTGACGGTGTCAATGGTGGCGCTGGCCGCCGCCACGAGCGGCATGGCCGCGCAGCGTCTCCCGCGTGGGCCCCACCTCGCCAACGCCTGCTTCGCCCTTCGCTCCGAGGAGACCGGGCGCTTCGTCGCCCCAGTGGACCACGGATATCGGGCAGACGGGTCCGCCCCCTCCGGGTTCTTCTGGAAGCCGGCGAGCCTGCGTGACTTCCTCCCACAGGATCAGGGCGGAGCGCTGCTCGCGGTAGGTCCCGACGCGAGTGTGGCCCGCGCGATCAGTCCCGGCCCAGCCACAGCGTGGAGGGTCATCCAGGTGACGAGGCGGACGATCGCGCTCCGGTCGGTCGGCGACGGGCTGGCGCTCGGGGCCAATCCGGACGGTCGCCTGGTCCTGCTCGGCGCAAGAACGAGGAGTCCGCGGCGTCTCTTCAGGCTGGTTCGGGAGGGCGGCTGCACGCCGTTTCCCGAGGCGCGCGTGGACGCGACGGGCACGCCGTTCCGCGGGACGAACCGCAAGGGCGACGTCGTGGGGTTCGCCGACATGCACCTGCACATCACCGCCGATCAGCGCGCCGGCGGCGCGGTGTTCTCAGGCAAGCCCTTTGACCCATACGGCATCACCGAGGCACTGGGTCATGACGCGGATCACCACGGCGCGGACGGGAGCCTCGATGTCACCGGCAACCTCCTGCGCACGGGTCTTCCCTTCGGCACCCACGACACGCACGGCTGGCCCACCTTCGCCGGATGGCCCGTAAACGACACCATCACCCACCAGCAGACCTACTACGTCTGGCTGAAGCGGAACTGGATGGCGGGCGAGCGGCTCGTCGTCGCGCAGACCGTCGAGGATCAGTCGATCTGCGAGATCGAGCCGGTCAAGACTCATTCGTGCGACGAAACCACCGCCGTCCGCGAACAGGTCCGGTCGCTCCGGCAGCTGCAGAACTACGTCGACGCTCAGGCCGGAGGCCGGGGCAAGGGCTGGTTCCGGCTGGTCTACAACCCGCGCCAAGCACGGAGCGTGATCGAGCGCGGGAAGCTGGCCGTGCTGATCGGGATCGAGTCCTCGAATCTCTTCGGATGCAGCGAGCGGATGGATGCGCCGCAGTGCGACAGGCGTGACATCGAACGTGGCATCCGCAACGCTCGGCGCCTTGGAGTGCGGACGGTCTTCCCGATGCACTGGACGGACAACGCCTTCGGTGGAGCGGCCATCGAAGGGGGTGGCAGAGGCACCTTCATCAATGTGCTCGAGCGCTTTCAGACCGGTCACTACTTCCGCACCGGCTCCTGCCCCGAGCCCGGGCAGGGCGAGACCATGGGCTCCCTGAGCGCGTTCGAGCTCAGCTTCTTGGCGAACTACTTCCCCGTGGCGAAGCCGATCGCGCAGGAGCCATTTGCGAGCTATCCGCCGGGCACGCAGTGCAACGCGAAGGGACTGACGCCGCTGGGCGCCTATCTGATCAAGCGGCTGATGGCCAATCACATGCTGATCGAGATGGACCACATGAGCGAGTGGGCGCGCGAGACCGTGCTCAGGATGGCGATTCGGCACCGCTACCCGCTGGTTTCCAGCCACACCGGGACGGGCGGGCTGTGGACTCCGAGCCAGCTGCGGCTGCTCTACGGGCTGGGCGGCATGGCCGCCGCCAGAGCCGACGCGGCTCCGGAGCTGGCGGCGAAGATCGAGGAGCTGAAGGGCGACCGCAGCAAGCGCCACTACTTCGGCGTCGGGCTCGGCACCGACACGGGCGGCTTCTCATCCCTCCCGGGCGCGAGGCCGGACGCGGCACAGGCGCCGCTCACCTACCCCTTCCGCGCCCTCTACTGCAACGTGCGGCTCCAGCGGGAGCAGAGCGGCAGCCGGTCATTCGACCTCAACACCGACGGCGTTGCCCACTACGGCCTGATCGCCGACCTGATCGCCGACATGCAGCAGCACGGAGGCGCGCCGGCTGTGCGGACGCTCTTCCGCTCGGCTGAGGCCTATCTGCGGATGTGGGAGCTCGCCTACGCGCGCTAGCGGCTCGGGGTCTTCGCGACCGGGAGGGTCGCAAGCCAGTTTCCGACCGCCTCCGCGACCGCCTCGGTATCGGCTTTCAGGCCGTGGTCGCCCCGGACCTCCACCACCTCGCGGCTCGGGCCGGGCGGGGGCATGCCGAAGCGATCGCTCGCTCCCTGAACGACGAGTACCGGGAGCTTCACCGCCTCCAGTTCGGGCAGGCGGCTCTGCGGCGGTTTGTCGCCACGGCGTGGTGGGACGAGAGGGAAGGCGAGGCAGAGGACCGCGACCGCGCCGGTCTCCGCGACGGTGCGGCAGGCGACTCGGGCGCCGAGCGAGCGGCCGCCCACGATCACCGGCACGCCCGCGAGCTCGCTCGCCCGCAGCTGCTCGAGTGCGACGATCCAGGCGGCGTCCAGCTGCTTGGCCCCCGCAGGCGAGCGTTTGCCGGCGACGCGGTAGGGCTGCTCGACCAGGGCGACGGTGAATCCGTTCTCCGCTGCGGCTTCACTCGCTGCGACCAGGTCCACCGCCTCGACCCCGCCGCCGGCGCCGTGACCGAGGACGACGGCGCCCCCGGGATCGGACGCAGGGTTCAGATGCGCGCGCGCCGGGCCGTAGGGGGTGTCGATCTCGATCGCCTTCATTCGGGCTCGGGGGTGAGCCTAGAGGAGCTCCGCAGCACGCTCGGCGAGCGCCAGCACGGTCAGGTGAGGCGACGCTCTGAGCGGGGCGGGAATGATCGAGGCGTCGACGACATGAAGGTTCTCGAAGCCGTGGACCTTGTCCGTCGAGTCGGTGACGCGCCCCATCGCGCAGGTTCCGACCGGGTGGAAGTAGGTGGTCAGACTCTCGCGCCCCCGGGCGCGGAGCTCATCCGGGGTCGCGCCGGAGCCCGGAGCGAGTTCGACAGCCACCCGGTCGGCAAGGGCCTCGGTTTGGACCAGTCGGCGCGCCAGCTCGACGCCGTCCAGCGCGCCGGTGATGTCGGCGTCGTTCTCGAGGCTCAGCTCGGTGACCACCGGAAGTCTCCCGGGATCCTGCGAGCTGAGACGAACGGACCCCTCCCATTCCGCCTGCAGGAGCATCGAGCTGATCGCCAGGACCACTTTTTCGGAGCCGGGGAAGACGGCGACAAGCAGGTGGAGGTCCCATGTCCCCTCCGGGCAGGTGCTCGTCCGTGCCTTTAACACTCCCTGCATGGAGGCGTCATCGAAGCGGTTTCGATGGGCGGCGATCTCAACGGCCATCGGCTCGCTGGGCGCGAACCGAACCGGCACGCCGAAGTGGTCTCGGAGCCCCTCTCCCACCGGGAGGTCGGCGACTTGCTCGATTCCGAGTCGCCGCAGCTCCTCGCCGGGGCCGACACCGCTGCGCAGCAGGATCGACGGAGAGCCGTACGCGCCGGAGCAGAGGACGACAAGGTCAGCGCGAAGCGAGCCGCGCCCATTCTGTGCCACGACCTCCGCGCCGACTGCGCGTTCGCCCTCGAAGGTCACCTTGTCCACGGCCGAGTCGGGCAGGATCGTCAGGTTGGGGCGTTCGCGCGCCGGGTCCAGATAGACGAAGGAGGCGTTCCATCGGATCGTGCCGCGCAGGTTGAATGGCAGCCGGCAGAGGCCTTCGGTGGCCGCGGGGTCGTTCCCATCCGCTGTGACCGGCAAGCCGAGCTCCCTGCAGGCCGAGGCCAGCCCGCGAAACCATGGGTCCAGTTCCTGTTCGTCGAAGGTCCGCTGGGCCATCCGCTCATGGGCGCGTCGGAGGTAGGGATCGAATGCCTCCGCGCTCAGGCTCTCGTCCCCGGTCGTCTCGGCCCATCCGTCGTAGTCCGAGCGCGCCCCGTGCATCAGCGTGCACATGTTGTGCGCGGAGCAGCCGCCGACGATGCGCGCCGCCGGAAGGCTCCCATCGGGATCGCTCCAGTCATGGGAGGTGGCGGGGACGCGAGCGTCGAGGATGTCCGAGGGCCACCTGCCGGACGAATAAGGGCCGTAGTCCGGTCCCGCCTCGACGAGACAGACGGTTCGGGAAGGATCCTCGCTGAGGCGCGAGGCGAGCACACACCCCGCCGAGCCACCGCCGAGCACGAGCACGTCGTAGGCGGGGACGGTCATGCGATGGAGCTAGCCGGACTCGAACCGGCGACCTCCTGGGTGCGATCCAGGCGCTCTCCCAACTGAGCTATAGCCCCGCGTGGAGTGGGACATATGTTCGGTTCGGCCCGCAGTCGCGGATGCGTGCGGGTCGGGGGGCAAGGATACGCTGTCGCAGGGTGAGCTTCGGACGGCGCCTGGCGCTCTTCTTCCTATTGATCGCGATCGTGCCTACGGCGGCACTGATCGCAATCGTGCTGTTCGTCAGCAACGACTCCCAGGCGGGCAAGGCGGACGCTCGGCTCGCCGGGGGCCTGCAGACGGCGGTCTCCGTCTACAACCAGCGGACGCAGGAGGCCACCGCGAACGCGCGCCGCCTGGCCGCCGGTCCGGAGCTCGCGACTGGGCTGCGGTCGGGGAAGCAGAGCTCGCTGAGCGCGTTCACCAGCAGCGCTGCCGCTCAGCCCGGAATCGAGGCGGTCGCGGTTCTGGACAACGCCGGACACCAGATGGCTGTGGCGGGATCACCCGACGCCGTGGCGTTCGCCCAGCTGGGATTGACCGACGAGGCGCGCCCCGTCGGGGACCTGCGGGTCTCCACGACCACAGCCCAGCAATACGTCGCGCAGGTCCATCAGCTGACGGGCCGGGAGCTGGTCCTGAGTCGAGCTGGTTCCGTGCTCGCCTCGACTGTGCCGCCGCCGACCCAGTCCGTCGAGGCGGATCACACCGCCGAGCTCAGCACCGGCGGGAAGGAGTACCGCGGGCACGCCATCACGCTCAACCAGAGGGACGGCGAGACCCTGCTCCTGCTGGGCCCGCCCAAGTCGGGGGGCCTGCTGGGGATCGGCGGCCCCGCGCTGGCGATCCTGTTCGTCTTCGTGGTCGCGGCGGTGGCCCTCGCCTGGGCGCTGGCCAGGACACTCACCCGCCTCCATCAGCGGGTCGCTGAGCAGGCCGTCACCGACCCGCTCACCGGGCTCTGGAACCGCAGGTATATGGCAGAGACGCTCGATCGGGAGGTCTCCCGCGCGCTGCGCTTCGGGCACCCGATCTCGCTGATCATCGTGGACGTCGACGACTTCAAGCTGATCAACGACCGCCAGGGTCACATGCAGGGGGACATGGTCCTCGAGAGGGTGGCGGACATCGTCCGCGAAGCCACCCGTCTGATCGACGTGGCCGCGCGCTACGGCGGCGACGAGCTCGCGCTGATCCTGGTGGAGACCGGGCGGGAGGGGGCGACGATCCTGGGCGAGCGCCTGGGCGAGCGGATGAGGGCGACCACGGTGCCGCTTCGGGACGGTGGCTCAATGGGGGTCACGATCAGCGTCGGCGTGGCGACGATCCCCGACTCGGCGAGCGACCTCGAATCGCTGATCGACGCGGCCGACCGTGCCCTGCTCAGGGCGAAGAGGGCGGGTAAGAACCAGATACGCACCGCGCCGGCCACGCGCCCCGGCACGCCCAGCGGCGACGACCCGCATAGGCGTGGGCGGCGGTTCCGAGCCTCGGATCGGAGGGCTGGGCGCAAACGGCCGTAAATTGGTCGTATGGGTGCAGGGCTCAGGCGTGGATCCAGCTATCACATGGGAGCCGCAGCGCCTAAGCTTTGACCCTTCGAGGGCGGGTCAGACCGCGCACCATGGGCATACTCGACGACGCGATTCGCGAACACCTCGATCTGAAGCGCAAGCACGGCGCCAGGGACGCCGATATACGAGAGATCGAGGATGAGGCGTTCGGCTCGGCCGATCGCCCCGATCCCTTCGCCGCGGGAGAGCTCTTCAACGAGGTGTCCTCCGGCTCGGCCGAGGGCGAGGCCGACCAGGCTGCAGTGGTACTCGACGAACCGGGTGAGCCTGAGCCTCCCAGCGGCCTGCGCGAGCCGGATATCGGCGATGAGGAGCCCACCAGGCTGGTGGAGCCCGAGGGGCTGCCTCCGTCCGAGCCCAGCACCGAGGTGCCCGATGCCGGGTCGGCTGCGGAGCCGATCAGTCCTCCCGATGGCCTCGACCAGATCCCCGGACAGGCGGAGCTGCCCGGCCAGGACGAGATTCCGGGCCAGGAGCATCTCGATGATCCGCTCGAGGGCTACCAGCCGTCAAGCGAGCCCGAGTCCGAGAGCTACCAGCCATCAAGCGAGCCCGAGTCCGAGAGCTACCAGCCCGCCACCGAATCGGAGCTCGATGCCTACCGGCCTTCCACCGACCCGGAGGCCCCTGAGCCCTCGGAGTCGCTCGAGGATCTGATCGCGGAGGAGGAGCCATTCCCAGAGGACATCGCGGCGCCTCCCCCCGCGCCACCGGAGCCGGTCGGGGCGCCCGAGCAGGCCACACCGCCGGAGCCGACCGTCCCGGAGGAGTCCGATCGCCCGCTCACCCCGGAGCCCGAGAGCACGGTACCCGACCCGCCTCCGCCCCCACCGGACGCCGGACCGGAGCCGCCGGGAAGGGCTCGGGGGAGGGTCGACGTCCCCACCCAGGAGCACCCGCCTCCCGGGCAGACCGGTGGCGTGCCGCCCCTGCCCCCGACGGAGGGGGAGCACGAGCCGGAGCAGTTCGAGCCCGCCGGGGAGGCCGCTCCGATCGAGGAGGAGCCCTTCGCCGAGCAGCGGCCGCCCGCCGATTCGGGTGGACCGGCCCTCTTCGACTTCGAGACCGACGAGGACTCGCTGACCGAGTCGCCTCCCTCAGAGCCCGACGATGACTTCGAGGCCCTCGGTCCGGCCGAGGAGGAGGCGCCGTACCTCGACGAGGAAGAGCCCTACGCGGAGGAGCCGATCTCCGGCACCGAGCCCCCGCCCGCCGCGGAGCCTCCGGCCGAGGAGCCCAGGACCGAGGTGAGGCCAGCGCTCGAGGACGAACAGGCGCACGAGGGCGGATCGGACGATCCGGAGGAGGCCTGGGATGAGGAGGAGGGCGAGGAGGGCCTCTGGTTCGAGAAGGGCCCGCCGAAGGACTTCGACTTCGACTGAGTCAATCGGGTTGCGCTAGTCGCGCACCCTCACACATAGCCGCGAGTTCGGCTCGCCTCGACGACCCTCTCGATCCCGACCAGATAGGCCCCCTCGCGCAGTGAGATGCGCTCCTCCTTCGAGCGTCCGTCGACGTCGCGGTAGGCCCTGCGCATCACACCGCCGAGCTTGTCGTTGACCTCGCGCTCCGACCAGCGGAAGTGCTGGAGGTTCTGGACCCACTCGAAGTAGGAGCAGACGACACCGCCCTGCGTTCGCCATCACGTCCGGGATGACGTGGACGCCCTTCTCCTGCAGGATCTCGTCGGCCGCCGGGGTGGTCGGGCTGTTGGCGCCCTCGATGATCATCTTGGTGTTGATCCGGTCGGCGTTGCCCTCGTGGATCATGCCGCCGAGCGCCGCCGGGATCAGGACATCGCACTCGATCGCGAGGAGGTCGTCGGGGCCGATCACCTCGGCTCCCGGGAACTCGGTGAGCTTGCCGCCCTCGCGCAGGTGCCGGGCAAGCTCGTCGGCGTCGATCCCTGCCTCGCTCTGGATCGCTCCGGTCGCATCGGAGGTGCCGATCATCTTCGCGCCGAGCTGCTGGAGGATGCGGGCGGCCCAGGAGCCGACGTTGCCGTAGCCCTGGACGACGAAAGTGCTGTCGGCGGGGGTGAGCCCCATCTGGGGAGCCGCCTCACGGAACATGTAGATGCAGCCGCGTCCGGTCGCCTGCTCCCGGCCGTAGGACCCTTCCAGCGCGATCGGCTTGCCGGTGCAGATCGCGGGCGTGTGGCCATGGAGCTTGCCGTACTCGTCCATCATCCAGGCCATCACCTGGGCGTTGGTGTTGACGTCGGGGGCCGGAATGTCGCGAGTCGGGCCCAGGACCTTCTGGATCTTGTCCATGAAGGACCGGGTGATCGTCTGGAGCTCGGAGCGATCGAGCTGTTGGGCGGGGACGTTGACGCCGCCCTTGGCGCCGCCGAAGGGGATGTTCGCCACCGCCGTCTTCCAGGTCATCAACGAGGCGAGGGCGCGGACCTCGTCGACATCGACCTCGGGGTGGTAGCGGATGCCGCCCTTGTAGGGCCCGCGCGCGCCGTTGTGCTGGACCCGGTAGCCGGAGAAGGTGTGGATCTTGCCGTCGGAGAGCTTCACCGGGATCTGGACGGTGACCTCGCGGTAGGGGGTCCAGAAGACGGTGCGGATGTCGTCGGCAAGCTCGAGCCTCTCTACGGCGCGGTCGAAGTAGTGGCGGACGATGTCGAGGTTGGACACCTCCGCGCGCTGTGCCGGCTTGGCTTCGCCTGCTGCCGCCTTGCGCTCCTTGTGATCGTCCACGGCGGTCGGCGACTTGTCAGTCGCCTGTCTATGTCCACCCGTCTGCGGCTCTTTGGGCTTGGTAGCCATCACCTCTCCTGGGGCTGCCTGCGCCCGCCTCGCCAGTCTCTCACAAGCAACATCCACGGGGCCGCGCCTGCGCGTCCTACAATCGGGCGCCCACGGGGCCATAGCTCAGTTGGGAGAGCGTCGCGTTTGCAACGCGAAGGTCGCCGGTTCGAGCCCGGCTGGCTCCATCTCAGGATGGATTCGTGCCGTGCGGGCCGGCTGCCGCCGGGCCGGTGCCGCCGCCCTCCGAGGTGTCCTCGATCACCTTCTGCTCGATCTTCTCCAGCTCGGCGTCGAGCTCCCGGTCCGCCAGCATCCCGCGCAGCGCGCCCGTGATCGTGTGGGACCACATCCGGCGCGCCACGGCGACCTCTGTGTGGCCGGCCGCGTCCTCGTCGTACTCCGTCCACTCCACGCACACGCGACGATCGCCGGCCGAGGGCGCGTCATCCGGCATCGGAGCGCCCTCGCCGTAGAGCACGATCCGCGCCGTCCAGCCGTGCGGGCAGAGCTCCTGCATCTGCTCTTTGGCGTGTTGCTCGCGGAAGAGCATCGGGTCCCGGCGACGCCTGAACCTGGTCAGCAGCAGCACGGTGGCGGTCAGCAGGGCGCAGGCCAGAACAGTCGCCCCGATGATCTCGATCGACACTCCGAGGCTCCCGCCCGACTGCTGTGTCGTGTTCTGCATGGCGAGCGTGTGGAGAACCGATGTCATCGCGCCCCATATTCATATACCCGCGGCGGCGCTCTGCAAAGGCGGTCGGCCGATCAGGAGAGCGCGCAGGTGCTGAGCAGCACGGAGAGCAGCGCCACGGGGCAGACCACCAGGCAGATCAGCGCGGCGATCCAGCGCCTCAGAAGCAGGGCGCCGACCCCCGTAGCCATCCCGGCAACCGCGGCGACCGCCGCCACGGAGTCGATCGGGTCGGTCCACTGTGGGGGCCCGCCACCAGTGCTGCAGTCGGGCTGCGCGATTACGAAGAGGAGCGCGAGCACGCCCGTGATCGCGGCCAGGACGAGCGCCGCATTGGATAGCCAGCGCGCCATTTCCTCCATCCGCGACCGCTTCACCTGCCCGGCGGTGCCGATGTGGATCGCCAGCTTGCCGACCTGGATCACGCGCTCACGCACCCCGTTCGGTGACTGCTCGGCCCACCCCTCGGAGCGGCCGATCAGCGTTCCGGCCGTTGCAACGACCAGCAGTACGATCGGCAGCATCAACAGGGGGCCGGGCGGCGGCTGGATCGAGTTCCCGTCCGTGAGCAGCAGCAGCACGATCGCGCCGATTCCGAGCCACACGCCGAGCACGCCCAGATTGGTGAAGATCCGCAGCCACTCGGTCCGCGGCCTCGAACGCAGGCTCCAGGCGGCCGCGATCGCGACGATGGCCAGAATCGCGAACGCGTAGACCCAGGCCCGCGAGTCGTACTGGCGCTGGAGCGGGTCCGCCGCCCGGTCCCGCGCCAGCCCCTCGCTGAGCTGCGCGTTGAAGCAGCTCGCCTCATTCGGTTGGCAGGAGCGGGAGGGGAAGTCCGGCAGCCGCGACTCGGTGTGCGCCAGATCCGCTCCCACGGCGATTCCGATCGCGACGCAGACCGCAATGCACGCGAGCGTGTATTTCGAAGGCGCGCGCCAGCGTGACGAGTCGGATGGCGGCCTCGGCTCCCGCATCGAGCCGCTAGTCGTTCGGCGGCTGCTTGGCCTTCGAAGGCGCCGGCGGGGGTGCCGCCACCCCCTCCGCCACGAATCCCTCGCGAAGCAGCGCGGGCACCTGCGTGATCGGGTCGGGCGAGTGGAGCAGCACGACCCCGAGCTGGCGGTGGCCGAGCCGCGCCGTTGTCACATAGCAGCGACCCGCCGGATCCGTGAACCCCGTCTTCAGCCCGGTGACCTGCGCCTGGGGCAGGCCCGGTAGCCCGTGCTGGAGGAAGTAGTGGTTGTTGTAGAGGTAGAGGTGCTTGCCCTTGATCGGGAAGCGTGGCTCGGCGCTGCGGGTCTGGGCGATCCGGGCGATCCGAGGATTGGCCAGGTCGGCCCGCGCGAGCTCCGCCAGATCGAGCGGGCAGGAGTAGTTGTTGCGATCCCGCAGTCCGTTCGGAGTCGAATAGTGCGTGCAGGTGAGTCCCATCGACTTCGCCTGGAAGTTCATCTCCTTGACGAACCGTGTCACCGTGCCGCCGTCGTGATCGGCGAGCGCGACCGCCGCGTCGTTGGCCGAGATCATGATCAGGGCTTGAAGCAGGGGCTCGAGCGGCACCTTCTTCCCCCGCGGTAGCAAGCCGGTCGCGGACCCGGGTGTCTGCGCAGCCTTCCGGGAGATCCTCACCCTCTCTCCGGGCCGGTTCCGGTTGGCCACCATCAGCGCCGTCATCATCTTGGTCAGGCTCGCGATCGGATGCTCGAGCCGCGGACGCCTCTGCCAGAGCACCCTCCCGCTCTTCACGTCGAAGAGGACGCCCGCCAGCGGCGGGTGCTTGAACCGGTAGCGGACCGGCATGGGTCCGCTCAGCGGCTGCAGCGCGAAGCGCGTGTCGACCGTGAGGGGCGCCGTCCCGATGTCCGGCACGGTCACAGATGGGATCCCCGTCTGGGTCGCGCCATCCGCATCGGCGCCACGGCCCGTGGTCGAGCGCACCGGCGGCTGCTGCGACGTGCTCGACCCGGTCTCGCCGGCCCGCTCCGGCCAGATTGCAATGGCGACCGCAGCGGTCGCGCCCAAGGCGACCAGCACTCCCACGATGGCGAGGATCCGCTTAATCATCGGGCGGGTTCCTGAGGGCGCCGATCAGGCCCGCGCCGATCATCGCCACGATCAGCAGCGAGACCGCGTAGAGGCCGATCGCGCCGATGTCGCCGTAGGTCCTCAGGCGCAGGCCGGTGTCGACGATCACGTAGATCGTCACCGCCGCGAAGAACACGCAGAAGACCAGGCCGATCAGCAGCAGGGCAGTCCTGAGGTCCGGGTCCAATTTGGCTCAGTAGCCGGGTAAGCGTGGCTCGGTTCGGCGTCGTCGCATCGCGTAGAGCATGCCTCCCGCCACGGCCGAACCGAAGACGAACCCGCCCACGTGCGCGAAGTAGGCGACCCCCTGATCGCCCCCTGAGCTGACCGCGACCTGTCCCAAGGCCGGGACGAACTGAAGGACGAACCAGAGCGCCAGCAGGATCAACGCCGGTATCTCGACGACCGTGACGAAGAAGATGATGAAGATCAGGGTCAGCACCCGGGCCCGCGGGAAGAGCCACGCGTAGGCGCCGAGCACGCCTGCGATCGCCCCGCTCGCCCCGATGGTGGGGGCCGTGGACGACGGATCGATCAGCGCCTGCGTATAGACGGCGATCAGCCCCGCCAGCAGGTAGAAGAGCAGGAACTTCACCCTGCCCAGCCGATCCTCGATGTTGTTGCCGAAGACCCAGAGGAACAGCATGTTCCCAGCGATGTGCAGGAAGCCGCCGTGCATGAACATCGAGGAGAACAGCGTCACCCACCACGGCTTCTGGTCGATCGTGAACGGGCCGAGGTTCGAGTCCGGGTTCGCCTCGCTGCGCGCGACCGCCTCCGAGTAGTCCTTGGTGCCTGGGCAGACGACCCCGGCCTCGAACCCGGAGCTGGTCTCGCCCACCGCTCCCACGCTGCAATCCCCGGTGTCCGTGTGGGTGATCCGGTACGGCATCGCCCCGTACTCCAACGAGCTCTGGTCGATGGACCCGAATCCCGCCCCCTCGAGCCGTTGGTTGGTCGGGAAGTTGAGCTGCCAGATGAAGACGATCACGCAGGCGACGATCAATCCGACCGTCACGATCGGGAACCGCGAGGTCGGGATGTTGTCCTTCAGCGGCAGCATTGGGCGCCGCGAAGCCTAGATTCGGCCGCGGTGTTTGTGGCGGCCGGTCATGTTGGAGCCGCTAGTGCCGCTCGCGGGCCGACGGAATCTCGTCCCTGACCGCAGGCAAACTCGCCGACTTGGGAGTGGGCAGTACGGCTGGGCCATGCGACCGCGCCGCGACCGCGCCGCCCTTGGTCCAGGTCACGGCGAGCGGCTTGTTCTGCACGAGCACGCTCCAGGTGGCGACGTCCAGGTTGCCGGTTTGAGGCAGCCCATGGTCCGCCTGGAAGGAGTACACGGCGACCTGCGTCGGGGCCTGGAAGTAGCCGTTGATCGGCACCGAGTATCCGCCCCCGGCAAGCAGCTGCTGCGCCCAGGCGACGAAGTCACCCTTCGAGCCGAGGCGAAGGAACGGATAGCTCGGGTAGGGGCCCGTTGCGGCCGTCGAGACCGGAGAGCCCACCGCCTTCCACTGCCGCTTGCCGGCGGATTGCCAGGACCACCAGCTGACACCGTCGAAGCCATGTGACATCGCCAGCGCGCGGAAGCGGCGGATCTGCCCGGCCTTCGGCTTGTTGTAGACCTGTCCGAGCGGCGCGATCGGCCTCCCGTAGATCCGGTTCCAGACCCAGGTGTGGATGTACCCCTGATCGACGGTCGTCCCGATGTCCTTCCAGTAGAGCTGCGGGACGTTGTATTGGGCCCCCCCGGGGCCGAGGAAGACCGAGTAGGGCAGCGCCGGGTGATAGTCGACGTACGGGAAGCTGGCGAGCCCGACCGGATAGTCCGCGCCGATCTGCGAGCGCAAAGAGGACATGTAGTAGGAGGCCTGCGGGTACTTCCCCTCGTACTGGCCCTCGACGTCGAGCACCAGGCAGTCGGCGCCGTTGGCGACCGCGGCGGCACCCACCCGCGCCTCCTTGCCGGGCTTGCGCCCATAGATGAATTGCCAGGCGCAGACGTTCAGTCCGCGAGCGTGCAAGCCGCTTACCACGCTCGGTGAGAACTGGCTCCAGTAGGCGGTCCCGTCGCCGGACTTGATGAAGACGGTGTTGATCCCGTGCCCGCGCGCCTTCTTCGCGATCGCGCCCAGCCTGCCGTGCGAGGAGTGGCTCAGGTACCAAATCCACATGCCGTTACCGGCGAGAGGGTTCTTGTGCCCGGCGCCGTTCTCGGTCGTCGGCGTCGAACCGACCGTCTGCGACGTGGCCGCCCCTGCGAGCGGTCCCGCGACCGCGGCCGCGGCGAGGGCGGCACCGAGGAGCGCTAGCGGCTTTCTGCGTCGGCGGAAACGCATGATCCGAGGCTACGAAGGTCCTAAACACGCTCGAGCAAGGAAAGGTGCACCCGTCCCCAGCCGCCGAACGTCCCGCGGTACCCCCTATAGGACGCAACCAGGGACGTTCGCGCAGAGGCCCCTCCGTGAACGTCCCGCGCTATCCCCTATAGGGCGCAACCAGGGACGTTCGCGGAGAGGCGTCAGGCCGCGGGCAGCTGCTCGTCGGCGTGGTAGCTCGAGCGGACCAGCGGGCCGGACGCGACCGACTCGAACCCGAGCTCGTAGGCCGCTTCCTCCAGCGCCGCGAACTGGTCCGGGTGCCAGTAGCGGTCGACCGGCAGGTGCCTCTCGGTGGGCCGCAGATACTGCCCGACGGTCAGCACCTGGACCCCGTGGTCGCGGAGGACCGAGAAGGCCTCGACCATCTCGTCGAACTCCTCGCCCAGGCCGACCATCAGTCCTGACTTGGTGACGACCTCGCTCCCCGCCATCTCCTTCGCCATCCGCAGGACCCGCGCCGAGCGAAGGAAGTCCGAACCACGACGAGCCATGGGATAGAGCCTCGGAACCGTCTCGACGTTGTGGTTGAAGACGTCGGGCCGCTCAGCGATCACCTTGGCGAGTGGCATCTCCTGGCCGCGAAAGTCGGGTGTGAGGACCTCCACCGTGCAATCCGGTGCCATCCGCCGAATCGAGCGGATCACTCCGACGAACGCGCCTGCACCGTAGTCGGGCAGGTCGTCGCGATCGACCGAGGTGATCACCGCGTGGCGCAGACCCATCCGCTTCACCTGGTTCGCCACCCGCAGCGGCTCGAGGGGGTCATGCCAGGTCGGCTTGCCGGTCTGCACGTTGCAGAACCCACAGCGGCGGGTGCAGACATCGCCCAGGATCATGAAGGTGGCGGTGCCACGCTCCCAGCACTCGCCGACGTTCGGGCAGTTGGCCTCCTGGCAAACCGTGTGGAGGTTGTCCTTCTCGATCGACTTCTTGAGGCGGCGGTAGGTCGGCCCGCCTGGCGCGGGGACCTTGAGCCAGGGCGGCTTGCGGGAGCGGAAGTCGACCTTGCCGTCGGTGTCGGGCGTCCGCCCGCCGGGGTTGGCTCGGGAGCGGGTGACGTGGATTCGATCCACGACGGATTCGGACATGGTCTTACGGTATCGGTGCCGTCTCACCGATCAGCTCGGCCAGCACCTCAGGCTCGATCGGAACCGGGTTGCGTTCGTAGATCTCCCCGAAGCGCTCGGCGACGATGTTCATGTAGCCCTCCATCTCCTGCTCCGCGCCCAGCTCGCGGCAGACCGAGGTCATCCGGCAGTCCTCGATGCCACAGGGCACGACCCACTCGAACGGCTGCAGGTCGTTGTTGACGTTGACCGCGAAGCCGTGGGTGGTGACGCCACGATTGACGTGCACGCCGATCGAGCCGATCTTTCGTCCCTCGGGCGGCCGGCCGCCCACCCAGACCCCGGTCAGCCCATCGAGCACGTCGGCGTCGACCCCGTAGGAGCCGAGCGAGTCGATCATCAGCCGCTCGAGCTTCCTGACGTACTCGTGGACGTTGTCGCCGTAGGGCCGCAGCGAGACGATCGGATAGCCCACGAGCTGGCCGGGGCCGTGATAGGTGACCCGCCCGCCGCGGTCGGTCTCGCAGACCTCGATCCCCTGCATCCGGTACCAGTCCTCGCCCATGCCGAGCTCGCCCGGCTCTGTGCGGCGGCCCTTCGTATAGACGGGAGGGTGCTCGAGCAGAAGCAGCACATCCGGCACCCGGTCGGCCTGGCGGGCCGCCTCGATGCGCTTCTGGAGGCGGCGGGCCTCCTCGTATGGGACCAGCCCTGAGCGCACGATCAGCACCTCGTCCACACCCCGATTGTCACATG
>CAWJDA010000024.1:0-83113 GCA_963841525.1 uncultured Solirubrobacterales bacterium | reverse complement strand
GACAGCGTCGCCCGCTGAGCGTCGGTGAGCACGCTGCCGGCTTCCTCTCCTGATCCCATCGAAGAGGACTCTAGTACCTCGGACTGGCCGGCTGGCCAGTCGCGAGCCGTCCCTGGGCGAGCACCGCCAGGCCGGTTGCCAGGCCGGCTGCGATCGCACCCGCGGTAAAGGCCGCGGAGGCGCCATTCGCCTGGGCTAGCGGGCCGGACAGCGCGTTTCCCGCGGCTGCCCCGAGGGCGAGCGAGGTCGACTGCCAGCCGAACGCCTCCGCTGCCGCGGCGCCGGCGAGATCCTCGACGAGGAGTGCGACGGTGGTGACGACCGGGTTGAGCGCGGCCCCGGCGAGGAGCAGCGGGATCACGATCAACCCGAACGACGGCGTCGCGATCAGCGGTACGAGGGCGACCGAATAGACCGCAAGCAGCACGGCCAGCCGCGTCGACGCCCCGTGTCCCCACCTCCGCGCCGCGTAGGCGATCGCCCCGAGGATGCCGCCGACCGACATGGCACCGAGCAACAGGCCGCTGACCGCCGGAACACCGCGCTCTCCCGCGAGCGCCGGGATGGCCAGCTCGACGCAACCCAGGGCGAGTGCGAAGAGCAGGTTGACCAGCAGCGCCAGGCGAACGCCGGAGGAGCGCAGCGCGCTGCCGCGCTGTCCGGACTCCGCGGCCGGGAGCCGACGGGGCATCACCGCGGCGAGCACCAGCGTGCCCGCGCTCGCAAGTCCACCGACGACGAGTACGGCCGCCGCGGCCGATGCGAGCGCGACCACCGCCGCCAGCACCAGCGGGCCGAGCAGGACGGCCAGCTCCTGGGTCAGGGTGACCACGCTGTACGCGGCCGTCCGGTCCTCCGATCGCGCCATCCGTCCCCAGGCGATCCGCATGCTCGCCGACACGGGCGGCTGCCCCAGTCCGATCGGGATCGCAAACAGGACAACGGGCCAGTCCGCGCCGCTGAGCTGCGTCCACGCCACCAGGCCCCCGAATCCGGCGATGTGAATGAACGCGCAGGGGATCAGCACCGGCGGCGGGCCGTGTCGGTCGATCAGCCTGCCCTGTACCGGCCGAGCGGCGCCGGTCGCGATCAGGAAGGCCGCGGCCGCCGCACCGGCGAGCGAGAGAGAGCCGCCCGCCTCGCGAACGACCAGGATGATTCCCAGCCCGGCCGCAGCCTGGGTGAGCTGTGCGACCAGGCCGGCGAGGCCCTGCCAGAGCGCGCGCCGGTCGCGAAGCAGTTCGATCCTCATCACACGGGTCGCGCTGTCGCGCGCCCTCGCATCAGGTCAGGACGAAGTAATCGCGGTGGACCGCCTCCTCGGAGGCGTGCGGCAGCAGCTCACGGACCTTCTCGGTTCGAAGACCCTTGATCTGGCGCAGCTCATCGGCGGAGTAGTTGACGATCCCTTTGCCGATCGGCTTGCCGTCGGAGGTGACGTCGACGGCGTCGCCGGCATCGAATTCCCCCTCGACATCGGTGATGCCGACCGGCAACAGGCTGCTGCCGCTCTCGCGCAGGACACGGGCGGCTCCGTCGTCGACGCGGAGAATGCCGCGGCTCGGCTTGGCGTACCGCAGCCAGAGCTTGAAGCTCGAAGCTCGCTGAGGGTGCGGCTCGAAGCGGGTGCCACCCGGCTCGTTGCCGGCGGCCGCCAGCAGAGTCCCGTCGGCGGTCCCGTCGCAGATCACCGCGCCGATACCCGAGGCCCCCGCCATCGTCGCCGCCGCCACCTTGCTCCGCATGCCGCCCAGGCCGAAGGGCGACGTGTGCTCCCCGATCTCGTAGCCCGCGAGCTGCGATTCCTCCCTCACCTCCGAGACCAGCTTGGCGTCTTCGTGGTGTCGCGGGTCCTTCGTGTGGAGCCCGGACTGGTCCGTGAGCAGAACGAGCAGCCGCGTCTCCAGCATGATCGCCACCTGCGCGGCGAGGAAGTCGTTGTCCCCGAAGGTGATCTCGTCGGTCGCCGTGGTGTCGTTCTCGTTCACCACCGGGACCACGCGCCAGGCGATCAGGCGGTTCAGGGTCTGGCGCGCATTCAGGTAGTGGGTGCGCAACTGGAGGTCGGAGGCCGTGAGGAGGACCTGCGCGGCCCGTACCCCATCTGAGGCCAGGCGCTCCTCATAGGCGCGGAAAAGGCCGCCCTGCCCGACCGCGGACGCCGCCTGCATCTCGTCGATCGCGGAAGGCCGGCTCGACATCTCGAGCGCCCTCATCCCGCGAGCGATCGCGCCCGAGGTCACCAGCACGACGTTCTCGCCGCCGCGATGGAGCTCGCCGACCTGCCCGCAGACCCGATCGAGCACGTCGCCGCGCAGCTCGCCACCCTCTCCGGCGACGATCGAGGAACCTAGCTTTGCGACCACGGTCATGGCGCGGCGATTGTAAGTAGCGGCCACCGGGCCGCTGCACAGCGCTATCCCGGATCGAGCTCGAACTCGAGATCCCCGACGACCACCTCATCGCCGGGCTCGAAGCCCGCCCGCCGGAGCTCCGCGATAACCCCGATCTCGCGGAGCCGCGACTCCAGGTAGTCGAGCGCCTCCGGGTTCTCGAGGTCGTGTCGTGCGATCAGCAGCTCGATGCCGCGGCCGGTGATCCGGAAGCGGCCGTCGCCGTCGGGCACCACGTCGAAGCCCTCCTCGTCGCCGGGCCGGTAGACACGATGCTCTGCCTCGAACTCGCCGGATGCCCCCGCCGGTGCGGCGGCCTCCTCGGGGAGTTCGGCGAAGATCGCCCGCGTGAGCTCGTCGAGGCCCGCACCGGTGGCCGAGGAAACGCCGAGCACCGCCCCGGCATGCGATTCGTGCCGGTCGCGCCACTCGGCGATCAGTCGCTCGGCGTCCGCTTCCGGCAGCAGGTCGATCTTGGAGAGGGCGATGATCTCGGGCAGCCGATCGAGCCCGGCCCCGTAGCCCGCGAGCTCGCCGCGTACCGTCTCGTAGTTCGACTCCGTATCTCCCTCGGCCGGCGTCACCTCAACGAGGTGGACGAGCAGGCGGCAGCGCTCGAGGTGGGCTAGGAACTCATGTCCGAGGCCGGCTCCCTCGGCGGCGCCCTCGATCAGGCCCGGGATGTCCGCCAGCACGAGCTGGCGGTCGTCCAGCTCGATCGTGCCGAGATTCGGCTCGACCGTGGTGAAGGGGTAGTCGGCGACCTTGGGGTCCGCCCTCGTCAATCGCGCCAGCAGCGAGGACTTGCCCGCATTGGGTAGCCCAACGAGTCCTACGTCGGCCAGCAGCTTGAGGCGCAGCTCGATCTCTCCCGACTCGCCCTCGAGACCTCGCTCGGCGAACCGCGGCGCCTGGCGCGTCGAGGTCGCGAAGCGCTTGTTGCCATGGCCGCCGGAGCCCCCGCGGGCGACCACAACCCGCTGTCCGTCCGCGAGCAGCTCCGTCTCGGAGCCGTCGAGGCCGCTCACAACGGTCCCGGGGGGCACCGGGATCACCCGCTCCTCCCCCCTCTCGCCGTGCTGGCGCTTGCCGTGGCCGTGCTCCCCCCGGCCCGCCCGGAAGTGGCGGCTGCGGCCGAGCGACGCCAGGTCCCGGCGCTGCGCGTCGCAGACGAGCACGATGTCCCCGCCGCGCCCGCCGTCGCCGCCATCGGGGCCGCCACGCGGGACGTGCGCCTCACGGCGGAAGCTGACCACGCCGTCGCCGCCGCGGCCGCCCTCCACGTAGATCTTCGCTCGATCGAAGAGCATGGGGCGAAGGTAGCCCCCTTTATCCGGCGGTGTTTGTGGCCGCCGTTGATGCTCCGTGGTCTAGCTCGTGCCGGTGGCGGGGCGCGGTCGCAGCCGGAGGCGGCGGCGCTTGGGCACACCCGCGGCCTCCCGAGCGCCGAGGTCGAAGTAGAGGAGCGTGCGCCCGATCGCGATGTAGGGGATGAGAAGCGCGAAGACAACCGAGCCGATCAGGTTGACGAGGACCGCCGAGAGGTTGGCGAAGATCAGGAAGAAGCCCAGCACCGGGCCGGTGACGACGCCGATCAGGAAGAGGAAGCCGGTGACCAGGATCGTCCGCCACCAATGCCCACGCACGCGGGCATGGCTCCCCTTCAAGGCATCCCGGACCGAGCTGTCCTTGAAGAGGATCTCCTGCTGGACGAACTGCCAGGCGATGTAGAAATAGATGCCGAACGGGATGCCGATGACCGTGAAGATCATCAGCAGGACCAGGATGGTCGCGAGCAGCTGTCCGCCGACGACTCGCCAGAGCCGCTCATATATCGCCCGATAGCAGGCCCGCAATCCGAGCTCTTCCCCCTGATCGAGCTGACGCATGAACGCAACCACGGCGCCGGAGACGAACGCGAAGCCGATCGGATGTGCGATCCCCCCGAATGAGCCGTTGAACTTGAACTCCGCGCCACCGGGGCTGATCCCAACGCTGAAGTCCTGGCTGCCGTTGATCTGGGTGAACAGGTACTGAAGTCCCTGGATCGCCCCGAGGATCAGGAATCCGCTCAGCGCAATGAGCAACATGATCCGCCAGTGGCGACCGTAGAGCTGGCGTGCGCCACGGACCAGTTGGCCGAACGCCCATTCGTGACGAAGGCTGGAGAGGTCGACGGGGCGCCAGCGAGTGAAGAGCGGGGGCACGACGATCAGCAGGATCAGCGCGAGCCCCAGGCCGATCGCGCCGAGGGTGCTCTTCGCCTCGAGGTTGATGAACTCCGAGACGCCCTCGATCGCGCCGCAGAACGCCGTCGCGGGGGCCGGTCCAAGGATCGCTCCGCCAGGCAGGCGCGGGCTGTCCTGGCGGATCCCGTCCATCCAGGTGAAGGGCCGCAGCCATTGCTTCTTGGTGGTTGGACCCTGTGGCCCGTTGTTGAAGCCCTTCTCCCGCTGGCCCCAGTGACCCAGGTAGCTCAGCCACTGGAACTCGCCGCCCGGTGCCGAGGCGGTCGGCACGATGACCGGCCGGGGATCCGATTGCACGTGGGGCTCCGAGGTGTTGTCGCAGCCGACGCCCGAGCCGTGTGAGCCGTTCTGGATGTAGATCGCGTCGTCGTAGAAGGTCGCGTGAGATCCGGCCGCCGGATAGACGATCGGGTGGCTGCCGTCCTTCTGGACCTTGGTGTCGTCCCAGTCCGCGCGCTCTCCGCCGGCGTGCTGGAAGAGCGCTATCTGCGACGGCCCCTGCGCGAGTGCCTCGGCAGGAGTGTCCGCGTCGAAGGAGATCTGCATCCCCTCCCAGTCGCCCTCATGGACATCGTTGAACTGGTTGAAGTAGTAGAAGAAGAAGTACTGGACGACCAGGCCCGTGTAGCCCGGCTCGGTGGCGATATGGGCATAGGTGATCGCGGGCGCCCTGTTGGCGGCCCTGAGTGCCTTGAAGTCCGTCGCGTAGCTCCCCTCCTTCGGGCACTGAACGTCGAGGGGATCCCCGGGCAGGTCGAGGTAGTAGTCGTCGCCGAGACCGGCTACGTCAGCCGCCGTGGGGCCCTTCTTGATCGGGACGTCCTTGCCGCCGACGTAGTGGACGAGCTTGACCGTCGGGTTCCCGAGCACGGTGTCCACCGTGGTCGGCGGGCTGTACTGCTCCTCCGTGGTGTCGCAGTTGTCGTCGTCCGTCTGCTCACGCAGCATCAGATGCGGCGCGTAGGCGGCGACGAGCTCCTCCTGCTCGGGCGAGGTGGCGGCCACGGCGCTTGCCGTGAGCGTGAGCCAGGCGGACGCGATCGAGACGAGGAGCGCCGCCAACCATCCGGGTCGGCGCAGCACGGCGCCAACCTAACACGGTCCCCCCGCTCACCAACAGGGTTTTCCCTGGATCTACGCCTCGACGACCGAGATCGTGCGGCCGCGCCGGCCGGTGCTGAACTGAACGACGCCCGGGCGCGTCGCGAAGATCGAGTGGTCGCGGCCGATGCCGACCCCATCGCCGGGACGGAAGCGGGTGCCGCGCTGCCGCACGATGATCTCGCCGCCGTTCACCGTCTGGCCCGCGAACACCTTGACCCCGAGCATCTTCGGGTTGGAGTCGCGACCGTTCCGGCTCGATCCGAGTCCCTTCTTATGAGCCATCGCTCGCATCCTCCTTCTTCGCCGCCGGCTTGGATGCCGCGGTCGTCTCCTTCTTCGCCGCCGGTTTTCTCGTCAACATCTTCACGTCGGTGATCTCCAGGCGAGTGAGCTCCGAGCGGTGGCCGGCGCGCTTCCGGTAGCCCTTCTTCGGCCGGTACTTGAAGACCCGCAGCTTCGGGCCCCGCTCGTGTCCGGCGACCTTGGCCTCGACCTTGACCTTCTCGAGGTCCTTGCCCACGACCATCTCCTTGTCACGGAAGGCGACGGGGCGAAGATCGAGCTTGTCACCCTCCTTGGCCGAGAGGCGATCGACGAGCAGGGTCGAGCCCTTCTCGACGCGGTACTGCTTGCCGCCTGTCTCGATGACTGCGTAGCTCAATTGAGTCTTTCCTGACTAGTTCTTGCTGCCACCGCCGGCGCGTGAGCGTCGCCTTCCGCCCCTGCTTCCGCGACGTCGGCGCCCGCCGGAGGCAGCGGATTCTAGCCTCTCGGCGCCGTCTCCATTCGAGCCGGCCTCGACCACGTTGCCGTCGCTGTCGAGCAGCGCAGCGGTCGCCGAGGAGCGCCCGACGCTCTCGATCCGCACCATCCGCTGCTCGCCGACGTGCGGGCCCGCCCCGGCGACGCTGACGACGTAGGAGTCCACGCGCGCCACCGCGTCATCGACGTTGTACATGTGGGGCTCCTCGATCGAGACCAGCACCTCCTCGCCCACCTGGAACGGAAGGGCGCGCTGCTCGATCTCCTCGCGGCTACCGGTCTCGACCACGTGGAACGTGTCGAGCGGCAGGGCGTCGCCCCCCTCGAAGTGGAAGCGCTTGCCGGTCTCCTCCTCCAAGTCCGTCAGCCCCGAGTCGGGGGTGAGCAGCTCGGCCGCCACCCGAGGGTTGACCCTGATCAGATAGGCCTCGGGCTTCGGATCCTCATCGACGACCTCCTGGAGGTTGCGGACGATCGAGATCGCGACCGTCTCCTCTGAGGCGACCACGCCCTCGCCGTCGCAGGTCGGGCAGCGCTTCGTGAGGATCTCCCGGACCCCGTCGGTGACGTTCTGCCGGGTCATCTCGACCAGGCCGAGCGGTGAGACCTCGACCACGTAGGTCTTGGTCCGGTCCTCGTCCAGGGCGGTTCGCAGCGTCTTCAGCACCTGGTCGCGGTTGCGGGCGCGCGCCATGTCGATGAAGTCGATGACGATGATTCCGCCGATGTCGCGCATGCGGAGCTGCCGCACGACCTCCTCGGCGGCCTCGACGTTGACCTTGGTGATCGTGTCCTCGAGCCGGCCCTTTCCCTTGCCGGTGAAGCTGCCGGTGTTGATGTCGATCACCGTCAGCGCCTCGGCGTAGTCGATCATCAGATAGCCGCCGGAGGGCAGGTCGACGCGGCGGGAGAGAACCGAGTCGAAGGCGGACTCCACGTCCCACTCCTCGAGCAGCGGCTGCTTGCCCTTGTAGAGCTCGACCCGGTTCGCCAGCTCAGGCGCGGTGCGCTGCAGGAACTTCGTGACGCGGTCGTGCTGCTTGTCGTCGTCGATGACCGCGCCCTCGAACTCCTCGACCAGCACGTCGCGGACGACCCGGATCGAGAGGTCGGCCTCCTGGAAGACCATCTGTCCGACCTCGGACTTCTTGGCCCGCTCCTGAACCACCTCGTCTAGACGGTGCAGGTAGGCGATCTCGCGGACGAAGTCCTCCTTCTTGGCGCCCTGCGCGGCGGTGCGGACGATAACCCCGCCCTTGCCGAGGTCCACCTTCTCGATCAGCTTGCGGAGCCGGGTCCGCTCGCCGTCGGGGAGGCGCTTGGAGACGCCGATGCCGCCTCCCTGCGGCATGTACACGAGGTAGCGACCGGCGATCGAGAGCTGCATCGAGAGCCTGGCGCCCTTCGTCTTCAGGGGGTCCTTGACGACCTGGACGATGATCTCCTGGCCGGGCTTGATCAGCTCGTCGATGCGGCGGCCCCGGCCGCGGCCCCGCTTCGGGACGGCCTGGCCTCCCGGCAGGACGATCTCGTCGACGTGCAGGAAGCCGTTCCGCTCCAGGCCGATGTCGACGAAGGCGGCCTCCATCCCGGGCAGAACGTTGTCGACCTTGCCCTTGTAGATGTTGCCGACGATCGAGCGACGGCCGCGGCGCTCGACATAGAGCTCGGCGACCTTCCATTCATTGCTTGGGCTCGCCTTCTTGGGGCGCTTGCCCGCTTGGGGGCTGCCCTTCGCCTCGAGCACAGCGACGCGGGTCTCGCCCCGGTCGACGCTGACGAGGATGTTCTTCTTCATGAGATTCGGGTTCCTTTCTGCGCGAACCGAGCACAAACCAGCGAGCCGCCGCGGTCAGCGGGGCTTCGGGTTGAGGTGTTGGTCTGGGTGTGCTCTCGGTGGCTCAGCGCAACAGTGGGATAGGCGCCCTGCTGCGTGTGCTGGAGCTGAGCCGCGCTTGTGCGTGGATGCTCTGCAGGATCCCGATCGCCAGGAAGGTGGCAAGCACCGAGGAGCCCCCGTATGACATCAGGGGCAGGGTGATGCCGGTGACCGGCATGACGCCGAGGGTCATGCCCACGTTGACCAGGATCTGGAACATGAGCATGGCGACGATGCCGCCGGCGATCAGGGTCCCGTACAAGTTCTTGGAGAGCGTCGGAATGCGCAGCATTCTCCAGATAAGCAGGGCGTACAGGGACAGTACGAACGCCGCACCCGCAAAGCCGAAGCGCTCCCCGATCACGGCGAACACGAAGTCCGTGTGCCGCTCGGGAAGGAACAGGAGCTCGGTCTGCGTCGAGTTCGAACCGCGTCCGGTCTTCTCACCGGATCCGATTGCGGTGACGCTCTGGTTGACCTGATAGCTCGCGTCGCTTGGGTCGTTTGAGGGATGCAGGAATGCGGTCAACCGGTCCTGCTGATAGCCGTGCAACGGGCTCGGCAGGCCGGTGGCCGGGGCGATCACGAGGACGAAGCTGACGGCGAGCGCCGCCAGTCCTCCGATCGCAGCGAAGTGCGACCAGGGCACCCCGGCGAGGAAAAGAATGGTGAGTGTGATGACCACGAGCACGATGCCCGTGCCGAGGTCGGGTTGCAGGAAGACGAGTGCCGCCGGGGCCAGCCCCAGGGCCAGGATGCGAAGCGTCTGGCGCATGGGAGTGCCGCGACGGGTGCGCTCGATCACGAACGCCGCCAGGGCGACGACGAGGAGCAGCTTGGCGAGCTCGGAGGGCTGGAAGCGGAAGTAGGGAAGCTCGATCCAGCGGCGGGAGCCCCGGGCCGCCGCGCCGAAGAGCAGGACCAGGCAGATCGAGCCGATCATCAGCGAATAGATGCCGACCCGGATCTCCCGGAAGCGCGAGTAGTCGATCTTGGCCACCGCGAACATCAGCGCGACGCCGATCAGCGCGTAGATCCCCTGGCGCATCGCGAAGAAGAGCGGCTGGCCCGGGACGTCGTTGGGCGTCGCGACCGCGAGGGTGAAGCAGCTGAACGCGATCAGCGCGAGGGCGGTGCCGAACAGCCAGCCGTCGAGGTACGGCAGGTTGAAGCGCTCGCCGATGTGGGCCCGCCTAGGGGTGAGCGTGAGTGGTGCTGCTTCCATGGACTAGATGTGGGCCGCTCGTACCCCTGGGCACGAGGACCACAACCCCAGGGTAGTGATCCCGGGGGATCCTGCTGCCATCACTCCTGCGTCTTGCCGGACGATGCGGTCGGTGTGATCGGCAGATGGAAGTAGTGCTCGAGGATACGCGCGGCCACGGGGGCCGCCGTGTCGACGCCGAAACCGCCGCGCTCGAGCGTCACCGCGACCACGATCTGCGGGTTCTTGGCGGGCGCGAGGACGATGTACCAGGACTGGTCAGGCTGGTTCGGGCGCTGCGCGGTACCGGTCTTGCCGGCGACCGCGAACGGGAAGTTCCCGAAGACGGGATACGAGGTCCCCCCCGGCTCCGTCGCGGCACGGGTGAGGCCGGTCATGATCGTGTCGCGAGTGGTCGGGGAGATGTCGATGTGGCGGCGCGGCCCGGGGCGAATCTCCTCGAGCACCCTGCCGGTGACGCTCTCGACGTCGTCGCCGAGGTGTGGGCGCACGATCGTGCCCCCGTTGCCGAGCGCCGCATAGGCGACCGCCATCTGCAGGGGGTCGGCCTCCAGGTCGCCCTGTCCGACTGCCAGGTTGACGTTGTCGCCGACGGTCCAGGGTCGGTCGGTCAGATGCTCGCGGTAGAGGCGGTTGCGCCAGGCGGGATCGGGGATCAGCCCGCTGACCTCCGACGGCAGGTCGATTCCGGTCCGCTGCCCGAGGCCGTATTGCCTCGCCCAGTCCTGGATCTGGCCTCCGTTGCCGCTCGCCTTTGCGTGCAGGCCGAGGTTGTAGAAGTAGACGTCGGACGAGACCTTGAGCGCGTCGGACATGTTGACCGGTCCGTTGATCGCGTGTCCGGCGTTGTGAACCGTCAAGTTGTTGTCGAGCTTGAGGGAGCCGGTGTCGTTGAAGATCGTGTTTGGGCCGATCAGGTGATCCTGGAGGGCGGCGGTGGCGGTGATCGGCTTGAAGGTCGAGCCGGTCGGATAGAGGCCCTGGATCGCCCGGTTTGCGAGCGGTGCGTCGGTCCTCCTCGAGGTGAGGTCGTGGTACTGGCTCTGGGTGATCGGGTGCGTGAAGATCGACGGGTCGAAGCTCGGCGCGGAACCCATCGCGAGAATCCCGCCGTCGCGGGCATTCATCGCAACGAACGCGCCAGGCAGCCCGAAGGAGTCGAGCGCACCCTCCGCGTAGCTCTGCAGCCCGGAGTCGATGGTCAGCCGAACGTCAGCCCCGGGCTCGGCCGCCGTATCCTTCAGCTGCTGAGTCGGCCGGCCGAGCGCGTCGACTTGGATCCGGTCGATCCCCGGCCTGCCCCGCAGGAAGCGGTCGTACTCGTACTCGATCCCCGATTGCCCGACCGTGTCGCCCTGATGGAGCCCGGCGTAGCGCGGCTCCTTGAGCTGCTGGGCCGTGACCTCGCCGACGTTGCCGAAGAGATGCGCGGCGGCGGTCCCGTCCTTGTATTCGCGGGTGAACACCCGCTGCACGCTCACCCCCGGGAAGCTCGACTGGTTCTCGCGCAGGTAATAGACCTTGTCGACCCCGAGCCCCTTCTTGAGGATGACGGGCCCGCCGGGAGCCGCCCGCTGTCCGTTCTGGAGCGCCTTGCGGATCTCCTCCATAGTCATCCCGCTGACTGTCGAGAGCTGATGGAGTTCGCGGGAGCGTGTCTGCCCGGGGTCGGGCAGGTCCTCGGGACTGACCTCGAGAGCGAGCTCAGTGCGGTTCGCGACCATGACCTTGCCGTTGCGGTCAAGGATGTCGCCGCGCGGGGCCTGCACGCGCACCTGGCGAATGCGGTTGTCGTTCGCCTGGGTCCGGTACTTGTCGCCGGAGAGGACCTGGACGTACCAGAGCCGCAGGAAGAGGACCGAGAAGATCGCGATCGCGATCGCGGTCAGGATCGAGATCCGCAGTGCCAGCGGGGACGTCCGCCGCTCGGGCTCGGATTCGGGTGTGCGCCGGTACATTGCTGGCTAGGGCGTCTCCACGGGACCCTCATTAAACGGGTGGCTCCTGGCGGAGTCCCCTCGCATCGTCGGGCGCCGGACCGCCCGTCGCTCGTCGACGATGGCGGAGCGCACCACCATTCTGACGGCAAGCAGGACGGGAATCGCGAGAGCCGCCCCGATCAGGCTGGTAACGATCGCGTCGCGCACGACCAGGAAGCTGACGTTGGCGTCCACGCCGGTCCCGATCTGGATCGCCCCGATCACCAGCGCGCCGAGCAGCGTCAGCGCCGCGCCGAGCAGGGGGACGGCACCGCGGGTCGGGCGGCCGATTGTCTCGCGGTAGCGCCCGGCGACGTAGCCGACGGCCAGCAGGGTGAGCGCAAATCCTCCGAGAGTCTCGAGCAGCAGGCAGTCCATCAGCAAGCCGACCGAGAAGCCGAAGACCGCGCCCGTCAGACTGCCGCCGAGAACGCCGACCGAGAAGACGACGAGCAGCAGGACGTCGGGATCGCTGCCGAAGACGTCCATCTTGGAGAAGCAGACGACCTGCGCGATCACCATCACCGCGCCGAGCACAGCGAGCCGGACGATGGTCCCGGGAGTCAGGATCACTTCTTGCCGCCTCCGGTGTGGGTGGTCAGCACCTTGACGAAGTCCATATCGCGCAGGTCCGCGAACGGCGACAGGTGCACCCGCTGGTATGCCTGCTGCTCCTCGACACTGGCACGGATGATCTTCCCGATCGGGATCCCCGGCGGGAAGATCGAGCCGAGGTCGCCGGTCGAGAACCCGGCGGTCACCACCATCTGGCCCTCCGCGATGTGGCTGTTGCGCTCCAGGTAGTCGAGCTGCAGGTCGTCGGGGTTGCCGACGTTGGGCTCCACCACGCCGGTCGCGCCGCCCGGCGTCACCCGCGCCGTCACGGCGCTGTCGGCGTCGGTGATCAGGGTGACCTGGGCCGTGTTGGGAGTGGTCTGGGTGACCTTCCCCGCCAGGCCCTGCGCCGCGACCACCGGATCGTCGATTCGCACCCCGTCGCCGGAGCCCTTGTCGATGGTCACGGTCGAATACCAGACCGTCGGCGAGCGGCCGACCACGCGCGCCGTCACCGGATCGGTGCCGTTGGGGACGATGCCGCCGCTGGTCAACTCGTTGAGCTGCTTGAGCTCCTGCGATTCGGCCTGCTGGGTCTGCTGGCGAGCGAGCTGGTCGCGCAGGCTCGCCACCTGCTTCTCCAGGCTCGCCTTGTCCCCGCGGGCGTCGAAGGTCTCGTGGAACCAGTTGACCAGGTCGCGGACGGGCTTCAGCGCCCGGTCCGCCCCGTTCTGGAACGGCGAGAAGATCGTCGAGACCACCTTCTCGGCGCCGTGCAGCGGGCCCGCGTTGCTCTCGCGGTAGTAGAGGCTGAGCAGTGTCAGCGAGGCGGCGACGAGCAGCAGCAGCACCGCCCGTCGACGGCGCACCTGCTTGCGGTACATGTGCTCTTCCTAGCTCTCAAGGTCGCTTCCGTCGCGCGGGGAATTTAGCGGCTAGCTTCAACGAACCTGAAAGAGTTCCCCCTCGGCACGCTAGGTGCGCGCCGACTGGCGCCGCGCCTGGGCGTGGATGCTCTGCAGCAGGCCAAGCGCCAGGAAGGTCCCCAGCACGGAGGAGCCGCCGTAGCTCATCAGGGGCAGGGTGATCCCGGTGACCGGCATCACCCCGAGGTTCATGCCGACGTTGACGATCATCTGGAAGGCGAGCATCGCTAAGACCCCGCCGGCGATCATCGTCCCGTAGAAGCTGGTGGAGATTCTCATCACCCGGATCGCCCGCCAGAAGAGGATCGCGTAGAGGAAGACGACGAAGGCGGCGCCGAGGAAGCCGAACCGCTCGCCGATCACCGCGTAGATGAAGTCGGTGTGCCGCTCGGGCAGGAAGAGCAGCTCAGTCTGCGTGGCGTCGTTTCCCCGCCCCACCTCCTCGCCGGAGCCGACCGCGATCACGGATTGGTTGACCTGATAGCTCGCGTCGCCCGGATCGTTGCTCGGGTGGAGGAAGGCGGTGAGGCGATCCTGCTGGTAGCCGTGCAGGAAGTGGACGCCGGCGGCCGATCCGGCGGCATAGACGCCCCCGGCGATCAGGGCGGCGGCGGCGGCGATTGCCGCGAAGTGCTGCCACGGGATCCCCGAGACGAACAGAATCGTCAGCGCGATGGCGACGAGCACGATCCCGGTGCCGAGATCGGGCTGGAGGAAGACGAGGGCGGCGGGGGCGAGCCCGAGCCCGAGCAGCCCGACCGTCTGGCGGAGCCCGAACGGCCGCCTGATCCGCTCGTAGACCAGGGCGGCGAGAGACACGCAGAGCAGGACCTTCGCCAGTTCCGAGGGCTCGAACTGGAAGAGGGGCAGGTCGATCCAGCGGTTCGAGCCGCGTACCGCCGTACCCACCAGGAAGACGAACGCGATCGAGCCGATCATGAACCCGTAGATCGACAGCCGGAGCTCACGCAGACGCGTGTAGTCGAAGCGGCTGACCGCGATCATCAAGGCGATACCCACGAGCGCGTAGAGCGCCTGCCGCTCGACGAAGTAGAGGGGGCGGCCGGCGATCTCGTTCCGCGTCGAGGTCGCCAGGGTGAAGACGCTGAAGGCGATCAGGCCGACCGAGGCGCCCAGCAGGACGCCGTCGAGGCCGGTCATGCTGAGCCGCTCTGTCAGGGACCGGCGCGGCGCAATCGTGAGCGAGGGCTTGGCGGCTTCCATCAGCCCGGACCCGCGGCGTGGGCGGCGGCCGTGTCGACGCTGCCAGCCGAGCCCCCGTTGAGGTTGAAGTAGCGCTCGAGGATGTCGCGCGCGATCGGGGCAGCGGACTCGACGCCGAACCCGCCTCGCTCGACAGTCACGGTGACGACGATCTGCGGGTTGTTGTACGGCGCGATTACGCCGTACCAGGACTGGTCCTGCTGGCCGTTTCGCTGCGCGGTGCCGGTCTTGCCGGCGACGGGGATGGGGAAGCTGCCCATCACCGCATCGGAGGTGCCGCCCGCCTCGTCGGCCGCCCGGTGCATGCCGCCCAGGATCACGTTCCGGGTCTCGTCCGAGATCTGCAGGTGGCGGGCCGGCGGCGGCTTGATCACCTTGACGGTCTTGCCGTTCACGTTCACGATGCGGCCGCCGACGTGCGGGCTGACCAGGGTGCCGCCGTTGGCGAGGGCGGCGTACGCGCGGGCCAGCTGCAGCGGCGTCACTTGGACGTCGCCCTGCCCGACGGCGAGGTTGACGTTGTCGCCCTGGGTCCAGGGCCGGTCGATGTACGGATTGGAGTGGCTGCGGTAGACGCGGTTGCGCCAGGCCGGGGTCGGGATCAGGCCCGAGGTCGCGTCCGGTATGTCGATGCCGGGCTTCCGGCCCAAGCCGTACTTGAACGCCCAGTCCTGGATCTGGCCGCCATTGCCGCTCGCCTGCGCGTGCAAACCCAAGTTGTAGAAGTAGACGTCCGAGGAGACCTTGAGCGCGGTGCTCATGTCGACCGGGCCGTTGGCGGCGCCCCCGGCGTTGTGGAGGGTGATTCCGCCGATGTCAAGCGAGCCCGTGTCGTCGAAGATCGTGCTCGGCGAGATCAGGTGGTCCTGGAGCGCGGCGGTCGCGGTGATCGGCTTGAACGCCGACCCGGTCGGATAGCCGCCTTGGTCGGCGCGGTCGACGAGTGGGTCGCCCGGCTGGTTGCCGAAGGCGTCGTACTGCGCCTTGGTATGGGGCTGGGTGTAGAACGACGGGTCGTAGGTGGGATAGGAGCCCATGGCGAGGATCGCGCCCGTGTGGACGTTCATCGCCACGAAGGCGCTGGGAAGTCCCTTCGCGCGGAGCGCCGCCTCTCCCACCTCCTGCAGGCCGGAGTTGAGCGTCAGCCGCAGGTTGTCGCCGGCCTCAGCGGGCCGACTGGCGAGCTGCTGCCGCGGGCGGCCCAGCGCGTCGACCTGGATCCGCTGGCTGCCGGCGGTGCCGCGCAGGAACTTGTCGTAGGTGTACTCGACACCCGCCTGTCCGATGATGTCGCCCGGCTTCAGGTCTCGGTAGGCGGGCCTGGTGAGCTGGTGCGGGCTGATCTGGCCGACGAGGCCAAGGAGGTGGGCGGCGAGGGTGCCGTCCGGGTACTTGCGGACGTAGGTCCGTTCGACGCTCACGCCCGGGAAGCTCTCCTTGTTCTCGAGCAGGTAGAAGAGCAGCTGCCGATCGAGGCCCTGGCGCAGCACCACCGGATAGCCCGCGTACTGGGGCGTCTCCCGGACCTTCTCGCGGATCGTCCTCTGCGAGAGCCCGAGCAGGTTTCCCAGCCGGTGGAGCTCGGCGTGGCGCTTGCGCGGCGAGCTCGGCAGGCCGGAGGGGCGGAGCTCCAGGCTCATCACGGTGCGGTTGTCGACCAGGACCTGGCCGGTGCTGTCGAGGATCTCCCCCCGGGGGGGATGCACCCTGACGTCCAGGACGCCATGGTCCTGAGCGAGCGCGCGGTAGTGCTCCCCGGAGAGCACCTGCAGCGACCAGAGGCGAAGCAGCACCATGGCGACGGCCGCGACGACGAGCGCGGCGAGGACGGCAATGCGGACGTTGAGGCGATTCGTCAGGCGCGGCGGGATGTCCTCGGGTCGCTGAAGGAGATACATGGCCGCGTCTGCTCCGGCGCCGGTTCCTTAGAACCGCCTCCGTACCCGGGAGTTCTTGAGAGCGCGCTTGATCGCCTCGAACTCCTCGAGCGCTTGCCCCGAGCCGGTCGCGACGCAGGTGAGCGGGGATTCGGCGAGGCGGGCCGGCATCTGGCACTCCTCGCTCATCCGCTCGGCGAAGCCATGTAGCAGCGCGCCGCCGCCGGCGAGGGTCATCCCCCGCTCCATCAGGTCCCCGGCGAGCTCCGGCGGGGTTCGGTCGAGGGTGTCGCGAACGGCCGCGATGATCTGGGCGATTGGCTCGTCGAGCGCCTTCCGGACATCACCGGAGTTGAGCTGCACGGCGCGCGGCAGGCCCGAGCCGAGGTCCCGGCCGCGGATCTCGACGTCGATTTCCTGCTCGCGGGGCGCCGCCGAGCCAGCCTCGTTCTTCACGTCCTCGGCTGTGCCGTGACCGATCAGCAGCTGGTGCTCCCTCTTGCAGAAGTTCACGATCGCCTCGTCCATCTCGTCGCCGCCCACCCGAATCGACTGGGAGACGACGATGTCCCCAAGGGAGATCACGGCCACCTCGGTGGTGCCGCCTCCGATGTCGACGATCAGGCTGCCGGTTGGATCACTGACGGGGAGCCCGGACCCGATCGCGGCCGCCATCGGCTCCTCGATCAGATAGGCCTCGCGCGCACCGGCCCCGAGGCAGGCCTCCTCGACCGCCCTCTTCTCCACGCCGGTCACTCCGGAGGGAACGCAGACGACGACGCGGGGGTGGGTGAAACGGCTGTGGTTCGCCCGCTTGATGAAGTAGCGCAGCATCGATTCTGTGACCTCGAAGTCGGCGATCACGCCGTCCTTGAGCGGCCGCATGGCGTGGATCGTGGAGGGGGTGCGCCCGAGCATCTGCTTCGCCTCGGCCCCGACAGCGTGCACCTCGCCGGTGCTCACGTCGACCGCGACCACCGACGGCTCGGACAGCACGATCCCCCGCCCCCGGACGTAGACGAGGGTGTTCGCCGTCCCGAGGTCGACGGCCATGTCACGCGCAGGTGAGATTGAGGTCAGGAAGTTCATTTGCGCCCCAAGAAACGACAAATCGATCGCAGCCTAGCGGGCTTGCCTTAAATGCCCAAAATGGAGGAAAAATTCGTTTCAGCCGGGCGCGAGCTCCGGTGCGAGCCGCAGCAGGAGCCCGACCGGCAGACCGATCACGTTGGAGACGTCGCCTTCGATCCCGGCGACCAGCGCCGAGCCGAGTCCCTGGACGGCATAGCCGCCAGCTCTTCCCCGCCACTCGTCGCTGGAGAGATATGCGTCGATCAGCTTGGAGGGAAGCTCGCCGAAGGTGACCCGGCTCGACTCGAGACCCGTCCGGACCTCGAGCTCGCCCTCGATTCGGTCGGGACCCAGCAGCGCCAGCGCTCCGATGACGTCATGGGTTCGGCCGGAGAGCGCCTCGAGGCACCAGCGGGCCTCTCCCTCGAATCCCGGCTGGCCCAGGGCGCGGCCGTCGACCACCACTTCGGTGTCTCCCGCGATCACCAGGGTGCCGTGACGCCGACGGGCAGCGATCGCCCGCGCCTTGGCCAAGGCGTTGGCGATGACGAGCTCTCGCGGGTCGCCGTCGGTCGTCTCCTCGACCTCTGCGGGGATTGCCCTGAACTCGACCCCCAGCGCCTTGAGGAGGGCTCTGCGCTGAGGGGAGCCCGAAGCGAGGATTACAGCTCGGGGAACCAGATCCCGATCTCGCGCTCAGCGGATTCCGACGAGTCCGAGCCATGCACGAGATTGAAGGTGACCTCGGTGCCGAACTCGCCGCGGATCGATCCGGCGTCCGCCTCCACCGGGTCGGTCGCGCCGATCACCTGGCGCGCCGCCATCACGGCGTTGGGCCCCTCCAGCACAAGCGCGACCAGGTCGCCGCGGGTGATGAACTCGACCAGCTCGCCGAAGAACGGCTTGTCGGTGTGCTCGGCGTAATGGACGTTGGCGGTCTCCTCATCGGCGCGCATCTGCTTCAGCGCGACGAGAACAAGCCCCTTGCGCTCGAAGCGGGCGATCACCTCGCCGGTCAGGCACCGCTCGAATGCGTCGGGCTTGACGAGGATGAGTGTGCGCTCGGTCGCCATCGGCGCGACCGTATACGAATCGGGCTCATCCACGCCCGCCGGGACGAACACCGGCAATGAAGGGGGTGAGATGCGGGCGTTTGTCGCCTTACTCACCCACGTGGGTGAGGAACGCGCCAAACGATGCCACGACGAGGAGATCGCGCGGATCGCTGGCCGACAGTACGGCGTGATCTCGCTCGGCCAACTCGAATCCGTCGGCATGCGCCGTCAGACCATCACCCGGCGCGTCCAGGCGGGCCGCCTGCACCGCATTCATCGCGGTGTTTATGCCGTTGGCCATGCCCGGCTCAGCGATCGTGCGCACTGGATGGCGGCCGTACTGGCCTGCGGTGACGGCGCCGTACTCAGTCACTTGAGCGCGGCAGAGATCTGGGGAATCCGGCGTCGCACTCGCCGGCTTGCCGCGGCGGGCGTCGATGGAGAGCCCATTGCGGTTCACATCACGGTCCAGAGGACGAGCGGGATCAGGAAGCGGAACGGCATCATCGTCCATCGCTCCTCCACCCTCGTTGCACGCGACTGCACCCAACTCGAGGGCATTCCGGTAACGCGCCCCAATCGCACCTTGGCGGACCTCCGACCAATCCTCTCCACTGCTCAGTTTGCCGCAGCTCTTCGAGAGGCCGAGTTCCTCCGCCTCCCGATTGAGCAGCGCTTCGAGTCAGACGGTGCGCGGACAGAGCTCGAGCAGCGCATGCTCGCCCTTTGCCGGCGTCACCGCCTTCCCCAGCCCGAGGTGAACGTCCGTCTGGATCGATATGTGGTCGACTTCCTCTGGGCCGATCAGCTGCTCGTCGTCGAGGTCGACGGCTGGGAGTCCCACCGCACCAGGTCCGCGTTCGAAGCGGATCGCTCACGTGACGCCAGGCTCAAGGTTCTCGGTTACGAGGTAGTCCGCTTCACCTGGCGGCAGGTGACCGGTGACCGGCCGGCCCTCGGCAAGACGATCCGGACCCTTCTGCGTGTGCGGTCGAGGTAACCGGTCGGGATGTCGACTTGTTCCCGGACGTGCGGGAAGAAGTCGACAATCAGCGGCTGGACCGGGTGGAGCGACTCGGCCGCTCTTCGCGCGCGGCTACGGGCGCCGCGGGCTCCCGGCGAGTCGTCCCATCCGCGGGCTCCCGGCGAGTCGCCCCATCTGCTCTGGCCTTTCGCTGTGCGGCAGACCGAGCCGTGCGCTGCCGGTCGGTGAGGCGGGCCTCCCGCTCGGGACGCTGCTTGCGGACCTCGGTCTCGCAGTAGGGACAGATCCCCCAGCGCGGATCGAGCGGCTTGCTGCACTTCCGGCAGGGGCTGCGCAGGCGCCGCTCGCAGTTGGGGCAGCGCAGGTAGCTGCGCTCGACCGGATACTCGCAGTGCGGACAGGACTGCTCGATCCGCTGCCTCAGTTCCAGCTCCGCCGCACGCAGCTCCAGCTCGCGCTCCTCGCGGTCCTCGAGAAACTCAGGCGGGCGCAGGATCGTGTAGATGACCGTTCCCAGGTAGGGAAACACCGACGCAGCCGTCGCGCAGGCGATCAGCACGGGATCCTCGATCCGCCGCCGCGCGTCGAGGTACGTCCAGTAGATCAGCGCCAGATAGACGACGATCAGGAAGAGGACGATCAGGTTGACGGCCAGGCCGAGCCCACCGCCGATTCCGAAGAGTGCTAGAAGCATGGGAAAGGGGAGCCGCGAGTGTACGTACTTCCTGATCGGGGGGTGGAACCCTGCCTGGCATCTGAGTCGAGGGCTTTCCGGCGATTTACAGGAAGAGAAGGCCGAACACGTAGCCGAAGGCGAAGAAGACCAGAATCACCACCGCGACGACGACGGCGACCAGCCCCATCATCGTCAGGAGCTCTGAGCGGGCCTCTCTGTCCATATGCAGCTGAGAAGGTAGTGGCTGCCGGCCGCCAGCGCGACACCCTCTCCGCCTTTGGCAAGCTCCCGTGCTCGCTCCCAGGCGTCGATCGGGTCACCGATCGCCTCCGCCGGCACCCCCGCCTTCTCGCAGAGCGCCGCCAGCTCGAGGGCGGGCTTCGATCGCCCACCGGGCCTCCCTGAGCCCTCAATCGCCTCGGGCGGAATCTCAGTGCAGATGAACTGGGAGCAGGCGGGCGCCAGACCGCTGACGATTCCGACCGCATCCTTGCCCTCGAGCACGGCGAGGCAGCAGACGACGTCACGCCCCTCCGAGAGCTCGGGCAAGAACCGAGCCAGGGCACGAGCGCCGTCTGGGTTGTGCGCGGCATCGAAGATCGTCGGAGGATCGCTTGGAACGACCTCGGCACGTCCCGGGATCCGCACACCGGTCATCGAGCGAAGGATCACGTCGACCTCATCCTCAGTCGCCATCTCCGGGATCAGTTGGCTGGCCGCGGTCCAGGCGAGGGCCATGTTGAGTTGCTGATAGCCGCGAATCGAAGGGATGGATTCGTCAGCTGCCTGACCGCCACCGCCGACCACTCCGGTCGGCCGAACCTCAGCCGCATGTCGTTCGGTCAGGGCGACCTCGATCACCGGCTCGACCTCGGGCGGCAATTCACCCCTGACCAGCATCGTGTGGTCCCGCAACACCGCCACCTTCTCCGCCGCGATCTCCTCCAGCGTCTCCCCCAGCCACTCGGTGTGGTCGTAGCCGACCGAGGTCAGCACCGTCAGCTGCGAGGGGATCACGTTGGTGGCGTCGAGGCGGCCGCCGAGACCGGCCTCGATCACTGCGTATTGGACCCGGGCCGCCGCGAAGGCGAAGAACGCAGCGGCGGTGAGCAGCTCGAACTGCGTGACAGGGCCCTCATCGCCGGCCGACCGGTCCGCGACCTCGGCCGCCTGCTCCGTGCGCTCGAGCGCCTCGGCGAACGCCTCCTCCGAGATCGGCTCGCCCCGGATCAGGACGCGCTCGCGCCAGGACTGGATATGCGGGGAGACGTACGCTCCGGTTGACACGCCATGCGCCTCGAGCAGCGCGGCGGTCATCCGGGTGACCGAGGTCTTGCCGTTGGTCCCGACCACATGGATCGAGGCGAAGCGGTTCTGCGGCATGCCGAGCAGCGTGCAGAGCCGCCGCATCCGCTCCAGCCCAAGCTTCCACCCCAGGACCTCGCGCTTGCGCAGGATCTCTTCGGGCCGAGTGGCTATCCGCCCAGGGGGTTGATGGGGGTCAGGCATGTGCGCGGGGGCGCCGCAGGCCGAGCTGGGCGCCGCACGCGCTCGAAGCGGGTAGTGGTGCTACCCGCGAGGGCGCGGGTGGCGATCCAGCGACGGCACGCGGCGTCATCCGCGTGCGTGGATGACCCACATCAGCCCCCCAGTTCCTCGAGCTCCGCCCTGTAAGCGACGAGCTTCTCCCGCTCGGCGTCGACGACGTCGGCCGGGGCCTTGGCAACGAAGCCCTCGTTGGAGAGCTTGCCCTCCCCGCGCTTCACCTCGGCGCGCAGCTGATCACGGCGCTCCTCGATCCGCGACTCGACGGCCTTGGCATCGATCCCCTCGGTCTCCAGAACCTCCACGCCCCCCACGCTCGCGATCGGTTCCCCCCCGTCGCTCGAGAACTCCACCCGGGCAAGCCGCGAGACCAGCTCGTGTGGGGAGATGTCGTCGGCGCGCGCCGCCAGCACCTGCTTGACCGGAACCCCGGCCAGGTCCCGCCAGCGCCGCAGCGCGCGGGTCAGCGCGATCGCCCGCCCGATCTCGCGTTCGGCGCTCTCGTCGACCAGCCCAGCCTCCACCGCTGGGAAGGCGTGAATCGCGAGCGCCTCGGCCGGGCGGCTGGGCAGATAGGAGTAGATCTCCTCGGTGACGAACGGCATCGTCGGGTGAGCGAGCGCCAGCACCTGCTCGAGCGCCCAGAGCAGTGTGCCGGAGGCATCGTCGTCGCCGTCGTAGAGCCGTGGCTTGACGATCTCGAGATACCAGTCGCAGAGCTCCGACCAGAAGAACTCGTAGAGGCCGAGCGCCGCGTGCGCGAAGTCGTAGGCCTCGATCGACTGCGTCACAGAGCCGACGGCTCGCTGCAGCCGGGAGGCGATCCAGCGGTCCTCGACCCGCTCGGAGCGTGGCCCTGGCTCTGCCACCTCGCCCGCGTTGAGCAGGATCAGCCGCGACGCGTTCCACATCTTGTTGGCGAGATCGCGGCCCTGCTGGACGCGCGCCTCCGAGAAGCGCACATCCTGCGTGGAGGTCATCGCCAGCAGCCCGAAGCGCAGCGCGTCCGCTCCGTGTCGGTCCATTTCCTCGAGCGGATCGATCCCCGTTCCGAGGCTCTTCGACATCCGCCGGCCGTCGGGCGCCTGGATGATCGAGTGGACGTAGACATCGCTGAACGGCACCTCGTCGGTGAACTCGAGCGAGGTCATGATCATCCGCGCGACCCAGAGGGCGATGATGTCCCGTGCCGTCACCAGGACGTCGGTCGGGAAGAACGCCTTGTACTCGGGGGCGTCGGTATCCGGCCAGCCGAGAGTCGCGAACGGCCAGAGGGCCGAGCTGAACCAGGTGTCGAGCACGTCCTCCTCCTGCTCCCACCCGTCGCCCTCCGGCGGCGCCTCGCCCACGTGGGTCTCGTCGCCCCTGTACCAGACGGGGAGCCGGTGTCCCCACCAGAGCTGGCGGGAGATGCACCAGGGCGGGATCTTCTCCATCGAGTCCAGGTACTGGCGGCGGGCGCCGTCGGGAATGATCCGGACCTTCCCCTCGGTCACGACGTCGATGGCGCGGCGTGCCATCTCGTCCATCCGGCAGAACCACTGCATCGAGATCAGCGGCTCGATCCGTTCGCCGGACCGGTGGGAGAACGGCACGGTGTGCGCGTACGGCTCCTCGCCGCGGATCAGCCCCTGCTCGCGCAGCTCGGCGACGACCGCCTTCTGGGCCTCGGCCGCGGTCATCCCGCGGAACCGCTCCGGGGCCTCGTCGGTGATCAGCCCGTCCTCCCCGATCACGCTGATCGCCGGCAGGTCGTGCTTGCGGCCGATCTCGAAGTCGTTCGGGTCGTGCCCCGGCGTGATCTTGAGCGCGCCCGTGCCGAACTCGGGATCGACGTGCTCGTCGGCGATCACCGGCAGCCGGCGCTCGACCAGCGGCAGAATCGCGTGCTTGCCGACGACCTCGCGGTAGCGCTCGTCATCCGGGCTGACCGCGACGGCGGTGTCGGCGAGCATCGTCTCGGGCCGGACGGTGGCGACGATCAGCTCGCCACCATCCTCGAGCGGATAGGCGATCTCATAGAGGGTGTCGCTCACCTCGCGGTTCTCGATCTCGAGGTCCGAGATCGCCGATCCGAGGCCCGGATCCCAGTTGACCATGTAGTTGTCGCGATAGATCCAGCCCTTGGAGTAGAGCTCGGCGAAGACGCGGTAGACCGCCCTCACGTACCCCTCGTCGAGGGTGAAGCGCTCGCGGTCGTAGTCGCAGGAGGCGCCCAGGCGCTTGTACTGCTCGATGATGGTGTTGCCGTAGCGGTAGCGCCACTCCCAGGTCCGCTCGATGAATGCCTCGCGCCCGACCTCGTGCTGCGAGGTTCCCTCCTTCGCCAGCTCCTTCTCGACCACCGACTGCGTCGCGATCCCCGCGTGATCCGTGCCCAGAATCCACATCGTGTTGCGGCCGCGCATGCGGTTGAGGCGAATCAGGACGTCCTGGATCGTTCCGTTGAGCGCATGTCCCATGTGGAGCGCGCCGGTGACGTTCGGCGGCGGGATCGCGATCGAGAAGTTCTCATCAGGCGAGCCCTCCGCCGGCGGGTGAAACCAGCCGCCCTCCATCCAGCGCTCGAAGACGCGCTGTTCGACCGCGCCGGGGTCCCAGCGAGTCGTCGCCTCGAGTGTCTTGCGACGTTCCGCGTCCACGCGGCGATGTTAATCGCGGTCAGGAAGCGGCCGGGCGCCGGGATCGGCAGACTCCAGCGCCGTGGCTCAAGGAGGAGACCGCGACAAGGAACGCCTGAGCCGGCGCCGGTTCATCGGCACCGCCGGCGCGACGGCGGCGGGCGCGGCGCTCGGCGGCTATCTGCCTCAGGGGGCCCTGGGCGCCCCCGCCGAGGAGTCCAAGGCAGGGAGGGCGAAGAACAGGCGCCGGAGGCGCAGGGCGGATGTGATCGTCGTCGGGGCCGGTCTCGCCGGGCTCACCGCAGCCCGGGAGGTGCTGCGGGGCGGGCACTCCGTGCTGATCCTCGAGGCCCGCAACCGCGTCGGCGGCCGCACCCTGAACCACAAGATCGGCAACGGCAAGATCGCGGAGGTCGGCGGGGAATGGGTCGGTCCCACCCAGGACCACCTGATGGCTCTCGCCGCCGAGCTCGGCATCGGCACCTTCAAGACCTACAACACCGGCAACAACGTCTACTGGGCCAATGGCGTCCTCACTCCGTATCAGTCGGGCGGCCCGCTTGGGCCGATCCCCCCGGACCCGACCGCCGTGGGCGAGGTCTTCGTCGCCATCAACAACCTCAACCAGATGGCCGGCACGGTGCCTGTCGCGACGCCGTGGACGGCGCCCAACGCCGCAACCTGGGACGGCCAGACCCTCGAGACGTGGAAGCAGGCGAACCTGCACGTGCCCAACGCTCGCGCGCTGTTCGACTCCGGCATCGGGGCGGTCTTCGCCGCCGAGCCGAGCGACCTCTCGCTGCTCTTCACGCTCTTCTACATCGCGTCTGGAACGAACGAGACCACGGCACCGGACCTGAACCGGCTGTTCAACGTCCCGGACGGAGCGCAGGACAGCCGCTTCATCGGCGGCTCCCAGCTGATCTCGAAGCGGCTGGCGAAGCGGATCGGGAATAAGCGCATCCTCCTCAAGCAAGCGGTCCGCCGCATCGAGCAGCACCGGCACGGCGTCCGCGTCTTCACCAAGAACCTCACCGCGAGCGGCAAGCAGGTGATCGTCACGGGGCCGCCGGTGGTGACCGCACAGATCCACTACGACCCGCACCTCCCCGCCGACCGCCGCCAGCTGCTCCAGCGCTTCCCGCAGGGCACGACGATCAAATGCCAGGCGGTCTATGACCGTCCCTACTGGCGCGACTCCGGGCTGACCGGCCAGGCGGTGGCCCTCGACGGCCCTGTTCGCGTCACCTTCGACAACTCGCCGCCGGACGGCAGCCCCGGCGTCCTGCTCGGCTTCATCGAGGGAGCGGCTGCTCGTGACTATCAGCGGCGCTCGGCCGCCGAGCGCAAGGCGGCCGTCCTCGACGCATTTGCGACCTACTTCGGTGAGGCCGCCCGTAACCCGCGCGAGTACTTCGAGATGAACTGGACCCATCAGGCCTGGACCCGTGGCTGCTACGAGGGCTATCTGCCTCCGGGCGCGCTGACAGCACATGGCACCGCGCTGCGCGCCCCTTTCAAGCGACTCCACTGGGCGGGCTCGGAGACCTCCGACTACTGGTACGGCTACATGGACGGCGCGGTCCGTTCAGGCCAGCGCGCAGCGGCCGAGGTGCTGGCCGCGCTCTAGTCGCCCTCCCGCAGCGACTCGAGCACGCCGAGCAGCTCGCCGACCCTGCAGACCAGCAGGCGCTCCTCATCGATCTCGACCCAGACGCCGGCCGAGGAGGGGAAGACGACGTGGTCGCCGGGCTGAACCGGCATTTCCACGCCGGCGGTCTCCCACCAGTCGAGGCCCGGCCCGACCGCGAGCACGATCCCCTGCTGGGGCGGCGGCTCATCGGTGCCGGCCGGCACCACCAGGCCCGAGCGGCGCATGCGGTCCTGGTCCAGCTCCTTGAGGACCACCTGGTCGAACAGGGGTCGCAGCTGGTGCCTGACGGTCTCGATCGGCTCGCGGGACGAGCGCGTGCTCATACCCACAGGATAAGAGGCGTCGCCCACGTCGGCCGCCCAGAGCGAGGACAATTGATACGCAATGGCAAAGAAGGTCGGCCAGGCGCTGCAGGAAGCTCGCCTCCAGCGCGGGATCGATTTGACCGAGGTTGAGCGGGTCACCAAGATCCGGGTCAAGTTCCTGCGCGCAATGGAGGAGGATCACTGGGAACAGCTCCCGGCGCCCGCGTATGCGCGCGGCTTCCTCCAGACCTATGCCCGCTACCTGGATCTCGACGATGAGGCACTGGTCGAGCAATACAGGGAGAACATCGAGCCGGAGGATGCCGGCGGACCGGTCCCCTCGGGGATCATCCACTCAGGGACCATCGAGCCCCGGCGCTCGCTGCGGCCCGCCATCTTCGTGCTGAGTGGCCTGGTGGCCATCGCAGCGGTGGCGCTGATCGTCACGGCGATCGGCTCCTCAGGCGGCTCCGCCACCGGCGGGGGACAGAAGCGCCACCACGCCCGGACGGCGACCACGACCTCAACGAGCGGGACGGCTTCGACGACGACCACCGCGCCCGGCTCACAGCTCTCGGTGGAGTTGAGCCCGACCGCCGACGTCTGGGTCTGCCTGGTCGACGAACGCGGGCGGCCTCTCGTGGACGGCGAGACGCTCACCACGGGCCAGACGCGAGGGCCGTTCACCGCCACCGGCTTCGAGGTCACCTTCGGCAACGGCTCCGTCGAGATGACCGTCAGCGGCCGGTCGGCGCCGATCCCGGCATCGGCGAGCCCGGTCAACTACCGAATCACGCCGGGCGGTGTCAAACAGCTGGCCTCCGGGTCGGGGCCGAGCTGCGCCTGACGGGTCGAACCTAAGCCGTCTGCTCGCCGAGCGCCGGGTCCTCGAGCACGACCTCGTGCTCGCCGGTCGCGTCGGTGACCAGCATCGGGCGCTGGCCCTTCTCGATCGTCTCCTTGGTGACGACGCATTTCTGGACGTCGCCGCGGGAGGGCAACTCGAACTGCACGTCGAGCAGCGTCTCCTCGAGGATCGAACGCAGGCCGCGGGCGCCGGTCTCGCGCTCGAGCGCCTTGTCGGCGATGGCGCCGAGCGAGTCGGGCGCGAAGACGAGGTCGATGTCGTCGAACTGGAAGAAGCGGTGGAACTGACGGGCGAGCGCGTTGCGCGGCTCGGTCAGGATCGTAATCAGGTCGTCGCGGGTGAGCTGGTGGATCGCCGCGACGACCGGCAGCCGGCCGATGAACTCGGGGATCAGGCCGTACTCCATCAGATCCTCGGGCAGCACGTGCTCGAAATCTTCGCCGGCGTCCTTGTGGGCGGCGGAGGTGATCTCCGCGCCGAAGCCGACGCCGTGGTTGCCGATTCGTCTCTCGATCACCTTGTCGAGCTCGCCGAAGGACCCGCCGCAGACGAAGAGCACGTTCGAGGTGTCGATCGTGAGGAACTCCTGGTGCGGGTGCTTGCGGCCGCCCTGGGGCGGGACGGAGGCGGTGGTGCCCTCGAGGATCTTGAGGAGGGCCTGCTGCACCCCCTCACCGGAGACGTCGCGCGTGATCGACGGGTTGTCGGCCTTGCGGGCGATCTTGTCGATCTCGTCGATGTAGATGATCCCCGTCTCGGCCTTCTTCACGTCGAAGTCGGCGGCCTGGATCAGCTTGAGGAGGATGTTCTCAACGTCCTCCCCGACGTAGCCGGCCTCGGTGAGCGCCGTCGCGTCGGCGATCGCGAAGGGGACGTTGAGGATCTTCGCCAGGGTCTGGGCGAGCAGCGTCTTCCCGCACCCGGTCGGGCCGAGCAGCAGGATGTTCGACTTCTGCAGCTCGATCGCGTCCTCGCCCTGCTCCTCGGCGGACGCCATCTGGACGCGCTTGTAGTGGTTGTAGACCGCGACCGAGAGGGCGCGCTTGGCCCCTTCCTGGCCGACCACGTACTCGTTCAGGACCTCCCAGATCTCCTTCGGCTTAGGGAGGTTCTCGAGCTCGAAGGTCGGGGGAGCGGTGAGCTCCTCGTCGATGATCTCGTTACAGAGATCGATGCACTCGTCGCAGATGTAGACGCCTGGCCCGGCGATCAGCTTCTTGACCTGGCGCTGCGACTTCCCGCAGAAGCTGCAGAGGAGCTGCTCGTTGGATTCGGTGGGACGTGCCAGCGGAATACTCCCTCGGTCTCGCTTCGCCCGGCCGGCTCCTTCCTCGCTTCGAAGCTTAGACGCCCGCCGGCCTCGGCCTGCTCGTGACGACTACGCCACGCGTGGCCCGTTTCCTGCCGCTGTTACATCGGCCGCAGCGCTGGCCGGCGCCACCCAGCTAGTCGGTATCGCCCTCGGAGAGCGCCGCGATCACGTCCTTGGAATGGGTCAGCGGCACCCTGCTGCCCTCGAGCTCGATCCGCGAGTTGCTCTCGGAATGGATCAGCTCGAGCACCCTGACGTTGACTCGCTGGTGGACCTTCACCTCGAGCCCAGCTCGGTCGGCCATGAAGACCATCGCACCCGGCTCCTTGCTGCGTGAGCGGCCCTCGAAGCCGTAGACCGCATCCGCGGTGACGCCGATCAGCATCCACTGCGGCATGCCGCTCGCCGCCTCATTGGCCCGCATGCCGGCGAGCGCACCGGCTGCATCGCCGACGGCCTCTCCGATCGAACCGCCTACCTCGCCGATCGAGCCACCGGCCAGGCCGCCACCGAACATCGATCCCGTGTGGCCCCTGGGGTTGAACTGCCCGGCGGCGATGACCTCGTCTCCGATTCCCTCGCGAGCCAGGGCCTGCTCAACCGCGCGCTCCATCGTTTCCTCGGACACGTCGCTCCTTTCAGGAGTCTCAGCTGTAGCGGTCCCAGGCTCGCAGGTATGGCTCAGGGTTGACCGGTCGTCCGTCGACGTGAATCTCGAAGTGGAGGTGGCAGCCGACGGTCCGCGCGTTGCCGGTCTTTCCGACGTATCCGAGGATCTGACCGACGTGGACGAGGTCCCCCTTCTGAAAAGTCGAGGGATGGACCATGTGCGCGTACCAGTACTTCCGCCTCTCCCCCAGCCCCCGGATGACGACGTAGTTGCCGTCGAGGCGGGAGTCGTAGGCGCGCTTGACGACGGTCCCGGTCGCGGCGGCGGCGAGTGGAATTCCGCAGCGGGCGAGGACGTCGAAGCCCTTGTGCACACGGCCGCCGTTGCGCGGTGCGCCGAAATCACCCACCGGGCCTCGGTTGCCATGGGGACCGCGCACCGGGAAGAAATGGCGGTGCAGCTCGACGCTGCCGGCGTCCTTCTGGTTTCCGCCGGCAACCGCGACCGCGACGCGATACGTACCGTCCCCCACCGGCCGGCCGCCATTGGTGAGCCCGTCCCAGCGCTCGACGAGGTCCTTGCCGGGCGGTGCCTGCGGCACGTCGATCGTCCGGACCTCCCCCTCCGAGCTCGAGATCCTGATCGCGACGTCGGCGGCGGCGGAGCCGCTCAGCCGGTAGTCGATCCGAACGCCCCCGAGCGAGTTCGTGAACCCTCGCGCCGGGGATGCGGATGCCCTCTGGACGACCACATCGTCCGCGGTGGCGGGGGCCGCCGCGAGCGCGAGGGTGAGACAGAGGAGAAGTGGAGCGAGGAGCCTCAGCGGTGTTCGATCACGCGGTCGACGATCTTGTACTCCTTCGCCTCCTCCGCGCTCATGAAGTAGTCCCGCTCGGTGTCCTTCGCGACCTTCTCGAGGTCCTGGCCGGTGTGCTTGGAGATGATCTCGTCGAGGCGCTGGCGGACGTCAATGATCTCCTTGGCGTGGATCTCGATGTCGGTGGCCTGGCCGGAGAACCCGCCGGAGACCTGATGGATCAGGATCTTCGAGTTGGGCAGCGCCATTCGCTTCTCCGGCGCGCCGCCGGCGAGCAGGAGGGCGCCCATGCTCATCGCGACCCCCACGCAGATGGTCGATACGTCGGGCTTGATGAACTGCATCGCGTCGTAGATGGCGAGGCCGGCATAAACCGAGCCGCCCGGCGAGTTGATGTAGATCGAGACATCCTTGTCCGGATCCTCGGACTCCAGGTGGATCAGCTGGGCGACGATCAGGTTCGCGATGTCCTCGGTCACCGGAGTGCCGAGGAAGATGATCCGCTCGTTGAGCAGCCGGGAGTAGATGTCGAACGCCCGCTCGCCGCGGGACGTCTGCTCGACCACCATTGGGACCAGGGGACTCATGAGGGGCGTGAGTCTAGCGACCGCTCGGGACCGGCCCGACGCGGCAGAATCCCTCGATGGCCTCGGAAGGGGAGATCCTCACGGTCGGACACTCCAACCACGACGAACAGGAATTCCTCGAGTTGATCCGCGGAGCCGACGTCGAGCTGATCGCGGACGTTCGAGCCAACCCCCGCTCCCGCTACCCGCAGTTCAACCGCTCGGGGCTCGCCGGGACGATGAAGGCGGCCGGGATCGGATATGCGCCGCTCGGGGCGGACCTCGGCGGGCGCCGTGTCCCCTCCCCGGACTCAACCAACCAGGGCTGGGAGCTCGAGGCCTTCCGCGGCTACGCCGACCACATGGCGAGCGAGCAGTTCGAGGCCGGGCTGGGCATGCTCGAGGACCTCGCCAGGGAGCGCCGGACCGCGGTGATGTGCGCCGAGGCCGACTGGAGCCGCTGCCACCGGCGTCTGATCGCCGACGCGCTGACGGTGCGCGGCTGGCGCGTCCTGCACCTTGGCCCCGACGGCTCGTTCAAGCCCCACGAGCTCACCGACTTCGCCGTGGTCGAGGACGGCCGGATCACCTACCCGGCGCAGCAGACCACTCTCGGAATCTAGCTACTCGGAGTCGGGCGTCCAGAGGCCGCCCTTCTCCTCGCGTTCCTTCTCCGGGGTCCAGATCTCCTCGCGCGCCTGGGCCTGACCGAGCGGGATCGGCTTGGCCTCTTCGGCGATCAGCTCCAGGGCTCGGCGCATCCGCAGGTCATCCTTGAGGAGCTCCTCGCGCCCTGACTCGCGGATGTCCTTGAGCGCGTCCGTCGGCTCGGGGTGCCCGTGGTCCTCGTGACCCGGCGGGATCTGGAGCGCCTCCAGCATGTCCTCCTCGGTGATCTCGATCCCCTCGGCCTCCGCGACGGCCTCCAGAACGGCCTCCCGCTTCAGTGCCTGTTCGGCGTCGGGGCGAGCCTCCTTGATCATCTCCTCGCCAGTTTTTCCCTGGATTTGCAGGTAGTTCTCGGGATCCATCCCCTGGCGCTGGAGGGAGCGCTCGACCCGGCGCCACATCTCGGCGGCCCGGGCGGCAACCACAGGTTCCGGCAGCACGACCTTGGCGTTGGCGACCGCGGCATCGAGGGCCGCCTGCTGGAAGCGCTCTGCGATCTGACGCTCGAGGATCTCGCGAATCTGGCCGGCGATGTGACCCCGGAGCTCCGCGAGGGTGTCGAACTCCGAGGCCTCGGCGGCGAAATCGTCGTTGAGCTCAGGCAGCTCCTTCTCGCGGACCTCCTTGACCGTGACGTCGAACTCCGCGGTCTTCCCCGCGACCTCCTCGGCAGGGTAGTCGTCGGGAAACGGCACGGTCGCCTGTCGCTGATCGCCGGCCTTCGCGCCGACGAGCGCGCTCTCCAACTCCGGGAGGACTTTCCCCTCACCAAGCTCGAGCAGGTAGTCCTTCGCGGAGCCGCCCTCGAACGGCTCGCCGTCGATCTTGCCCTCGTAGTCGATCAGGACGACGTCGCCCTCCCTGGCCTCCCTGTCCACCGGGTTGAGGCGGGCGAAGCCCTCGCGGAGCCGGTTGATCTCGGTGTCCATCGCCTCCTCCGGCACCTCGGGGTCCTCGCGGCCTACCTCGAGGCCCTTGTAGTCGCCGAGCTCCGCGCGCGGCCGCACCGCGACTTCGATCGAGAACTTCAGGGGCTTGCCCTCGTCCGGGAGGTCGGAGAGGTCGAGCTTCGGGTCGCCCACCGGGTTGATGCCGGAATCGAGCATCGCCCTCTCGTACCAGTCGCCGAGCGAGGACTCGAGCGCCTGGGTGAGCACGGCCTCGCGGCCGAGCCGCTGCACCACCATCTCCGGCGGCACCTTGCCCTTTCGGAATCCGGGCAGCTTCATGTCCTGGCCCAGCTGGCGCGCCGTGCGGTTGATGCTGCCCTCGACGTCCTTCGGATCGACGTCGACGTCGACGCGGACCCGCGAGTCCGGAAGCTCCTTTACGGTCGTCTCCATGGAGAAGACCACCTTAGACACCGGTAGGGGCGAGCGGCTGGGAGCCTGGCTTTACACCGGCGCGCCGGGCCGGCTCGCCTCCTTCTCCATCGATCTCGGTCTTTCCCTCGCGGCGCTCGGCGTCTATGGCGCGCGGCGGGCCTGGGAGCGGCTCAGCTCGATCCCTCGGCCTTGATCCGCTCCTCCAGCCGGGCGCCCTGCCCGGCCGCGGCAGCGCGGGCCGCGCGGGCGTCGCTCAGCGGGACCCCCCTCTGATCGGCCAGGTCGAGCAGACGCTGCCGCTCGGTGTCCTGCTTGGCCCACTCCAGGAAGAGCCAGGCGAGCACGCCGAGGGTGACGAAGGTCCCCTCGACCATCATGATCACGCCGGCGAGGCTCTGGTCGGTCACCGCCGAGATGTGCCACTTCGCCTCGCCGCTCGCATAGTGCGGATAGAAGACGGTGTTCGACCACATGAACACGTTGCCGAGCACGATCCCGGCGAAGCGAACGCCGACCAGGTAGCCCAGCTTGGCGGGGAGCCCGAACCACTTCGGCTGCGGCAGGGGCCCGACCAGCGGCATCCACATCAGCACCCCGAACCCGATGAAGCAGCTGTGCTGGAGCGCGTGCAGCGCGCTGTGCTCGGTCGCGGCCTGGTAGAGCACCGGCACGTGCCAGACGTAGAGGTCCACCGCCCAGAGAGGCAGCGCGACCAGCGGATGTGCGAGATGGCGCAGCCAGCCGAGCCAGCGATTCGCGAGCAGAGGTTGAAGCAGCGGCCCGGTGAGCCCCAGCACGATCAGCAGCGCCCCGAGATCGCCCATGAGCAGGTGCTGGATCATGTGGGCGAAGACGAGCTCGTCGTCGATCCGGCCCAGCGGCGAGACGAACGCGATCGTGATCAGGGCCAGCCCGGAGGCGAAGCAGATGATCCGCCAGGTCGGCACCGGCCGGTGCTCCTGGGCCAGGTTGATGACGCGCAGCGAGTAGGCGGTCGCGACCAGGGTCAGAACCGCGACCTGGAGCGGCTCGAAGACCGGGCCGCCGACGTGCGCGAGAGGGACCACACCACGCATCGTAGGACTGCTTCCTCAATTAGCCAGGGCCTGGCGGCCGCTAGATCCAATCGATGCGTCTGAAGAAGGTGGCGAGCGCCACCACGCACAGCGCCATCAGCCCCAGCGCGTAGGCGTAGCCGTAGTGCCAGTGCAGCTCGGGCATGTTGTCGAAGTTCATCCCGTAGACGGACGCGACGAACGTCGGCACGGCGATGATCCCGAAGATCGCCGAGATCTTCTTGACCGTCTCGTTCTGGTTGACGCTGACGAGCGAGAGGTTGGCCTGCAGCACGCTCGTGAGCAACTCCCGCTGGGCGCTGACCTGCTCGTCGACACGCTTCGCATGGTCGGCGACGTCGCGGAAGTAGCTGCGCAGATCCTCGGGTACCCGCTCGAACCCGCCCTGCTCCAGCGTCTCCAGGGGGTTGAGTAGCGGCCAGACCGCCCGATGGAACTCGATCACCTCGCGCTTCAGGTTGTAGATGCGCGCGGTCGGGGCCGGGATGTCGTCGTCGAAGACGTCCTTTTCCACCTCCTCGACGTCGTCCTCGATCGCATCGGCGACGGGGATGTAGTCGTCGACGACCTTGTCGAGGATCGCCCAGACGGCCGAGGACGCCCCGAGGCGCAGGAGATCCGGACGTGCCTCCAGTCTCTGCCGTGCCGAGGCGAGCTCGCTGCCCGGCCCATGCCGCACCGTGATCACGTACCCGGGGCCGGCAAACAGATGAATCTCACCGAAGTGGACGATCTCGCGATCCTCGTGGTAATGCGCCGTCTTGAGGACGACGAAGACGTCCTCGTCGTAGTCCTCGATCTTCGGTCGCTGATGTGGGTTCTGAGCGTCCTCGATGGCGAGCTCATGGAGCCCGAACAGCTTTTGCAGCCCCTGCAGATCGCCGGGCTCCGGCTCGTGGATTCCGACCCAGACGAACTCGCCGGGACCCGCGGCAGCTCTGAGCTCGGCGGCGCGCTCGGGGGTGAGCGCCTCATCGTGCTGACGCACGCCGTCCTTGTAATGGGCGCTGTCGACGATCATCGTGCGGCTCCGGATCCCCATTCCGTACGCGGGGCCGCGCTCCTCCCCCTGGGCGGAGGCGGTCAGGCTTCCGGCTCGGCGGGCACCCAGGCGACATCCATGTCCACCCGCCTGCCCCTGAATGGCACACCCTCCGCCTCCAGCAGGCGGCGCTGCCCGTCACCCTTGGCCAGCGAGCCGTCGGCCCTGACGATGCGCTGCCAGGGCAGATCGGGATCGTTGCACTCGGAGAGCACCTGCCCGGCGAAGCGCGGCGCTTCAGGGCTGAGGTCGCCGTAGGTGGTGACGAAGCCCGCCGGGACACTGCGAATGCGATCGAGGATCCGCTTCGCCCGCGGCGAGCTCAGCTCAATCGCCACGCCACCCAGGCCCCGGCCGCCGCGGCCGGCAGCGCCGCCGCGATTCCTCGGATCCCGGCGCTTCGCTCGTTCGAGCGCAGCGCCATCGCGAAGGCAGCTGTATCGCCGGCATCGGCGCCCGCATTGGCGAGGGTGGCGATCCGCAATCTGGCCGGATCGTCGAAAGCCGCCAGGGTGACCAAGCCGAGTACCAGGTCCCGGATGCCGGCGATCCGGCCGACCGCGACCGTCGCCGTGCTCGTCTCCGAGAAGCCGAGAGCCCGCAGGGCCGCCTCGGGCGCCGCCAGCAGGCCGAGGCCGATCGCGGCCCGTCCGGCCGATGAGATCAGCGTGAAGGCGCGCACGTCGGGGGCGTCAACCGGTGCCTCGCTCACTCACGCTCCAGTGCCACGGACAGCGACGGCGATCTGGCCAGGGTCTGGAAGACCACGCAGTAGCGCTCTGTGAGGCGCTGAAGGGTCTCGAGCTCTTCGTCGCTAGCGTCGCTCTCCAGCTCGAAGCGCAGGCGAACGTCCGTGAAACCGACGGGGGCCTGCTTGTCGACCGACATCGTGCCCCGCCAGTCCAGGTCTCCCTCGGCGTGGACCGAGCCGCTCACGCTCAGACCCATCGAGGTCGCGACCGATCTCATCGTCACCCCGGCGCAGGCGGCGAGCGCCTGGAGGAGCATGTCGCCGGAGCAGGCGAGACTGCCATCGCCGCCGGTGCCCGGGTGGAGCCCCGCCTTGACCAGAGCCCGCCCCGTCTGCACGGAGCAGGCGATGTTCTCCTCAAGAGCTCCATCGGCCTCGAGCGTGATCCGCGCGGCGTCCGGGTCCTCCTCGTAGCGCTCCTTGATCGGCCTCTGCAGGGCACGCAGCTCATCGCTTGTCATGGGCTCCGCCACAGCCCGAGACTAATACCCGCCGGCGCCGGCGGGTGAAGCGGCGATACTTGGGGACCCGATGTCAGTCGAGGGAATGGCCAGAGGGGACGCTCAGCTCGCCGCCGGCGCCGAGTTCGGCGGCTTTCGAATCGAGCGCACGCTCGGGTACGGCGGTATGGGGATCGTCTACCTGGCCAGGGAACTGCGCCTCGACCGACTTGTCGCGCTCAAGGTGATCAGGCCCGAGCTCGCCGGAGAGGAGAGCTTCCGCGCCCGCTTCCGCTCCGAGTCGCTCACCGCCGCATCGGTCGAGCATCCGCGGGTGGTCACGATCTTCGGCGCCGGAGAGCGTGACGGCCTCCTCTACGTCTCGATGCGCTATGTGGACGGCCGTGACCTCGGCCGGCTGATCTCGCAAGACGGACCGCTCCCGCCCGAAGAGGCCGCGGCGGTGATCGGCCAGGTCGCCGACGGGCTGGACGCGGTGCATGCCGCGGGCCTCGTCCACCGCGACGTCAAACCGGCCAACGTGATCGTCGAGGGCGATCGAGTGGATGGCGAGTCCGCTGCGTTCCTGACCGACTTCGGCCTCGCCAAGGCGATGGCCTCCACTGCGGGACTGACGGCGACCGGCGAGGTGATCGGCAGCGTCGACTACATGGCGCCCGAGCAGATCGAGGGCCGCCGCGTCGACGCCCGCACCGACGTATATGCGCTCGGCTGCGTTCTCCTCCACGCGGTCTCCGGGAAGGTGCCCTTCCCGGAGCGGGAGAGCTCGGCCAAGATGTGGGCGCACCTGAACGAACCGCCGCCCGCCGGGCCGGGCCGTGTGCTCGATCCGGTCATCCGCCGCGCGATGGCGAAGGACCCGGCCGGCAGGTTTCCCTCGGCGGGCGACCTCGGCCGTGCCGCCGTCGCCGCCACCCGCGGCGAGGCCGTCACCGAGCCAGAGCACGTGGTGGCATCCGGAGATGCGGCGCCGCTCCCGGAGACGGTGCGCCTCTCCCGCGACCCCGCCCTGCCCCCGACCGATCCGCTCCCCCGCCCGCGGAAGCGCCGGCGATGGGTCTGGGCGGTCGCGATCCTGGCGGTGATCGCGGCGCTGGGCGTCGGCGCCGTGATCGCCGTCCCGAAGCTCTCGGACAGCGGCAAGACGCCAGTGCCGACCGGAATACCGATCCCCTCCCTCGCCGGTCAGCCGCTGGACGTTGCCCAGCAGCGCCTCGACGCGCTCGGCCTGCGATCGACGGAGGAGGGCGGCGGACTCCTCGGCGTGCTCCTCCCCGGAGATTGGAACGTCTGCCAGACCTCACCCGGGCCCGGCACGAGGGTCAAGCGGGGCACGACCGTCAGCCTGCTGATCGACCGCCCCGGCGTCTGCTGACCGTCCCCTGAGACGCGGAGGGGCGGCCCGAAGGCCGCCCCTCCCAACTGCGAGAAGAAGTGCTGCCTACTTCTTCTTCTTCTTCGACTTGATCTGCTTGCACTTCTGGCCCGCGGACGCGCTCAGCGTCTCGCCGCTGTAGAAGGTTGTCGTCTCGGTCGTCGACAACTTCCCCGTGCGGCAGCGAGCCATGACGTACCACGTCTTCTTGCCGGTCTTGCGCTTGTTGAACGTGGTGTCGAATTTCGTCAGGACCAGCCCCGGCGTGTTCGGGATGTTCGTGAAGGCGAGAGAACCCGGGGCGAGCGTGCCAATGATCGTCAGGGTGGTCGCGCCCGGACCGATGTCCGTCTGCACGTAGATCGTGTTCGGGCCGCCGCTGAAGAACGTCACGGTCCCGCCGATCAGTCCGCCGTTCACCTCAACACTTCCGCCACCCGTGATGCTCTGGGGGCACGCCTGCTGCGCGGCAGCGGTGAACTTGCCCTGAATCGAGCTGAGCGGGCAGGCCGGGATGTTGCCGTTGACGTATTTGAGGTCCTTCGGGATCGTGAACGTCGTCGTCTTCGGCGACTGCGACGTCGAGAAATTGTCATAGGTCGTCGAGATGATGGTGTGCAGGGAGATCCCGCTGAACTTCTTCTTGTCGCCCTTGTTCGGCGTGCCGATCGTGACCAGCGACTGCCCGGTGGGGACCGCAGAAGCCGTGCTCGTGAGCGCCAGCATTGCGATCGCGCCCAGCAGAGCAACCACGACGACACCCTTTCTGCCGCAGCCTCGCCTACTCCTCATTGCCTCTCTCCTCCTGTTCGGGGTCCGTCCCTGCCTCTCGAGAGAGCAGACTAATCGGATTTGCGATTCCGTCGGCCTCCGCGGATAGGTTCGTCAGCGGGCGGCGGCTGGCGCTGCTCATCTCGTCCAAGAGAGGTGCACCGTGAAGCTGGTGATTGGCATCGTGCGGCCCGAGAAGGCCAACGACGTGCTGGAGGCCCTCTACCGCGCCGAGGTCAGGGGCGTCTCCATGAGCCGCGTCCAGGGCCACGGCGGGGAACTCGATCATGTCGAGACCTATCGCGGGACAACGGTGAAAATGGAGCTGGCCGAGAAGGTCCGCTTCGAGATCGCGGTCACGGATCCGTTCGTCGAGCCGACCATCGCCGCTCTCAGCGAGGGGGCGCGGACCGGCGAGGTGGGCGATGGGAAGATCTTCGTCGTCCCGCTCGAGCGAGCCGTCCGGATCCGGACGGGCGAGTCCGACAACGCCGCAGTCACCCCGGTGAGCAGCTGATGGACAGGCTGATCGCCGTCGCCAAGGTCGATAGCGGGGACACCGCCTGGATGCTCGCGGCCACCGCCCTGGTCCTGATGATGACCCCGGCCCTCGGCCTCTTCTACGCGGGCCTGGTCAGGGCGAAGAACACCCTCAACACCTTCATGATGTGCATCGCCGCGATCGCCATCGCCATGGTGATGTGGGCGCTGATCGGCTACTCGCTGGCCTTCGACGGGAGTGGCCCGCTGATCGGCGGGCTCAACTACGCCGGGATGCACGACGTCACCTTCGTGCCCCGAGAGGGCAGCACCATCCCCCACCTCCTCTTCATGGCGTTCCAGGCGACCTTCTGCATCATCACGGTCGCCCTCGTCTCCGGTGCGGTGGTCGAGCGGATGCGGTTCGGGGCGTTCATGGTCTTCGCGGCGCTCTGGTCGGTGCTCGTGTACTCGGTGCTCGCCCACTGGTCCTTCGGGGATGGCTGGCTGCACGCCCACGGGATGCTCGACTTCGCCGGAGGCGTGCCGGTCGAGATGGGCTCGGGCTTCTCTGCCCTCGCGGCTGCCCTCGTGGTCGGGGCACGCAAGGACTACGGTCGACAGGCCCTGCTGCCCCACAACGCGGCCTACGTGCTGCTCGGTGCGGGTCTGCTCTGGTTCGGCTGGTTCGGCTTCAACGGCGGCAGCGGCTTCAACACCGGCGCGAACAGCGTGCTCGCCTTCACCAACACCCTGCTCTGCCCGGCGTGCACGCTGGTCGTCTGGTTCATCCTCGACCTGGTCAGAGGGCGCAAGGTGACGGCGATCGGCGCGGCGACGGCGATCATCGTCGGCTGTGTGGGCATCACGCCCGCCGGCGGCTACGTGAGCCCCGGTTGGGCGATGGCGCTCGGGGCGCTGGCGGCGCTGCCCAGCTACGCCGTCATCGTGCTGCGACCGCGGACGCGCGTCGACGAGACGCTCGATGTCCTCGCCGCCCATGGCATCGCCGGCTTCACCGGGATCCTCTTCATCGGCTTTTTCGCGCAGCTCTCCTGGAACGGCGCCTCCGACGGGCTCCTATATGGAGACGCGGGCCAGCTCGGTTGGCAGGCGCTGGCGGCGATCTCGGCCCCGGTCTACGCCTTCTGCGCGACCTACCTCCTGCTCAAGGCGATCGGATTCGTCGTGCCGCTGCGCACCACCGAGCGGGAGGAGGCGCTCGGGATGGACGTCGTCCAACACGGTGAGGACGCCTACGCCTCGGGAGAGGGCGCGATTCTGGTCACGCCGGAGGACGGCGGCGAGGTGCCTGTCCCGGTGGCGCAGCCTTAGCGGTCGCGCGGATCCTCCAGCGGCCTCTGCGGCCGCCTCCCTAGCCGATCCGGACGACCCCCGGAGGGCGCCATAGGCCTGTCCGCGCCGCCTTGCTCGGGCCGTAGAGCCGCAGATTGAGCCGGAATCCTGCCGTCGGCGCGGGCAGCCAGTTGACGCCGGGGTCGCTGGGAGGGTCGTGCTGGATCGCGATGGCGATCGAGCCGTCGGGCTGCCTGAGAAGCGGCGGGTGGCTCGACCCGATCGAGTAACGGTTGATCGCATTGGCGACCAGGTAGCCGTCGCTGTCGTACATGGTCAGAGACCAGAAGTACCGGGCCGGCGGCACCTGGCCGGGTGGGAAGACCAGGAGGTAACGGTTGGCGCCGTTATAGAGCGCTCCCGTGGCGTCGGTGATGCCCGTCGGATAGATCGCTTCCTTGGGCGTGTTGGCGCCGAGCCCCACCACCGCGAGCTGGGCTCGGTAGAGATAGTCGGTGCCGTAGTCGCCGATGCTCGACTTGGGCAGCAGCCAGCCCGAGCTCTGCTTGGCTTGCGTGAAGAACATCAGCCGCGTCGAGCCGGGCAGTGAGGCGGCTTCCTTAGCCACGCCGTCGTAGAGCGCGGCGAGCACGTCGGCAGGCAGGCCCGCCCGGTCCGGCGAGAGGCCGGGGCCGATGCCGAGCGGCCGGAGCTGGGAGAGCAGGGGCGCGTCGCGCTTCGGAGGCGGATTCCGCTTGAGCGCGGAATCGAGCGCCGCGATGAAGCCCGGGCCATCGGTCGGCGTCGAGTAGTCGCGCGGGGCACCCGGCTCGCATCCCTTGTTGAACCTCCGGGCCTTTCCGCCCAGCCGGGCGAGCCGGTACCGCGCCATGAGCTTCCGCGCCTTGCGCTGGTCGGCCGGCCCGGTGGCCAGGGTCCTGCCGATCACCCAGACCCGCCTGTACCTCGACTTGATCAGCCGAGTGTGAGCGGGGCGTTTGACCTTCCCCGGGGCATGGTTCCATCGGATCTCGAATGCTCCGGCGGCCCCGCCGTCCTTGCGCGCGCCGCGGATGTCGATCACGTTCGTGTACGGGTCCAGCAGCTCGAAGCTGTAGTAGCGCTTGCCCATGCCCGGATGGCTGAGAACGATCGGGCCACGGGCGAGATCGAGGTGCGCGATCGAGTAGAGGGTGTCGGTGTTGGGTGCGACGACGGTGCGGTCGCTTGGCGTAGCGAATCCGGCCGCGTTGGAGAAGGAGTTGACCGGGGCGTTGCCCCTGCCGTCCGGACAGCGCACGCTTGTCTCCTCCGCCCTGACCCGGAGGAACTCGAGGAGCGGCAGCCCGTAGTCGTAGGCCTGCTTGCCCAGCGACGTTGCTTCGTCGGTGGTCAACGCGGCTGAGCGAGCGACGGGCGCGGCGCCGGCGCCGGATGCAACGACCCCCGCCGTCAACGCACCCACGACGAGAATCGCTCCTGCGTGGCGGCGCTTCATCGAACCTGCATTGTGCCGGAGTGGTGGTTTGGAATCACATCTCTGAGGGGTAGACGAATGTTCCAGGGCTTTTGTCCAGAGGAGTTGCGCATGGAAGCTGAAGCTGACTCTGTCAATGGCGATCATGGGGACGGTCCTACCCTGGTAGGTCCGCCGCGCCGCCAACGCCGACGCCGAGGTTCCAGGGCAGATTTTCGACTCCGGACCGGTCACCCGCCTCGCGCGGTGAGCGGTAACACTGCGACGTTCAACTTCATGAAACCCGAGGCGGCCTGGGGCGCGGTCCAGCTCGGCTTCGCGGAGATTCTCGATCTGAGGACCGAGCTCGAGCGTCGCCGTTACGGAGCCCCGCCTGGGGCGAAACCGGTCTCCCTCGCCAAGCACATCGCAAGCCCGGAGGGGCCCGACGCCATCTATCTCTGCCAACACGCCCTCCGCTCGAAGGCGACCTTGCGCCACGGGGCGGCCGAGGTCGCGGGCGGCTTCGCCGCCTGGAAGGAGGCCGGCCTCCCAGTCGAGGAGGTCGACTAGCGGGGCGATTTGCCTGGGAAGCAGCGGTTTGGTGCGAAATAGAGATGTCAGAGGAGAACGTCGAGATTCTGAGGCGGGCTATGCCGGAATCCGCTCATGCGAATCCGGAGGACCTGTTCTCGATTCTCGATGAAACGTCGAGTGGGATTACGTGGGCGCGTTTCCAGAGATCCAGACCGCGCACGGTCCTGCGGAGGTCCGCGAATTTCTTCGAGAATGGTCGGAAGCGTTCGACGATTTCAGCTTCCAGGCTGAAGAGATGGTCGATGCAGGGGACTCTGTCGTAGTCCGCCTGCGTCAACGGGGCCGTGGCAAGGAGACCGGCGCGCAGGTCGAAAGCCACACTTGGCAGGTGTTCACCCTTCGCAACGGAAGAGTGGTCCATTGCCGGGGGCATGACACCAAGGCACAGGCACTCGAAGCCGCTGGGGGGTCGGAGTAGCGCTCTGGACGAGAAGCGCCGCTGCTGAGAATCACACCTCTAGCGGGGCGGGGGCCAGCTAGCGCGTCGCCGTTGTTGCGAGCCGCGGGGGATACTGCGTGGCCGATGCCGGAGGAGAACGTAGCGTTGGCAAGGAAGGCCATCGACGCTCTCAACCGCGGCGACTTGGACGCCTTGCTGGCCTTCCTCAGCCCTGATGTCGTATGGGAGGCGCTGGAAGGCGTCCCCGGGATCGGTGAGCGGTACCGCGGGCGGGAAGGGGTGCGAGAGTGGATCGAGCTGATGTGGGAAAACGCGGAGGAGGGCGTCCACATCGAGATCGAGCAGATGACGGACTTGGGTGATGACCGGGTCTTCATCGCTGTGGTTCTCACAGCACGCCGTAGGGGCAGCGGCGTGCCGTTTGAATACCGCACCTGGCAGATCGTTTGGTTCGCGGACCGCCTGATTAGGAGACGTCAAGTCTTCTGGACCCGTGCCGAAGCCCTCAGAACCGCCGGGCTGCGGGAGTAGGCGATGTCGGAGGAGAACTTCGAAGTCGTGCGGGCCGCGATCGGTGTCCGACGCGATCGCGTACCGCTCCTCCTCTTCTTGAACTGCGAATCCCTCTCCTGTTGCTGTTCTATGAAGCTTTCGAGGACTCGGTCAGGGAGAACTGGTGGAGCAGCCAGCGGGCGTGGCCGAGCAGGCGATCGGGCGGGAAACGCCTGGGATCCGTGAGGACGAGCCGCGCGTACTCGTCTGAGATCGCCTGCAGGATCCGGGCCGTCAGCTCTGCGTCGGGAGCGTCCTCGTCGATCCTCAATGCGGGCCGCACCGCCCGAGCCATCTCGGCGAGCACGGAAGCGCGGCCCTCGGCGATTCTCCGGTGGAGCACCTTCGGGGCGCCCTCGGGGGGGCATGAAGACCAGGCGCCAGGTATCCGAGTTGTCCCTGACGGCGTAGAGGAAGGCGTTGAGGCTCTCGAGCATGAGCTCGACCGGATCGCCATGGGTCAGGCCCTCGAGGGTCGTCTCGGTGACCCCGGCAAGCGCCCGGGTGGTCTCACGCTCGACCACCTCTTGCAGCAGCTCCCGCAGGTCGGCGAAGTGTTGGTAGACGGTCGCGCCGACTGGATTTGAACCAGCAACCTTTCCGCCCCCAGCCGAATGCGCTATGTCGCAGCGGCCTGTCTATCCCAGTTTTCGCATTCCGATGCGGTCGAGGGGTTCTGAGTGGCTCTTTGTTTCATGCCGATTGGAAGCCTGAATGGAACGCTCGCTCGAACAGCTGCCGCGGTAGCGCTCCCGCTTAGGCCAAAGCAGCGTGCCCGTCGCGGGAGGAGACGCCAAGAGGGGCGGCCCAAAGGCCGCCCCTCTTGTCTACGAAACGGAGTACTGCGTAACTACTACTACTTCTTCTTCTTGCCACCTTTCTGCGTGCACTTCTGACTGGCGGACGCGCTGAACGTCTCGCCGCTGTAGAAGTTGGTCACCTCGGTGGTGGCCCACTTTTTCTTCGAGCAGCGGGCCATCACGTAGTAGGTCGGCGCCTTCTTCGTCTTGCCGTTGACCTTGACCTTCATCTTGCCCGTCTTGCGCTTGTTGAACGTGGTGTCGAACTTCGTCAGGACGAGGCCCGGCGTGTTCGGGATGTTCGAGAACGTCAGGGTCTGTCCCGAGATCGTCCCGATGATGGTCAGGGACGTCGCTCCGGGCCCGATGTCCGTCTGCACGTAGATCGTGTTCGGGCCACCGGTGAAGAACGTCGCGGTGCCGTTGATCGCGCCGCCGTTGACGCCCACCGACCCGCCGCCCGTGATGCTCTGCGGGCAGGCCGCCTGTGCCTGGGCGGTGAACTTGCCCTGAATCGCGCTCAGCGGGCAGGCCGGGATGTTCCCACTCACGTACTTGACGTCCTTCGGAATCGTGAACGTCGTCGTCTTTGGCGACTGCGACGTGGTGAAATTGTCGAACGTGGTGCTGATGATCGTGTGCAGCGAGACGCCGCCATAGATCTTCTTGTCCTGTTTGGCCGGCGCGAGCCCTTCGACCAGCGTCTGGCCGGTGGGGACGGCCGAGGCGGTGCTCGAGAAGGCGAACGCCCCGATCACCCCCACCAGGGCACCGATCAGATACTTGCGGTTACGCATACCACTCCCTTCCTCCTTTGGAAACGATCAATCCCTCTCCTGTGTGGTTGGCTGTGAAGTCCGCTCTGAGGGCGCCTGGATCGAGAACTGCTGCAGGAGCCAGCGGGCGTGGCCGAGCAGGCGATCGGGCGGGAAACGCCTGGGATCCGTAAGGACGAGCCGCGCGTACTCGTCTGAGATCGTCTGCAGGATCCGGGCGGTCAGCTCTGCGTCGGGAGCGTCCACATCGATTCTCAATGCCGGTTGTACCGCCCGCGCCATCTCGGCGAGCACCGAAGCGCGGCCCTGGGCAATCCTCCGGTGAAGCACCTTGGGAGCGCCCTCCGGGGGCATGAAGACCAGGCGCCAGGTGTCCGGGTTGTCCCGAACCGAGTAGAGGAAAGCGTTGAGGCTCTCGAGCATGAGCTCGACCGGATCGCCATGGGTCAGGTCCTCGAGGGTCGTCTCTTTGACCTGAGCCAGGGCCCGGGCGCTCTCGCGCTCGATCACCTCCTCCAGCAACTGCCGCAAATCGGCGAAGTGCTGGTAGACGGTCGCCCGGGTGACGCCGGCGTTGGAGGCAACCGCCTCGATCGAGAGATCGTGAATGCCCCGCCGTGCGATCAGCTTGGTGGTTACGTCAAGCAACTGCTCCCGGCGAGCGGAAGCGCTCATACGCGCTGCACGATTTTTCGTCGGTGAGGGGACCATCGAGCGCGGCTAGGTTACACTACTGTCACTTACGGCGTCGTAACTTACACGCGAGTTACTAGGCCGCCGTGATCCCGCCGCCCGCGCGCCCGGGGTCGATCAGGATCTTGGCGTGCGTATTGGGATCGCCCAGCGCCGCGAAAGCTTCATCGACACCCGAGAGGCCAACCGTTCCGGTCAACATCGGGTCCGGCGTCTACCTTCCCCTCGGCCAGCATGTGGAGGGTGTCGCGGAACTCGAGCGGCGTGTATCCGACGACGAAACGCAGGTCGATCTCCTTGTTGATCGCCATCGCCGGCCGGATCCTGTCCGGCTCCATGCAGACCCCGACGACGACGACGCGCGAGAAGAGCGGTGCCGCCGAGATGATGCCGTCGAGGATTCCGGGGAGACCGACGCACTCGAAGATCACGGGCCGCTTCGGCTTCACGCCCAACGTCTCCGCGGCCCGCCAGACGTGATGCCAAGGCACCGGCAGGCGTCTCAGCTTCTCCATCGTGTTGAGTGCGAGCTCCGCCCCATCCGGAATCGTCTTCAGGTGACCGTGATCTCCTGCCAGCTCGTACGGCGAGCCCTCGCTCGGGTCAACGACAAGGTCCGCGCCGCACGCCGTCGCCAACCGACGCCGACCCTGCGGAGAAGTCGCTCGCCACGATCGTGCGCACTCGCTGCGCCTTCAGCATCGAGATGACGGCCAGGCCGATCGGCCCGCACCCGATTACGATCGCCACGTCCCGCTTCTTGATCTCGGCGCGTCGAACGGCGTGCCTGCCGACCGCCAAAGGCTCGGTGAGAGCGCCGAGCTCGGCCGACAGGCCGTTCGGCAGCGGGAACATCAGCGACTCCTCGACCACGACCTGCTCGGCGTAGGCACCGGGCGCCGCGGCAGAGAGGCCGATCGCGTGCATCTCGTCCCCGCTTCGTCGCAGGGGCAGCGCCACCACCGGCGAGCCGCTGGGGACCTTCTTCCTCGAGCGGGGGCCATAGGCGGCGACCTCGCCACAGAACTCGTGACCGAAGACCACTCGCTGATCGGAACGCATGAAACCGTCATAGCCGGCCTCGGCGAGCATGTCCGCCTGCTCGTCGGCGTGCTGGCGGGCGTGTAGGTCTGAGCCGCAGATCCCGCAGCGCAGGACGTCGATCAGGACCTGTCCCTCCACGGGCTCGGGCGCCGGCAGATCGACGACCTCGAGCTTCGAGTCCTCGCAGGCGACCGCCTTCATGCGGCCAGCGCATCATCGCGGAAGCAGGCTCTCTTCGAACGGGGGAAGCGGCTTGATCAGCGGCTCGAGCAGCTCGGCGGCCTGCGCGGTGGTCAACACGTCGCCCGGATCGAGCTTGATCAGGTCGTGCTCGATTCGTCGTACTCCCAGACGTTCTCCCCGATCAGGCGGCCGCGCTCGTCGTAGGGCCAGACCATCGCCACCCGCCCTCGCAGCAGGTACATGGCGTCGGATCGACCTCCCCTCCTCGGCGGCCCCGAGGCCCTGCCGGCCGCGGCGAGGTCGGAACCCAGCACCTGCTGGTAGCCGACCATCGTGCTGACCACCATGAAATCGCCCACTGCCACGGTCTCGTTCTCGTTGTAGAAGACCGACTGATTGGTCTCCGCCCAGTAGCGGTAGAGGGGCTCCACCTGCTCGCGGCCCTCGAGCATCATCGGCGGCTGACCCAGCATGTTGAACCGGTAGATGGGATGCTCGACCGTCATCTCGGGGGCGAAGATCTCCTCGAAGCGCCCGGCATGCTCCAGATTGCGGTGGCGGTCGTAGGCCTGGAGCAGGTAGCGGTGGCGAGGGTTCTCAGTGACCTCGATCAGCTCCTGCACGGCGATGTTGGTCTTGGTGATGTCGAGCTGCTTCACGTCGGTCGCTGGCAATGGGTCAGCCCTTTCGGATCGCTTTGACTCCTCGCCACACTACAGAAAGTGACACCGCGTAACTAAGCGATAGGCTCGCTCGCGATGAGCCGAGAGCGTCGAGCCCGCAACCCGGGGCCGCAACCCGTTCGACACCGCCGGCGTCGAGCGAGGAGCCGACGGCATCGCGCGCTACGCGGACCGCCCGGCCTCGCTGGTCCAGATGCTGAGGGCGACCGTCGAGCGCGTCGGCGACGCGGCTGGCGGTCGCCGAGGTCGGCGGCGAGAGGTCGACCTATGGCGAGCTGTGGGACCGCGCCGCGCGGGTGGCCGGCGGCCTGCGCGCCGAGGGCGTCGAGCGCGGCGATCGCGTCGCGATCCGGCTGCCGAACGGCCTCGACTGGGTGCTCGCCTTCTGGGGCGCGCAGCTCGCCGGAGCCGTCGCCGTTCCCGTCAACACCCGCTTCAAGGACTCCGAGGCGCAGTACGTGATCGACGACTCGGGCGCGTCCTACGTCTTCGGCGACCCTTCCCGACGGCGAGCCGCTCGTGGTCGACGACCTCGCGCCCGACGACCTCGCGGCGATCTTCTACACGAGCGGCACGACCGGCTTCCCGAAGGGCGCGATGACCTCGCACGCCAACTTCCTCGCCAACAGCGAGAACGCCTTCCGCTGCGTCGGCATCGACCGCGAGCCGGCCCGATCACGCGACGATCATCAACGTCCCGCTGTTCCACGTCACCGGCTGCAACAGCCAACTCGTGGTGCTGACGAGCTCGGCGGCGCGCGCTTACGTGCTCGCCAACCCGCTCGACCTCGAGGGCTTCCTGCGGACGGTCAGCGAGGAGCGGCGTCGACATGCTCACCTCGGTGCCGGCGATCTATCACGCGCTCACCCGCCACCCGGCCTTCGCCGAGACCGACCTCGAGCTCGGTCGCGTTCGTCTCCTACGGCGGCGCCCCGATCGCCGCCGACGCCGTCGCAGCAGATCATGGAGGCGTTCCCGCAGGCGCGCGTCGGCAACGGCTTCGGCCTGACCGAGACCTCTTCGCTCACCTCGTTCCTGCCGCACGAGGAGGCGGCCGAGCACGCCGACTCGGTCGGCTTCGCGATGCCGGTCTGCGACCTGGCGATCGACGAGCCGGACCCCGAGACGGGCGTCGGCGAGCTGCTCGTCCGCGGCCCGAACGTCGTGCAGGGCTACTGGAACAAGCCCGAGGCGACCGCCGAGACCTTCGTCGACGGCTGGCTGCACACCGGCGACCTCGGCCGCATCGACGACGACGGGCTGCTCTACATCGTCGACCGCAAGAAGGACATGATCAACCGCGGCGGCGAGAACGTCTACTCGATCGAGGTCGAGAGCGCGCTGGCCGGCGCCCCTGGCGTCGGCGAGGTCGCCGCCGTCGGCGTGCCCGACGAGATGATGGGCGAGAAGGTCGGCGCGGTGATCGTGCCGGCCGCCGAGGGCGACGTCGACGTCGAGGCGGTGATCGCCCACGTGCGCGAGCGGATCGCGGACTTCAAGGTCCCGCAGTACGTCGCCGTCCGCGGCGAGCCGCTGCCGCGCAACCCGGGCGGCAAGGTCCTGAAGGCCGAGCTGCGCGACGAGACCGACTGGGGCGAGCCGCTGCGCTGAGCTCGCGAGAGAATGAGGAGCGGGGCCGCCGGGCGAACCAGAGGAGGAGAGCATGGCGATCACTGAGAACATCGCGACGACGGACGATGTCGCCGCTATCGAGGAGCTTCACCAGATCGTGGATCGGCAGCGCGCAGCGTTCCTCGCCGATCCCTTCCCGTCGCTGGAGGAGCGCCGGGAGCTGCTCGGAGCGCTGGCCGGGATGATGATCGGCCACCGCACCGAGATCGAAGAGGCGCTGACGAGCGACTTTGGCGTCCATCCGCCTCTGGCCGCGGATCTGATCGAGGTCCTCGGCCCGGCGGGACGGGCAGCGTACGCGGCCGAGCAGCTCGAGGGCTGGATGGCGAGCGAGCCCCGACACGTCGATCCTGCGCTGTTCGGATCCGGACGAGCCATGGTCCAGCCGCAGCCCAAGGGTGTGATCGGCAACATCGTTCCGTGGAATTTCCCGTTCGATCTATCGGTCGGGCCTCTGACGGAGATGCTGGCCGCGGGCAATCGCGTCGTCATCAAGCCGTCGGAGTACACGCCCGCCTGCGGAGAGCTGCTACGAGAGCTGATCCGCGGGGCATTCGATTCCGACCGGGTGGAGGTCGTCATAGGCGGCCTCGAACTCGCCCGCGAGTTCGCCGCGGTTCGCTGGGACCACCTCCTCTACACCGGCAGTCCCGCGGTCGGACGCGAGATCGCGAAAACCGCGGCGGAGCAGCTCGTGCCGACCACTCTGGAGCTTGGAGGCAAATGCCCCGCGATTCTCGCGGAGGACAGTATTGACGCCGAATCGGTCCGGCAGGTGCTCGCGACCAAGGCGGTCAAGAACGGGCAGATGTGCATCTCGGTCGACTACTGCCTCGTCCCTCGAGACGGGCTGGAGGAGTTCGCGCGGCTCGCGGCCGACTTCGTCCGGGAGGCGATGCCGGACTACTGCCACTCGCAGAGTTGCACCGGGATCATCTCCGGCCGCCACACCGAGCGGATCGAGAGACTGCTGGAAGACGCGCGAGCGCGAGGCTGCGACGTGCGCCCGCTCGAACAGCAGGAGGAGGTGGACCCGGACTCCCGGCAGCTGCCGCTGTCGCTCGTCATCGACCCGCCCGATGATCTCGCCCTGATGCAGGAGGAGATCTTCGGCCCGATCCTGCCGATCGTGGCCTATGACTCGCTCGACGAGGCGGTTGGACGAGTCAACGCCGGCGAGCGCCCGCTGGCCCTCTACGTGTTCGCGAAGAAGAATCGGCCGCGGACCGGGTCCTTCGCCAGACGACCTCCGGCGGCGCCTGCGTCAACGCGGCCGCCGTCCACGGCGCGCTGCCGTCTCTGCCGTTCGGAGGCAGTGGGCAGAGCGGCTCAGGCCGGCATCACGGCATCGAGGGGTTCCGCGAGTTCTCCAATCTTCGCGGCGTCTTCATCCGAGGCGAAGACGATCTGATCGAGGCGTTCGCGCCCCCGTACGGGCCAGCCGCGCAATGCGGCATCGTGGATGCGGCGCTTCGCGGGGACTCCGCTGATGAACGACGCCGAGAAGATCAGGGGTCCCTGACACCGGTACCGTTCAGCGATCGCTCGCGCTGCGATGCAGGCGGTCCTCGCAGGGATTCTGCCGGCCGTTGCTGGGAGCGCTGGCCGGAGTGATGCTGGGTGTCTCGAGCGGCGCCTACTGGGCGGTGGGCGCGATCGCCGCCATCGGTGGACTGCTCGCCGGCTTCGAGCACTCCGACTCGCGAGCGCGGCAAAGCGAGGCCCGATCGCTGGTGCGATCTACGGGATTGGCGCTGCTTATCGCCCACGCCATCGCCGGAACCGATGCCAAGGTCTCCCTCGGGAGCTTCCCCGCGTTGCTCGCCGTGATCACCGCGATCATCGGGGCGGCCCTCGCCATCTTCGGTGAGCGCCTCGTCGGCCGGCGCCAGGAGCCCAGGTGAGTCCAAACTACAGGGATTGAAGCGGCGAGAACGCTCGAGTTGGCTGGCGATCGGACGGGAGGATGCCCGGTCACGACCAAGCCCGCGAGCGGGGTCAGCGGCGTCGACTACTGAGTGCGCCCGCTATCGAGCTGTCCTCGGCAGCCGCACGAGTTTGTCGTGCCTGCGCCGCTGCTGCTTGTGCGTGAACGTGAGCTTGACCCACTTCTTGCGCGAGAAGCGCTTGGTCATATTCGCGAACCAGGGTGAGGTCGGGTCCGTGGCCTGCGAGTAGGTGAGGATCCCTGCGCGTTCGGCCGCGCTCGGTGAGATGCGTCGTCAGGACCATCGACGAGCCCTGGACGACCTCTCCATACGGGGCGTCGTAGAAGGGGTCCCCGTTGGAGGAGTTGATGTTCTGGAAGCAATTGCCGCATCCGTGAATCGAGATTCGCGCGTTACCCCGCGTCGCCACCTGCACCCCGCGCATGCCGCTGTCGAGGGGGATGCCGTGCTGCCGAAGCTCCTGCACCGCCAAGGCGAGCGCCTGCAGATGCTGCGGGTTCGAGGTGTTGAGCTGATTCGGCGTGTTGAGCGGATCGGCGGGGTTGAACTGATCTGGGCCAACAGCGGCACCAACTCGATCGGGCGCGCCAACCTCAACGGCACCGGCCCGGACCCGAACTTCATCACGGGCGCGGCCGTCCCCACCGGGGTGGCGGTCGACGGCGCCCATGTCTACTGGACCGCCTTCGGCGGCGAGATCGGGCGCGCCGACCTCGACGGCATGGGAGTGATCCAGAACTTCATCGTCTTCGCGACCTCCCCCATCGGGGTCGCGGTCGACTCAGACTCAGCACACACACACACACGTCCCTCTACTGGGCCAACTTCTTCGGTAACTCGATCGGCTGCACGGTCGACGGCGCAGCAGACCAGAACTGCATCAGGGGCGCGAACGGCCCCTCCGGGGTAGCGGTCGACTCCCTTGGCCAGCCGTCCCCCCACCCCTCGAACGCGTTCACGCTCATCAAGCCGAAGCTCAACATCAAGAAGGGCAGCGCGACCCTCAACCTCTACCTCCCTAACCCAGGCGAGCTGACTGGCTTCGGCCAAGGTGCCAAGGTGGCCTCCTCCGGCGGGCGGGCGGTGATCAGCAAATCGGTCCCCGCGGGTCCGGCGCAGCTGCTGGTCAAGGCCATCGGGAAGAAGAAGAGGAAGCTCAACGAAACGGGCAAGGTCAAGCTCAACGTCGCGGTCACATATACGCCGACCGGCGGCGACCCCAGCACCAAGTCGGTGAAGGTCAAGCTCATCAAGCGATAGCTCCGCACCGGAGTCGGAAGCTCCTGCTTTCCATACAAAGTGGCGCTTTCATCCAGGAGCACCGGGCCGGCGGCGCTAGCTACTGCAGGAATATTTCTCGCGAAAAACTGGCGCGGTGCTCTCAAACGAGAAATCGACGATCGACGGGGGTGCCCCCGGCGGACGCGGTGACCTGGCCTACTCCCGCAGCCCGGCGGCTTCGAGGGCCTCGTCAGGCTTCGCAAAGATCTCCAATCGCACGGCTTTGCCGTCGCGGATTGTCAAGAGGTGACCCAACCGCATGTCGACCTCGATGCCGCTGCCCTTCCCGCGACCAACCGCCCGATAGATGACTACCACGTTATCGCCAGCGTCGATGAATTTTTCAGGGATCAGGTTGTATTCGTCCCAGGACTCCAGCCATCGCTGCGCGTACTTCAGGAAGCCCTCGTGGCCCCGATAGGAGTCTTCGCCCATCATGGTTTCCGGGTCAGGGCAGACCTCGATGGCTGAGTCGAGTAGGGCGAGGACAGCCTCCAGATCGCCTCTGGCGAATGCCTCGTATCCCCTCCGAGCCAGCTCCAGGTTCTCCTGCGACATCGCCAACGCAGTATCTCGCGGCGGAGTGCTCCTTTCCATGCGGAGGAGGAGCGCCTGGCTCTGTCCCACGCGTGACCCCCCTCGCGTGAAAGCAGCAGAGCCCCCGGTCCCCCGGCGATCAGCCGAAGAGTGCCGCTTTGGACTGACATGAAGAAGGACCTCCTCGGTTGCCACGCTTGACGTGCAACCGAAAAACGACACCAAGGAGGCCCCAACACATGTTGCACGCTGGGCTGGATCTATTCGCAAGAGGATCGACGTCTGCCTGCTCTCCGATCAAGGCGAGCTGCTCGAGGAGCTCGCCTGCCCGCCTGACCACGACGGCCTGAGAGGCCTCGCGCGCCGGGTCGGCCCCACGGCGAGCCGGTCGTGGGGGTGATCGAGTCGATGACCGGCGCCCGCTTCGTCCACGACACTCTCGAATCGCTCGGCTGGGCGGTCGAGATCGCCGACGCCGCCAAGGTCAAGGGCCTGGCGCCGCTGGCGGCGAAGACCGACCGGATCGACGCCCGGGTGCTCGCCCTGCTCTCCCAGCGCGACCTGGTGCCGGCGATCTGGCTGCCCGACCCGCGGGTTCGCGAGGAGCGCGAGCTCGCCCGCTTTCGCCTCCACCTGGTCAAGCACCGCTCGCAGCTGAAGCACCGGATCCACTCGACCCTGATGAGCTTCGGGCGCCCCTGCCCGGTCTCAGACCTCTTCGGGGTGAGGGGCCGCGAGCTGCTCGCGAAGCTCGAGGTGCCCGAGCCCTGGTCGGCAACGTGCTGGCGAGCGTCTGCGCTGATCGACGCCCTCGAGGCCCAGATCTCGGAGATCAACTCCCGCCTCGAGCGGGCGGCGCCGAGCACCCCTACGTTCCGAAGCTCTTGACGGTGCCGGGGATCGGCTCGGTCCTGGCCTTCACGATCGCCGCCGAGATCGGCGACATCGCCCGCTTTGCCACGCCGACCAAGCTCACCGGCTACACGGGCCTTTGCCCGCGGGTGGTGCAGTCGGGCGAGAAGGACCGCCGCGGGCCGCTGACCAAGCAGGGGCCGCGCTATCTGCGCTGGGCATTGTTGGAGGCGACGATGCACGCGCTTCGCCACCCCGCCTACGCCGAGCGCTACCAGCGAAACAAGCGCCGGCTCGGCAAGCAGCGCGGGGCCAAGGTCGCCCAGATCGACATCGCCCGCAAGCTGACGGTGGCGATCTGGCACATGCTCACCCGCGACGAGTCGTTCGCTCCCAAAGGCGCCGCTTTTCGTCTGGCGGCCTGACCGCCCTTTTGGACTTGCGCCGGGAGCGAACATCCAATGACCTGGTCCTCCCCGACGAGGAGGCCATAGAGACATGAGCACTGCTCCAAGCCCTCGAGCCGAGAGGGGGTCCTGACCGACTATCGATCGCTACTTGACAGACGGTCCTTCTTCATAGAGACGAGAAGCGGCGGTTTCGACTAGGAGCAGGGACGCACTATGGCGCCTCCTCAGTGCTCAGCTGTCAGCCGTTTGTTGGCGGGGCGTTCACGTCCCGACATCGGCAACACGTCCCCGTGGTACAGGTACTCATCGCTCGCCGGTGGCTCCGGAAACTCGCGTAGGGCGCGGATCGCCGTGCATCAGGCGGTCGGGTTCGTGTCCGGGTCGCGGGCGATCTCCTCGAGGATGCGGATCATCTCCTCACGTTCCAATTTCAGGTCCTCCATCCCGGTCGGGGGGAGTTTTCTTACGGCGAGCCATTCGGCGGTTTTGCGGTGGTGAGTCGCTCGGGTGATGACCCTCCCCTTGACTGCCCCCACTTGCGGTGGGATGCTCGGACTCGCCCGGCGGATCGCCGGGCCTGTCGACCAGCCCGAAACGGACTTCGCCGGCGCGCCTGGCCTCCGCTCCAAGGATGCACAAGGAGAGGTTCCAAATGCGCCCAAGAATTCGGTCTCACCGGACCCACCTGATGGCGACCTCGGCGTTCTTCCTCGTCCTCGCCGCGCTCGTTCCGACGTCGGCGCTGGCAAAGGCCGGGGGGACCGATCGGCCGATAAGCGCCGGCGGGCCCGGAAGCACCACCGCCAACCTCGCGACGGGGACTTTCGTGTTTGAGTTCTCCGGCACCGGCAGCCACCTCGGCAAGTTCACCGCCACCACCGAGGGAACCATTGTCCCCACAGGGCCGGGCACGTTCGCGCTCAGTGGCAACGCGATTCTCGTGGCCGCAAACGGCGACCAGCTGACCGCCACCGCCACCGCCACCGCCACGGTGACGGTGAATGGCCCGGTCTCGGGGGTGGCCCGACCATCACCGGCGGCACGGGGCGGTTCGAGGACGCCAGCGGGACGCTGACACTCGAAGACGCCCAGGAGAAGCTCGTGTCGTTCGACGGCGTGACGGCGGTCTTCACAGGCGACCCCAGGGTCACGGGGCGGATCAGCTACTAGCTCAGCAAAAGCGCGATGGCGGCCCTCGGGCTGTCGGAGTAGGCGATGTCGGAGGAGAACGTCGAGGTCGTGCGGCGAGTGACCGAGATCGGCGAGGAAGCATTGCGCCGGGACGATCCGGGTGCCGGATTCGATAATTGCGTTGCCGAGGGACTCATTGCCACCAACCTCGAGTACCAGGCGGGACCGAGAGGAGGCATCGGGGTGGCGGGAATCGAGGACGTTGTCGGGCGAGCGGGCGTGGTCCAGTTCGTGCGACGGTGGACCGAGGACTTCGATGATTATGAGACGGAGTACGAACGGTTCATCGACGCCGGCGATGATCGAGTTCTCGTACTCGCGGCGCACCAGACAGGAACCGGCAGGGAAAGTGGAGTGCCCGTTGAGATCCGAGTCCGCCTTGCTCTACGAACTGGAAGCCGGGTGCGTCGTCCGCGTGAGGGTCTTTCTCGATCCGGAGGATGCGTTCAAAGCCACCGGGCTGTCGGAGTAGGCGATGTCGGAGGAGAACGTGGAGGTCGTGCGGCGGGCGTTCGAAGCCTGGAATCAGGGCGGCGCGCAGTCCGCCAAGCGGTTCTGGGCTGAGGACTACGAGTTCCACGATCCCCCAAACTTTCCCGACCCTCGAGTGGTGCGGGGCAGGGATGCCGTCGCTGCCTATTTGAAGGATCAGACCAGCGTTATCGGCGACCTGAAGGTGACGATCGTCGATGTGAGAGCGCGGGATGAGACAGTGGTGGTGCGGATCGAGGCGACCGCCCATGGGGCCGAAAGCGGCGTTGACGTTCCCGTCGAAGCCACGCAGGTATTCGAGGTCGCGGCCGGCAGGCTTCAGCGTGGGCGGATATTCATGACTTGGGAGGAGGCCCTCGAAGCCGCCGGGCTGTCGGAGTAGGCGCGGGACTTTCTTTAGGGAGCCGTTCCCGGTTCATTGTTCCACCGCGCCGCGCAAAAACGCCGGAGCGAGATACTGCTTGGGCGATGTCGGAGCAGAACGTCGAGATCGTGCGGCGCGTGTTTGGGGCCTTCCAGGAGGCATTCAAGCGTGGTGACCCCGCCGCGGTATTCGACTCTCCCTTGATTGCTGCCGATGCCGAGTGGTTTCCCCTTGGGGGAGTCGGGCTGCGGTCCGTATACCGCGGTCGCGAGGGATTCCGCGAATTCATGAGCACTTGGACGGAGGACTTCGAGGACTGGTCGATTCGCCTCGACCGGGTGATCGACGGGGGAGACCTCGTCGCCGTGGAGTTCCACCAGCAGGCAATTGGCACCGCAAGCGGTGCCCCGATCGAATGGGACCAAGGATTTGTTTACGAAGTCAAGAACGGACGCGTGACCCGGATGTGGAACTACCTCACTCTTACCGACACCCTCGAAGCGGTCGGGTTGTCGGAGTAGGCGATGTCCGAGGAGACAATCGAGGTGGTCCGCGCCGCGATCGACGCGTTCAACCGTGGGGACTGGGACGCCGCGCTCAAGGCCGCAGCGCCAGACTGCGAGTTCGACTTCTCGCGCGCGACCGGCCCCCGCCGTGGTGTGCACGACCTGGATCAGATGCGCGGATTCCTTGACAGCTTCGGGGGATTCCAGGCCTTCGACTCCGTGCGGGTCGAGGCGGCCGAATTCATAGATGTAGGAGAGCGCGTAGTGGTGCCGGTCACGCTCCATGCGCGGGGGCGCGAGGGGATCGAGGTGAAAGGCCCGCCCCACCGGCGTGTGGACGATCCGCGACGGCGCCATCGTGGGCGTCCGCCTCTATCAGAAGTGAGAGGAGGCTCTCGGGGATCTCGGGCTCGAGGAATAGGCAATGTCGCAGGAGAACGTCAAGATCGTGCGCCGTTTCTTCGACGACGCGTACCTACGCGGCGACCTGGAATCTTCTCTTGCAGATGTCGACCCGGAGATCGAGGTCTACCACCACGACATACCGGAGTCTGGTGAGTACCGGGGGTTCGACGGACTGCTGCGTTGGCAGGCCGATTGGGAGAGCAGTTGGGAGAGCTGGCGTTGGGATACGGAGGAGTTCATCGAGGCTGGCGAGCGCGTCGTCGCGGTTCTCCGTGTTCATGCCAGGAGACGCCAGATTGGCATCGATATCGAACGTGTCGACGGTGCGGTGTGGACGTTCCGAGACGGCGAATGCGTCCGGCTCGACTATTACGGCAGCAGAGGCCAGGCCCTCGAAGCCGCCGGGCTGCCGGGTCAGTAGTTGTCGGTCTTTATTTCGAGTCGCTCCGGCTTGCCAAGAGGCCGCCGTTTTGCGGCGGTTGTACGCAGCTTCCTGTCGCTGGGGCGATGAGGATGACGACGCCGGTGTCTCAGGGGGCCGCGTCTCCACCCCGAGCCGCAACGTACGCGTCGGGGGGTCGCTCCCCAAACAGTCGCTTGCCGGTGCCCCGAGCACCAGTGGACGAACTCAGACCCGGTACTCGTCGATCAGGTCGTGGGGCATCAGCGCTGTCGCCAGGCCTGCGCTTCCGTGATGACGGATGAAGGTTGTCGTGGCGACCGTCTGAATGATCGTCGTCCTACTGCTTCGCCTGCACCTGCAAGGAAGAGCGCTGCACCGAGAACCCAAGACAGAGCGCGTGGTCATGGTGTCGACCCTATTCGCAAATCTGCGCACCCGCATCGGGCTCGCCACGATTGAGGTCGGCTGGGCCGCCTCAGCCGCCATCGAGGCCTCGCTCGACGTATGAGAGGCGCACCGTCAGCGGCGAATGCAGAGCGCCCCAAGGTCGACGCCGTAGATCGGTTGGATCACGTCGCAACCCACTCGGGCCGCGAAGAGGTAGTCGTGAGTGTTGTGTGCGTAAGCCGCGATCGGGGCCTCCTCCCTGGCAAGGTCGGCGTCTAGCGACGCATATGCCCGGTACCGACCACGGCCGCTCTCCCGGGCGACGGCGCGGAGCCGTCGCTCGAAACGTGGATCATCGAAGCGGCCGAAGTTGATGCTGTTCACATCAGCGAGCGGTTTCTTGCCCAGCGGACCAAACGGCACGTTGATCATGTCGAACGGGTCCGCGTAGTCGGCAATCCAGCCTGCCTCGGCGATGTCCCATCGCTCGCCTGGTCGAAACAGCTGCGGCACTGGTTGCTCGGGGAATGTCGCGACGTCGACATCGACGCCAATCGCCCTCAGGTTCGCGCGCACGACCGCCGCATTGTGCCTGCACCACAGGTCCTGGCAGGTGTACATCACGGCATGTCCACCGCCCCCGCGTGCGAGTCGCCTCGCCTTCTGCAGCTGGGGCCCACCGAGCGGATAGATCGAGGCGTCTGGAATCCCAGCATGCCCAGCGGGATGAACTGGTCTGTTGGTTGACCGGGTCCACCCTGGAGCGGTTGTCCGGCGAGGGCGGGCCGATCAATCGCGTAGTTCACGGCTTTTCGCATCCGCGCGCTCGCGAACATCGGCCGCTGGGTGTTCAACGCGAGGTACTGAATCCCAGGGAAGGGACCCGAAAGGAACCGAGGCTGTTCGCCGTGAGTCCCATCGGCCCCCGCGCCATACTGCGCCCGAACCCTGGTAGTGCCCGTTTCCTGGGGTGCGATAGACACTAGGTCCGTCTTGCCCGCCTCGACATCTGCGATCCCCTGAGCCTGGGGTTGCTCAGGAAGGATCTGGATCTCGCTCAGGCTCGCGGGCCGGTCACCACCGTAGCTGGGGTTGCGTTTGAGCACACGGCCGCCGCCGGGTTCGGCCGCGGCGACGTAGTAGGGGCCCGCCGAGGGGATCCCTGGAATGCCGGCTGCATCGATCGGGGTGTCCGGTGGAACCGCGCTGAAGTATGGCGTCGCCAGACGGGCCGGCAGGCTCGGGGATGGAGCGGTGAGCGTGATCGTGAGAGTGTCCCCCCGCGCGGTGACACCGGAGATATGCCTGCTACGACCGTCTTGGTACGCGCGGAGCCCGACTATGTCCTGGACGAAAGCCGACGCGTAGGACTCCATGCGTGGATTGAGGGCGCGCTCGATCGCGCTCCGGAACGCCTTGGCGGTGACCGGCCGATTGGATGGTGGAGAGAAACGAAAGCCGTCCCGGATCCGGTAGGTGTACGTCCTCCGCCCTCGCTGACGGTGGGCATCGTCCGTGCCACCTCGGGCTGCAGGTGCGAGCCTGCGGGAGAGGGCCGATCGGGATAGTCGAGCAGCAGCGCGGAGGTCGCGTAGGTGACCGGGGACGGGTCGGCGATCGCCGGATCCGTGGGCTGATTCTCCTGATCTCCGAGGGCGACACGAGCCGTTCCAGCACCGCCGGCAGCCGGCTCCCCCGACGCCTGGGCCGCTTCCACGCTCACCCACACCGAGCCGTCCGCGAAGGCAAGCGACCGTGGGCTCTCGCCGACCTTGATCGTCGCGGAGACCCGTTCGGTTCGCGGATCCACCCGCGAGACGCTCCCGTCGCCGCTGTTGGCTACCCACACGGCGTCGCCTCCGGCGGTCACCCCGGTTGGAGCAGAGCCGACACGGATCGTGCTCGTCACCGAGTTGGTGTCCGGATCGATTCGAACGACGGCGTTGTCAAGAGTGTCGGCGACCCAGACGCCGCCCTCCCCCGCGGCGACGGCGCTGGCGCCACGACCAACGGGGATCGCCGTAATGACGCCATTCACCGTCGGGTCGATGCGCGCAACCGTGTCTCCGGAGGTCAGCCAGATAGCGCCCTCGCCGGCAGCGATGCCGCCCGTGCCGCTGGCCACCGGGATACGGGCCTGGATCGTGCCCTGGTTCGGATCGATTCGCGCAAGGCGGCCGAAATCCGACGTAATGCCGAGCCAGATCGACCCGGCCGCAGTCACGATAGGACTTCTCAGCGGCGTGAAGTAGCGATCTCCGCTCCTCACCCTGATGGAGCGGTCGACCCGACGCAGGACGGGGTCGATTCGCGAGACGATGCCCCGCCGGACGTCAGAGGTCCAGACGGCGCCCTCGCCCGCGGTCATCCCGTTCACCGCGGTACCCGGGGCAACCGTTGCGGTGACCCGGCGCGTCCGCTGATCGATTCTGGAAACCGTGTTGTCCCCGGCGTTCGCGACCCACACCCGGCCGCCAGCGGCGGATACGTCCGCCGGGTCGCTGCCGACCAGTATTTGATCGACCACCTTGTCGCTCGTGGCGTCGATCACCCCGACGGAGTTGGGCTCCACGGTCTCTCCGCTCGATCCGCCGCCGACCAGGGCGACCACGATGGCAGTGCCCGCCAGGGCGCCAAGGATGAGTAAGGCTACCTCGACGCGGCGTCGGCTCCTACGGGCCGCGCCGGCGCCCGGAGGCCACGGGCGCCCCTCGGCCGGCGCTGCCGGGGCCTGCAGTGCGGGGTCCTGGCGGAGAACGCCCTGCTCGAGCTCCTGCAAGGCGGACCCGGGCTCGATCCCGAGCTCCTCGACCATCATCCGCCTCGTCCCGCGGTAGACCTCAAGGGCCTCAGCCTGACGGCCGCAGCGGTAGAGCGCCAGCATCAGCTGGCCGCAAAGACGCTCCCGCAGCGGGTGCTCGGCCACTAGCGCCTGGAGCTCCCCAGTCACCTCGGCGTGCCGGCCGAGGACGAGGTTCGCTTCGATCCGCTGCTCCTGGGCCCTAAGCCGCAAGTCATCGAGCCGGCCGATTTCGTCGCGCCCGAGCGAGCCGAATTCGACGTCCGTCAGGGGGGGACCGCCCCAAATGTCCAGGGCATCCGTGAGCAGGATCGCCGCTCTGCGGCCGTCACCTTCACGGAGCACCGCATCGCCCTCTGCGAGTAGCGCCTTAAAGCGGTCGAGATCCAGTTCGCCCGGCTCCACACGGATCATGTACCCACCGGGACTGGTCACGAGGACACCGTTCTCGGGACCGTCGGCGCCGCCCGCATCATCTGCGCGAAGGATCTTGCGAAGTCGCGAGACGTAGACCTGCAGGCTCTTTATGGCCGTCTCGGGTGGCCTTTCCCCCCAGAGCTCGTCGATCAGCCGCTCAATGGAGACGGCCTCGTTCGCGTGCAAGAGCAGGACCGCCAGGAGGGCCCGCTGCTTTGCGCCTGCGATCGGCAGCGACGATCCCCTATCGCCCACCTCCAGCGGACCGAGAATTCGATACCTCAACCAGACCTCGCGGCCCACCGTACCATCGCTCGCGCCAAGCCTGCAACCGCCCTGCAACCGCCTTACAGGCCGAATGCAACCACCCGGGTGGAGAGTCTCCGACGCCGGCTCAGCTCGGCGGGGCGCGATCTCCGGGTTCGCGATCCCCGGGTTCGCCGGCGGAGTAGGCCTCCGAGAAAAGGAGACTCAGATGAAGCCTCCTAATCCACCGCAACCGGATGCAGACCGCGACGGTCGTCGCGATCGTGGTCTGCGCGATCACGGCGGTAAGTACGGGGCCGCGTCAAGGCGCTTGATCGTTGCGCGGACCCGATCGGCGCAGCGATGATGATCGACGGAGCTCGTCAAAAGCTTGTCGTGTCGCTGTTGGCCACAGGGCTCGCAGTGGTCTTGTTCGCTTGCGGCGGCGGCCACGCGTCGGACACCTCTGCCACTAGCGCAAACGATCAGTCCAAGAACGGCGGAGGACTGTCCCTCGTGGCGCTGGGCGACTCGATTCCGATCGCAGGACCGGAGTGCGACGGCTGCACCAGCTTTGTCGATCTGTACGGGAAGCGCCTGGGCCACGAATTGAACACCCCGGTTCGCGTCGACAACCTCGCGGTCCCAGACTCCGAGGCCAGCGACCTGCTCGACCAGGTCAAGAACGACGAGGCGACCCGAGCAGCGCTCAAACGCGCCAATGTGGTCGTGATCGACATCGGCTTCAACGACACTCCGTGGAACAGGCTCGACGATCCCTGCGACGCGGCGCCCAAATACCCGTGGTGATGTGGAGCAAGATCACCCAGGCTTGCACCGCAACGGTCGTCGGGCAGTATGAGAAGACGCTTGATGCGATCCTGCGCGAGGTCAACGCCTTACGACCGGGCGGCCGATCGCCCTTCGTCTCGCGAACGACTACACAGGTGATCGGGATCACGTCCATCCCTCTTGGGACGATCCTGCCGCGGTGCTCCTTCGAAAGCCTCAGAACATCAGTTCGCCCGAGTCCAATGCCGGCTCGTCCGGGCGCGCAACAAGTACATCGACGTCTACCACGCCTTCAACGGAACGATCGATCGGAGCCCGCGAAGCGCCTTCTCGCATCCGATTACACGCACCCGAACACCGGAAGGCACGAGCTCATCGCAAAGCTTCTAGCGCGAAGCTGGCTACGGTCCTTTGCAGCGCTAGGCGAACTGGCGTGTGGGATCGAGGCCCTCGGCGGGGTGGAGCGTCTTTGCACAGATAGGCGGGCGACGGGCGCCGCCAGAGATGATCGAGCCCGTCTTCGCTCAGATCAGGAACAACCCGCGCGCCCATCGCTCTCGCGATGAGGCTCAGCCCCTGCCGGTCTTAACTGCACCCACCACCGCCACCCAGCTGTGTCAAGTCTACCGCAGCGGTTCGTTCGAGCCCGGCCTCAAGCCGTCGATCCGGCTCGCCGGCGGCTCCGTGAAGACCGCCAGGCCTGATCCACCAGCATTGCGCAACACCCTCGCGTGAAAGGAGCACGCAGCCTCTCTAGGCGGTTTCACGCTGAGTCTGATCGGCGAACCTCGGACTCGGCTCAACGACCGCGGGCTAAATAAATGGCCTTCGCCACCGTCTGCACCTCGCCCTACGGCACCCGCCGCAAAATAGTTTGGCACCTCATTGGCACCTTGGCCCCCGCAACCCGCGCATCGGTCCCAAGCTTTCCAACCTCTTACGCATTTGCAGGGGCTTCGTGAGGGGTGAGCGACCGGACTCGAACCGGCGACCACCTGGACCACAACCAGGAGCTCTACCAACTGAGCTACGCCCACCGCGTCGCTTCAATCTAGCGTGACCCGGGGCCGCCTATGCGGCCCCGGGTGCACGCGTCAACTGTGAGTACTACGGGCGCGCGGGCAGCTGCGCCTGGAAGAAGGCGAGCGCGTCGGCCTCGCCCGCGGTCACCACGCCGACGTGGTTGATGCCGGGATAGGTCTTGTAGGTGACCTGGTCCCCGTCGGCAATCAGCTCATCCTTGAGCTTGTTCGTATAGAAGGGGAACACCGTTGTGTCGGCCTCGCCTTGGGGGATCAGGATCGGGGCCGAGGTCTTGACGAGCGGGTTCATCGCCGCCAACACGGGATTGAGCGCGCTCAGATCCGCGCCGGAGCGCTCCAGCTGAGACGGCGCGATACCGCCCAGCTCATCCGATGCCCCGAGTCGGGAGAGACACTGGCTCTGGAGCAGGGGATAGAACTGGAGCGCCGGGTCCGAGAGGATCTGGTTGACGTTGATCGCGCTCGATTGAGTCGAGGCTCCGTCGAGGATCAGCGTGGCCAGGGCCGTCAGACCACTGGGTGAGGTGAGCGCCGGGAGCAGCGAGGTCTGGTCGAGGATGTGCGATGCCGGAGCAAACGCCACCGTTCCGCGGAGCTTGAGCTTGGGCTGCCAGCTGCTCGCCAGGCCGGCGGCGAACAGCGCGGCGTGCCCGCCCTGCGAGTGACCCGAGATCAGGTAGCGCTTGGAGATGTTTGGATCGAGCTGGCGAGCAGCCGCGACGATGTCGAGCACGCTGCGGCCCTCGGAGGTGCCGATCAGATACGGATGCTTGCCGGGCGTCCCCAGGCCCTCATAGTCGGTCCGCAGGACCGCGTACCCGGCGCGGAGCCAGGCGTTGAGATCGCCATTGATGTAGGTCTCGCCGGTGTTGGCGGGCGAGCCCTGGAAGTCACGCGACGGTGCGCAGGCGTCGGCGACGCCCGTAGTCCCGTGTGCCCAGGTGATCACCGGCCAGCCGCCCTTCGGCGGCTTGCCCTTGGGGACGCTGACCGATCCAGAGATCGCGTCCTTGGCGCCCTGCGGCGTGCGCGAGGAGTAGAGGACGAGTTTCGTGTACTTCGCATCGGCCAGCGGCACGAGGCCGGTCGACTTGCGCGCCCAAATCAGGGCGCCGTGCTGCTTGGGGATGCCCTTCGGCGGCTTGTAGAAGGCGAGGCCCTTCGGCCCCTTGCGGACGACGGCGTGTCCCTTCTTGGCCTTCGCCTCCGCGCGTTGCCCGGCGGCGGCGAAAACGATCACCGCGGCCAGGGCGATGGCAGCGAGGGCGATCGCCCTCCTGGCGGGCAGCGAAACGGCGTGGGCGTGCAAGTCCTTCTCCTCTCTCGACCGGGTCTCCCTCCCCGGGACAGTCCCCATGAAAGCTCGGCAATCTAACCCGCCCGGCGCCGCTGAGTTTCGGAAAACGGCCCCGGTAACTCTCAGCGCCCCCGGCAGGACTCGAACCTGCGACATCCGGCTTAGAAGGCCGGCGCTCTATCCAGCTGAGCTACGGGGGCCGCAGGAGGAGCGTACCGGCGCCCCTCGCCGCCAATCGGGCCCTCGCCGTCGCCTGGGTCGTGCGCGGAACCTCCCCAAAAATGGCTATTTGTCCTACCTACTTGTTAGCACCACAAAATTAGGTATAGTGCCGCCAGTCTTTCAGTCGTACTCAGGGGTACGCACAGGGGGACACGCAAGGGCATCGGCGCGCGGAGCAACGGGAGAGGCTCCCCGCGTCGGTCCCCTCGCCCGCGTCCGGGACTAGGCTGAGGAACCGAGATGCGTTCTGGTGAGATCAGCTCCATCGGGCAGGCGCGCGGAGAGTTCCTGCGCAAGGAATCGCCGTGGGCGCTCGGCGCAGGGATCCTCGTCCTGGTGGTACTGCGGGGGTTCGTCGGCGACTTCAGCTGGCGGGACGGCGTGGCGGTCGCGGCGATGCTCGCGATCTATCCCTTCGGCGAGTGGGCGATCCACGTCTACCTGCTGCACGCGAGGCCGATGCGCATCCGCGGCAGGGAGATCGAGACGGTCGCGGCGCGAGCGCATCGCGCGCATCACGGGGACCCCGACGACCTGGACATGGTCCTCCTCTATTGGTGGCAGGCCGCCTTCCTGATGCTGGTGGCGGTCCCCCTGACGATCGGCATCGGTGTGGGTCTGGTCACCCTGATCGCCGGGCCGGTGCCGCTCAGCGTGATGATCAGCGCCGCGATCGCCGGCTATTGCATGGTCTTCGTCTATGAGTGGACCCACTTCCTGATCCACACCTCTACGTCCCGCGGACCCGGGTCTACAGGACCATCTGGCGCAACCATCGTCTCCACCACTTCAAGAACGAGCACTTCTGGCACGGGATCACGAACAATCTCAGCGATCGCGTCCTCGGCACGAACCCCGACCAGCGCGACGTGCCGAAATCCGACACAGCGCGCACCCTGGACCCCGCCCGTTGACTTGACGGCGGCCGGACGATGAGCCTCGACGAGCGCTGGATCCGCTCGCTGCACGTCGAGGCGATGCGACACGCCGACCTGCACGCCGAGCGCGATCCCCACGTGCTCTTCAGGCTTCCACGATCGGGGCGCTGCTCGAGGGCTCCTTCGAGGGTGACGTCAGCTTTGCCGAGCTTGCCGAGCATGGCGACCTCGGGCTCGGCACGCTCAACCATCTCGACGGCGAGATGATCGCCATCGACGGCCGCTTCTACCGGGCCGACGTCGACGGGAACGTCACCAGGTGCCCGCCAACGAGCGGACCCCCTTCGCCGTGGTCGTTCCGTTCGCCCCGGAGGTCGACTTCGACCTCGAGGGCTCGATCGACCATGACGGGCTGCTGGCCGAGGTCGACCGGCGGATTCCGGCCGACGCGCCTCCTGCGCCGTCAGGATCGACGGCCGCTTCGAGCTGTCCGGGCCCGATCGGTGCCGCGCCAGGAGCCGCCGTACCGGCCGCTCACCGAGGTCGTCTCTGACCAGCAGGTCTTCGAGCTGACGAACTGGACGGCACGATGCTCGGCTTCCGCTTTCCCGATACGCGGAGGGGATCGAGGTCTCCGGCTGGCACCTCCACTTCATCAGCGAGGACCGCCCCCGGGGAGGGCATGTGCTCGACTCCCGCGCTGAGACGGCACGCGTCAGCTCGACCCCTCCGGGAGCTCCACATCGAGCTTCCGCCGGGGATCGATCTCGCCGACCGACCATGCCGCCAAGAGCACCCACGCCGCTATCCACCGCGTCGAGCACGGTGGCTGACGACCTGCACGGGTCTCGTCACCGGCGCAGCCGGATTCATCGGCCGCGCGCTCGCCGAGCGCTTCCGAGCCTCGGCAGCGAGGTTCGCGGCGTGGATCTCAGGGAGTCGGCCGATAGCGACCGGATCGTCGGCGACCCGACCGAATCGGGACCGTGGCAGCGCCACGCGGAGCCTGCGATCTCGTCATCCACACCGCCGCGGTGGTCGGCATGTACAGCTCGCCGCGGGGTACTGGGAGGCCAACGTCCTCGCCCCACGGCTGGTGATGGACGCCGCAATCGCGGGCGGCGCGAAGCGGTTCGTCCATCTCTCCTCGATCGTCGTCTACGGCTTCGACTTCGAGGGCGAGGTCGACGAGCGAACACCGGTGAGGCCGAACGGCGTCCACTACGTCGACACCAAGATCGCCAGCGAGCAGGTGGTCCTCGAGGCCCACGCCGAGGGCGAGATCCCTTGCACGATCGTTCGGCCGGGCGACGTCTATGGACCGGGCTCGCGGCCGTGGACGACGGAGCCGCTCCGGCTGCTCAAGTCCAAGCAGCTGATCCTGCCCGGCGACGGCAGGGGGCTCCACAGCCCGGTGTTCGTCGATGACCTCGTCGAGGGCGTCGTGCGGGCGGCGACCACTCCGGAAGCGGAGGGCCGCATCTTCATCCTCACGGGCGCCGAGCGGCCGACGATCGGCGAGTTCTTGGGGCACTACTGCCGGATGCTCGGCATTGACGGTCCACGAACCGCGCCGACCCGCATCGTTCGTGAGGTCGCGCGGGGTATGGACCTGGCCGCCAGGTTGCGAGGGCGCCGCAGCGAGGCGACCCCGGCGGCGATCGACTACTTGAATCGCCGAGGCAGCTATTCGATCGAACGGGCGCGCGAGGTGCTCGGCTACGAGCCGGCCCACGACCTGGAGGCGGGAATGCGCAAGACCGAGGAATGGCTTCGATCCGAGGGCCTGATCTGAGCGATCGAAGTCGGGGCGCCTGGATCTGAACCAGGAACCTCTGCGACCCAAAGGCAGCGCGCTACCAGGCTGCGCCACGCCCCGATGCGGGCGAGTCTAGGGTGTCGCCCGCGTGGCAGAGGTACTTCCGCTTCAGGCGCTTCACTACGACCTCGGCAAGGTCGGATCCCTCGCCAACGTCGTCGCACCTCCCTACGACGTGATCGACGACGCGCAGCGCGCCGAGCTCGCCGCGCGCTCGCCGTACAACGTCGTCGAACTCGACCTGCCGCGCGATCCGGCCGGCGGGGATCCCTACGGGCACGCCGCGGAGCTGCTGGCGAGGTGGACCGACGAGGGCGCCCTCGTCCACGACGACGAGCCGCAGATCTGGGCGCTGGAGCAGGACTACGACGCCCCCGACGGCTCCCGCCTCACCCGCCGGGGCTTTCTCGCCCGGGTCAGGCTGGCCCCCTACGGCGAGGGCATCCGGCCCCACGAGCGCACCCAGCCCGGGCCCAAGGAGGACCGCCTGCGCCTCACCCGCGCGACCCACCACAACCTCTCCCCCATCTTCTCCCTCCACCCCGGAAACGCCTGGCGGCACCTCGCCCCCGCGCTGGGCGGCGAGCCCTGGGGCGAGGTCACCGACGAAGACAGGACCACGCACCGTGTCTGGCGGATCGGCGACCCGGCCGTGCACGAGGCCATCTCCTCCGAGCTCGCGCCCGGCGAGCTGCTGATCGCCGACGGCCACCACCGCTACGAGACCTCCCTGGCCTACCAGCGCGAGGTCGGCCGGCGCGGGCCGGCCGACTACGTCCTGATGGCGCTGGTCTCGCTCGAGGACCCGGGCCTTACCGTCTTCGCGACCCACCGGCTGATCTACGGCCTTGCGGACGACCCGCCGGGCAGGAGGCGCTCGCGACCGGCTTGCGGGAGGCCTTCGAGCTCGAGGAGGTGTCCACCGACCAGCTCGTCCCAGGCGGCAGCGAGGCGCCGGCGTCTTCGGCTACATCGACTCCCACTTCAAGGCGCCTTCCGCCTGCGCCTGCGCGACACGACCCGGCTGGACGAGGCGCTGGCCGGGCGCTCCGACGCCTACCGGCGCCTGGATGCCGCGATCCTGGAGGAGCTCTTCCTGAAGGGAGTCCTCGGCATGAGCACCGACGACATCGCCGCCAAGCGCGGTATCGGCTATACGCCCAGCACCGACGAGGCCCTGGCAAAGCTCGACTCCGGCGACTACCAGGCCGCCTTCCTCCTCCGGCCGACGCCGGTGGAGCAGGTCCGCGACGTGGCCGCCGAGGGAGAGACCATGCCCCCGAAGTCCACCTACTTCTTCCCCAAGCTCCTCACCGGGATCGTGTTCAACCCTCTGGGTTGACCACCTCGCCCAGGCCGATCTCGTTGCCGTCCAGGAGGGCGGCCGAGGAAGCGCCCGTACCAGTCGAGCGCCGGCTCCAGCTCCGCGACCCGGATTCCGGCGAACACCACATCGATGCCCAATTCAGCCTCCTTTGCCCGTTGGATATCGTCGGTTCGTGGTCAAGATCTACACCCGCAAGGGAGACGATGGCACTACGTCCCTCTGGTACGGCGGCCGAGTGGCGAAGACCGACGTCCGGACCGAGGCATACGGCTCGATCGACGAGGCCAATTCCGCGCTCGGCCTGGCCCGCGCCCTCTGCAAGGCCGAGGACCAGGCCGACCTGCAGACGACGATCCTCCCCCTCCAGCACGGCCTGTTCGTCGCCGGCGCGGAGCTGGCGACCTCCCCGGAGGCGGCCGATCGCCTCCAGGACGAAGTCAGCCGGATCACGACCGGGATGGTCGAGGCACTGGAGGCCGAGATCGATCGCTACATGAGCCAGGTCGACCTGCCGCCCCACTTCGTCATCCCCGGCGGCACCGAGCTATCCGCCGCGCTCGACGTCGCGCGCACCGTGATCCGCCGCGCCGAGCGCCGCACGGTCGAGCTGCGCGACGCGGAGGGCCTCGCCTCGGACACCGTGCTCCGCTACCTGAATCGCGCTTCCGATCTCGCCTTCGCGATGGCGCGCTTCGCCGACGAGCCCAACCCCGGATGTTCGAGGGGAGGAGCGGGAGCTGATGAAGCGCGCCGTCGCCCGCCGCCGCCAGGGCTACGAGCACGAGGTCGAGATCCGCGAGCACCGCCTGATCGTCGACGAGCCGGAGGAGAAGGGCGGCGACGACCCACGGCCCGGCGCCGACCGAGCTGCTCGCCGCCTCTCTGGCCACCTGCACCGCGATCACGATCGAGATGTACGCCGACCGCAAGGAGTGGGACCTCGGCACGGTCGAGGTCGCGGCCGACTACACCGAGCCACCACGGACGCCCCGCCCAGGTTCGACGTGACGATCACCCTCGGAGCCGAGCTCAGCGACGAGAACCGCGAGCGCCTCCTCGTGATCGCCGGCAAGTGCCCCGTCCACCGGGCGCTAAAGAGCCAGGAGCTCGTGATCCACGACTCGCTGACTTCATCGAGCAAGCCGAGGACGAGGACTGACGCGTGGACCTTGGGCTCAGCGGCCGCGCCTGCGTGGTCACCGGCGCCAGCCGTGGAATCGGCTCGCGCGACCGCCGGGATGCTCTGCGCCGAGGGGGCCGACGTGCTGCTGGTCGCCCGCACCGAGGAACGGCTCTCGAGGCCGCCGACGAGTGCGCCGCCGCGGGCCAGGACGCAGGGGGCCGCGCCGAGTCGCTCGTCGCCGACGTCACCGACCGCGAGGCGGCGGAGCTGGTCGTCCGGGAGGCCGATCGAGCGCCTAGGCCAGCTCGACGTGCTGGTCAACAACGCCGGCACAGCCCACCGCCGCGATCTCGACGACGTTCCGGACGAGGACTGGTACGCGGCCTGGGAGCTCAACGTGATGGCGCCGATGCGGCTGATGCGCGCCGCAGCCCCGGGCATGCGCGAGCGCGGCTGGGGCCGCGATCGTCAACGTCTCCAGCTCATCGGGGAAGCGCCCCTCGGCTCGACGCCCGAGTACTCGGTGGCCAAGGCAGCCGAGCTCTCGCTCTCCCGCCTCTACGCCGACCGGTACGCGGCGCACGGCGTCCTGATCAACGCGATCTGCCCCGGTGCGGTCAATTCTGAGCTGTGGACGGCCGAGGGCGGCCTGCTCGACCAGGTCGATGGAGATGGAGGGGCAGTCGAGCCGGGAGGAAGCTCTCGAGGCCGCCACGGCTGAAGTCGCCCGATCGGCCGCCTGGCCGAGATCGATGAGATCGCCGGGGCCATCGTCTTCCTCTGCTCGGAGCACGCTTCCTACACCTCCGGTGCGGCCTGGAGCGTTGATGGCGGAGTCGTCCAGATCATCATCTGAACTGAGCGCGCTGAGCTCGACCCGTCCTCTGCGAAGCCAGATCTCCCCGACCTGCTCTCGACCCCGAGGCCCGCAGCTTGACGCGCACGGCCGAACCGACGCGGCGGTGCTGGTCCCGATGCACGGCTGGCCTGACAACCCCGGCCTCGTCTTCACGGAGCGCCGCTCGGACCTGAACCGGCACGCCGGAGAGATCTCCTTCCCGGGCGGAAGGCGAGACGGGGACGAGGCCCTGATCGACACCGCCCTGCGGGAGGCCGAGGAGGAGATCGGGCTCTCCCGCGACCACGTCGAGGTGGTCGGCGCCCTGCCGCCGATCGGCACCTTCGTGACCAACTACAAGGTCCATCCCTTCGTCGGCCTGATCGATCAGGGCCTCCGCTTCGAGCCGAACCCCTCCGAGGTGGAGAGCGTGCTGGTCGCCTCACTCGACGAGCTGCGCGCCGCGTACGCGAAGCGGCGCCTGGTTCGCCGGGGCGTGCCGATCAAGACCGACACCTATCTGATCGCTGACCAGCTGATCTGGGGCGCGACCGCCCGCATCCTGGGATTGCTGTTCGAGCGCCTCAACGCTCGACCGCGCGAGCGGAATCGACGGAGCGATGAGTTTCTAGGATGACAGGCGTCTAAACGAACATGAGCAAGGTGAGAGTGAACATCTCGGTTTCGGCGGACGGCTACGCCGCCGGGCCCAACGAGAGCCAATGACGATCCGCTCGGCGAGGGCGGCGAGCAGCTCCACGACTGGCTGATCGGCCTCAGGGCGTGGCGCGAGCCCCACGGCATGGAGGGCGGCGAGGAAAACGTCAGCACCCCGATTGCCGAGGAATCGCTGGCGAACGTCGGCGCCGAGATCATGGGCCGTGGCAAGTTCGGACCACCGGACCGTGGCCCCTGGGGCGACGACCCTGGCGAGGCTGGTGGGGGAGGACCCGCCCTTCCACATGCCGGTCTTCGTCCTGACCCACCACGAGCGGGAGCCGCTGACGCTCTCGGACACGACCTTCACCTTCGTCACGGACGGGATCGAGTCGGCTCTGGCTCAGGCGAGAGAGGCCGCCGAGGGCAAGGACGTCCTCCTCGGCGGCGGCGCCGACAGCATCAACCAGTACCTGGCTGCCGGTCTGGTCGACCAGCTCGAGCTGCACGTCGCCCCGATCCTGCTGGGCTCCGGCTAGCGCCTCCTCGAAGGCGTTGGAGCGGACCTGAAGCTTGAACAGCTCCGCGCGGTCGAGGCACCCGGGGTAGCGCACCTCAAGTACCGCGTCGTGAAGTGAGGCGGACGGCGACCGGCACGGCGGGCCGGTCGCCGCCGCTCACTCCTATCCGTGCCTCCGACGGTGAGGTGGCGCGGCGCCCCGTTGGCGACAGTATGGTTGGAAGACGGGATGGCGCAGCGGAGGAGACCGGGGGGTCGATCCGAGTCGCCGGGCTCGAAGAGCTCGCGCTCGAGCGACTCCACCTCGAAGAGCACCGAGGACCTCGAGCAGTTCGAGGCCTCCGTGGAGGCAAAGCGGGCCACCCCCTCTGACGTCGACGCGATGGGCCAGGACAAGCGCCGGCAGGTCGTCGGCCACTCCTACGGGCCGACCCGCCGCTCTCAGATCATGTTCTTCGTCGCCGTCGCTGCTGTCGCTGCTGTGATCATCGGCGGCTGGCTCATCCTTGTCTCGATCTTCGACAAGCCCCCGACTCACTTCAAGGACACGGCACCCTGGTCCACGGCGGCGACCAGCCCTGAGCTGGCCGCGCACCAGAACGCGCCGCCGGTCGCGCCCGCGCCGTGCGCAGCCGGGCAACCCGTATCCGATCCCGGCCCAGAGCCCGTGCGCTCCCCTCGAAGGCGAACGCGAATCAGGGCGCCCCCTCGGGGAGCCCGAGCAACGTCGCGGGCGTCTCAGACGCCAAGTAGCCCGGCGACGATCTCGGCGCTGCGCCCTGCCCAGCCGGGTTCGGTGCGCTCCTCGGTGAGCAAAGTCACCGGGATGCGCCAGGTCTCCCCCGCCCTCTCGACGATCTCCGCGCCCGCCGCCAGCTCCGCCGGGTCGACCGACCCCTCCGCCTCGTAGCCGAAACCGCGCACGGGCGTGTCGACCAGCTTCTCCAGCAGGCGCTCGAGCCGAGGTCCGTGGATGGCGGCGACGGAGTTCGCGCTCTCCGGTCGCCGAGCCGAGCAGCCAGACGACCACGGCCACGTCGCCGCACAGCTCGAGGATGGTGCCCGGCAGGTCCGGATCCGCCTCGGCCGGCTCCAGCCCGGCCGCCGCGATCGCATCGAGGCCGGCACGCTCCCGGCTCGTGCCCCGCACCCGCCAGCCGCGGGCCACCAGCTCGCCGCCCAGCTCGCGCCCGCGGCAGCCGCAGCCGACGATCAGAGCGCGGGCCAACTACTCATCGAGCCCCCCGCCCTCAGCGAACGGGCCGCGCCCACGGGCCCGGAACGCCTGGTCCTCCTGCACCTGCCGCTCGACGTCCGCCTCGGTGATCTCCTTCGCGCCGCGCTTTCGCCGCAACGCGTTCTGCGCCTCGATCATCTGCCGGACGTCGTCGACCTCGTTCTGTGCCTCGACCTCCGGCGATCGGGTCGGCTTCCAGTCCAGGAAATCGGACACGCTGTTGCCCTCGAACAGGCGCGCGAGCGCGACCATGATCAGGAAGAGCAGGACGAGGAGCCCGAGGGTGAGGGCTATGAAGACCATCTCCCGCCATTGAGGTTACTTCGTGTACTGAATCGAGGTGAGAGCCAGCTGGGCCAGGCCGAGGTCGCCCTGGCAGCGAGGATCCCGGCGATCCATAACTCAGTCCGAGCGCTTGCGGACTTGCGGCTCCGATAGCCTCGTTTGGGCATGAGCGCGCCGGAATTGGCCAGTGTCGATGGACGAATTGCCGAGACCGCGGAGGCCCGGATCTCGGCTGCGGACGACGGATTGCTCCGCGGCGACGGAGTCTTCGAGGTCATCCGCCTCTACGCCGGCAGGCCCTTCGCCCTCATCGAGCACCTCGACCGACTGGAGCGCTCGGCCGCCGCGATCGAGCTGCCCGTCGAGCGCGAGCGCTTCGAGTCGGAGATCTCGGCGCTACTCGATCAGTTCGGCGACCACGAGGGACAGCTGCGACTGATCGTCACCCGCGGCGGGCGCCACCTCGCATTCACCGAGAACCTCCCGCCTCGGGGCGAGACCGTGTCGTCTCGCGACGGTGACCTACTCGCCGTCCGAGATCCTGAATGGGGTGAAGTCCCTCTCCTACGCGCCCAACATGGAGGCGACCCGTATCGCCCGGGGCGGGCGCCGATGAGGCGGTCCTGGTCCGACCGGACGGCGTGGTGCTCGAGGCCCCGACCTCCACGGTTTTCTGGGTCCCCTACGACGGCGTGCTGCTCACCCCCGCGCTCGACGTCGGCATCCTCGAGTCGATCACGAGGGACAGAATCGTGCGCGAACTGCACATCGAGGAGGGGGCCTTCCAGGTCGAGGACCTGCGCGGCACCCACGAGGCATTCCTGGCGTCGACGGTCAGAGAGGTCCAGCCAGTCTCCGCAATCGATGGGCGGGAGCTGCCGCAATGCCCGGGCGCGCGGACCCGCGAGGCAGCGGACGCCTTCGGGGCCGTCCTGTCCCAGGAGATGAAGGTCTCGACCTGAGGCCGGTCGAGATCGAGGTGAGGCCCTGGACTTCCAGCTGACAGACGAGCAGCGCCTGATCTCCGAGAGCGCGCGGGAGTTCTGCGACAAGGAGATCGCCCCTCGCGTGCGCGAGAACGACCGCGCCGGCCGCTTCGACCGCGAGCTCGCCTCGATGCTCGGTGAGATGGGTTACCTGGGCGCCCCGGTCTCCGAGGAGTACGGTGGACGCAGCCTCGACTACCTGAGCTACGCGCTGATCGTCGAGCAGGTCGGCCGGGTCGACTCGTCCGCGCGGACGGTCGTCTCCGTCCAGACCTCGCTGGTCGCGGGATCGATCGAGCGCTGGGGGACCGAGGAGCAGAAGAAGGAATGGCTGCCCCGGCTCTGCTCCGGTGAGGCGCTCGGCTGCTTCGCCCTGACCGAGCCGGACGCGGGCTCGGACCCGGCCAGCTTGCGCACCCGCGCCAAGAAGACCGACTCGGGCTGGACCATCACCGGCAACAAGATGTGGATCTCGATGGGCAGCGTCGCCGATCTCGCGCTGATCTTCGCCCAGACCGATCCGGAGAAGAAGCACCGCGGCCTCGCCTGCTTCCTCGTCCCCACCTCGACCGAGGGGTACAGCGCGCAGGAGATCCACGGCAAGCTCGGATTGCGCTCATCGGACACCGCCGAAATCTCCCTGGACGACGTCGAGGTCCCCGATGACGCGCTGCTCGGTGAGATCGGCGACGGCTTCAAGATCGCGATGAGCGCTCTCGACAACGGCCGCTACAGCGTCGCCGCCGGCTGCGTGGGGATCTGCGACGGCTGCGTCGACGCCTCGGTCGAGTACGCGAAGGAGCGTCGGCAGTTCGGGGTCCCGATCGCGAGCTTCCAGCTCGTCCAGGAGCTGATCGCCGACATGATCGTCAAGCGGGACGCCGCCCGGCTGCTGGTCTACCGCGCCGGCGAGCTCAAGGACCGCGGCGTCCGCAACACGGTCGAGACCTCGATCGCGAAGTACTACGCGACCGAGGCCGCCGTTGAGTGCGCCAACGCCGCGATCCAGGTCCACGGCGGCTCGGGCTACGTCGACGACTACCCGGTTGAGCGCTACCTCCGGGACGCCCGCGTCACCACGCTGTACGAGGGCACATCCCAGATCCACAAGCTGATCATCGGAAGGGACGCGACCGGGATCAACGCGATGGTGCCCCCCTCCTCCGACGGTTCGTGAAGCTCGGCGTCGTCGGCGCCGGGACGATGGGCGCCGGGATCGCCCAGATCGCGGCGCTGGGCGGATACCCGACGGCGATCTACGAACTCGACGGCAAGGCCCTCGAGCGCGGCATGGAGCAGCTTCGCGGTGCCCTGCGCCGCGGCGCGGAGCGGGGCCGCTGGAGGAGCAGGAGGCGATCGACGCGCTGGAGCGGATCGAGACGGACACGATCGTCGAGGTCCTCCGGGACTGCGATCTGGTGATCGAGGCGGCACCCGAGGATCTCGACCTGAAGCGAAACCTGTTCGAGCGACTCGCCGCGGCCTGCGGGCCGGACACGGTTCTTGCCACCAATACCTCCTCGCTCTCCGTCACCGCGATCGCCGCGGCGGTCCCCGAGCCCACGCGGATCGTCGGCATGCACTTCTTCAACCCGCCGGCCCTCATGCAGCTGGTGGAGGTGGTCGCCGGTGACGAGAGCGGTGAGCCGGCGCTCGAGCTCGCCACGGAGGTCGCCCGCGGGATGGGCCGGACCCCGATCCGTGCTCGTGACTCAGTCGGCTTCGTCGCCAACCGCTGCGTCCGCCCGTTCTTCCTCGAATCGTTGCGGATGCTCGGCGAGGGGATCGCGCCGCACGATGAGATCGACCGGATCGTGCGGCTCGGCGGGGGCCTGCGGATGGGGCCCTTCGAACTCATGGACCTGATCGGGATCGACGTCAACTTTGCGGTCGCCCGCTCCTTCTGGGACCAGTCCTTCGGCGAGCCGCGCTGGCGCCCGACTCCGATACACGAACGCATGGTCGCCTCCGGCCGGCTCGGTCGGAAGACCGGCCGCGGCTTCTACTCCTATGAGAACGACACACCCCACCGGCCCCGGGACCCCGACGTCCAGGGCGACCGGCCGATCTTCGACGAGGACGAGCTCGAGCGTGTGGCGGGCGAGAACGCGCCGCGGGTCTTGACGAGGCTGGGGGCCACGATCGCAAACGAGGCCTGCTTCGCCCTCGGCGAGCGGGTCGCCTCGGCCGACGACATCAACACCGCGATGCGGCTCGGCTACAACTGGCCGATCGGCTCCCTCGAGTGGGGAGAGCGGCTCGGCTGGAGCCGCGCGCTCGGGGTGCTCGAGGAGCTGCGCGAGCTGCAGGGCGAGGCCTACCGGCCGGCGCCGGAGCTCCGCGCCAGAGCCTCCTGAGCCTCGGCCATCCCCCGGAGGTCAAGACCGAGCGCGGATGCCGCCAGGCCCCGGAAGAAGGTCGCCTGCATCGTCCCGTAGAGCTCACCGCTGAGCCCCGGCTCGACCAGCTGGCCCATGACGAACCCGTTGGCCATGCAGAACAACATCATTGCCAGGTCGTCCGCGGCAAAGGCGGGTCGGCAGGGAAGCTCTCCGACGCGGCCCGGATCACCGCCGACATCCGCTCGCGGAGCGCCCGGTCGCGCGCGGCCAGCTCCTTTCGGAAGCGGGGATGCCGAACCGCGTAGGCGACGAACTCGAAATAGAGCTTCGGCCACTTGGGGTCCGACCAGACGAAGCGAATGAAGTCCTCCGCGGCCGCGCGAACCTCCTCCGCCGGGATGCCATCACTGGGGAGCCCGGCCTCGAAGCGCTCGAGCTCGGCGGCGTACTTCTCGTCCAGCATGACCAGGAAGAGCTCCTCCTTGCTCTTGAAGTTCGCGTAGAAGGCGCCCTTCGTGTAGCCGGCATCCGAGACGATCTGCTCCACGGAGGTTCCCTCCAGGCCTCTGCGGCTGAACAGCCGAGCGGCCGAGTCCAGCAGTGCCGCCCGCGTCTCCGCCTTGCGCTCGGCACGGGTGAGCGTCGCCGGGCTCATCTCGGCGCCGCCATCACCTCCGCCCCGCGGTTCGGAACGTTGGTGATCGTGCTCCTGACGGAGTGCTCGGGGTCGCCGACCGGCCGCAGCCGACGCCGCGCGACCAGCTCGCGCAGGACGACCGCCATCTCGAACTCCGCGAACGCCGCGCCGAGGCAGCGCCGGACCCCGCCGCCGAAGGGAATCCATGTGTAGGTCCCGGCCGGCTGCTCGATGAAGCGCTCGGGACGGAACCGCTCGGGCTCGGGATAGATGTCGGGGCGGCGGTGGACCAGATAGATCGATGGCGCGACCGAGGCCCCGGCCGGCAGCAGGCGTCCGCCGATCTCCATCGGCTCCACCAGCTTGCGCAGCACGAGCGCGATCACCGGGCGAAGCCGGAGCGTCTCCTTGATCACGGCGTCGAGGTAGTCGTCGCTGCCGGCGCCCACCTCCGTTTCGAGCCGGTCGAGCTCGGCCGGATGGCGCGCGAGCAGCTCGACCGCCCAGGACAGGGCGGTGGCGGTGGTCTCGTGCCCGGCGACGAGCAGCGTCATCAGCTCGTCGCGCAGCTCGCGGTCGCTCATCGCGCGCCCGTCCTCGTGCTCGGCCTGCAGCAGCAGTGACAGGATGTCGTCCCGCTCGGCGAGGTCGGATGCGCCGCGGCGGGCGGCGATCTCGTCGAACAGCAGCCGGTCGACCCGGTCGATGTGCCGGCGGAACGGCGGGAAGCGCCGTATGCGCTCCGGTCCCAGCATCACCAGGAAGAGCGCGCGGCGGGGATCGGAGATCAGGTTGAGCGTGCGACGTAGCTGGTCGCGGAGGCGGGTCAGCCTCTCCCCGTCGCCGACGCCGAAGACGGCGCGGAGGATGATCTCGAGGGTCATGGCCTGCATGTGCGGCCGCATCCGAACGGGCTCCTCCGCAGGCCAGCGCTGGATCTCGGCCACGGCGACCTCCGTCATCACCTCGCGATAGGCCTGCATGCGCTTGCCGTGGAAGGGCGGCAGCATCAGCTTGCGCTCCTTCATGTGGGCCGGCTCGTCGAGCAGCAGGACCGAGTGCTCGCCGAGCACCGGCAGCAGGACGGTGTTCGCTTCGCCGGCGTGCAGCAGACGCGGGTCGCCGGTGAACACCTGCTTGATCGCCGCTGGATCGGAGAGGAAGACCCAGGTCCCCTCGTGGGCGATCCGGTAGGTGAAGACGTCGCCGTATCGGGCCCGGCACTCCTCGAGGGTCTGGAGCGGGCGCCGCCACCAGCGCCGCGTCGAGCGGATCACCGACCAGTCCGGGCCGGGCGGCAGCTCAGGCTTCGCCGGGACCGTGGACCTCGGGATCTGGGCTGTCGCCGTCTCCATCTCAGATACCAACCGGTATCCGATCACATACCCAGTGGTATGTCAAGGACGGCTTTCGCGGTCAGATCGCGGCCGCTAGGAAGCCTCGACCGCTTGGACGATCGCGCCCGTGTTCGTGCCCCAGTGCTCCTCGGGGTCGGGCGGCATGTCGCGCAGGTACCACTCGGCGTCCAGTGCGCCCTTGGTCCCGCTGCCGGCCGCGGTGACGGCCTGGCGGTAGGTGTGGTCGACCAGATCGCCGATCGCGAAGACGCCCGCGAGCTTGGTCTTGGTCGAAGGCTCGTCGACCACCACGTAACCCTCGCCGTCCAGGTCGACCTGGCCCTTGACCAGCTCTGAGCGCGGCCGGTGGCCGATCGCGACGAACACCCCGCCGACGTCGATCTGCTTCTCATCGCCGGTCTCGGCGTGCTCGAGCCGGATCATGGCGATCTTGCCGTCGTCGCCGGCGACGAACTCGAGCGGCTTGTACGGGGTCAGGAAGTCGATGTTCTCCTTGCCCCGAGCACGCTCCTGCATGATCTTCGAGGCCCTGAACTCGTCGCGGCGGTGAATGATCTTCAGGTTCTTGGCGAACTTGGAGACGAAGATGGAGTCCTCCATCGCCGAGTCGCCCCCGCCGATCACGGCGACATTCTCGCCCTTGAAGAAGGCGCCGTCGCAGACGCCGCAGGTGGAGACGCCGCGGCCGCCGAGCTCGATCTCCCCGGGAATGCCCAGCCGCTTCGGCTCGGCGCCCATCGAGAGGATCACCGCCCGGGCCCTGTACGTGTCCTTGCCGACGCGGACCGTCTGCACGCCGCCGTCGGTCAGCTCGACCTCGGCGGCATCGTCGGTGATGAAGCGGGTGCCGAAGCGCTCGGCCTGGGCGCGGAACTGGTTCATCATCTCCGGGCCCATCACGCCCTCGGGATAGCCGGGGTAGTTCTCGACGTCGGTCGTGTTCTGGAGCTGGCCGCCCCACTGGAAGCCCTCGATGACCAGGGGCTCGAGCTCGGCGCGCGCGGCGTAGAGCGCCGCCGTGTAGCCGGCGGGGCCGCCGCCGACGATGATCAGATTCTCGACCCGATCCTTGTTCTCAGCGCTGTCGCTCATCTCGGTCCTTTCGGAGCCTATCCAGAGCCTCTGTCGGAGGGCTCGTACTTCACTTTTTATAGTAGCGCCAGGGCCCCGTTCGTTACGACCCGGCTGCGGCCGTTTCGGGCTCCCTCACGCCGATCCGCTCCGGGCGCTCGCGCCCCTCTCGCTCCCAGCGGCTGACGGTGTTACGAAGCTGGAAGAAGGCGATGATCCCTGGTGGAATCGGCAGCCAGAAGGCGATGACGCGATAGGTGAGCACGGCGGGGAACACATCGGCGCTCGGCACCCCGAAGAGGACGAACGCTCCGATCATTCCGGCGTCGACGGTGCCCACCCCACCGGGCGCGAACGGGATCAGGTTCGCGAGCATGCCGAGGAAGAAGCCCTGGATCACGACCCCCAGGGGCACCGAGACGTCGAAGGCGTGGAAGCTCGCCCAGAGGATGGCGATGTTGGCCCCCCAGAACCCGATCGCGCCACCGAAGGCCAGCGCGCCCGCGCTCGGATGACGGACGAATGCGATGGCCGTACGCGTGCCCTGGGCAAAGGTGGCCGGAGCGCTGGCGATCGACTTCGCGATTCGGCCGAACCGCCCCGAGGTGTGTCGCTCGATGCGGCGCTCGAAGTCATCGGGCAGCAGGGCGATGAGCAGACCGATGACGATCGCCAGCCCCGCCAGCGCGGCTGGAATCACGGTCCCGGAGAGGGGCGCGTCGCCCGAGAGCACCCCGGTGCGCAGCAACACGCCGAAGATCACCAGGGCGGCCAGGTAGACCGAATAGAGGACGACGAGGAAGGCCACCATGCGACAGACCGCCTGGCGGCGCTCCATCCCGGCCTTGCGCAGGGCCCAGTATGTGAGCAGGATGCCGCCCGCACCTCCGGCCGAGAAGAGCCGGGTCGCGGCGAGCCCCGCCATGGTGATCTGGTAGCTCTCTCCCCACTCGAGGTGGATCACCTTCTCGCCGACGACGCCACGGAAGAGCGCAACGTAGGCCGCGAACATGACGACGCAGCAGGCGATCCCGACCGCGATCCAGACCGGGTCCCCCTGATCGATCTTGCCGAGCGCATCCTGGAGATCGAAGAGCTTTGGGACCAGGACGTAGATCGCGACCAGCAAGAGGACGACGGCGACCGCCGTCTCGATGAGCCGCTTCGGGTCGGCGAAAAAACTCGGCTCGGCCTCCGCGCCGATCTCGTGGGCGGTCTCGTCTTGCTCGGAAGCGCTTGGCGGGCGCTCCTCCCTCACTCGCCAATGTTCCCAAACGGCGTTACTGGTTTGCGATCCGCTCCAGACGCTGCAACACCCTGCTCGCGGCGAGGGCCACCGGTTCGATGTATCGCTCACCCCGCCGTATCGCGATCACGAGCGCGACCCCGGCGAGCAGGTCGACCACGTAGTGCTCGCCCAGGTAGACGAGCGCGAAGCCCAGGGTCCCGGAGTATGCCCAACCCACTGCCCCCGCTCTCGGGCTCATCTCCGAGAGCAGCAGTGCCGCCATCAGCGAGCTGGCGAAGTGGAGGGAGGGCATCGCGGCCCACGGGTTGCCGCCGAGCGCGTCATAGAGGACCGGCCAGGCCTTCCCCCACTCCTCCTCGCCGACCTCCACCATGATCCTCCGGACCTTCGCGTCGGTGTGCCCCTCCTCGGATGCCCACCAGGGGGGTGCCGTGGGGACCGCCGCGTAGACGATGCAGCCGAGGTCGTAGACCGCGGACATCTGCCGGGCCGACCGCGCGAATTGCTCCTGGTCGCGGGACAGGATCCAGGCGAGGGAGCTGTGGGGCTCGAAGAACCAGGCCCAGTGGACCCAAGACAGGAAGCGGTCGATGACGTTGTGCCTACCCAGGCCCGCAAGCGCCCTCTGCAGCCTGACGTTCGGCAGCTCCCCGCCGCCCAGCACGCGATCGACCCGGATCGGATAGCGCACATTCACGCGCCTCCGCAGCGCCTCGGGGTCGTCGTAGGGCAGCTCGTGCGCCAGCGTGAACATCCACATCTGCAGCGCGTACATGCCGGCGTCGCGTAGCCGGGTGCGCGGGCGCAGCACGGCGAGCGCGGGCGGCCCGGCTGCCAGCGCCGCGGTCGTGACGCTCGGCGGGATGCGGCGCTTCTTGCGCAGCAGCGGGATTGCGAACGCGGCGGTGAGCGCGATGGCCGCCGCCCCCTTCACCAGCGGACGCCAGGGCGAGGATTGGCCGTTCCCGGGCACGGGTCGGCGAGTCTAAAGGCGGCTGATCCGCTCGAGCGGGATCACGAAGGACTGATAGGCGGCGCCGGTCGCCTGCTGCAGTCCGATCTCACAGGTCCGGTTGCTGCACAGATACGCGTCGTGGCGGCTGCCGGCGAGCTCGGCGGCCTCGTCGGCCGTCGCCGAGGCGGTGAGCTCCGGATGGAGCATCCCCCTGTCCCCCGCCATCCCGCAGCAGGTTGCCCGGATCGGCTGGACGACCCGATCGGCCATCGCCTCGGCGATCTCGCGGAGGTCCCGCTCGAGGCCCATGTGCCGGGTGGAGCAGGTCGGGTGGACGGCGACGGAGCCGAGCCTCTCGGAGATCTCGAGGTTCGGGAGCAGCCGTTTCGCCCAGGAGACCGAGTCGAGGATCTCGAGCTTGCCGTGCCGTTCCCGGTTCTCCTCGTTGAGCCCCGGTGGCTCGCCGGCGAGGCCATGGGCGCAGGAACTCGCGTCGATCACGACCGGCAACTCGCCCTCCCCGCTCCAGCGCCAGAGCTCGGAGATGGTGCGGTTCGCCATCAAGGCTGCACCCTCGGTGTAGCCCTTGGACGCCCACGGCACCGAGCAGCAGCTGCCGGCGACGTCGTCCGGGATCCAGACCGGCATCCCCGCCCGCGCCGAGACCGCCAGCATCGCCTCCGGCAGAGGGAGCCCGGCCCCGTTAGTGCGAGGGCGCGCCGCCAGGCGCGACCCGTTTGATGCTGGCGGGCCGAAGATCCGGTTGACGCAGGCGGGCATGTAGACCGCGGCGGCGCCCTCGCGCGAGCTCCGGGGGAGCCTCGCGGGCGCCGGGGACGGCATGTTGCGAGGCCAGGACGGAACCATCTCGTCGCTGAACACGGAGCGGGCGGCGGCTGCACCGGCGCGCATCAGGGGTCCCGCGACGGCACCTGCCCGCAGACCGGCGCGGGCGGTGTGCTCGACCGAGGCCCAGTGACGTGCCACCCCGGCCGCCCGCCGCTGGGCGCCATCGGTGTGCTGCTCGGCCCGGAACCCCTTGATCAGGGCGCCGGTGTCGATGCCGAGCGGGCAGGCGATCTGGCAGGTCCCGTCGGCGGCGCAGGTCTGGAGGCCGTCGTATTCGTACTGCTCGAGCAGAGCCCGCTGCACCGCGGACCCCGCCGCCTGCCGCGCCATCTCCCGCCGGATCACGATTCGCTGCCGCGGCGTGGTAGTCAGGTGGCGGCTCGGGCAGACCGGCTCGCAGAAGCCGCACTCCACGCAGGTGGTGGCGACCTCCTCGATCTCGGGTGTCGTCTTCAGGTTGCGGAGATGGGCGCCGCCGTCACGGTTGAGGACGACCCCCGGGGCGAGCACACCCTCGGGGTCGGCGAGGGCCTTCGCGCGCCACATCAGCTCGGTCGCCATCTCACCCCACTCCCGCTCGACGTACGGGGACATGTTGATCCCGGTGCCATGCTCCGCCTTCAGCGAACCGTCGTACTTGTCGAGGATCAACTCGACCAGCTTCTCCATGAAGGTCTCGTAGCGCTCGACGTCCTCCTGCTTGGAGAAGTCCGGGGTGAGCATGAAGTGGAGGTTCCCCGCCGAGGCGTGGCCCGCGACGCCGGGCAGGAATCCGTGCTCGGTGAGAAGCCCCTGGATGTCGCGTGCGGACTCCGCGATCCGCTCCGGCGACACGCAGACGTCCTCGATGATCAGGGAGGTCCCCGGCGCCCGGAAGCGCCCGATCAGGCCGTGCAGCCCCTCGCGCACGGTCCAGGACACCTCGACCCGCTCGGGGTCGCGAGTGAAGTCCGCGGGGCGGATCATCTCGTGCTCGCGAAGGATCTCCTCGGCACCGGCGACCAGCCGGTCGAGCTCGCCGTCGGTCTCGGCGCCGAACTCGACCAGGAGCGCCGCCGAGGTGGGCG
>CAWJDA010000023.1:0-141986 GCA_963841525.1 uncultured Solirubrobacterales bacterium | reverse complement strand
AGCAGTGCCAGCATGATCGCGTTGAAGCCGAGGACTGCGGCGACGGCCTCGACGGTGCTGGGATCCGAGTCCGCGATCTTGTGGAGGCCGATCAGGTAGGAGGCGCCAGGGAGGGTGAGCAGGGCGCCCACCACGAAGGTGGCCCGCGCGGAGCCCTTGCTCAGCGTCTGCTGCCACTTGGGCGGCCCCTTGCCCTCCTTCGCCTCCTGCCGTCTGCGGCGCCGTTCGGCCAGCCAGCCTCGTTCATTCGGCTCGCGACCCGGGCGGATCACCCAGGCGACAACCAGCAGGATCCCTCCGAGTGCGAGGTCCAGGGCCGGGCTGAGCTTGTGCTGCGCGGTGCTGGCCGAGCCGTCGAGCGCGAACACGATGACGAGGCCGAGAGTGATGCTTGTGAGCAGCGCGCCCGCCAGATAGCCGAGCAGCAGCCGCTTCGGGTGGTCGAGCAGCAGCATCACCGTGGTCGCCCCGAGCAGGGAGGGATTGAAGGCGGCCGTCAGCGCGTAGACGAAGGCGCCGTTCACGGCCCACTCCCCTCAGTGGCTAATGGTGAGATGATCACCTGGACCGATGATGCCTGTCCAACAGGACGTGCGACATGGCTGACCTTGCAACGGCTGGCGAGAGCCAGGCGGCGGGCAAGGAATCGCGGCGCAAGACGCCACGGTCGTCGCTCGCCGGCTGGGAGCCGGCCGCCGATCGGACGAAACCCGTCGAGATCCTCAAGGACCAGGACAGGACCCGCGTCCCGGAGCTCGTCCCGATTCGCCACGGCCGCATGGGCGCTTCGGCGTTCACCTTCTACCGCGGCGCGGCGGGGATCATGGCCGCGGATCTGGCCGCCAGCCCGAGCACGGACCTGGTCGTGCAGCTCTGCGGTGACGCGCACCTGTCCAACTTCGGGGTCTTCGCCGCCCCGGACCGGCGGCTGGTCTTCGACATCAACGACTTCGACGAGACGCATCCCGGACCGTTCGAATGGGACGTCAAGCGGATGGCTGCGAGCTTCGCGATCGGAGGACGCGACCTCGGCTTCAAGGAGAAAGACCGGCGGGCGGCAGTTGCTGAGTCGGTTTCGGAGTACCGGCAGGAGATGAGGCGGCTCGCCTCAATGCGCACGATCGACGTCTGGTACGAGCGGCTCGGCCTCGAGGCCCTCGAGCAGTACCGCTCCCAGGTGAAGCGCCGGGTCGCCAAGAACTACGACAAGGCGGTCGCGAAGGCGGAGAGCAAGAACAGCCTGCGGGCGTTCGGGAAGCTCACGCATTCTGTCGATGGTGAGCTGCGCATCATCAGTGACCCGCCGTTGATCACACCCGTCGAAGACGTCTTCAAGGGAGCCGAGGCGAAGGAGATCTCGAAGCGCTTGCATGGAGCTGCTGGCGCAGTACCGGCAAGACACTTGATGGCGACGTCCGCCACCTCGTAGAGGGCTACCGGTACGTGCACGCCGCCCGCAAGGTGGTCGGCGTCGGCAGCGTGGGGACGCGCGCCTGGATCGTTCTGTTCCTCGGCAGGGACTCGGGCGACCCGCTCTTCCTTCAGGTGAAGGAGGCAGAGGCTTCCGTGCTTGAGGGTTTCACCGGGAAGAGCAAGTTCAGGCAACACGGCAGGCGCGTGGTCGAGGGCCAGCGACTGATGCAGGCCGCGAGCGACATCTTCCTGGGTTGGCTCTCGGGCACGGATCCCGACGGGGTGACCCGCGACTTCTACGTCCGCCAGCTCTGGGACGGCAAGGGGTCCGCTGAGATCGAGAAGATGACCCCGACGACGATGGGTCTCTATGGTCGGCTCTGCGGCTGGACGCTGGCTCACGCCCACGCCCGTTCAGGCGATCGGATCGCGATCGCCTCCTACCTCGGCAAGGGTGAGCAGTTCGACGGGGCGATGGGCGAGTTCGCAGAGGCATACGCCGAGCAGAACGAGAGCGACTTCAAGGAGTTCGAGGCTGCCGTCGAGAAGGGGCGGATGAAGGCCGTTACCGGGCTCTGAGGCTCGCGAGCCGGCGCTCCAGGAAGCGGCGTTCCGCATCGGAGTGAACGAGCTCCAGAGCGCGGTCATAGGCCGCGATGGACTCCTCGAGGCGGTCGAGCCGGCGCAGCAGCTCCGCCCGGGTGGCGTGCAGGTAGTGGTAGCGGTCGAGTTCGAGGCCGGTCCACCAGCTCGAGAGCGGCCTCGGGATCGCCGGCTTCGGCGATGGCGGCGGCGCGGTTGAGCTCGACGACCGGCGAGCCGGTCAGGCCTTCGAGCTCGCTGTAGAGGGCCGCGATCTCGGACCAATCCTGGGGCTCGTCGGTGTGCAGGACGGCGATCGCGGCCTGGACCACGTAGGGGCCGCGTCCGCCAAGGGCGAGCGCGCGGTCGAGCGTCGCCTTCGCCTGCTCGATCTGGGCGCGGTCCCAGAGCGAGCGGTCCTGGTTGCGGAGCAGCACCACCGTCTGATCGTCGAACCTGGCCTCGCGCCGCGCGTCGTTGACGAGCATCAGCGCCAGCAGGCCGTGCACCTCGGGCTCGTCGGGCATCAGCTCGGCGAGGGCCCGACCGAGCCGGATCGCCTCCTCCGCCAGCTCCCCGCGTCCGCCGTAGCCCTCGTTGAAGATCAGATAGACGACCGCCAGGACCGCCGCGAGCCGGTCGGGCAGAAGATGGGGTGGGGGCACCCGGAAGGGAATTCCGGCCTCCTCGATCTTGCGCTTGGCCCGGACCAGTCGCTTGGCCATCGTCGGCTCGGGGACGAGGAAGGCGCGGGCGATCTCCTCGGTGCTGAGCCCGCCCAGCGTCCGCAGTGTGAGGGCGACCTGAGCCTCGAGAGCCAGCGCCGGATGGCAACAGGTGAAGAGGAGCTCCAGTCGCTCGTCTGGGATCGTCGTCTCATCCATCTCGTCCTCCACCGCCTCCGGGACGTCGAGCAGCTTGGTCTTCTCGGCGAGCGTGCGATCCCGCCGGATCCGGTCGATCGCCCGGTTCCGCGCCGTCGTCACGAGCCAGGCGCGCGGGTTGTCGGGAGTGCCGTCGCGCGGCCAGCGTTCGGCGGCGATCGCGAACGCCTCCTGAGCGGCCTCCTCGGCCAGCTCGAAGCTGCCGAGGAAGCCGATCAGGCTGGCGAGGACGCGCCCCCACTCGTCGCGGAAGACCTGCTCGAGGATCGCTATCCCCCCACGACCGGCCGGATCTCGATTGCGCCTCCCATCCTCGCGGCAGGGATGCGCGTCGCGAGCTCGATCGCGGCGTCGAGATCGTCGGCCTCGTAGGTGAGCCAGCCGCCGAGCGCCTCCTTGACGGAGACGAAGGGCCCGTCCGTGGTCAGCGTCTTGTCGTCCTCCACCCGGACGGTGGTCGCGGCCTCAGGTGGGCCGAGCCGCACGTCATTCGGGGTGACGCCGGGAGTCTGGTTGATGGCCGCGTAATCGGCGTAAACCTGCTTCTGCTCATCCTCCGAGAGCTCCTCCCAGGCATCGGTGCCGGGGACCGAGGTGTTCCCCTGATGGATCAACAGCACGTACTTCATTTGGTCCTCCTGTTCGGGGTTTGCGCCTTTAGGACGAACGAGGGGGCGCGAAATGGACACCTCGCAAGGCGAATTATCGGGCCCGCTTCAGTGGGCGGATTCGCGGGTATTCCGCCTGTGAGGGGTCGATAAATCCACACAGGAGGAAGTCCATGGCCCAGACCGATCCACAGCTTCATGAGCGCGAGTGGCGTGCGTCCGCGAACATGCCGCCGCTCAGCCGGGAGGACCTGATCAGCATCATCATCGCGGCGCTTGGAACCGTCGCGGTGATCCTGATAGCCGTCATCAGCGCCAGCGGGGAGCACGGCCACTACGGGGCTGTCACCATCGCGCGGATCCTGATCGCCACCGGGGTCCTGTTGATCAACATGGCGCACGTGGTCGGGATCCTCTTCTTCGAGAGCGTCGACTACCACGGGCCCTTCCAGCATTTCCTCGCCCGGCTCAGCACCTTCGGGACGATCGGCGCAATCGTCGTCAGCCTGGGCATAGGCCTGTTCTGAGTCGACGTCAACAAGCTCGTCACGACCCGTGAGCAACACTGGGCGGCTAGTTCACGAGCACGAAAACGCGAAGGGCCGCCTCTGGGAGGCGGCCCTTCGCTCGTCTAACGCGGTTCTGAAACGGGCTTGGGATTGACGGTGGGGCGGGACGGCTCCCACCTCCCTTCGCTCGCCGGTGCCCGGGTTGGATTCCGCCGGATGGCCGCGTTGCCATCCCTCGGTCCCCTGTGTCCGGCGGCGGGGTTTGTGGCCGCCGCCGATGGCGAAGCCGATCAACCAGGGCGGTTGGTCGTCAGCGCCCGGGCCTAGCGGCCCTGCACCTCCAGAGTCCCGTCAAGCATGGAATTCAAAGTTAGGACCACCTCCTTTCTCTGGTAGGTCCTATTGAAGCAGGCGCTCCGGCCGTGGCTAGAGTCGTGTTTTCAATGCTCCGCGTCAACCGAATTCTTCTCGCGATTCCAGCCGTTGCGATCGGTTCGCTGGCGGGGGGTTGCGGTGGGGGCGCGCAGCAGGTGAGTCCGGCCGAGCTGGTCCAGAAAGGCGATCAAATCTGCCGTCAGGAGCAGAGTGGTTTCAATCAGATCCAGGCGCACCCGCCAGCCAACGCTTCGGACGCGGCTGACCAGACGAAGGAGCTGCTCAAGACCGTCGAGAGCGCCAACTCCAGGCTCGCGGATCTGCAGCCGCCCGACGAGCTCAAGGCCCGGCTCGACAGCTATCTGAGCGCCCGGGATCAAGCGGTCGACCAGCTGCAGAAGGGGGAGGACGCGGCCGAGAACCAGGACTCCGCCAGCTACGGCGCAGCGCAGGCGGCCGTCGTGCAGAGCGCACCGCAGCGTCAGAGGCTGGCCCGTGCTGTTGGCTTCAACGTCTGCGGCGCGAGCCCCGGGTCCGCCTAGGACTCGGCCCGCGCCAGATAGCCGAAGCCGGCGGTCATCGCCAGGTTGCCGAGTCCGGCGAGCCAGAGCCCGGCGCGAGCGCCCGGCCTGGAGAACGCAGGCGAGCGGGCCCAGAGGATGTCGGTGGCGAGCTCGGTGCCGCGAAGCCAGGAGAGCGCCCACCAATCCTTGGCGCGGTTGCGCCGGTAGGCGACCAGGTGGGCCGCCGCGAAGGTGAGCCAGATCGGGCCGCAGCGGCGAAACAGCTCTCTGGCGTCGTCCGAGGGCTCATCGTGGCCGAGCACATGCAGCGTCTGAGCGGGCGCGAGCAGCGCGCTCGACCCAAGGATCAGGTCGAAGGCGATCATGTTCCGGTTCGTCCTCCGCAGCTGCCCGTCGAGGCTCACGGCGACGATCCAAGCACATTCACGGGGAAGCAAGCAGGGAAACCCGGCTGGGCAGCGAAATCAGCGCGCGTGGCACGGACCGCGACCAAGACCCATCCTGCTCGCAAGAGCCTCTCGGACTTCATCACCGAGCGCTTCGACGACTTCTCGCGCTCCCAGAAGGACGTGGCCCGCTACATCGTCGACCACCTCGACGAGGCGGCCTTCCAGACCGCCGAGGAGCTCGCCCGCCGCGCCAACACCTCCTCTTCCACGGTCGTTCGCTTCTCGCAGGCGCTCGGCTTCGACGGCTACCCCGAGCTGCAGCAGGCGGCGATCGAGGAGTACCGGCTCAAGGTCTCCGAGGGCAAGCCGAACGGCAACGGTGGCAGCGGCGCGGCGGCCCTCTTCAACTTCGATCACTCGGAGTTCGAGGCCTCGCTCGGTGCCGACTACTCGAACATCGAGGAGACGGCGCGAAACCTGACCCGCGAGCAGATCGAGGCCTCGGTCTCGGCTCTCGCCACCTCCAGGCGCGTGTTGATCGTGGGCGTCGAGCAGATGGCCTTCTTCGCCAGCTACCTGCGCCACCTGCTCGGCCTGCTCGACGTGCGTGCGGAGATCGTCCCCTCGCCGAGCCAGGACAACATCCAGAAGCTCTCGCGGATGAACGAGGACACCCTGCTGGTGGTGCTCACAGCAGGGCGCGCGCATCCGCTCATCCTCAGGGCGCTCAAGCTCGCCCGGCACCGTCGAGCCCGCACGATTTCGATCACCGACTCGACGCTCTCGGACGTCGCGGAGCACTCGGAGCTGGTCCTCTACTACTCCTCGAATGGCCCGTCCTACATCCGCTCGAACGCGGCGCTGATGGGCCTGGTTCAGGCGCTCGCGCACGGGGTCTACTCGCGCGACGAGGCCGCCCACCGCGACCGCATCCGGGCCTTCAAGCTGAAGTAGGTCTGCGAACTGTCTTTGGACATGAGGCCGCAGGCCCGGGGGGCGATCCGGACCTGCAGCCGATACCGGGATCCGGGGGAGGATCCCAAGTCAGTAGTAACGCCTCCTCATCCCATCCACCTCCTACCCCCCCAGGGGTGAGGTAGAGAGAAGTTTGCCCTCCCATCAACGAGGCAAACGTCGCAACCGGTCTTCATCAGGGGCTTCATCAGGGGCGTCAGGTTGGTCGCGGCGGCCGCCTTCTACTATTCGGTTCCATGGCCGAGCGAGCGACATTCCGCGTCAAGACGGGCCTCGCCGAGATGCTCAAGGGCGGGGTGATCATGGACGTCACCAACGCCGGGCAGGCGAAGATCGCCGAGGACGCGGGCGCCTGCGCGGTGATGGCGTTGGAGCGGGTGCCGGCCGACATTCGTGCCCAGGGCGGCGTCGCGCGGATGTCCAACCCCGCGGTGATCAAGGAGATCCAGGAGGCGGTGACGATCCCGGTGATGGCGAAAGCGCGGATCGGCCACTTCGCGGAGGCCCAGGTGCTCCAGTCCCTCGAGGTCGACTACGTGGACGAGTCGGAGGTGCTGACCCCCGCCGACGAGTCCAACCACATCGACAAGTTCGCCTTCGAGGTGCCGTTCGTCTGCGGCGCCACCAACCTCGGCGAGGCGCTGCGGCGGATCGGTGAGGGCGCCGCGATGATCCGGTCGAAGGGCGAGGCGGGGACCGGGAACATCGTCGAAGCCGTCCGCCACATGCGTGAGATCACCGATGGCATCAAACAGCTCGCCTCACTGCGCCCGGAGCAGCTCGCCGGCGCCGCGAAGGAGCACCGGGCGCCGCTCGACGTGGCCCAGAGCGTCGCCGAACGCGGCTGGCTGCCGGTCCCGCTCTTCTGCGCGGGCGGGATTGCCACCCCGGCCGATGCCGCGTTGATGATGCAGCTCGGCGCCGAGGGCAACTTCGTCGGCTCCGGGATCTTCAAGAGCGAGGATCCCGCCCGCCGGGCTCGCGCGATCGTCGAGGCCACCACGCACTTCAACGACCCCGAGCGCGTCGCCCAGGCGTCGATGGAGCTCGGCGATGCGATGCCCGGCCTCGAGATCGAAGCCCTCGCCGCCGACGGCGGCCTGCTCCAAGGCCGCGGCAGTTGATTTGAGCCGTCCCCCGCTGCGCATCGGCGTCCTCGCCATCCAGGGGGACTTCGAGGCCCACCGCCTGGCGCTGGAGTCGCTCGGGGCCGAGGTGAGCGAGGTGCGAACCCCGTCGGCGCTGGAGCGCCTCGACGGCCTGGTCATCCCGGGCGGTGAGTCGACGACGATCTCGATGGGGATGGAGCGCGAGGGCCTGGACGAGGCGATTCGCTCCTATCAACGCGCGGGCGGCCCCATCTTCGGGAGCTGCGCCGGGATGATCGTCTGCGACCGCGCTCACCTGGGGTTGGCGGATTACCTCTGCCGCCGCAACGCCTTCGGCCGGCAGTTGCAGAGCTTCGAGGAGGACCTGCGCGTCAAGGGGCTCGGCGAGGAGCCCCTGCGAGCGGTCTTCATCCGCGCGCCCTGGGTCGAGGAGCAGGGTCCCGGCGTCGAGGTCTTGGCCGAACTGGACGGCCACCCGGTCGCAGTCCGCGACGGGAACGTGCTGGCCGTCGCCTTCCATGCCGAGCTCACCGATGACAGCCGCTTGCACGCCGCCTTCATGGCAATGTGCACGGCGGCGCGGACCGGAGATCCGGCTCGTCGCTAGGTTGTCGGTATGAGGGACCCTCGGGTAACGGCGCTCGCCCAGATCCTCGTTCGCTACTCGACCAGGGTCTCGAACGGCGACGTCTGCACGATCGAGGGCGAGTCGGCGGCCGAGCCCCTTCTGCAGGCGATCTATGAGGAGGTGCTCCGGGCCGGCGGCAACCCCATCGTGCACATGGCGATGGAGGGCCAGTCGGCCTCCTACTTCGAGCTCGCCTCCGACGAGCAGCTGCAATGGATCTCACCGCTCGCCGAGTGGGCCGTCGAAAATGCCGACGTGCGGATTGCGGTGATGGCGACCCAGAACACGCGCGCCCTCTCCGAGGTCCCACCCGAGCGCCAGGCCACGCGGCAGGCGGCGACCCAGAAGCTGATGAAGAGGGCGATGGAGCGGAGCGCGGAGGGGACCTACCGCTGGGCGCTCACCCTCTTCCCGACCCACGCCTATGCATCCGAGGCCGGGATGAGTCTCGCCGCTTACGAGGACTTCTACTACGGCGCCTGCCTGGCGACGGACGAGGACCCGGTCGGCGCCTGGGTGCGGACGTCCGAAGAGACCAAGCGGCTGGCGGACTGGATCCAGGGACGCTCCGAGGTGCACGTGACGGGCGACGGCACCGACCTGCGGCTCGGGATCGACGACCGCACCTTCATCGCCGCGGACGGCAAGCACAACATGCCCGACGGCGAGTTCTTCACCGGCCCCGTCGAGGACTCCGCGGAGGGTGAGATCCGCTTCCACCTTCCCGCCACCTATGCGGGACGCGAGGTCGCCGGGGTCCGGTTCCGCTTCGCTGGCGGCAAGGTCGTCGACGCGGCCGCAGAGAAGGGGGAGGAGTTCCTGATCGAGATGCTTGACACCGACGAGGGCGCTCGCCGCCTCGGCGAGCTCGGCATCGGCACCAATTACGGGATCACCGCCGGGACCGGCGAGATCCTGCTCGACGAGAAGATCGGCGGCACGGTCCACCTCGCCGTGGGCCGCTCATATCCCGAGACCGGCGGCGTCAACGAGTCGGCGATCCACTGGGACATGATCTGCGACCTGCGCCAGGGCGGCCAGATCGAGGTCGACGGCGAGCCGCTCCAGCGCGACGGCGCCTTCGTGGTCTAACCGCTCCGCAACCCTCGGACTCAAACCGGGTTCTAGCCAGCAGAAACGGTAGGCGCCCGATGGGAGAACGGGCCCTTCATAACCAAGGCGCGAAGTCACACCGCAAGGAGGGACAGCATGTTCGGACGCAAGCTGGGCTTGGTGGCCGTCGCGGCTCTGAGCCTCGGTCTCGTTCTGGCTGCACCGGCCGCGCAGGCCAGGAAAAAGGTCATCAACAAGACCTACACCGTGGGGGTGGGAGCGCCGTCCGGCGGAGTGGCGCTCAACATCCCGGATGGCGGTGGCGCTGCCATCCAGCTCGTGCGTGATCCGGTCGCGGTCAAGGGCCTCAATCCGCGTGGCAAGATCAAGGATGTGAACGTGGGTGTGCGGATCTCGCACCCGTTCGCCAGTGACCTCGAGATCTATCTCGCTACGCCGCGAGGGGTCGTCAACCTCTCGCATGACGTCGGCGGAAACGGCAACAACTACGGGAACGGTTTCGCCGGCTGCTCGGGTGGGCTAACCACCTTCGACAGCCAGACGCCGACCTCGATCGCGACGCCCGGCCTGAACGCTCCCTTCGTCGGGTTCTTCGCGCCACAGGAGAGCCTCAATTTGGTCAATGGCCTGGGCGACAAGAAGGCGACCAACGCCGTCTGGTCCCTGCTGGTGATGGACGACAACAACCTGCACGGCACCGGCACCCTCGACTGCTTCAAGTTGAGCTTGACGGCGACCAACCCGAAGTAGCGGTCGGTCGAACGGGGGGGACGGGGCGCCGGAGGGCGCCCCGTTTGCTTGGTGGGTCCGTCCTAGAATCGACGTCATGTCGGGTCACTCGAAGTGGTCGTCGATCAAGCACAAGAAGGGCGCCGCGGACGCCAAGCGCGGCAAACTCTTCACGAAGCTGGCGCGCGCGATCACGGTCGCCGCCCGCGATGGGGGCGGCAACATCGACGCGAACCCCGCGCTCGGCCTGGCCGTGCAGAAGGCCCGCGATGCCTCGATGCCCAAGGACAACATTCAGCGCGCCATCGACCGCGGGACCGGCGAGGGCGCCGACGCCGCCGCGATCGAGAGCGTCACCTATGAGGGCTACGGCCCCGGGGGCGCCGCGATCCTGGTCGAGGCGCTGACCGACAATCGAAATCGCACCGGCTCGGAGATCCGCCACGCCTTCGAGCGGCACGGCGGCAGCCTCGGCGAACCGGGCTCGGTCGCCTGGCAGTTCGAGAATCGCGGCGTCATCCTCGTCGACGGTGAGCGCTACAGCGAGGACGACCTGATGCCGGCGATCGACGCCGGCGCCGAGGATGTCTCGGAGGACGGGGACCTGCTCAAGGTCATCACCGCCGCCTCGGACCTGGCGGCCGTCCGCTCCGCGCTGGATGAGGCGGGGGTCGAGGTCCAGTCGGCCGAGCTCTCGATGGAGCCGAAGAGCGCAGTCGAAGTGGGGGAGTCGGACGCGCCTGCCCTGCTCCGTCTCATGGACGCCCTCGAGGAGCACGACGACGTCGACTCGGTGCACGCGAACTTCGACGTGCCGGAGGAGATCCTGGAGAAGGCCGCGGCGGCGAGCTAGCGGCTACTTCTTCTTGGAGGACATCCGGGGGGCGAGTGAGAATGGAAGAGCGTGATCGTCATCGGTATCGATCCGGGTATCGCCAACACCGGATTCGGAGTGGTCCGTACCTCCGGTGAGCGAATGGTCGCGCTGGACGGGGGCGTGATCGAGATCCCCTCCGATCTCTCCGCCGAGCAGCGGCTGGTCCGCCTCCACGACACCCTCGGGGAGCTGATCCGCTGGCACGAGCCGAAGGCCATGGCGCTCGAGGAGCTCTACTTCGGCAAGAACGTGGCCTCCGCGCTGAGCGTCGGAGAGGCGCGGGGCGCGACGCTGGTGGCTGCCGGCAGGCACGCGCTGCCCTGCTTCGACTACACGCCCCAGGCCGTGAAGAAGGCGGTCTGCGGCTCGGGCTCGGCGGACAAGGGGCAGGTGCAGCGGATGGTCGCCAGCCTGCTCGATCTGCCGGAACCGCCGGCGCCGGATCACGCGGCCGACGCATTCGCCGTGGCGATCTGCCACGTCGGGACCGCCGGGGCGCGCAAGGCCTTCTCGGACTTCGGGCGGCCGAGGTTGGGGACGCGGTCGGCGCTCACCACGCGCCAGCGCCTTGCGGGCTGAAGGCATCCGATTGCGCACCCAGAATCAGTCGGCATGATCGCCTCCGTCAGCGGAGAGGTTCTCGTTCGCCGCCCCGACTACGTCGTCCTCGACGCCGCCGGGGTCGGCTATCGCCTTGCCGTCTCGGCCGAGACGCTCAAGGCGGTCCCCGCACGCGGCAAGCCCGCTTCGCTCCATGCGCATCTGGTGGCGCGCGAGGACTCGCTCAGCCTCTACGGCTTTGCCAGTGAGGAGGAGCGCGACCTCTTCCTGCACCTGATCTCCGTCGGAGGCGTCGGACCCAAGGTCGCGATGGCCGTACTCTCCGGCGGGTCCGTGCGGGAGCTGCTGCGTGCGATCGCGGCCGGGGACGCGAAGCGATTCCAGGCGGTCCCGGGCGTCGGCAAGCGTACGGCCGAGCGGATCATCGTCGAGCTTCGCGAGAAGGTGGCCGGGGAAATCGAGGGCGACGCCGATGGCGTGGCACTGGCCCCGGGGGAGGAGGACCCGCGCTCGCTGGCGCGCGAGGGCCTGCTCAACCTCGGCTACACGCTGCCCGAGGCGGAGAAGCTCCTCTCCGGCGCTGAGGGCGAGAGGCCCGAGGAAATCGTCGAGTCGGCGCTGCGCAGCGCCGCGGGGGCGAAGGCAGCATGAGCGTCGAGCCGGGGAAGGGGATCCGGACGCCGGGGATCGACGACGAGGAAGAGATCGTCATCCACGACGCTCGCGCCGCCGGCCCGGACGACGACTTCGACCGCTCGCTTCGGCCGCCGAAGCTGGAGGACTTCGTCAACCAGGTGCAGGTCACCGAACAGCTCGGCATCTTCATCGAGGCGGCTCGCCGCCGAGGCGAGGCGCTCGACCATGTGCTACTCGCCGGCCCGCCGGGCCTCGGCAAGACCTCGCTCGCCTACATCATCGCCGCGGAGCTGAACGTGCCGATGGTCCAGACCGCCGGCCCAGCCCTCGAGCGCAAGGCCGACATCGCCGCCTTCCTCACCTCGCTCGAGCCGGGCAGCGCCTTCTTCATCGACGAGATCCATCGCCTCGGCAGGGCGGTGGAGGAGACCCTCTACCCGGCGATGGAGGACGGGCGCCTGCCGGTGGTCCTCGGCCAGGGCGCGGGCGCGCGCACCGTCACCCTCGACCTGCCGCCCTTCACGCTGATCGGCGCGACGACGAGGACCGGGCTGTTGACGACGCCGCTCCGCGACCGCTTCGGCGTCAGCCACCGACTCGAGCACTACGCCCCCGACGACCTGCGCCAGATCGTTCTGCGGTCCGCCGGCATCCTCGGCATTGAGGTGGGCCCGGACGGTGCGGAGGAGATCGCATCCCGCGCGCGCGGAACGCCCAGGGTCGCGAACCGCCTGCTCCGGCGGGTCCGTGACTTCGCCGAGGTCAAGGACCGCGGCAAGATCGACGGCGAACTCGCCTCGGATGCGCTGGAGATGCTCGAGGTGGACCGTGCCGGGCTCGACCGGCACGACCGGCAACTGCTCGAGCTGATGGCCAGCAAATTCGGTGGCGGGCCGGTCGGTCTCTCGACCCTCTCGGTCGCAGTCGGGGAGGAAGCGGACACGATCGAGGACGTCTTCGAGCCGTACCTCCTTCAGCAGGGACTTGTGAAGCGAACCCCGCGCGGCAGGGTGCTCACCGAGAGGGCCTACGAGCACCTCGGGTTGCCGGTCCCAGAGGGCATGGCGAGCCTGTTTTAGGCGCCGTCAACCGATCGGTCGCCGGGATCGGTTGGCTAGCCTTGGGACACGCATGCCGTACTTCATCTGTCCGAACTGTGGAAACCGCGAGCTGAGCGGGGAGCGCACCGCAGGCTTCTCGATGCGCCCCAAGGGCTGCTCCAAGTGCGGCTTCGGCTTCCTCTTCGAGCTGCTGGACGACTACATGCCGGCGCCTGGGGCGGCGTTCTTCACGCTCGATCAGCAGGCCAGGGTCCTCGACCTGGGCAAGGGCGCCTTCGAGCTCACCGGGCTGAAGGACGAGCAGGTGATCGGCCGCCCGGTTCGAGACGTGCTCGGCCTGGAGTGGATCGACCAGGGCGACGGAAAGGAGACCGCAGATTCAGACGGCAACGGCGAGACGGATCCGATCGAGACGACGCTCGAGTGGGGCGTGCGCTCGCTGGGAAAGCGGGTGGCGGTGAAGGCGGAGGGCGATCTCCCGACCGAGGCGGTGGCGGATCTGTTCCCCGCCTATGACGACGACGGCGGCCTACTTCTCGTCCTGACGCCCGAGTAGATGCGGCGCCGCCTTAGTGGCTGCCGAATTCCTACGCCCCTTGCTGTGTTGCAATGGGGGCCGGAGATCACGCCTGAGACCGCTAGCGTGACCCTTTCAAAACCGTGAGCAACCGCCGCCGCAACCTCTTCATCCTCGCCTTCGTGGCGCTCCTGATCGTTGCGTCGGGGATCGTCGTGGCGACCAAGAAGACGACTCTCGGCCTCGACCTCAAGGGCGGCACCGAGCTGATCTTCCAGGCGCGGCCGACGCCGCAGAACCCGTCGATCAACGGGTCCGACATGGACCGGGCGATCGAGATCATCCGCAAGCGGACCGACGCCTTCGGCGTGTCGGAGCCCGAGATCTCGCGGATCGGCTCGGACTCCATCAGGGTGGGGCTCCCTGACGTCAGCAACGCGGCCAGCGCGAGCCAGCAGGTCGGGCAGACGGCGCAGCTCCACTTCTACGACTGGGAGCCGAACGTCATCCCCAACCCGGTGACCACCAACGTGCCGCCCGGGGAGGCATCCTTCCCGCGCTACTACGACGCCGTCAAGGTCGCCTCCCAGCAGAAGCCCGAATGCTTCCAGAACAAGTGCACGACCAACGGGCCGCAGTACTACCTCTTCAACTCGCAGACCCACGCCTACATCGCCGGGCCGGCCGATAACACGCGGGACCTGTTCGCCGACCTGCCGGGTCAGAAGCAGCCGCCCAACACCCAGATCCTCACGGTCCCCCAGGGCACGCTCGTGGTCGAGAAGGAGCCCGCTCAGGGGGAGTCGGCGCCGCCGGACACCGTCGCGGGCAAGAACTCCGCCTCGTGGTTCGTGATCAGGGACCGGCCGGCGCTCTCGGGCACCGACATCACCGACCCGAAGCCGAACTTCGACCAGTTCAACAACCCCGACGTCACCTTCAGCTTCACCGACACCGGGCGGCAGGAGTTCTCCGACGTCACCAAGCAGATCGCACAGCGAGGGCTACAGAATGCGCCTCCGGGGGTAGCGGGCAACTCCCAGGTCGCCGATCAGTACTCCGGCCATTTCGCGGTCGTGCTCGACCAGGCGATCAAGTCACGCCCGATCGTCAACTTCGTCGACAACCCGAACGGGATCGACGGCCGCACCGGCGCCGAGATCAACGGCCTCTCGCAGCAGGAGTCCCAGGATCTGGCCCAGATCCTCCAGATCGGTGCGCTGCCCGTCGACCTCGTGCAGATCTCGAGCTCCACGGTCTCCGCGACGCTCGGGCAGCAGGCGCTCAACCAGGGTCTGAAGGCCGGGATCGTCGGCCTGATCCTGGTCTGCCTCTTCCTGCTCGCCTACTACCGCTTCCTCGGCTTCGTCGCGGTGGTCGGGCTCGCGATCTACGGGCTGCTCTTCTTCGCACTGATCAAGCTGATCCCGATCACCCTGACGCTCCCTGGCATCGCGGGGTTGATCCTGACTATCGGGGTGGCGGCCGACGCCAACATCGTCATCTTCGAGCGCATCAAGGAAGAGGCGAGGGGCGGCAAATCGATGCTGAGCGCGATCGCCGCCGGCTATCGCCGCGGCATCGCCACGATCATCGACGCGAACGTGATCACGCTGATCACGGCGTTCATCCTGTTCGCGCTGGCGACCGCCAATGTCAAGGGCTTCGCGTTCACCCTGGGCGTCGGCACGATCGCCTCCCTGTTCACGGCGGTGGTCTTCACCCAGGCATTCCTCGGCCTGTTCGGTCGCGCGCGGGTCATGCGCTCCCCGGCGGCCCTCGGGGCGCGCGAGAAGCATCACGAGTGGCACTTCGACTTCAGCCGGGCGAGCAAGTACTTCTTCACGCTCTCCGGCGTCATCCTGCTGATCGGGACGGCGTCGTTCGCGACCAAGCAGCTCAACCTCGGCATCGACTTCAAGGGCGGCAGCCGAATCACGGTCGGGCTGCAGAAGGCGGCGACCGTCGACGACGTCCGGACGGTGGTCGAGTCGGCCGGCATCAACGACGCCGAGATCACCAAGGCCCACAACAAGCAGCTCGGCACCAACACCTTCGAGATCGACTCGAAGGCGAGCCCCGACGAGGTCCAGGGGATCCAGCCGGCGCTCCAGTCGAAGTACGGGATCGTCCCGAACGGCTTCAACGCCACCACGGTCGGACCGACCTTCGGCCAGCAGGTGGCCAGGAGCGCGATCGAGGCGATCATCTTCTCGCTGCTGGTGATCTTCGGCTACGTCGCCTTCAGATTCGAGCCGAAGTACGCCGTGCCGGTGATCATCGCCGTGATCCACGACGTCCTGATCACGGGAGGCGTCTATTCGCTGACGGGGAGGGAGGTGACCAGCGGTACCGTCGCCGCGTTCCTGACGATCCTCGGGTACTCGCTCTACGACACGGTCATCGTGTTCGACCGGGTGCGCGAGAACGTGCCGCGATTGCCGCGCGCGACCTTCTCCCAGATCACCAACCGCTCGATGAGCGAGGTTCTGACCCGGTCGCTGATCACCGGTCTGTCGAGCGTCTTCCTGGTCACGGTGCTGTTCATCTTCGGCGGCGCGACCCTGAAGGACTTCGCCTTCGCGATGATGGTCGGGCTCGCCTCCGGTACGTACTCGTCGATCTTCATCGCCACGCCGGTGCTCACCCATTGGAAGGAGCGCGAGCCCGCCTATCGGCGCCGACGCGAGCGGATCGAGGAGCAGATGGGCCGCGTCCCCGCCTTCCCGGAGGACAACGTGGTAGCCCGCACCGAGGGCGGCCCCGAGGAGCCCGTCCAGGCCGAGACGCCCGTGCCGGTTGCGCCCGCACCGAGCCGCTCGGAGGTGCCGGGGATCGTCCCGGAGCCGTCCGCACCGGTCGAGCCGCCGCCGGCTCAGGCACCGCGGCCTTCGGCCCCCTCTAGGCCCGAGCCGCCGGCGCCCGTCGGCGCGCCCGGACGCGACGGCGGCGATGGAGCACCGGACGGCGCTGGCAATGAGGGTCGAACGAGCGGTGACGGTGATGCGGCTGCCGGCGGCAACGGGGGGGCTGAGCAGAAAGGGCCCGAGCTCAGCGAGGCGAGCGCCGCGGCACTCCGCAAGGTGCGAGAGCAGCAGGGCGGAGGGCGCAAGCGGCGCCGCAAGCACGGGAGGAATCGCTGATGTCGGTGCTGGTCTGGTTCACGATGGGCGTAGCGCTCTGGCACTTCACGGTGTTCGTCCCCGACCGCTTCTGGGGCGGCATCGTGGGCGCCTTCCTGGGCTCGGCGGCCGGCGCGATGGTCAGCGGAGCGATCGCCCAGATCGCGCTCGGCAAGGGGGTGGGGGACACCGATCTCGCGACCGCCCTCTACGCCGTGCCGGGCTGCGTGATCGGACTCGCGATCGTTTACGCGATCGGCGTGCGCTCGGGCGTGGAGGCGGAGCACATCTAGCGCCGCGCCGGGCCGAAAACCGGCGATGAAGGGGGCACCGCCGGGGTCGCGGGCCCCAAACCGGCGATGAAGGGGGGCGAGTTCGGGGGAGTTGGCGACTTCTTGGCGATATGCGACAAGAACTCGCCAACCAACGTCGGGATGCCGCCGTGGCCCGTATCGCCGCTCGCCAGCACGGCGTCATTTCATTGCCGCAGTTGAACGCTTGCGGACTCGATCCGAGCGCAGTTAAGCGCCGCGCCGCGGCCGGCCACCTTCACCGTATGCATCGCGGCATCTATGCGGTAGGGCATCCCAACATCAGCAATGAGGGCAGGTGGATGGCGGCGGTGCTTGCCTATGGAGCGGGAGCGGTCCTCAGCCATCGCAGCGCGGCCGGGCTGTGGAGGATCCTTGCGGTCCCGCCGCACGGTCAGGACCGTTCGGGCGGCGGCCTGATCGATGTGACCGTCCCTGGCGATGGTGGCCGGGCAAGGCGCCGGGGGATTCGACTGCACCGGTCACTCACCCTTTCCCCGGCCCACTGCACGATCCGCCAGGGCATTCCCGTCACGACGCCGGGGCGCACGCTGGAAGATCTACGCCATGTTCTTCCTGGCACGAAGCTCGCTTCGGCGCTTCGTGAGGCCGAGTACCTCACGCTCGCGATCGGGGACCGCCCCAATGTGGACCGCACGCGCACCGAACTCGAGGCTCTCTTCCTGGCCCTCTGTCGGCGCCACCGCCTTCCTCAGCCGGAGGTGAACGTGCGAATCGACCGATATGAGGTCGACTTCCTGTGGCGCGCTCAGGGTCTTGTGGTCGAGGTGGACGGCTGGGAGTCGCACCGCACTCGGTCCGCCTTCGAGGAGGACCGCGCGCGGGATGCTCGCCTGATGCTGCTCGGCCACGACGTGCTGCGCTTTACCTGGAGGCAGGTCGAGGCCGAAGCGACTGCGTTGGCACGAACGATCCGGACGTTGCTGCGCCGCTAGGGCTGGCGACTTCTTGGCGCTATGCGACAAGAACTCGCCAATCCACCCTTACCCGAGGGCTCTCGCGGCTCGGGCCGGAGATTCCGTCGGGGGGCGAACTTAAGTTGGCGGGATGGCCTCGCCTGGACCCGCTCGCGCCTTTCAGGCGGACCCCTACGACTACGGAGAGGTTCGCCGCCTCGCCGCGGAGCTGGAGCTGGCCGAGCCGGTCGCCGTGACGCTGGTCCGCCGCGGCTATCGCACGGTTGACGCGGCCAGGCGCTTCCTCGAGGCCCGCGAGTCCCACGAGCCCACCGAGTTCCGCGGGATGGACGAGGTCTGCGAGTTGATTCTCCCGGTCGTGCGCGGCGGCGGCCGAATCACCATCCACGGCGACTACGACGTCGACGGAGTCTGCTCGACCGCGATCATGGTCTCGACGCTCCGCTCGCTCGGCGCCACCTGCGACTGGCTGATCCCCGACCGCCTCGCGGACGGCTACGGGCTGACGATGTCGAGCGTGGAGCAGCTCCAGCGCCGAGGGACGGACCTCGTGATCACGGTCGACTGCGGGATCGGCTCCGTGGAGGAGGTGGCCGCCGCTCGCGCCGCCGGAATCCAGGCCGTCGTCACCGACCATCACCTCCCGGGCGAGCAGCTCCCCGAGTGCCCGGTGATCCATCCCGTCGTCTCGAATTACCCCTTCGAGGGGCTCTGCGCCGCCGGCGTCGCCCACAAGCTCGCCATCGCCCTGTGTGACGCAGCGGGTCGCGGGGCGGTCGAGACCGTCGGCGGCCGCCGCCACCCCTGCGACCGCGATCTGGACATGGTCGCCCTCGCGACCGTCGCCGACATGGTCCCCCTGGTCGGGGAGAACCGTCGCCTCGTTCGAGAGGGGCTGCGACTGATGCGCGACGATGCGCGGGTCGGGCTGCGCGCCCTGATGGCCGCTGCCTCCGTGGATCCGCAGACCGTCGACGCGGGTGCTCTGGGATTCCGCCTGGCCCCCCGGATCAACGCGGCCGGACGCCTCTATCGGGCCGACGCGGGTGTCGAGCTGATGCTCACCGACGACCGCGACCGCGCGAACGCGATCGCGCAGGAGCTCGACCTGGCCAACGGGGAACGCCGCTGGGCCGAGCAGAAGGTGGTGGAGGGCGCCGAGCGCGCCCGGGCCGCCCTGCCTCCGGAGCAGGCCGACGCACCCGCCTTGATCCTGACCGGGGAGGGATGGCATCCAGGCGTGGTGGGCATCGCAGCCTCGCGGATGGTGGAGCGCCACTTCCGCCCCACCATCCTGCTCTCGATCGACGGCGCCCGGGCCAAGGGCTCCGCCCGCAGCATCCCCGGTTTCGACCTCGTCGCGGCGCTCGAAGCCACCTCCGAGCACCTCGGCCGCTACGGCGGCCATCGTGCCGCGGCCGGCCTCGAGCTGGAGGTCGATCGGCTTGACGCCTTCCGGGAGGCGTTCATCGCGCACGCGGCGGCGAACATCGATCCCGCCGACCTGGTCCGGACGGACCACCTCGATGCCCTCGTCGGGGTCGGTCGCGACGGCATCGGCATGGACCTCGCGCGACAGCTCGAGACCCTGGGCCCCTTCGGCGTGGGGAACCCGGGACCGCGCCTGCTCGTTCCCTCGGGCCGCCTGCGCGAGGTGCGTCCTCTTGGCGAGGAGGGCAAGCACTCCCGCTTCCAGCTCGAGAGCGGGGCCGGGCGAGCGGCCGGCGTGGCCTTCGGCATCAACGGGCAGATCACGCGCAGCGAGGACCAGGCCCTTGATCTCTCGATCGAACTCGAGGTCGACCGCTGGAACGGCGCCGAACAGCCGAGGGTCATCGTCCGCGAGCTCTACCCGCTCGAGCAGGCCGACGCGGAGCCGGCTTCCCGCCCCTGCGGCGACGGTTGCCCGGCCCAGGACGACGAATGGTGGGCCCGGCTCGACTACGAGCTGGCGAGGGTCGCCGATGGCCGCCCCGGAGCCCTGCTCGACGTAAGGACGGCGGGCGGACCCCGGCGCCAGCTGGTCGATCGCCGCGGCGGCGCGGCCGTCGCCTCACTGGCGGAGCTGATCTCGAGCGGCGAATCGGTCCTCGCGATCTGCGCCGACGCCGCCCGCCGCGCGAAGCTCGCCTCCTCCGCCGCTGACCCGCGCCGCTTCGGCGCGGCATTGCCCCGGATCGCCTGCTGCCGCTGTGGAGGCGAGTCCCTCAACGCGACCCTGCGCAAGGCCCCCGGAGCAGGCCTCGTGTTGGTCGACTGGACCGCGATCGCGCGACGACCGGACGCCCCGCCCCTCTTCAACCACGTGGTGGTGATCGATCCGCCGCCGAGCGAGCCGCTCGAGGGCCTGGCCCTGACGGGCGCCGGCTATCTCCACCTCGCCTGGGGCCCGCCCGAGCTCGAGCTGACCGAGCGGCTGCTCGTCCGGGAGTGGGAGCTGCGCGGCTCGATCGCCGAGATCTGGCGCGCGCTCTCCGAGGCCGGGGGAGAGGCGGAGGGAGCCGCCCTCCGCAGGACCCTCGAAGGAGCCTCCGACTACCCGAGGACGCCCGAGACCGCCGCTCGCTGCGTGCGTGTTCTCTGCGAGATCGGCCTCTGCGAGTGGCGGCCCGATCGCGGCGCCGACTCTCTGCGCGTCTTATCCTCGGAGAGGACCGATCTGAGGCGATCCAGGGCCTACGCGGACTGTCTCGCCAGACACCAGGAGGCGATCCGATTCCTGCGAAGCAGAGCACAGGCGTAGCGAACACCGAGAAGGGCAAGGCGCCCGGCGACCGCCAGCGCCTGCGCGACGGCGATCGCCGCGGTCACACTCGCGTCGGGGAGCCCGCCGGGCGCTCGAGCACTCCTCGTGCGGACGCGATCACGCGCGAGCTGACCGCCGACCAGCGCGCTCTGCTCGGCGACCTTTTCGCGGTCATCGAGGAGCACAAATCCGAGGAGGTCGAGCCCATCGACCGCCAGGAGCTCGAGCGCGCCTTCGCCTTCGCCTGTGAGAGCCACGCCGGCCAGGAGCGCAAGTCCGGCGAGGATTTCATCACCCATCCCCTCGGCGTGGCGCGGATCTGCGCGGGCCTTCGCCTCGACACCGCGACCCTCTGCGCCGCCCTCCTCCACGACACGGTCGAGGACACCAGCGCCAGCCTCGACCATGTGCGCGACGACTTCGGCGACGAGATCGCCCAGCTCGTCGACGGAGTCACCAAGCTCACCGAGATCACCTTCAAGAGCCGCGACGAGAGGCAGGCCGAGAACTACCGCAAGATGATGGTCGCGATGGCCACCGACGTCAGGGTGATCCTGATCAAGCTGGCCGACCGCCTTCACAACATGCGCACCATCGGCGCGCTTCCCAAGCAGAAGCAGCAGGAGAAGGCGCGCGAGACGCTCGAGATCTTCGCCCCGCTCGCGCACCGTCTCGGGATCCACGCGATCAAGTGGGAGCTCGAGGACCTCTCCTTCGCGACGCTCCACCCGCGGCGCTACGACGAGATCAAGGAGCTGGTCGCGCAGCAGCGCGCCGAACGCGAGCGCTACGTCGAGGAGGCGGGCGAGTTCCTGGCCAAGGAGCTGAAGAAGGTCGGCATCGACGCCCAGATCTCAGGCCGGGCCAAGCACTTCTACTCCATTTACACGAAGATGACCCGCAAGGGCCGCGAGTTCAACGAGATCTTCGACCTGACCGCGATGCGCGTCCTGGTCGGGTCCGTCAAGGACTGCTACGGCGCCATCGGAATCGTGCACTCCCTCTGGAAGCCGCTGCCGGGCCGCTTCAAGGACTTCGTCGCGATGCCCAAGGCGAACGCCTACCAGGCGCTACACACCACCGTGATCGGGCCCGAGGGCCGCCCCCTCGAGATCCAGATCCGGACACCGGAGATGCACGAGCTCGCCGAGTACGGGATCGCCGCCCACGTGATCTACAAGGAGGGCGCCTCCTCGGGCGACGGCGGCAAGGAGAAGATGACCTGGCTCCGGCAGCTGATCGAGAACGAGCAGGATCAGGGCCCGAAGGCCTTCCTGGAAGCGCTCAAGGTCGACCTCTTCGAGGACGAGGTCTTCGTCTTCACGCCGAAGGGCGAGGTCAAGAACCTGGCGGCCGGCTCGACGCCCCTGGACTTCGCCTACTCGATCCACACCGACGTCGGCCACCGTTGCGTCGGGGCAAAGGTGAATGGCAAGATCGTCCCGCTCCACTACCAGCTGCGCAGCGGCGACATCGTCGAGGTGCTCACCGCCAAGCAGGGCCGTGGCCCCTCGCGGGACTGGCTCAAGCTCGTCCGGACGACGCGCGCCCGCAACAAGATCCGCGCCTGGTTCTCCCGCGAGGGCCGAGAGGACGCCGAGCACGAGGGGCGCGACCAGCTCGCTCAGGCGTTCAAGAAGCGCAGCCTCCCTTACCAGAAGCTCGCCGGCTCGCCGCTGCTCGTCGACGTGATCCGCGAGATGGGCTTCCGCAAGGCGGACGACTTCTACATCGCCCTGGGCCAGTCGAAGATCTCGACGAAGGTCGTCACCAACAAGGTGATGCAGCGTCTCAAGCGCGGCGAGGCCGTGGAGGAGGAGCCGGCCGAGGGCCTGATCAAGGGGACCGACGATGCGCGGCGCCGCACCAGGGAGGCCACCAGCTTCGGGATCAAGGTGAAGGGCGTGGAGCAGGTGGCGGTCCGCCTCGCCAAGTGCTGCCGCCCGGTCCCCGGCGACCAGATCGTCGGTTACGTCTCGCTGGGCCGGGGCATCACCGTGCACCGGGAGGATTGCCGCAACGTGGCGGCGCTGAAGAAGGCGCCCGAGCGCTTCACCGAGGTCAATTGGGACGGCGACAACGAGTCCTCGTATCGGGTGGAGCTCCAGGTCGATGCGTGGGACCGAACCCGCCTCCTCGAGGATCTCTCCAGGACCTTCGCGGAGGCCGGCCTGAACATCCTGGAGGCTCGCTGCGCGACCAAGCACCCGATGGTGAAGAACCGCTTCGTCCTGGAGGTGGGGGACACCGAGCAGCTCAAGCAGTGCATCTCGCGCCTGCGGAACGTCGAGTCGGTCTTCGACGCCTACCGCGTCACCCCGACCGCCTGATCCCGTTCCGCATTCGGGCAATCCCGCCGGGCGAATCTGTCGTATAAATCAACGTGGTGGTGAAGTCCAGGGACGGAATGAAGCGGCTGGGACTCGTCGCGGGATTGATCGTCGCCGGAGTGTTGTTCGCCGGTGGGATCGCCTTGGCGGCCTCCCAGCCGATCGTCGGCCAGATCGACGACACCTTCACCGGAGGGGACGGGGCACCGTTCCCGACTTACCACGCCGACCAGGGCGAAATCGTCCCGTTCCAGGTAACCGGGAACACCCACAACGTCACGGCCCACCAGAAAGGCCCTGACGGGGGAGCGCTGTTCCGCACCCCGACGATCCCCGGCGGGACCACCGGCGTCCAGGGCACCCAGTACCTGAGCGCGGGTACGTACAAGTTCTTCTGCACGATCCACCCGGTCACCATGCAGGCGACGCTGGTGGTCGATCCAAACGGCACTCCGCAGGCGCGGCCGTCAGCGACAGCCAAGGTGCGCACGAAGACGATCTCCAAGGCCGTCAAGAAGGGTCTCCTGCTCGCGGTCACAGCCAGTACGCAGGTCAACGGCGCCACCGTCACGGCCAAGCTCGGCAAGGCCACCATCGGCAAGACGACCGCCACCCTGGCCGCCGGAGCCCAGACCGTGAAGGTGAAGCTCAGCAAGTCGGGCAAGAGCAAGCTGAGCAAGAAGAGCTCGGCGAAGGTCTCGGTCACCGCCGACATCCCCTTCGGCGCGCCCGCCAAGGCGAACGCGAACCTCAAGTAGCCCGGTCGACCGCCCGCCGGACGCGCTCGGCGACCTCGCGCATCTGATCCTCCGAGTCGTACTTCGTCCGCGGCCAGAAGAAGCCCCGCAGTCCGTCCTTCGGCTTGCGCGGGACCACGTGGACATGCAGGTGCGGAACGCTCTGGCTCACCACGTTGTTGAGCGCCACGAACGATCCCGGCTTCCTCATCGCCTTCGGCACGGCTACCGAGAGCAGCCTGGCGCTCTCGAAGAGCGGGCCGACCAGCTCGTCGGGTAGGTCGCCGAGCGTCTCGTGGTGGTCACGCGGCACGAGCAGTGAGTGCCCGGGGAAGAGCGGGCGATTGTCGAGGAAGGCGATCGAGTGCTCATCCTCGAGGACCAGGTGGGCGGACTCGTCCCCGGCGATGATCTGACAGAAGCGGCAGTTAGGGTCCTGGGCGGCCAGGTTCGCGATACTGTCAGAGCGTGGGGAGCCGGAGAGGAGAGCTGACCCCAGTGAGGGCATACCGCAGGAGCAGGCGACGGTGAACCGCCGGATGGTCGTGCTGGCCCTCGCCCTGCTCGCCGCCCTCGTGGTGATCGCGCCCGGGTCCGCGAGCGCAGGGGCGGGGATCAAATCCGGGAGTTACAGCGGGAAGACGGCACAGGCAGTCGTCAACTCGCCCTTCAACCAGATCCAGTTCAGCGTGAAGAAGGGGAAGGTGACGCTGACCACCGAGCCGTCCGTAGCCTTCGGGCTCTGCATCTCCACGCCGGTGTTCACCCAGGAGGGCCCCGTGACGACCCGCCGCAAGGGCCGCTCATTCACCTTCAAACAGACCTTCTTCGGCACAAAGGTGGACAAGATCCACGGCCGTTTCGTGAGCTCGAACGAGGTCGAGGGATACGCGGTGTACAACTTCTTCGCGCAGGACCTGTGCGCGCAGGGCAAGACGAAGACAAACTTCACGGCCCGGCACAAGTAGGGACGGCTTCGCCATCAATCGCGGCCACGAGCGGCCGCTAAGCGACGATCGTGAGGGCGCTGGGGTAGACCCTGAAGCGCAGCTCGGTGTACTCGCCCAGGTAGTCCCCGTCGATCTGGACGGGGAAGGGCCGCGGCTGTCCCTCCTCGTCCACGGAGATCGAGCGGACCATGGCCTTCCTGACCAGGTCGAACTCGTCGATCTGGCGGTGCCTGGTGGCGTGGAGGCTATGACTCAGCACCCGGGCCGCGATCGGCAGCATGTCGCGCTGCTTGGCGCGATGGAGCAGGGCCATCGAGAGCGTGCCGTCGTCGAGGCCGACGTCCTCGCAGATCCGGATCGGGATGTTGCTGAAGTAGGTGAAGGGATCGGAGTTCTGTGCGATCGCGGTGACCCCCGCGTGCTTCTCCCCGGCGACCTCGAGTTCGAGCCGCACCGGGTTGCGCAGGTAGTGCCGGTAGAAGCCGGAGATCGCGGCCCAGGTGTAGTACCACTGCCGCGCGCGGGCCTTGAGGCGGGGATGGGCGTCGACGCGCTTGACGACCGTGGCATCAAGCCCGACGCCGCAGGCGAAGACGAAGTGGCGGCCGTTGCAGCGGCCGAGGTCGATCTTGCGGGGCCGGAAGTCGTCGGCGAGGCCGATCAGGTGCTCGGTGGCGTCGACCACGTCGTTCGGGATGCCGAGCGTCCGGCAGACCACGTTCGTGGATCCGCCGGGGAGCACGGAGACCGGGACGTCGGTCCCGGCAAGCCCGTTGGCGACCTCGTTGAGGGTTCCGTCTCCACCGAAGGCGACGACGATGTCATAGCCGCCGTGGCGAGCCTCCCGGCCGATCTCGATCGCGTGCTCCGCGGCCTCGGTGTCGACGGCCTCGACGTCGTAGCGGGCCTGAAGCGCATAGACCACCAGGTTCTTGAGCCGGTCCGACACCGTGGTGGCGTACGGGTTGACGATGATCAGCATCCTCTTGCGGTCCGCGTTGGGGGCGAGCGGGACAGCGCGGGCCGCCGGCGCGGGGTCTCGCTGGGCAGGGGCCATCGTCGGCGGCACGGTGTCTTCTAACCCTCGGCTACGACCGGGTTACCGCCCGGGATCAGGTCGCCGAGCCGGTCCGCCGGAGTGTCCGAAGTCGCCTCATAGCGGACGACCTCTCCGGACTCGATCTCCCGGACGTACCCCGCGTTGACGAGCAGGTCGACATGCCCGATCACCTCCGACAGCGTCAGGAAGGCCTGCGTCACCGCCACGTCGCCCCAGATCGCCTGGGCGATCTCGTGCCCAGTCCGCGACTGCTCGGAGATCAGCCCGTAGAGCTTCTCCGCCCGCCGCTGGTGCATCGCGAAGCGCGAGTCGATCAGAGCGACGTGGTCGGTGATGGGCTCGCCGTGCCCGGCGAGCACGATCTCCGCCGGCAGCTCTCGCGTCCTCTTCAGCGACTCGAGGTAGGTGACCAGGGCCTGCGTTCGCTGGGCCGAGCCGTCCAGAGGCCTCGAGATCAATGGGTTCGAGGAGATGTGCCTGATCAGGTGGTCGGCGGCGAGCAGGATGCGGCGGTCCTCGTCCCAGAAGACGGTGTCCGAGGGGCTGTGTCCCGGACGGTGCTGGACCTCGAGCTTTCGATCGCGGAGATTGATCAGCTCACCGTCGCGCAGCGGGCGGCTCACCTTGATCTTCGACCCCCAGGCGCGGAAGCTGCCGGTCACCTGGAGCAGCGCCCTGACCACCTCTTCGGAAATCCCGTGTCTTCGCATCAGGGCGGCCGCCTCCTCGTCGTCTCGTTCGGCGTCGTCGCCGAAGTTCTCGAGGAAGGGAACCGCCACGTCGATTGCCGCCACCTCGGCGCCAGAGCGGTTGGCGACGATGTCGACCAGCCCGAGGTGGTCGATGTGCTGGTGAGTGACGATCACCAGCTCGAGGTCCTCGATCCGATGGCCGAGGGCATCCAACTGGCGCTCCAGCTCGTCGAGCGCCTTGCCGGAGTTGGGGCCCGAATCGACCAGCGTTAGCGGCACGTCCTCGAGCAGGTAGGTGTTGACCCGGCCGACCTGGAAGGGGGTGGGGATCCGAAGAACGCGAATGCCCGCGTCGGCTATCTGCTGCCAAATTGCCGGCGAGACGTCATCGCTCACGACCTGATCAGCCCCAGAACCTCGTCGCGCTTGGCCTCCATGTCCTCCGGGGAGACCAGCGACTCGAGGTTGAGGCGCAGAAGAGGCTCGGTGTTCGAGGGGCGCACGTTGAAGTGCCAGTCCGGATAGTCGACGGAGACGCCGTCGAGGTGCGTGATCTCGCCGTCGGAGTAGCGCTCGGCGATCTCGCGCATCTTGCCTTCCTGGTCGGCCACCTCGGAGTTGATCTCGCCGGAGATGAAGTAGCGGGACCGGAACTCCGCCATCAGATCGTGCAGCGAGCGGCCCTCACGAGAGATCAGCTCCAGCATGAGTAGCGCCGGGATCGTTCCCGAGTCCGCGCAGTAGAAGTCGCGGAAGTAGTAGTGGCCGGAGACCTCACCGCCGAAGATCGCGCCGGTCTCGCGCATCCGGACCTTGAAGAACGCGTGCCCGACGCGGCTCAGATCCGATTTCCCGCCCGCCGCGGCGACGATGTCGGGGACCGCCCGGCTCGAGCGCGGGTCGTAGAGGACGGTCGAGCCCGGCTGCTTGGCGAGCGCAGCCCGCGCGAGCAGCGCGCAGACGAAATCGCCGTCACAGAAGTTGCCCTCACTGTCGATGAAGAAGCAGCGGTCGGCGTCGCCGTCCCAGGCGATCGCCAGGTCGACGCCCTCCTTCTTCACCTGCTCGACCAGCATGCGGCGGTTCTCCTCGAGGAATGGGTTGGGCCCGGCCTCGGGGAAGTCGCCGTTCGGCTCCCAGCGGCTGGTGGTGACCTCGAGGTTCAGCTGATCGAGCAGGGGTCCGACCATCGGGCCGGCCATCCCGTCGCTGCCGTCGGCCAGGATGCGCAGCGGGCCGATCGTCTCAGGGTCGATCAGGGAGAGCATATGCTCATGAAAGTCGGGGTAGACGTCGACTTCCTCGACCGAGCCGCCGCCGTGCGGCTCGGTCAGGCCGGCCTCGATCTCGGCGCGGACGTCCTGGATGCCGGCGTCGCCAGACAGGGCGAGCGCGCCCTCTCTCAGCAATTTCACCCCGGTGTACTTCTTCGGGTTGTGCGAGGCAGTCACCATGGCCCCGCCGTCGAGCTCGCGTGAGCCGACCAGGTAATAGGTCATCTCCGTCGCCACCTGCCCGGCATCGATCACCGTGACGCCCTCCTCGACCAGTCCCTGCCGGACACCGGCGGCCATCTCCGGACCGCTCAGACGCATGTCGCGGCCCAGGCCGATGCGGAGCTCGGAGGCCTCCTTGTCCCGAAGCCTGGCCAGCACCCGGGCGAAGGCGCGACCGATCAGATGAGCGGTCGCGGCGTCGAGTTCCTCGCCGTAGATGCCGCGGATGTCGTAGGCCTTGAAGATGCCGGGCGGTGGGGCGGTGATCGCCATCGTCAGCCGAAGGCCTCGCGCACGGTCGCGTAGCTGTCTTCGAGGGTCTCGTTCATCACCCGGGTGTCGCCGAGGACGGGCATGAAGTTCGTGTCGCCTCCCCAGCGGGGGACGACGTGCATGTGGATGTGGTGCTCGACCCCGGCGCCGGCGACGCGGCCCTGATTGACGCCGACGTTGTAGCCGTGCGGCGCATAGCTCGCCTCGAGCGCGGTCATGCCGCGCTTGGCGAGGGCCATCATCTCGGTGGTCGTCTCGGCGTCGAGGGCCTGCAGCGTGGAGAGGTGCTGATAAGGGGCGACCATCAGGTGCCCGTTCGTGTACGGGTATTTGTTGAGGATCACGAAGCAGCTCTCGCCACGATGGACGATCAGGTACGCCTCATCGTCGTCCGCGGCGAGGGCCGCGCAGAAGATGCACTCGCTCTCTTTGTCCTTGGAGGCGTCCTTCACGTACTCGAGGCGCCAGGGCGCCCAGATTCGCTGAGTCGGCACGGCCGAATCGTATGTAGCTACAGCCAGCCGCGCTTGCGGAAGAAGGCCACCATGCCGACCAGCAGCACGACCATCACTCCCGCGATCACCCAGAAGGCGGTCATGTTCTGCTCGCCCGGAACGCGCACGTTCATGCCCCAGATGCTCGCCAGCAGGGTCAGCGGCAGCACGATGACGCTGATCGAGGTGAGGACGCGAAGGATGTCGTTGACGCGGTGGGAGATCACCGATTCGTTGGTGTCCTCGAGCGCCTCCACGACCTCCTTGTAGTTCTCGAGCATGTCCCAGATGCGCTCCTGGGCGTCGACGATGTCGTCGAAGTAGATCTCGAGGTCCATGTCGGGCGCCAGGTAGCGCTGCTTCACCTTCTCGAGGTCGCGGAGCACCGGGCGCTGCGGCCTGATCACCTTGCGGAAGTTGATGATCTCCTGCTTGACGTTGGAGATGTCGCGCACGATCTCCTCTGAGCGGCCCTCGAAGATCTCCTCCTCGAGCACGTCGAGCTTGTTGCCGATCTTCCGCAGCATCGGGAAGCAGTAGTCGAAGCCGTCATCGACGATCCGATAGAGCAGGTAGCCGGAGCCGCGGGAGAAGAGCTGCTCGCGCATCTCCTCCTTTTGGCGGCAGCGCTCGAACAGGTACTCGACGGGTTGCAGCGGCTGGTTGGGGATCGTGATCAGGAATCCGGGCCCCACGAAGAGGTCGAGCTCGCCCGCGCCGAGGCGACGGGCGGTGCGATCGAAGATCGGGAACTGCAGGACGATGAACAGGTACTCGTCGTAGACGTCGATCTTCGGCCGCTGGTTGCGGGAGAGCACGTCCTCGTAGTCCAGGGCGTGGAAGTCGAAGTTCTCCTCGAGCCAGGCCTGCTCCGGCGCGCCCGCCTGGTCGATCTTCACCCAGCGGAGGCCCTCCGCGGCGATCTCCTCGACCTTCGGCGCCTGAGGCTCAGGCGGAAGCGGCGCGACGAGCTCGCCGGCGCGGGTCCTGCGCAGTCTGGGGCGAGGGAGGTTCGGCATCTTCCGGAGCTCCATCAGACGGCTTGCTCCTCGCGGAGCGCCCTCGGATCATCGTCGCTTCCATTTCCATGGTCAATCCACTGTACTGCGGCGGGCGGGTTGCGGGCGCACATCGGTGCCCGGATTGCGCATGTATATGCGGCGCGGACGCGAAGCGGAGCAGCCGGCAATTGACGGAGCGGCCGTTGCTATATTTCCCTGCACATACTCACCACATCAAGAGGGGTGGAGGGACTGGCCCGAAGAAGCCCCGGCAACCCCCTCGGACTCAGTCCGAGGAAGGTGCCAACTCCAGCAGGTGTTTCTGGTCAGAGCCTGGAAGATGTGGGAAGAGCGCTCCTCACGGAACCTCCGCCCACATCGAGCCCGGCCGGAGGTTTTTTCGTAGAGGAGCCGATGGCAGTTCAATCACTGAGATGCAAGGAGTGCGGGGAGAACTACCCGCTCGATGCTCGTTTCGTCTGCGAGCAGTGTTTCGGGCCGCTCGAGGTCGCCTATGACCTCTTGGGCCTCGATCCCGACGAGGCGCGGCGGAAGATCCAGGCGGGGTCGCGGGGGATCTGGCGCTACTCGGACTTCCTGCCGTTCGATGGGCGGCCCGGCGATCCGCTCGAGCCGGGGCTGACGCCCCTGATCCGCGCCGACCGGCTGGCCGAGCGGCTCGGCCTGGGCGAGCTCTGGATCAAGAACGACGCCGCGAACCCCACGCACTCCTTCAAGGATCGCGTGGTCGCAGTCGCGGTCGCGAAGGCGAAGGAGCTCGGCTTCGAGACCGTCGCCTGCGCCTCGACCGGCAATCTCGCGAACGCAGTAGCGGCGCACTCGGCGGCCGCCGGCCTCGACTCCTACGTGTTCGTCCCTTACGACCTCGAGGAGCAGAAGCTGCTCGCCACCGGCATCTACGGGACCAACCTGGTCGGCATCCGCGGCACCTACGACGACGTCAACCGGCTCTGCACCGAGCTCAGCCAGACCCACCCCTGGGCCTTCGTCAACGTCAACCTGCGCCCGTACTACTCGGAGGGGTCGAAGACGCTGGCGTTCGAGACCATCGAGCAACTGGGGTGGAGCCTTCCGGACCGGGTGGTGGCGCCGATCGCCTCCGGGTCCATGTTCACGAAGCTCGCCAAGGGCATGCGCGACTGGCTCGAACTGGGACTCGTGCAGGGTGAGCTGCCCGTCTTCTCGGGTGCGCAGGCAGAAGGCTGCTCGCCGGTGGCTACCGCATTCGCCGAGGGCTGGGACGTCTGCAAGCCGCAGCGGCCCGACACGATCGCCAAGAGCCTCGCGATCGGCGATCCGGCCGACGGCCCTTACGCGCTCGAGCTGGCCCGCGAGACCGACGGTGTGATCGAGTCGGTGACCGACGACGAGATCCGCCAGGGGATCCGGCTGCTGGCGGAGACAACGGGCGTCTTCACGGAGACCGCCGGAGGCGTCACGATCGGCGTACTCACGAAGCTCGCCGAGGCCGGCCGGATCGGCTCGAACGAGCGAGTGGTCGCCTACATCACCGGCGAGGGGCTGAAGACGCTCGACGCGGTGCGCGAGTCCTTCGTGATGCACGAGATCGAGCCCACGCTCGATGCGTTCGATGCCGAGTTCGATGGCGTGGTTGCCTCCGCGTAGCAATGCGGCCAGGGTGGAGCGATGACTAAGATCTCCGCCGCACGATGAGCATCACGGTGAAGATTCCAGCCCAGCTGCGCGCGGCCACCGGGGGCGAGGGTGAGCTCGAGGTCGAGGGATCGACCGTCGGCGAGGCGCTGGACGCCGTCTTCGACCAGCACGACGGCCTTCGCGAGCGGATCACCCAGGACGGGGACCTGCGCCGCTTCGTCAACGTCTACGTCTCCGGTGAGGACATCCGCTTCCAGGACGGCCTCGACACCGCCGTGAACGATGGCGACGAGGTGACGATCCTGCCCGCGGTGGCCGGCGGCTGAGGCACATCGCCCGATGCGGTCCTGGCGGGGGCTCTGGCTCTCCGCCGCGTTTGCACTGACTCTTCTCATTCCAACCGCCTCGGCGTTCGGAGATGTGTCCTCGGGCCCGCTGCAGGCCGCCGTCGAGCCGGACCCCTGGCATCTGACGATTACGGACCGATCGGGCCACACCGTCCTCAGCGAGAACCCCGGCCTGGGAGGTGGGCCGACCGGTACGCTCGGCTTCAGCACCCCAACGGGCTGGTCCCATGCCACCCGCGTCATCTCCGGCGGCATGGAGGGCGCCAGCTACGTCGCGCAGCTGGAGACCACCGATCCGACCCGTGGGATCCGGGTCGGCCTCGAGCCGGACCGCGAGGGGGTGATCCGGCTGACCGCATCGGTCACCGGCCCGACAGCGGGGGTCACCGCCATCGGGATCGGTTTCGACTCGCGGCCGGGTGAGCGTTTCCTCGGCTTCGGAGAGCGCTCCAACGCCGTCGATCAGCGCGGCAATGAGGTCGAGGACTACGTCTCGGACGGTCCCTACGCGCCCGCCGACAGGGCGCTGATCGGCGCGTTCATCCCGCCACAGGGGTGGCACCCGCGCGATGACGCCACCTACTTCCCGGTCCCGTGGCTGCTCTCCACCGACGGCTACGGGGTTCTGCTCGGCAACGACGAGACGAGCTACTTCCGCCTTGGCAACTCGGACCCGTCCGCCTGGAGCGTCGAGGTGCAGGCGACGAAACTGAGCCTTCGCTTCGTCGCCGGCCCCGAGCCGGCCGACGCCCTGCGCCGCCTCACCGAGATCACAGGCCGCCAGCCCGCCCCGGCCGCGCCCTGGGTCTTCGGCCCCTGGTATCAGCCGACCGCTTCGGACCAGCTCGGCCAGGCGAGGGCACTGCGCGCCGCCGACGTGCCCGGCTCGGCGGTCAACACCTACCTCCACTATCTGCCCTGCGGAGCCCAGCAGGGCGTCGAGTCCCAGCAACCGCCATTCACGGAGGGGTTCCACGACCTCGGCTACGCGATCACCGCCTACTTCAACCCGATGATCTGCACGAGCTATCAGCCCGCCTACTCCCAGGCCGTCGCGGCGGGCGTGCTGAACACAAACGCGGCCAATGCGCCGTACGTCTACAACCTGAACACCGGGAACCTGTTCAGCCCGGTCTCCCAGTTCGACTTCACCGCGCCCGGAACGCAAGCCTTCTGGGACCGTCTGGTCGGTGAGGCCGTGGGCCATGGCTACGACGGTTGGATGGAGGACTTCGGGGAGTACACGCCGCTGGACGCGAAGTCCGCGGACGGGACACCGGGTACACAGATGCACAACCGGTATCCGACCACCTACCACTGCGCCACCTACGACTACGCGCACGGGGCGCCGCACCCGCTGGCGCCATTCGTGCGCTCCGGCTGGACCGGGACGCAACGCTGCGCCCAGATCGTCTGGGGTGGTGATCCCACGACGGACTGGGGCTACGACGGGCTCGACTCGGCGATCAAGCAGGCGCTCTCGCTGGGGACGTCGGGAATCTCGCGCTGGGGCTCCGACATCGGCGGCTACTTCAGCGTGTTCGCCGGACAGCTGACCCCCGAGATGCTCGATCGCTGGATCGAGTTCGGGGCCGTCTCGGGCGTGATGCGCACCGAGGCCAATGGGTTCAAGCTCACTCAGTACGCGAGGCCACAGGTCACGGACCCGCCGATCCTGCCGATCTGGCGCCGCTACGCGAAGCTGCGTACCCAGCTCTACCCGTACCTGGTGGCGGCGGATGCGAGCTACCGGCGTACCGGGCTGCCCCTGATGCGGGACCTGGCGCTGGTCTACCCCCGGGACGCCACGGCCTCAGGTGAGGAGGACGAGTTCCTGTTCGGCCCGGATCTGCTGGCGGCACCGGTGCACCAGCCTGGGCAGACTGGGCGGGACGTCTATCTGCCGAGCGGGCATTGGATCGACTTCTGGCGTGCTCTCACCTACCAGGGGGCGAACGGCGCGCTGCGCCTGCGGCGCGCCCAGACCCTGAAGGGCGGACGGACCGTCAGCGTGCCCGCGCCACTCGACCAGCTGCCGCTGATGGTACGGGCGGGAGCGATCCTGCCGTTGCTGCCGCCCACGGTTCACACCCTCTCCGGCTATGGCTCGGCCTCGACGGTGGGGTTGGACGACGTCCGGAACCGGCTCCATCTGATCGCCTTCCCCCGCGGAAGGTCGAGATCTCCCTTCGGCGAGAACGGAGGGCTGCGCTCGAAGGAGCGCAAGCACTCGTGGGAGCTGACGATCAGGCGGGCGAGGAGGCACCGGATCGTGCTGGACGCCTCGCTGAGCACGCTGCGCCACAGGCTCAGGCCGTGCGAGGTCAGGGTCGATGGCCGATCGATCGGGCGCCAGGCCTGGGCGGCCAAGAAGGGCGTCCTCCGCGTGCGTTTCCGGTCGCCCGGGAAGGTCACCAACCTCATGGTGCTCGACCGCGCCCTCTGCAGGCGGCGCTAGGGCGCGAGCCCGATTCAAGAGTTCGGGCCGGGGTATCAACGAATGAAAGGAGGGGCGATGAGAAAAGGACTTCTGGTTCTCCTGGCGGTCGCCATCGTTTTGGCTTGCCTTCCCGCCGCCGCCCAGGCGAAGAAACATCACCGCCACAAGCCCTCGGGGATCGTGGGTGTCGTCCTCAACACGACCTGCAACGGCGCCTGTGCCGAGCCCCCACCGCCGGCGCCGCTCTACACCGGTGCCGGGTTGACGGTCACCGTGACCCGCATCGTTGACGCCGCCGTCATGACGTCAAGCCAACCTACCGACGGGCGGTTCCGCTATCGCCTTCCGCGCGGTCACTACCAGGTGAGCGCAGCGATCAACGAGCTCACTCCCCAGCCCCTGGTGAACGGACCGCTCGTGATGCCGCCCAACTGCTGGATGGGCGACAGCAAGGAGGCGACCGTCCGCAGGCACCACTTCACCGCCGTCGAGCTGCGCGTGGGGAACGTCTGCATCGTCTGACTGCCAGGATGGGCGGTGGATGGCTGCCAGGGTCGCGACCGAGGCCGACTACGCCGCAGTCGTCGGAACCATCAGCGCCGCGTTCTACGACGACCCGCTCTGGTCGTGGGCCTTCCCGGATCCCGAGGCGCGTCGAGGACAGCAGGCGACGATGTTCGGCTTCTACGTTGAGAGCTCGCTGCCGAACGGGTCGGTCCTGATCGCCGACGATCGCGCCTCGGCCGCGATCGTCTACACCGACCCCGGAAAGCCTGAGCTGACCGAGGAGACCGAGGCGAGGATCGAGCCCTTCCTGAACAGCGCTCTCGGCCAGCATGCGGACGCGGTCATGCAGACGATCGAGCGCTTCGAGGCCGCCGTCCCGGAAGGCCCGCCCTTCTACTACGTCAGCTTCCTCGGCACCCACCCGGCCAGCCGTGGGCGGGGGCTCGGGATGGGCCTGCTCGCGGAGGTGGCTGCCGAGGCGGACCGGGAGGGGAAGCCCGTTTACCTGGAGTCGACCAACCCGGACAACAACCCGCGGTACGAGCGGCAAGGGTTCGAGCCGCGCACCGAGTTCTGGACCCCTGACGAGCGGCACGTCGTCACCACGATGTGGCGCGAACCGCGCTGACTCCAAGACGCGCCCGGCAGGATTCGAACCTGCGGCCTTCGCCTCCGGAGGGCGACGCTCTATCCAGCTGAGCTACGGGCGCGGGACCTGATCACCTTAACCCGAAAGGCGGCCGTGCCATACGAACGTATGTTCGTCCGACCGTCGTCGTACTTTCAGTGGGATGGAAACGCTGGCGAAGGGGAACGCCGCCGAAGCAGCGATTCTGAGTGCGTTCGTTGGGCGGGGATTCGATGTTCTGGTTCCGTTTGGGGAGGGTCAGCCCTATGACCTAGTGGTTCGCCTACCCGGCGGAGAATTTCTGCGGGTCCAGTGCAAGACCGCCCGGGAAGCGCCCGGCTGCCTCGTCTTCAACAGCCGAATGACGGATCACGGCCGCGGGCGCCTTTCCTATCTCGGGTTGGCGGACATCTTTGGGGTTCTTGCGCCCTGGAATTCCACGGTCTATCTCGTGCCCGTCCGTGAGATGGCGGGATTCGAAGGTCGTCTACGGCTCAAGCCAACTCAAAACAATCAGCGCCTCAGGGTTCGCTATGCGCGTGATTATGAACTCAGTCGTTGGACGCCCGACGATCTAGCCGCCGTTGTCCGGGGCGGTCAGTCGCCCGGACTCGCCACGCAAATTGCCTAGGCCGGGCGGACGCGCCCGCTCGGTGGGCCGCTCGCTTCTACGCTTCGCGCGTCATGGATCTTTCCGTCGTCTTCCTCGGCACCGGCGGCTCCGTGCCCTCGGCGCGGAGGGCTACCGCGTGCGTGTTGATCCGGGCGGGTGGGGAACGGATCCTGATCGACTGCGGCGAAGGCGCGCAGCGCCAGATGATCAACTCGACCGGGCTCGTTCAGGTGGACGGCATCTACGTCACGCATTTCCACGCAGACCACTACCTGGGCCTGCCGGGGCTGCTGAAGACCTATGACCTGATGGAGCGGCAAGCTCCGCTCCGGATCGTCGGGCCGGTTGGGCTGCACGGCCTGTTCGCGGCGCTCCGGCGGATCTTCGGAAAGCTCCGATACGAGGTCGAGCTGGTCGAGCTCGGGCCGGGGGAGGGGATCGAGCACGACGGGTTCGAGATGCGCGCCTTCGGGGTCGAGCACCGTGTGAAGGCGCTCGGCTACGCGTACGTCGAGCCCGAGCGCCCTGGGCGCTTCGACGTCGATGCAGCCCGTGGGCTGGGCATCGCGGACGACCGCGACTTCGGCCGCTTGCAGCGAGGCGAGACGATCGCCGTGGACGGCTCCGAGGTGCGTCCGGACCAGGTGATGGGCGACCCGCGTCTGGGCCGCAAGGTGGTGATCACCGGCGACACCGTGCCCTGCGAGATGACTCGGATCGCGGCGCACGTCGCCCAGCTGCTGGTGCACGACGGGACCTTTGCGGTCGAGGAGTCCGCTCGCGCGGCGGAGACGGGCCACTCGACCGCGCGCGACGCCGCGCAGCTCGCCGCCGACGCGGAGGTCGGCATGCTGGCGATCGTCCACGTCTCCTCCCGATACAACGTCTCGGCGGTCCTCGCCGAGGCACGTGAGGCATTTCCGAACACGGTGGCGCCGCGCGATTTCGACCTGGTCGAGATTCCCTTCCCGGAGCGCGGCGAGCCCGAGCTGATCCAGGAGGGTGCGAGGCAGCGTCCGGAACCTCGGGCCGAGGCCGCTCCTGCTGGCGACTAGCCGGCGCGTCTCTCCAAATAGCGCGCATCTCCCTGCAATTCTTCTTCGAGGGCGAACGTTTCCGCCAGACCCGCTGCTACGCTGGCCGCGCAAGCCCCTTTAACCACGGTCCCGTGAGGCCGGGAAGGAGCAGAGAAGTGAGCGACGAAAAGGTCGTGCTCGATCACGACGATCTACGGCGGAAGCTTGTCCGTATCGCCCACGAGATCGTCGAGAAGAACCAGGACTCGGACCGGTTGGCGCTGGTCGGCATCCACACGCGCGGCGCCGTCATCTGCCGCCGCCTCCATGCGCTCGTCGGCGAGCTCTCCGGTGCCGATGTGCCTCTCGGCGACCTCGACATCTCCTTCTACCGCGACGACATCGAGCGCCGCGAGCCCCGTGACGCCCCCGTCGTCCACGACTCCCATCTCGACTTCGACCTGGCCGGCCGCACGATCGTCCTGGTCGACGATGTGCTCTACACGGGCCGCACGGTCCGCGCGGCGATCGACGCGCTCTTCGACTACGGACGCCCGGCGCGGGTGCAGCTCGCAGTCCTCGCGGACCGCGGCCACCGCGAGCTCCCGATCCGCCCCGACTACGTCGGCAAGAACCTGCCGACCGCGCCGGGGGAACGGGTGAACGTCCGTCTCGAGGAGGTCGACGGCACGGACGAGATCGCCATCACACCCGCGAAGGTTGTGACGAAGGAGGAGTCATGAAGCACCTGCTCGGAGTGGAGGGGCTCTCGCGCGAGGAGATAGAGCGGATCCTGGAGCGCGCCCAGAGCTTCGCCGAGGTCGGCCGCCGCGACATCAAGAAGGTCCCGACGCTGCGGGGCCGCACCATCGTCAATCTCTTCTACGAGGCCAGCACGCGGACGCTCTCCTCCTTCGAGCTGGCGGCCAAGCGGCTTTCCGCCGACGTGGTCAGCGTGAAGTCCGCCGGTTCCTCCGTCGACAAGGGCGAGTCGCTCAAGGACACGGTCGCGACCCTCTCCGCCTACGACCCGGCCGCGATCGTGATCCGCTCGCCTCACGCGGGCGCAGCCGGCCTGGTGGCCCGCTGGACCGAGGCCTCAGTGATCAACGCCGGCGACGGAAAGCACGAGCACCCGACGCAGGCCCTGCTCGACGTCTTCACGCTCCGCCAGCGGCTGGACTCCCTGGAGGGAACCAACATCTGGATCGTCGGCGACGTCCTGCACAGCCGGGTTGCCCGGTCCTGTCTGATCGCCTTCCAGACGATGGGGGCGAAGGTGACGCTCTGCGGCCCGCCCACGCTGATGCCGCGCGGGATCGAGGCGCTCGGCTGCGAGGTGTCCTTCGATCTCAACGACCTCGGCAAGGCCGATGTCGTGTACGCGCTCCGCATGCAGCGCGAGCGGATGAGCGAGAGCTTCGTCCCCTCGCTTCGGGAGTACGCGGCGCGCTACCAGATCGACTCGAGGCGGCTCGGGCCGCGCCAGCTCCTCATGCATCCCGGGCCGGTCAATCGCGGCGTGGAGCTCTCCCCCGAGGTGATCGACTCACCGCAGTCCCTGATCACCTCCCAGGTCGAGAGCGGCCTGGTCGTGCGGATGGCGATCCTCTACGAGCTGCTCGCGGGCAGCGATCGGGCCCGGCCGGAGCGCGGCTCGGCGCCCGCCGACACGCCGACGATCGGACAGCCGGCGTGAGCGTCGCGGCCAACGGCGTGGGCGGCGGCGCCGAGGCCCCCAAGCTGATCTCCCGGCCGGGACCGGGCGCCAACCTGGTCATCAGGAGCGCTCGACTGTTCGATCCCCGGACGGACCTCGATGGCGCTCGCGACCTTGTCATACGCGACGGCGAGATCGCCGAGATCGCCGAGCCGGGTGGCGCCCCGGAGATCGAGGGGGCGGAGGTCATCGAGGGGGAGGGGCTGCTCGCACTCCCCGCCTTCGTCGACCCGCACGTCCACCTCCGCGTCCCGGGACAGGAGCACAAGGAGGACCTCGAGACGGGAACGCGCTCCGCCGCGGCCGGCGGCTACTGCGCGGTGATCGCCATGGCCAACACCTCTCCACCCATCGACTCCGCCGCCGTCCTCGGCTCGGTCCGCGACCGGGCAGAGCGCGAGGCATCGATCCCGGTCGGCTTCGTGGCCAACGTCACCCGCGGGATGGCGGGCCAGGAGCTCACCGAGATGGCCGAGCTCAGCGAGGTGGGGGCGATCGGCTTCTCCGACGATGGCCTCCCGATCGCCAATGCCCGGGTGCTGCGCCGCGCGCTCCAGTACCAGCGCCTGGCCGGCGGTGTCATCGCCCTCCACGAGGAGGACCCCGACCTCTCCGCGGACGGCGTGATGCACGAGGGCGAGGTCTCGGCCACCCTCGGCATGGCGGGCGTGCCCGCGGTGTCGGAGTCGACCATGATCGCCCGCAACTGCTCGCTTGCCCTCTACGAGGGGGCGCGGGTCCACGTCCAGCATCTCTCCGCCCGCGCCTCGGTCGAGGAGATCGCCCGGGCGAAGATGGCGGGCGTCCAGGTCACCTGCGAGGCGACGCCGCACCACCTCACCCTCACCGACGAGGCCGTCCGCAGCCTCGACGCCCGCTTCAAGATGAACCCGCCGCTGAGGACGGAGGATGATCGACAGGCCCTGATCGATGGCCTGCGCGACGGCACCATCGACTGCATCGCCACCGACCACGCCCCGCATGCCGCCGAGGAGAAGGAGGTGCCCTTCGAGGAGGCGGCCTGGGGCGTCACCGGCCTCGAGACCGCCTTCGCCGCGCTTTACACCGACCTGGTCCTGCCCGGGGTGATCCCGCTGGAGTTGCTGCTCGAACGGATGACCTGCGGGGGTGAGCCGTTCGGGATCGAGGCGCCGCGACTCGAGACGGGCGCGCCGGCGAACGTCGCCCTGATCGATCCGGAGCTCACCTGGACCGTGGGGGAGGAGGGCTATGAGAGCCGCTCCTACAACAACTGTTTCGGAGGCCGGGAGCTGACTGGCCGCGTGCTGATGACCGTCGCCGCCGGGCGCGTCGCCTTCCGCCAGCGCAGCTTCGCGCTCGGGGTGGCCTCGTGACCGGCAAGCTGAAGCCGGATCGGACCACGCTGGTGATCGTCGACGTCCAGGAAGGCTTTCGCAGGGCGATCCCAGACTTCGAGCGGGTCGCGAAGGCGACCGCGACCCTGATCGAGGGAGCCGAGGTGCTCGGCGTTCCGATCGTGATCACCGAGCAATACCCGAAGGGCCTGGGGGAGACCGCGTCCGAGGTGGCGGAGCAATTGCCGGAGGGGACCGAACCGCTAGAGAAGGTCCGCTTCTCAGCGGCCGAGGCCGATGGGTTCGACCTCGGCGGCCGCGATCAGGCGCTCGTCTGCGGGATCGAGACCCACGTCTGCGTCAGCCAGACCGCGATTGACCTGCTCGAGGCAGATGTGGAGGTCCAGGTCCCGCTCGACGGAGTCGGCTCACGCACCGAGGAGAACAAGCGCGTCGGACTGCACAAGATGGAGCGGGCGGGCGCGATTCTGACCAGCGTCGAGGCCGCGCTCTTCGAGCTGCTCGGCGGGGCGGGCACCGACGAGTTCAAGCGGGTACAGAAGCTGATCCTCGACTACGCCCCGAATCCGGGGACCGAGCGGAAGGCGAAGGTCGCGTGAGCGGATTCGTTCTCCTGGAGGACGGGACGCGGTTCGACGGCGAGCTGCTCGCGTCCGGCGGCGAGGTCACCGGAGAAGTCGTCTTCAACACCTCGATGACCGGCTATCAGGAGGCCGTCACCGACCCCTCCTACGCCGGCCAGATCATCACCTTCACCTATCCGCTGATCGGCAACTACGGAGTCTCAGCCGACGCGATGGAGTCCGACCGGGTTCACGCTCGCGGGGTGATCATGCGCGAGGGGAAGAACGGCGAGGACGCGGCCAGCGCCGAGGGCGGCTGGCTCGACTGGCTGCGCGACTGCGGCGCGCCGGCGATCGGCGGCCTCGACACCCGCGCCCTCGTCCGCCACATCCGTGATCGCGGCGCGATGCGAGGCGGCATCTTCCCCGCCGAGCTGTCGGAATCGGAGGCACGCGAGCGCGTCGAGGCCGAGCCGTCGATGGACGGCGCGGACTTCGCCCGGACGGTGACGCCCTCAGAGCCGGTCGAGATCGACGGCGACGGCCCGCACGTGGTCGGCATCGACACTGGAATCAAGCTCTCGATCATCAGGCAGCTCAAGGAGCGCGGGTGCGCGGTCACACTCCTTCCCTGCGACACCTCCGCAGAGGACGTCCTCGCCCGGGACCCGGACCTGGTCTTCCTCGCCAACGGCCCGGGCGACCCCGCCGCCCTCGACTACGTCGTCGAGAACGTCCGCGGCGTCGTCGGGAAGAAGCCCGTGGTCGGGATCTGCCTGGGCCACCAGCTGCTCTGTCGAGCGATGGGGCTCGAGACCTTCAAGCTCCCCTTCGGCCACCGCGGCGCCAATCACCCGGTCAAGGACCTGGAGACGGGCCGGATCGACATCACCTCCCAGAACCACGGCTTCGCGGTGCTCGGCCCGGGCGGCGACCGGACGATCCCAGGCGACGAGCCCGTTCGCTGGCAGACTGACTTCGGCGAGGCCGAGCTCTCCCACCTCAACCTCTATGACCGCACGGTCGAGGGACTGGTCCTCAAGGACGTCCCCGGCTGCACCGTTCAATACCACCCCGAGGCCGGCCCCGGGCCGCACGACGCCCGCTACCTCTTCGACCGGTTCCTGGAGCTCGCCCAGTGACTGCCGCCGAGGGCAATCTCGAGACCCTCCGGCGTTGGTACGCGCACACGCTTGACGCCTACAAGACGGGGACCGACCTCGAGGGGGCTCTCGCGCTCATTCCAGAGATCTTCGACCCACAGGTCGAGTTTTCGCCATGGCTTGCTCGGGAGGTCGAGCACCGCACCTATCACGGTCACGAAGGGCTCCGGCGCTTCTTCGAAGAGCTCAGCGACATGCTGGGCGCGGTTCGCTACGCACCGGAGGAATATGAACCCCTGAGTGACGATTTGATCGTCGTCTTCACCCGGCTCGAGGGCGTCGGGCGAGGGAGTGCCGTGCCGGTCGGCCAAGACCTGGGGCTCATCTACGAGTTCCGAGACGGGTTGGTCATCCGGCTCACCGCCTTCGGATCGCACGAGGAGGCACTCAACGCGGCCAAGGAGATGCAGGGTGCCCAGGCGCAATGACCTCCAAAAGATCCTCCTGATCGGCTCGGGCCCGATCGTGATCGGCCAAGCGGCCGAGTTCGACTACTCCGGCGTGCAGGCCTGCAAGGTGCTGCTCGAGGAGGACTACGAGGTCGTGCTCGTCAACTCGAATCCCGCGACGATCATGACCGACCCGGAGTTCGCCGACCGCACCTACATCGAGCCGCTCCTGCCCGGCCCTCTGGCGAAGGTGATCGAGCGTGAGCGTCCCGATGCCCTGCTGCCGACACTCGGCGGCCAGACCGCGCTCAACCTCGCCAAGGCACTGCACGACGACGGCACCCTGCAGCGCTTCGACGTCGAGCTGATCGGCGCAGACTACGAGGCGATCCACCGCGCCGAGGACCGCGAGGCCTTCCGCCGGACGATGGAGGAGGCCGGCCTCCGCGTCCCCTGGTCGCAGATCGTCACCTCGGTGGCACAGGCCGAGACGGGCGTCGCCGACGGAACCATCAGCCTGCCGGCGATCGTCCGGCCGGCGTTCACGCTCGGCGGCCACGGCGGCGGCGTCGGCAATACCGAGACCGAGCTGGCCCAGGTCGTCTCCGAGGGCCTCGCCGCGAGCCCGATCAACCAGGTCCTGGTCGAGGAATCCGTGCTCGGCTGGGGCGAGTTCGAGCTCGAGGTGATGCGCGACCGCAACGACAACGTGGTGATCATCTGCTCGATCGAGAACGTCGACCCGATGGGCGTCCACACCGGCGACTCCGTGACGATCGCCCCTGCGCAGACGCTCACCGACTCGCTCTACCAGGAGCTCCGCGACCAGGCGATCCGCGTGATCCGCGCGGTCGGCGTCGAGACCGGCGGATCGAACATCCAGTTCGCGGTCAACCCGGAGACCGGCGAGGTCGCCGTGATCGAGATGAACCCTCGGGTCTCGCGCTCCTCTGCACTCGCCTCCAAGGCCACGGGCTTCCCGATCGCGAAGATGGCCGCGAAGCTCGCGGTCGGCTACGCGCTCGAGGAGATCCCCAACGACATCACCCGGGCGACCCCGGCCTCCTTCGAGCCGACGATCGACTACGTCGTCACCAAGGTCCCGCGCTTCGCCTTCGAGAAGTTCCCGGGCGCCGAGGGCCGGCTCTCCACCCACATGAAGTCCGTCGGGGAGTGCATGGCGATCGGGCGCACCTTTCGCGAGTCCTTCGCCAAGGCGATGCGCTCCCGCGAGCTGGACACCGAGCCGGATATCCCGGACTCGACCGGCGAGCTGCTGGAACGCCTGGCGACGCCTTCCCCGGACCGCTTCGACCTGATCGCCGCCGGCTTCGAGCGCGGGGTGGAGCTGGAGCGAATCCAGGGGGCGACCATGATCGACCCCTGGTTCCTGCGGGAGCTGCGGGAGCTCGCCACCGAGGGCGACGGCACCGACGGCCTGGAGCGCACCTACCGCTCGGTCGACACCTGCGCCGCCGAGTTCGAGGCCCGCACGCCCTACTTCTACTCAGCCCACGAGCGGCCGATCAGGGCTGCCAAGCCAGACGCGCCCGAACCCCGCACGCCCGGACGCGAAGCGGAGGACGTGCGGGTTGATGGCGAAGCGGTCCCAAGTGACCGCCCCTCCGTCGTCATCCTCGGCTCCGGCCCGAACAGGATCGGCCAGGGGATCGAATTCGACTACTGCTGCGTCCACGCGGCGATGACCGCGCGCGAGCTGGAGCGCGACGCGGTGATGATCAACTGCAACCCGGAGACCGTCTCGACGGATTACGACACCTCCGACCGCCTCTACTTCGAGCCGCTCACCGCCGAGGACGTGCTGGCGGTCTGCGCGATCGAGCGCCCCGAGGGCGTGATCGTCCAGTTCGGCGGCCAAACCCCGCTGCGACTGGCGAAGCACCTCGAGGAGGCGGGCGTGCCGCTGCTCGGCACCCCAGTCGACGCCATCGACCTGGCGGAGGACCGGGGGCGCTTCGGCGCGCTTCTGCGGCGCCTCGAGATCAAGCACCCGCCCTACGGCACGGCGCTCTCCGCCGATGAAGGGGTGGCGATCGCAGAGGACGTCGGCTTCCCGCTGCTGGTTCGTCCCTCCTACGTCCTCGGCGGCCGGGCGATGGAGATCTGTTACGACGGCGAGGCGCTCGGGAACTACCTGGACGCCAATGTGCGGGCCGACCAGGAGCATCCGCTGCTGCTCGACCGCTTCCTGGAGAACGCGATCGAGGTCGACGTCGACGCCCTGGGCGATGGCGAGCGGTGCTTCGTGGCCGGCGTGATGCAGCACGTCGAGGAGGCGGGGGTCCATTCCGGCGACTCGGCCTGCGTGATCCCGCCGATGAGCCTCGGCGAGGAGATGCTGGAGGAGATCCGCGAGACCACCCGCAAGATCGCGCTGGAGCTCGGCGTGATCGGCCTGATCAACGTTCAGTACGCGGTCGCCGACGGGCAGCTCTTCGTGATCGAGGCGAACCCGAGGGCCTCGCGCACCGTGCCGTTCGTCAGCAAGGCGATCGGCACCCCGCTCGCCAAGCTCGCCTGCCGGCTGATGCTGGGCGAGTCGCTCGACGATCAGTCCCTGCCCAGCGAGGCCCCCAGCCACATCAGCGTCAAGGAGGCGGTGCTGCCCTTCGCCCGCTTCGCCGGCGCGGATGCCGTGCTCGGGCCTGAGATGCGGAGCACCGGCGAGGTGATGGGAATAGCGGCGGACTTCCCGACCGCCTTCGGCAAGGCGCAGGCCGCGGCTGGGGTCTCGCTGCCGCAGGAGGGCACGATCTTCATCTCGGTCACCGACTCCGACAAGCCGGCCGCCACGCAGCTCGCGACTCGCTTCCACGATCTCGGCTTCAAGGTGATCGCCACTTCGGGCACGGCCCAGGCGATCTCCGCGATGGGCGTGCCGGTGAGAAAGATCAACAAGATCGGCGAGGGCTCCCCGCACGTCGTCGACTGCATCCGCTCCGGCGAGGTCGACCTGGTGATCAACACCCCGACCGGCTCCGGTGCCCGTGCGGACGGCTACGAGATCCGCACCGCTGCGGTGAAGCACGGGATTCCCTGCGTGACCACGATGACCGGCGCCTCCGCGGCCTCCCGGGCCATCTTCGCCTCGGCCAGCGGTGACGCCGACGTCTTGGCGCTTCAGGAGCTCCACGCGCCCGAGGAGCGCGAGCCATCGCAGAGGTGAAGGCAAGCGAGGCCCGCGGCCTGGGGGAGCGAGGGGTCGCCCCCTTCGGTCGCCGACTCTGCGAGGTGACCCGCAACCTCCTCTCCGGCGGCTACCGGATCTTCTCCACGCTCGATCCGGCGGGCCCGCTGCCCGCTGCCGGCCAGTTCTACATGCTCGCCGCGGACTCCGGGTGGGGCGGGGAGGAGGGTCGCCCGTACCTGGCACGCGCCTTCTCGGTCGCCGACGCGGAGCGCACCGACGGCGGCGTGAGGCTCGATTTCCTCGTCCAGGCGGTCGGCCCGGGCACCTCGCGGCTCGCCGGGCTCGAGCCGGGCGAGGGGCTGTGGATCAACGGCCCGCTGGGACGACCGTTCTCCGCACCACCGGCCCTGGCGGAGGACGCTGCCGGGGCGATCCTCGTCGGGGGCGGAATCGGAGTCGCACCGCTGGCTATCTGGCGGCGTCAGCTGCTCGCCGCCGGGATCCCGGCGCGTGTTCTGCTGGGCTTCCGGGACCGCGCCAACTCCGGCGGCCTCGAGCTCTTCGAAACGGGTCGCTCCTCGGCTTCGCCTGCGGAGCGCCCTCGCATCTGCAGCGAGGTACGGCTGGCGAGCGAGGACGGTCACACGGGGCACCGCGGCTATGTCACCGACCTCCTGGCCGTCCTGCTCGAGGGCGATGACGCCCGCAGCGCCGCCGTCTACGCCTGCGGGCCGCCGGCGATGCTCGAGGCGGTGCGCACGATGTGCGCCGACCGCGAGGTCGCCTGCGAGCTTGCCCTGGAGGCGCCCATGGCCTGCGGCTTCGGCGCTTGCTTCGGCTGCGCGATCCCGCTGAATGAGGGCGGATACATGCGCCTCTGCGTGGACGGACCGGTGGTGCGGGGAGATGAGATCGAGACCGCGCTCGTGCCTGGGTCGGGTCATTGATGGTCGAGTTCTGCGGTCTCGAGCTCCGCCACCCGGTGATCAACGGCTCGGGCACCTTCGACGCGATCGCGGCCCGCGGTGCCTTCGGCGCCGAGCTGCTCGACCAGTTTCCGTTCTCGGCCTTCGTCTCCAAGACGATCACCCCCGAGCCGCGCGCCGGCAACCCGCCGCCTCGCCTCTGGGAGACGCCGTCCGGCCTGATCAACTCGATCGGGCTGCCGAACAAGGGCCTCGACGGCTTTCTGGAGCATGACCTGCCGCAGCTCGCCGAGCTCCCGGTCCCGCTGATCGTCTCGGTGATGGGGACGAGCCACGATGAGTTCGCCCGCCTGGTGGAGGGGGTGGCCGGCCGAGCGGAGGTCGCCGCCCTCGAGCTCAACGTCTCCTGCCCGAACGTGAAGTCCGGCCTGATCGTGGGTGAGTCGCCGGAGGAGGCGCATTCTTTGCTGCGGCGGCTGCGGTCGCTGAGCGAAAAACCCCTGCTTGTGAAGCTAACGCCGAACATCGCGGACCCGGTTCCGGTGGCAGAGGCGGCCGATCAGGGCGGTGCGGACGCCGTCTCGCTGATCAACACGCTGCGGGCGGTCGCCTTTGACCCGGATTCGGGCGATCGCTGGCTGGGCGGGGGGAGCGGCGGCCTCTCGGGCCCGGCGATCCGGGCCGTCGCGCTGGCCCAGATCCACGCCGTGGCGGAGGCCGTCTCGATCCCGGTGGTGGCGATGGGTGGTGTCTCGACCGGCCGAGACGCCGCCGAGATGCTCCGGGCGGGCGCGGCGATCGTTGCCGTCGGCACGGAGAGCTTCCGTGACCCGGCCGCCGGGTCGCGGATCGCGGCCGAGTTGGGGGGAGAGCTCGCACGGATCTCCGGTTAGACGGGGGTTTTTTTCACAAACCCCAGATACCCCTTTCCGCTCCTCGCGGCCGCGGATATACTGCCGCCCCGATGCAGGCCCCGGTCCAGTCTTCCAACGCCGCCCCCGAGAGATCACTGGACCAGCGGATGGAGGCTCTGAAGAGGGCCAACGACATCCGATCGAAGCGGGCCCAGCTGAAGCGCGATCTCAAGGGCAACAAGGTCAAGATCCAGACGCTGCTCATGGATCCGCCCGAGTACGTCCAGACCGCCAAGGTCATCGACATGCTGATGGCCGTGCCCAAGTACGGGCGGGTCAAGACCAATCGGATACTCAATCAGTGCCGGATCTCGCCGTCGAAGACCATCGGCGGCCTCTCCGAGCGCCAGCGCGCCGAACTCGTCGCACAGCTGCGCAAGTAGCGGGGCATTTCCGGGCCTTTTCGTGGCCGTCCCGGCGGTCATGATCTTCCCGACGTGGGCAAGGTCTTCGTCATCACCGGTCCGTCCGGGGTCGGAAAGGGAACGCTGATCGAGCGGTTGCTCGAGCGTGTTCCCGAGCTCGAGCTATCCGTCTCTGCAACCACCCGCGAGCCACGGACCGGGGAGGAGGACGGCCGCGATTACCACTTCCTGAACGCGGCGGAGTTCGAACATCGGATCAAGGATGGTGACTTCCTCGAGAGCGCGACCTACAGCGGGAACCGTTACGGGACGCTCAGTCAGGAGGTGGAGCGCCGGCTTGCGGAGGGCCAGTCGGTCGTCCTCGAGATCGAGTTGCAGGGCGCACGCCAGGTGAGAGAGGCGATGCCCGAGGCGGTCCAGATCTTCATCGCGCCCCCCGATCCGACTGTCTTGCGGGAGCGCCTCGAGCGCAGAGGCACGGACTCGGACAAGGCGATCGAAGAGCGCCTGAGGACCGCCGACACCGAGTTGGCGGCGAGGGACGAGTTCCCGCACGTGATCGTGAACGACGAGGTGCAGAAAGCCGCCGACGAGCTGGAGAAGCTCGTCCGTGACGAGCTATCCCTACACTGATCAGCCCATGTCAATCATCCGACCCAGAGTCGACAAGCTTCTCGAGCACACAGACACCCACTACGCCGCCGTGCTGGTCGCGGCGAAGCGGGCCCGCCAGATCAACGCCTATTACCACTCCCTCTCGGAGGGAGCGTACGGCGAGTACACACCGCCGATGGTCGAGGTTCCCAGCGGGAACTACCTGACCATCGCCCTGGAGGAGACGGCCCAGGGCAAGCTCAAGTACGAGTACAAGGCCTAGCTTCCAAGGAGGGCTGGAATGGCCCGCATCCTGCTCGGGGTGAGCGGCGGTATCTCCGCCTACAAGTCGCTGGAGCTGGCTCGCCTCGCCACGAAGGAGGGGCACGCAGTCCGCGTCGTGATGACGCCGACGGCGCAGAGGTTCATCGGTGCCGCGTCCTTCGAGGGGATCGTCGGCGCGCCCGTCCTCACAGATGAGTTCGAGCGCGACCCGGCGCGCGGAGCCTTCCCGGGCGATCCCGTCCCCGAGCACGACCCGATCGGTCACCTCGAGGTGGTAGCCAACGCGGACGCCTACCTGATCGCGCCCGCCTCGGCAAACACCGTCGCGAAGCTCGCCGCCGGGATCGCCGACTCGATGCTCACCACCTCGTTCCTGGCCTGCGAGGCGCCGCGGCTGGTCGCGCCGGCGATGAACGACCGGATGTTCCGAGACGCCGCGACCCAGGCCAACCTGGCGGCGATCCGCCAGCGGGGCATCACCGTGATCGAGCCGGAGGAGGGCGCGCTCGCCTCCCGGGGGGAGCACGGGGTGGGCAGGCTGCCCGAGCCGCGGACGCTCCTCGACGCGATCGAGCAGGTCGCGCCAGGCCCGATCGGCCCCTGGGACGGCCTGCGCGTGCTGGTCTCGGCGGGCGGAACCCGTGAGCCGATCGACCCTGTCCGTTTCATTGGCAATCGCTCCTCGGGGCGCATGGGGCTCGCCCTCGCCGAGCGTGCCGCCCGCCGCGGCGCCGAGGTCACCCTGATCGCGGCCAACGTCTCCCTGCCGGCGCCGCCCGGCGTGCGCCGGGTCGATGTCGAGACTGCGGCCGAGCTGGCGAGCGCGCTTCAGCATGAGTTCGACTCAGCCGACGTCCTGGTCATGGCCGCCGCGCCCGCCGACTTCCGGCCGAAGCGGGCCGCGGGCGAGAAGATTCACCGCGAGGGCAGCGGTGGGTTCGAGCTCGACCTCGAGGAGACCGAGGACATCCTCGCCTCGCTCAGTGCCAGGCGCCGCGGTGTCCAGACGATCATCGGATTTGCAGCGGAAACAGGCGCAGGACTGAAACGGGCCCGAGAGAAGCTCGAGCGCAAGGGCGCGGACGCGATCGTCCTCAACGACGTCTCGCGCTCCGAGATCGGCTTCGAGAGCACGGAGAACGAGGTCATGATCGTGGACCGATCCGGGGAGCATCAGGTGCCGCTCGCCTCCAAGGAGACGGTGGCCGACGCGATCCTCGACCGGGTCGATGCGCTGCGGGCCGAATCCTCCGCGAGCAGGTCGAAGCCGCACGACTGAGAATCCTCGGCGGCGCTCGCGCTTCATGCGGCGGCGGTGTCAGCGGACGCCGTTGATGGCGAAGCCGTGGCTGCTTCTACACTGAGTGCATGACCCAGAGCGAGTCGCTGTACTCCCTCTACCGGCGAGGCATGGAGCTGCTCGAGGACGGCGACTTCGAGGAGGCCACGGTGCCGCTCAAGGAGGCGGCGCGGCAGGCGCCGGAGAAGAGCTCGGTGCGCGAGGCGCTCGGCCGCGCCCTCTTCCGGACGCGCCACTACGCCGAGGCGGCGACCGAGTTCGAGGCCGTGGTGGAGACCCACCCGGTCAACGACTACGCGCACTTCTGTCTCGGCCGCGCCCTCACCAAGACCGGGGAGACGCGGCGTGCACGACACCACCTGGCGCTGGCGTCGAATCTGAGGCCCGAGCGGCGGGACTACCGCATATATAGAGAGCGCCTGGCCGCCGGCACCTAGCGGCGACGGTATGACCGAGATCCGGCTTCTGGCCGTTCCCTACGAGGTCGGCGCACTGCGCATGGGAGTCGGGCGCGGACCGGAGCGGTTGATCGAGGCCGGCGCACAGAAGGCCTTGAGCAGCCATGGCGCCGAGGTCAGCGTCGAGATGATCGAGCTGAAGGACGACGGCCGAGACCGGAGCGGCGCCAGCGAGGCCAAAGCAGCATTCGAGCTGATCGGCCTCGTGGCCGACGGCGTCCGCAATGCGATCGACGATGGAGCCTTCCCCGTCCTGCTCTCGGGCAGCTGCTTCGCAGGCATCGGCGTGGTCACCGGCATGGGGGAGAGATCGCCCGGGGTCGTCTGGTTCGACGCGCACGGCGACTTCAACACCCCTGAGTCGACCATCGACGGCTACTTCGACGGCATGCCGCTGGCGATCCTCACCGGCGGAGCCTGGCGGACGATGATCAACGGCAGGGAGATCAGGACTGTTCCCGAGACCGCCGTTGTGCTCGCCGGGGCTCGCGACTTCGACCCGATGGAGCAGCTCCGACTGGACTCCTCGTCGGTCCACCACCTGCCGCCGCGGGAGGTCAACTCGGACGACGCGGTCGCCCGGGCGGCGGACGACATGGATCCGCCGCCGACCGGCCTCTATCTACACCTGGATCTCGACGTGCTCGACTCCGAGGAGGCGCGCGTCAACATCTACAGCGTCCCCGACGGCCTCCGCGCGGCGCAGCTCACCTCCCAGGTTCGCTCGCTGCTCGAGACCCGCCCGGTTCGAGCGGTCTCGCTCACCGCTTACGACCCGGAATGCGACCCTGAGGGCAGGGTGCCGCCGATCGCGCTGCGGGTGCTCGAGATCGTCGCCGAGCGGGCCGGCAGAGGGGCATGAGGGCCCTCGTCCAGCGCGTCAGCCAGGCGGCAGTCGAAGTCGAGGGGGAGAGGGTGGCGCAGATCGGCCCGGGGCTGCTCGTCCTGCTCGGAGTCTCGCGGGAGGACACCGAGGCCGAGGCCGACCGGCTCGCCGAAAAGGTGCGGGCGCTGCGCATCTTCGACGACGCTGACGGCACGATGAACGAGCCGCTCGGCGACCGCGAGATCCTCTGCGTCAGCCAGTTCACGCTCTACGGCGACACGAAGAAAGGCAATCGTCCCAGCTACGTCCAGGCGGCTCCGGGCGAGCAGGCTGAGCCGCTCTACGACCGTTTCTGCGAGCGGGCTGGCGCCGAGAAGGGTGTCTTCGGCGCCTGCATGGGCGTCGCTTTGGTCAACGACGGCCCCGTCACGGTCATGTTGGAGATCTAGTCGGAGCCCGGGACGCCGATCAAGGGGGGCTCGCGATCTGGGTCAGCTGCACCAGCGAGAGAACGAGCAGCGCAGCCCCGAATCCGACGAGCGCGTACCGGACGCCGCGCACCGGAAACTGGGTGCTGATTCCGATGAGAAAGAGGACGCTCGCGAGGAAGACCGTCACTCGCACGTACTTGTCGGAGGTTTCCCCAGCCGCAGAGCCGGAGTTGAAGTCCCCGGTCGCCTGATCGTCAAGCTCTGCCGACCGCCTGAGCCCCGGCTGGTGGTACTGAGGCATGTAGGTGGGGCCCTTCGGCGCGTTGGGATTGGTCTCGGGATGTGTGGCCCGCCAAGCATCGAAGGCGACGCGGAACTGAGGCCGGAAGCGGCGCTCCGCGATCAGCGTTGCGTGCTTGTTGTGCGCCGTGTATGCGGCGAACCAGGCTTCGAAGGTCGATGAGTCGAAGTTGCGCACGCTCAGAGCCTGGAGGTTGGCCCGATTGGCCTCCGAGCGCACGGTCGAGGCCTCGGCAAGTTTGACCCGCGACTCCGTGCTCCACTTCGCGGCCGCGTAGCCGGACCACGCGGCCATCAGCGCCACGATCGAGAGCAGGACAGCCTCGATGATCGAGATCCTCCTGCCCTGACCCTTCTGAGCCTCGCCATTGTGGCTGGACCCGGCGTGCTCACTGATCTCCTTGCCGACCTCCTGGGGCGAGAGTCCTTCCGGCATGCGTGGCCAGTATCCCAATGACCGTGCGAAGTGCCGCTTTTGCCGGCTCCGTGGGGCCGTGAAAGACGCTGCTTTGCATGGAAAGCGGTGCTTTGAGCGAGATACTGCGTGGGTGATGTCGCGACCAGACCTCGAGCGAAGGGAGAACTGATGAGCCCGGATGAAAAGACTTTCGAAGGGCAGTGCTACTGCGGCGCTGTGAGGATTGAAGTCAGCGGCGATCCTGAGGGCGCTGGCTACTGCCATTGCGCCGCTTGTAGGAGCTGGTCCGCCGGCCCGGTCAACGCTTTCACGCTGTGGAAGCCCGAGGCGGTCAAGGTGACCCAGGGAGAAGACCAAATCGGCGAGTACAACCAGAACGAGCGGAGCTATCGGCAGTGGTGCAAGGAGTGCGGCGGCCATCTGCTGACGCGCCACCCGCAGTGGGGCTTGGTCGACGTCTACGTGGCGACGATCCCTTCATTTCCGTTCACACCCGAGGTGCACGTCAATTACGAGTCGACCGTGATGCCCATGAAAGATGGCCTCCCCAAGCTCAAGGACTTCCCCGAAGAGTTGGGCGGCTCTGGCGAGACGGTCGCCGAGTAGCAACACGACCGGCCGGTGGGCGATGTCGGAGGAGAACGTCGAGCTCGTGCGTCGCGGACTCGTCGCGACGAGTGGCGGCGATCCAAACGGCGCCCAAACCATGTTCGATCCCTCCATTGAGTGGGAATGGCCGGAGTCGCTGGATGGCCGGAGAAGCGCCTCTACCGAGGGGCCGAGGTGGGCGAGTTTCTCCGCGCCTGGGCCGATTCGTGGCGGGACTGGCACTTCGATGTCATCGATCTACGGGATGCCGGCGAAGACCGGGTTTTCGCCGCCATCCGCGAATGGGGGATCGGCACCGAGAGCAAGGTGAGCGTCGAGCAGTACCGCTATCTGATCTTCACCCTGCGAGATGGGCGGACGGTGCGCGTCGAGATGTTCAGTGAACGGGCCGACGCCCTCGAGGCCGCGGGATGGCCTGAGTAGCCCCACCGCCGATTCGGACGAGGAGCATCTCTCCTCCGAACCCGACTCAGCGCTCTCTGGTTAGTGCTTTTCGTCCAAAGCGGCGGTTTTCGTCCCGGCCGTCCCCGGCTTACTCCGTCAGCCCCACGGCTTCGAGGGCTTCCTGCGTTTCCTGGTAAAGGCGAATGCGGGTGATGCGGTCGCCGCGGACCTCGAAGACGAAGGTGCTCCTAGCGATGGTTTTGATGCCATCCCGCCCACGGAGATAAGCGGTGTTGGGAACGACGACCGAATCACCGGACTCGATGAAGCGGTCCGGCTCGATAGCAATCTTCTCGAATGTGTCGAGGAAGTTCCGGTAGAAGCCTATGACTGCTTCCACTCCTTGATAGACGCCGGCCTCCAGCCCGCGGGACGCGGACCAATCCAATTGCAGATCGGGGTGGCTCATTCCCCGTATCGCCTCGAAGTCGCGCCCGCTATAGGCGGCGATCGAGCGCTTCACGAGTTCCACGTTCTCCGACATCGCCGCGCAGTATCTCTCGACGGAGTGCCGCTTTTCCATGCAAAGCGCCGCTTCTCGTCAAGAGCGGCTGCTTCTACGATGCGCGACATCGTCGGCTGTTGGACCCAGGCCCGCGCCATCTCCTCGATCAGGCCGCCTTAGGGCCGCTACCTCTCAGCCTTCGAGTCTGCCCCAACTCTGGATCAGGGTGAAGGTCGTGCCCCATCTGCCTGGCTCGGCCAACTCGGTCTCAGCCTCGAGGCGTAGCGAGGCGAGCTCGTCCTCGCTCAATCTCTCAAGCAGCCGCGACTCGAGCGCGACGCTGAACTGAAGCGGCAGACGCAGATAGGGGTGGCCTGGTTTGAGCGCGATGACGTGCGCTTCTATCTCTGGCTCCTCAATACCAATCTGGCCGAGCAGTTCCGGAAGTCCGCGGCCCGCCTCGCCGCCTAGGGCGCCAAAGATCTCGGACAGCAATCGGATCAGCCGCTCGGCCGCGGGGGCAGGGGGATTGAAGTGCCACGAGCCGAGGTCCCACTCCTCCAGGACCAATGATCCCGTGGGCTTCACCAGCCGCCGGTACGAGGCCACCTGCTCACTGCCGCGCCCGAGCGGAGCGATCACGTAGCGGGCATGGACGAGGTCGAAAGATCGCGGCTCCAGCTTGCTCTCGAACAAGTCATCGACGACGAGTTCTGCGTTGGAGATTCCTTCGTCCTCCAGAAAGGAACGAGCGGCATTGAGCAGGCTCTCGTCTATGTCGGTGCCTACGGTCGCGCCGGAGGGCCCGACCCACTCGCTGAGGATCCGAAGCCAGCCCATCGCTCCGCAGCCGACGTCCAGGGCGCGTCGGCCGGATCCGTCGCCGAGCTTCGAGAGAAGTTCCCGCCCGGTGGGCTCCCACACGCGCGACTGCAGCCGCAGGCGCTCCAACTCCGAGGGTTGCTTGGCGAGCAGATAATTCTCCTGCGACATCGCTCGCAGTATCTTCCGCCGGGCCTGCGAGAGCAAGGCTATCCCCGGCTGCCAGCGCTGCGCGACGAGCGAGAGCGCCCATCGAACCGCCGCTTTCCATGCAAAGCGGCGGTTTGAGCGTCGGCGCGGGGCGACCTGGCAGCAGTTGGCGACTTAGTGGCGGATAGCGACAATAAGTCGCCAAAACGCCACTCCGCGGAGCCGCGATTGCCCCGGTTTCAACGGCCGTTGCGCGCCTCAGGCACGGGGCTATACTCGCCGAGGAACCTTTTTTCGCACCGAACCGCGTGTCGAAAGGTGGGCGAGCGCCCGCCTTTTTTTGGGCCCGCGAACACGACAGAACCGGACTGAATGGACAGAGAGCTCCTACAGATACAAGAGACCGTTGAGACCCGGCTTCATGACCAGGAGCCGGACGTCGAGCTGCTCGCGCTCGAGCGGCCCGCCACCGAGCGGCTGCGGCTCGTGATCGACAGCCCCGACGGCGTTGACATCGCACTCTGCGAGCGGGTCACCGGGCACCTCCGCGACCTGCTCGAGGATTGGTCGCTGGAGGTCTCGTCTCCCGGGCCCGAGCGGCCGCTGACCAAGCCGGAGCACTTTCGGCGCTTTCTGGGCAGGACGGTTCGCGTGCGGACGAACGAGGAGATCCAGGGAAGGCGCTCCTTCACCGGGCGTCTGGCCGATGCTGACGAGAAGCGGGTCAGTGTCGAGGCGGCGGAGGGAGCGGTCGAGATCCCGCTCGCCGCGGTCCGGCGCTCGAACCTGCTGCCCAACGCGAACGGAGGGGTGAGATGACCCAGGAGATCGTCGACGCCGTCAGGATGCTCGAACAGGAGAAGGGGATCGCGGCTGACACCCTGATGGACGCCCTTCAGGACGCGCTGCTCTCCGCCTACAAGAAGACACCGGGCGCCGCCAAGTACGCGAAGGTCGAGCTCGACCATTCGAGCGCCGACTTCCGCGTCTACGAGCTGCTCGTGCCGGAGGACCTCGAGAAGCGCCTGCTCGACGAGCAGTTCGAGGAGCAGCTGCAGGCCGCCGAGGCCGCGGAAGCGGCCGGCGAGCCCGTGCCCGAGATCCAGGCCACCGGCCCGGCGGTGGATCCCGAGACCGGCGAGCGCCGCGAGGCCGAGGAGGAGGAGCTCGAGCCAGAGCGCCTCGAGCCCTATATGGACCAGATCGAGACCCGGGACGTGACGCCGGACGACTTCGGCCGCATCGCTGCCCAGACTGCGAAGCAGGTGATCCTGCAGCGGATCCGCGAGGCCGAGCGGGGCATGATGTTCGAGGAGTACAAGGACCGCGTCGGCGAGCTGGTCACCGGGATCATCCAGCAGTCCGACAACCGCTACACGCTGGTTCAACTCCGCGAGCGGGTCGAGGCTCTGTTGCCGCGTTCCGAACAGGTCTACAACGAGCGCTACGACCACGGTATGCGAGTCAAGGCGGTGATCACCGACGTCTCGGCCGACACCAAGGGCCCGAGCATCGTCGTCTCCCGCCGCAATCCCGAACTGATCAAGAAGCTCTTCGAGCTCGAGGTCCCCGAAATCGCCGACAAGCTGGTCGAGATCACGGGTGTCGCCCGGGAGCCGGGCTGGCGCTCGAAGATCGCCGTGATCTCGCACGCCGATGGCGTGGATCCCGTCGGCGCCTGCGTTGGGCCGCGTGGCTCCCGGGTGCGCATGGTCGTATCCGAGTTGCGCGGCGAGAAGATCGACATCATTCCTTACAACGACGAGCCGGCCCGCTTCGTGGCCAAGGCTCTCTCTCCGGCGCGGGTGCGCGAGGTGCTCGTCGACGACGAGACCAAGGAGGCGACGGTGATCGTCCCGGACGACCAGCTCTCGCTGGCGATCGGGCGGGACGGCCAGAACGCCCGTCTCGCGGCGCGCCTGACCGGCTGGAAGGTGGACATCACCTCGGAGACCGAGTTCGCCCAGCAGGAGGAGGACATCGAGTACGAGGGCGAGGAGGCAGCCGACGGCCGCTGCATGGCCGTGATGACCACCGGCCGCCGCTGCCCGAATGCCGCCCTGCAGGGCTCCCAGTTCTGCGGCCTGCCGCAGCACCAGGCGCTGGCCCGCTTCAGCACAAACCAGGTGGCGGTGCTGAGCCCGCTGAGCGACGACGAGGTCGCGACCCTGTCCGCCACCGCCGCGGATGAGGCGGCCGTCAAGGCGATCGTCGAGAAGGCCGAGAGCCAGTTCGACGAGAGTGCCGGGGCGGAGGAGCGAGGCCGACCGCCGAGGAAGAGGAGGAGCGAGGAGGAGCTCACCCGACGAAGCTCAGGATGAAGATTCCCCGCCCGAGGATGCGGCTCCGGAGGCGGAGGAAGAGGCTGCCGCTGAGGAAGAGACCCAACCGCCGAGGCGCCGGACGCCGACGAGGAGGCCGAGGGCCCCGAGCAGAACCTCGAGCCCGAGACCGAGGGCGAAAGCGGGCGCGGCGAGCAGACCGAGACATCCGAGGACGGCGCTGAGCCCGAGGCCGAGGAGGCCCCGGTGACCGCCGGCGAGGAGCAGAAGACCGAGTAGGAGATGGCGAAGAAGCGAGTACACGAGATAGCGAAGGCCCAGGGCCTGACCAGCAAGGAGCTCCTTGCGGCGCTCAACGCTGCCGGGATCGAGGCGAAGGCCGCCCAGTCGAGCGTCGAGGAGTCGGACGCACTGGCCGCCCTGAAGGGCTCCGGCGATGGCGCCTCCTCCGGCTCGTCCGCCACCGCCACGAAGGCGAAGCCGGCGGCAAAGGCCGCTGAGCAGGCCGCCACCGCGAAGACGAAGAGCGACGGGGCCTCGAAGGCACCAGGACAAAGGCCAAAAACCCGCCGACGGCGACCGGAGACGGCACATCCGCTGCGGCCAAGAAGGGCCCGGCCAAGAGACGCCGCCGCGTCGTGATCGACTCACAGGCCGCGCGTCGTGACCACATCGCCAAGACCCAGCCGCCGCCTCGACCGCCGCGCCGTCGCGGCGGTCGACGTCGCCGCCCCCTGCTCGAGGAGCCCAGTGACAAGGAGCTGAAGCAGCCTGAGGAGCAGCCGCCGATCAAGGTGAACTCGGGGGCGACCGTTCGCGAGGTCGCCGAGAGCCTCGGCCTCTCCGCCGCCGAGGTGATCAAGGCTCTGATGAAGGAGGGGGAGATGGCGACCCTCACCCAGACCCTTACCGACGAGTCCGTCGAGTCGATCGCCAAGCAGTTCGACCGCAAGGTCGAGATCGTCACCACGGCCGATGAGGAGGTAGAGGAGCCCGTCGCCGAAGAGGACGACCAGGCCGATCTGGTCGAACGGCCCCCGGTGGTCACCGTGATGGGCCACGTCGACCACGGCAAGACCTCGCTGCTCGATGCGATCCGTCAGACCCAGGTCGCCGCCGGCGAGGCGGGTGGGATCACCCAGCACATCGGCGCCTACCAGGTCGCTCACGACGGCAAGACGCTCACCTTCCTGGACACGCCGGGCCACGAGGCATTCACCGCCATGCGCGCCAGGGGTGCCTCGGTCACCGACGTTGCCGTGATCGTCGTCGCCGCCGACGACGGCGTCATGCCGCAGACCGTCGAGGCGATCGACCACGCCCGGGCAGCCGGCGTCCCGATCCTGGTCGCCGTCAACAAGATCGACAAGGAGGGCGCCGACCCGAATCGCGTCCGCACGGAGCTTGCGCAGCAGGACCTCAACCCCGAGGAGTGGGGCGGGGACACCGTCTATGCGGACGTCTCGGCGAAGACCAAGGACGGCCTAGACAACCTGCTCGAGATGATCCTGCTGGTCACCGACCTCGAGGAGCTGGGCGCGAACCCCGACGCTCCCGCCTCCGGCGCGGTGGTCGAGGCAGAACTCGACCCTGGCCGCGGTCCAGTCACCGGCGTCCTGGTTCAGCGGGGCACCCTCCACGTGGGCGATGCGGTGGTCGCCGGTCCGGTCTGGGGCAAGGTCCGCGCGATGCTCGACGACAAGGGCGAGCGCGTGGACGAGGCCACTCCCGGGACGCCCGTGGAGGTCCTCGGGTTCGACGGAGTGAGCGAGGCCGGCGAGCACATCCAGGTGGTGGAGAACGAGCGCAAGGCACGCCAGCTCGCCCAGGAGCGCGAGACCCGCCTGAAGACCGAGCAGCTCGCCCGCCGCCAGGCCCGTAAGGTCACCCTCGAGGAGGTCTTCCAGAGGGCCAGCGCAGGCCAGCTCAACGAGCTCAACATCGTGCTCAAGGCCGACGTCTCGGGATCGCTGGAGGCGCTCCAGGACGAGATCGCGAAGCTGCCGCAGGAGCAGGTCCCCGTCAACGTTATCCACGCGCAGACCGGCGGCATCAACGAGTCCGACGTCATGCTGGCGGCCGCCTCCGACGCCGTGATCATCGGCTTCAACGTGCGGCCCCTTGCCGAGGCGCGCCGCGCGGCCGAGCAGGAGGGCGTCGACATCCGCACCTACACGGTGATCTACAAGGTCACGGAAGAGCTGCGCGCGGCGATGGAGGGCCTGCTCGAGCCGGAGGAGGTCGAGGAGGCGCTCGGCCAGGCCGAGGTCAAGCAGACCTTCAAGGCCTCGCGGGTCGGCACGATCGCCGGCTGCCTCGTCACGGACGGCAAGGTCACTCGCACCGCCAGCGTTCGCCTCGTCCGCGACGGCACCATCATCTGGTCGGGCAAGGTCGGCTCGCTGCGGCGCTTCAAGGACGACGTCCAGGAGGTCGACGAGGGCCAGGAGTGCGGCATCGTGCTGGACGGCTTCGCCGACATCAAGGAGGGCGACGTCCTCGAGTTCTTCGAGACGCGGCAGGTCGAGCAGACCCTGGAGTAGACGCCGGCGCTAGCCTCGGCGCGTGACGGCGTTCGTCGAGCTGATCGAGATCCGTCTTCACTTCGGCGAGGTTCAGGACCTGAAGGGCAAGCGGAAGCTCCTCAAGTCGCTGAAGGACGGGATCCGGCAGCGATTCGGGGCTTCGGTGGCCGAGATCGAGGGTCACGACAAATGGCAGCGCTCGACGCTGCTCTGCGCGCTCGTCGGCGACGGACGGGTCTCCGACCGCGCCGACGGCCTGGTTCGCTTCGTCGAGAGCCGCTGCCCGGACGGATGTTCGGTCGAGCGCGATCTGCTCAGCCTGCGCGACATCCGCGACTGATGAGGTGAAGCTCAAGAAATTCCCTCTCCGGGATCGATCACCAATCCGCAGATGCCGTCTGGCCGCCCGTTGTGAGAGCGACATCGGGCAGCTTGTGATCTTCGCAACCCGGCCGTGTCCGTTCTGTTAGCGCACTTGGGTTTGTTTGAGCATCTGCTGTTATCGTCGCCCAGCGATGGGGACCGCCCGGATGCGGCGCGTCAATGAGGCGATTCGCGAGATCCTCGGCGATGCGATCACGACGGAGCTCAAGGACCCGCGAATCGGATTCGTGACCGTGACCGAAGTTGACACCTCTCCCGACCTGCGCGCTGCGCGCGTCTACGTCAGCGTGCTCGGCTCCCCCGAGGAGCGCGAGAGCTCGCTCGCCGGCCTGCGTTCCTCCCATGGAGTCCTGCAGAGCAAGATCGCGAGCGGCATGCGCCTGAAGCGAACCCCGACCCTGACCTTCGAATACGACGAGAGCGTCGATCGCGGCGCCCGCATCTCCCGTCTTCTGGACGACGAATGACGGAAGCTACCGGGCTCTTGACCAGCGACCTCGACCTCGTCGTAGAGGAGATCCGGGCAGGTGAGCGCTTCATCCTGACGACCCACGAGAACCCGGACGGCGACGCGCTCGGCTCGCTGCTCGCCACCCAGCGGATCCTCGAGGCGCTCGGCAAGGACTCGGTGATGTTCCTGGCCGCGAAGGAGTTCCCGCTTCCGGTCGAATACCGGTTCCTGCCGCTGGAGGAGGTCTTCCACGAGCCGCCGGCGGACATCCACGATCGCGTCGTCATCTTCCTGGACTGCGGGAACATCGACCGCATGCCCGTCGACTTCCTGCGCACCGACGGGACCAAGGTGATCAACATCGATCACCACCACGACAACACCCGCTTCGGCACCGTCAACCTGGTCGACGTCGACGCCTCTTGCACCGCGGAGATCCTCTACGACATCGCCGGGCTGCTCGGCGTCGAGCTGACTCCTGAGATCGCCAACGCGCTCTACGTCGCCCTCGTCACCGACACCGGCAAGTTCATGTACGAGAACACGGATGCGCGCTCTCACCGCATGGCCGCCGGGGTGATCGAGGCCGGGGTGGAGGTCAACGAGGTATATCGCCGCCTCTACGAGCACGCGCCGATCGAGAAGCTCAGGCTGCTCGCCCGCGCCCTCGACCAGATTGAGCTGCTCGATGAGGGCCGGCTCGCGATCACCTACATCTCCGCTGACGACTACGCGGCGACCGGCGCCAGCGAGGCGCTCACAGAGGGGGTAATCGACCACCTCCGGACCATCGACGGGACCCTGGTTGCGGCTGTCGTCCGCGATCAGGCCGAGAGCGGCCGTGCCGACCGCAAGGTGAGCATGCGCTCGACCGACGGGCGTGTCGACGTCTCGGCGATCGCTCGAGTCCACGGGGGCGGTGGCCATCGTCGCGCCGCCGGTTTCGGCACCGATCTCCCCTACGAGCAGGTCACCGAGTTCCTGATCGGGGAGATCGCCTCGCAGCTCGACAGCTGAGGCATGTCGGAGGGGGAGCCGACCCCTGCCCGGGGGCTGCTGGTCGACAAGCCTGCCGGGGTGACCTCGCACGACGTGGTCGCCAGAGCTCCGGCGGCAGTTCGGGGGCAAGATCGGCCACGCCGGCACCCTCGACCCGTTCGCCACCGGCCTGCTGGTCGCGCTGCTGGGCCGCGCGACCCGACTGCAGCGCTATCTGCTCGAGCTGCCGAAGACCTATCGGGCCACGGCGAGGCTCGGCTGGCGCTCGTCCACCGGTGATCCCGACGGCGAGCTCACCGAGACCGGCCGAATCCCCGACCGGCTCGAGCTGCCGACCGGGGAGATCGAACAGCGCGTGCCGATGACCTCGGCGGTCAAGGTCGATGGCGAGCGGCTCTATCGGAAGGCGCACCGCGGCGAGTCGGTCGAGACCCCCATTCGGCGGGTGAACGTCTACCGGGCGGAGCTGATCGAGCGGGATGGCGGAGCGCGCGACCTTCGAGATCGAGTGCTCGTCGGGCACCTATATCCGGACGTTGGTGGAGACGCTCGAGGACGCCTACTGCGAGTCTCTGCGGCGGACGGCGATCGGAGACCTCCTAGTGCCGGACGGCGGCCGCGAGGAGGTTTCCGTCGAGCGATTGATGGAGTTTCTCCCCGAGCGGCTGCTTGACCACGATGAGGCGGACCGTGTGGGACATGGTCGCCCCGTGGAGGAGCCGTTCGACGTGCCCCCGAGGCACGTGCGTCTCACATACGAGGGGAGGCTGATCGCGGTCGCGCGCGTGGATGGAGAGAATCTGCAACCCGAGGTTGTCCTGACTTGACCATCAAGGTGACAAAGCTCCCCGACGCCGAACCGCGCGACCGCCACGTGGCGATCGGCGTCTTCGACGGCGTTCACAAGGGTCACCAGGCGGTGATCGACGAGGCGGACACCGTGCTCACCTTCGACCCGCATCCGCTCAGCGTGATCAACCCAGAGGCGGCGCCGAAGCTGATCATGCCCTTCGACGTGAAGCGCGACGTGATCGACGGGCTCGGGGTCGACGAGCTGGTGGTGATCCCGTTCGACAAGGAGTTCATGAAGATCCCCGCCGAGGAGTTCATCTCGCGGATCCTGGTCGAGCAGCTCGGGGCCGGCAAAGTCTCGGTGGGGGAGAACTTCCGCTTCGGGACAAGAGCCAAGGGGACGCCGCAGATGCTCGCCGAGCGCGAGGACTTCGAGACCCGCATCGTGCCCCTGATCGAGGTCGACGGCGAGACGGTCTCCTCGAGCCGGATTCGGGCCCTGGTCGCCGCCGGAGAGGTCGATGCGGCGATGCGGTGCCTGGGAGCCCCGTTCATGGTGGAGGGCGAGGTCGTGGAGGGCGATCGCCGCGGCCGCGAGCTCGGCTTCCCCACGGCGAACCTCGTTCCCGACGATCGCCTGGTCGTGCCGGGCCACGGCGTCTACGCCGCTTTCGCCAACGGCCACCCGGCGGCGGTCAACGTGGGGGTGAGGCCGACCTTCGAGACGGGCAGGGGACTGCTGATCGAGTCCTTCCTGATCGACTTCGACGGCGACCTCTACGGGCAGAACCTGCGTGTCGCCTTCGTCAGCCGGCTGCGCGGCGAGCGGCGCTTCCCGAGCGTCGAGGACCTGATCGCGCAGATGAACAGGGACGTCGCCGAGGCGGGGGAGATCCTCGCGAAGTACGAGGACAGGGGCAAGCGGTAGATCGCTACCCTGTTGCGTCGATGCCGCTGACCAAGGACCGAAAGCAGGAGCTGATCGGGAAGTACGGCCGGTCGGGCGAGGACACCGGGTCCGCCGAGGTGCAGGTCGCGCTGCTCACGGAGCGGATCAACGAGCTCACCGAGCACCTGCGCACCCACAGCAAGGACCACCATTCGCGCCGTGGCCTCCTGAAGATGGTCGGCAAGCGCCGCCGCATCCTTCGCTACCTGGAGAGCAGCGACCTGGAGCGCTACCGCTCGCTGGTCGCTGAGCTGGGCCTGCGGCGCTAGCGCCGGCGAGCGACATGATCGAGGCCGGCACGAGCGCACCCGACTTCTCGCTGCCCGATCAGGACGGAAACCCGGTCGCGCTCGGCGACTTCCTCGATCGCAAGCTGATGATCGCGTTCTATCCGCTCGACTTCAGCCCGGTGTGCACCGGTCAGCTCAGCCTCTACCAGGAGGTCCTGCCCGAGATCGAGTCGAAGGGCGCGACGCTGGTCGGGATCAGCGTGGACTCGAGCTACTCGCACCGGGCCTTTCGCGAGCAGCTCAACCTGACCATGCCGCTGCTGGCCGACTTCAACCCGAAGGGCGAGGTCTCCCGCGCCTACGGCGCCTGGATCGACGCCGTCGGCCACGCCAACCGCTCGCTGGTGCTGATCGATCACGGCGAGGTGAAGTGGTCGTACGCCGCGCCGAACCCGGGCGAGATCCCGGGCGCGAACCTGATCTTCGACGCGCTCTCGGCTATGGAGCACCTTCTCCCGCTCCATCCCCCTATACCTCCCGCTCTCTCTCACCTCCCCCTCCCCCCCCACCCTCTCCCCCCCCCCCGTACCCCCCGTCGCCCTCTCCCTCTCTCTCCCCCTCCCCCCCCTCTCCCCTCTCCCCCCCCCCCCCCCCCCCCCCCTCTCCCTCTCTCCCCCCCCCCCTCCCTCTCTCCCCCCTCCCCCCCCTCCCTCTCCCCTCCCTCCCTCTCTCCCTTCTCTCCCTCTCCCTCCTCCCCTTTCACCTCTCCCTCTTCCCTTTCTCCTCCCCTTTCCCCCCCTTCTCTCCCGTCTCCTCCGCGCTCCCCTCCTCTCCTCTCTCTCTTTTCTCTCCCTCTCTCTGCTCGTCTCTCTCTTTTCTCCTCCCCCTTTCCTCCCTCTTTTCCTTCCTCGGCTAGTGGAGAGCGAGCGGCTCGAGTCGCGTCCCCTCTCCTCCTCCTCTCCCTCTTTCTCTTCTTCTTCTCTTTCTTTCTCTCTTTCTCTCATCCTCTTTTCCTTCTTCTCTTTCTCTCTTTCTCTCTCTCCTTCTTCTTTCTTTTCTTCCCTTCTCTCTTCCTCTCTCTTCTCTCCTTTCTCTTTTTTCTTCTTCTTCTTTTCCCTTTTCTTTTCCTTCCTTTTCTCACTTTTCTTTTTCTTCTTTTTCTTCTTTTCTTTCTTCTTTTTCTTTTCTTTCTTTTTTTTCCGGCTCAGCGATGCGCGACGAGCCGAGCCTGCGTGAGTCGCCTGCGTGTCTGTGCGCTTTTTTTTTCTCTCTTTTCCCTGCGTGCGTCGCTCCGTGCGTGGCGATGCGGGTCGCCTCTAGAGCCGGGTCTCGTCGCTGACGAACAGGTAGTAGAAGGCGAGTGCGCCGCTGAAGACGAGGACCGCCGAATAGATGATCAGGCTGAGCAGTTGGCGGCCGGTGACCTCGTCGAAGCGGTCCACGAACGGGCCGATCAGGACGATGTCGTAGGCGAGAAAGCCGATCAGCTGGCCGGCCGCGTTCGACCAGCGAGGCTGGACGAAGCCGTAGAGGAAATAGACCGCCGCGCCGAGGTAGATGAAGCCGAAGATCACCGAGGTCTCCGAGCGCAGTTCCCAGGGGAAGATGTCGGCGCCGAAGGCGAGGGCGGTTCCCGCCGCGACCAGCACCAGAGCCAAGAAGGCGAAGGAGCCTCGGACCACCGATGGCATCGGGCGCCGGTCGCGCCACGGGATCCGGCGGCTCCAGAGGAAGACAACGAGGCTGGAGAGCGCCGCCGCGCCGAAGGCGACCAGGTAGGGGCCAAGGGCCGGCTGCCCTGGGTCGCCGGCCAGGGTGAGCAGATAGACGAAGATCGCGCCATAGGTGATCGAGAGCTCGAGGCCGCCGGCCTGGATCGCCGCGAGCTCGCCGCTCACCCCGATCCAGAGCGCCGGCAGAGCGATCGCCGCCAGGATCGACGCGATGAAGATGAACGAGAGCGGCGTGTCGGGCCAGGGCCAGAGGTCGGTGGCCCAGTGAGCAGACTGGAAGAACCCGAGCGCCAGCACGAGTGCAGCGACTCCGGACGCGCAGAGGCCGGCGCGGATCGTCCTCTCCCCGACGAGACCTTCCACCCGTCGCAAGATACCGTCGTGGCGATGAGCGAGTTGACCAGTGCAGCCGTACCGCCCGTCGGCCCGGACGACCATGTCACCGGCAATGGGGTGGAGGCGATCGTCTACGCGGACTTCGGGTGTCCCTACTGCGCCGCGGGCTGGGCGCGGCTGCGCGAGCTGCCGCTGCGACTCTGCTTCAGGCACTTCCCGATGGCCTCGAAGCACCCGCGCGCACCCGCCCTGCACGCCGCGGCCGAGGCGTCCGGCCGGCAGGGTGCGTTCTGGGAGATGTGCGACTCGCTCTACATGGACCGCGGGCACGTCGACGACCCGCACCTCTGGGAGCGGGCCGAGCGGTTCGGCCTCGACCTTGACCGCTTTCGCTCAGACAGCCGCTCCGACGCCGTCCGCAAGCGGGTCGAGCGGGATTTCGTCAGCGGAATCCGCGCCGGCGCGGCCGGAACGCCCACGGGGTTCGTTGATGGCCGCCGCCTCGAGGGTGAGCTGATAGAGGCTCTGCGGACGATCAGCGGCCGCTAAGATCGTCGCGACAGAGAACGAGAGTTCTTAAGCGAAAGGCCGTCAACCGGACGGCCGAAGGGAACAAGACATATGAGCATGTTTGACGTAACCCGCGTCTCGGCTGAGGTAGGCGGGGAGGAGATCTCATTCGAGACCGGAAAGCTCGCCCGTCAGGCGAGCGGCGCCGTCGTGGTGCGCTCCGGCGACACCATGGTCCTTTGCACCGCGACCGCGGGCAACGACCGCGACGTGGACTTCCTCCCCCTCACCGTCGACGTCGAGGAAAAGCACTACGCCGCGGGCAAGATCCCCGGCTCCTTCTTCCGCCGAGAGGCGAGAGCGGGCGAGAAGGCCACTCTCACGGCGCGGATGATCGACCGTCCGCTGCGTCCCCTCTTCCCGAAGGGGTGGCACCGGGAGACCCAGCTCGTGTCCCAGCCGATGTCGGTGGACCACGTCCACCCGTACGACATCCTGGCGATGAACGGCGCCTCCGCCGCGCTTGCCATTTCGGACATCCCCGTCGCCAAGCACGTCGGCGCGGTCCGGATCGGAAAGCTGGACGGCGACTTCGTCATCAACCCGGAGGAGGAGAGACAGGAGGAGCTCGACCTCGACCTGATCGTCTCGGGCACCGACGAGGCCATCCTGATGGTCGAGGCCGGCGCCAACGGCGTCACCGAGGCCGAGATCCTCGACGCCCTCGATATCGCGCACGGCGAGATCAAGAAGCTCGTCGCCACGATGGAGGAGCTCCGCGAGCAGGCCGGCAAGGAGAAGATCGAGGTCGAGCCGCCGCAGGTGGACGAGAAGACCTACGCCGCGATTCAGGCGTCCCACGGCTCGAAGCTCGACGAGGCCACGCAGGTGCAGGCCAAGCTGGAGCGGCAGGCCGCGATCGACGCGGTGGAGGAGGAGGTGCTGGAGGTCTACGCGCCTCCGACCGAGGACGAGCAGGCGGATCGCGAGCGTCTCGCAGAGGTCAAGGCCGCCTTCGCCAAGCTCGAGAAGGACACCATCCGCAAGCGCATCGCCGTCGACAAGAAGCGCCCCGACGGTCGTGCGCAGGACGAGATCCGGCCGATCGAGACCGAGGTCGACGTCGCGCCGCGCGTGCACGGCTCAGCGCTGTTCACCCGCGGGGAGACGCAGATCCTCTCCAGCGTCGCGCTCGGCACCACCCGCATGGACATGAAGGTCGACAACCTCGGCCTGCAGGAGACCAAGCGGTTCTGGCACCACTACAACTTCCCGCCGTTCTCGGTCGGGGAGGCCGGTTTCATGCGCGGCCCGAAGCGCCGCGACATCGGTCATGGCGCGCTCGCCGAGCGGGCTCTCTCCGGCGACCATCCCGTCCGAGGAGGATTTCCCCTACGTGATCCGGGTCGTCTCGGACACGCTGGAGTCGAACGGGTCCTCGTCGATGGGCTCCGTCTGTGCCTCGTCGATGGCCCTGCAGGCCGCGGGCGTACCGGTTTCAGCACCGGTCGCCGGCGTGGCCATGGGGCTGATCAAGGAGGGCGATGACTACACCGTCCTCACCGACATCGCCGGCGTCGAGGACCACCTCGGGGACATGGACTTCAAGGTCGCCGGGACCCAGGAGGGCATCACCGCCCTGCAGATGGACATCAAGATCACCGGTGTCACGCTCGAGATCCTCAAGGACGCGCTGGACCAGGCACACCAGGGCCGCCAGTTCATCCTCGGCAAGATGGCCGAGGCGATCGACCATCCCCGCGAGCAGCTCTCGCAGTTCGCGCCGAAGATCACCTCGATCAGGATCGACCCGGAGAAGATCGGCGCCCTGATCGGCAAGGGCGGCGAGACCATCCGCGGCCTCTCGGAGGAGTTCGAGGCCGAGATCGATGTCGACGACGACGGCACGGTGCGCCTCTACGCGCCCACCGGCGACCAGGTCGACGCCCTGGCGGAGCGGATCACCTCGATGACCAAGGACGCCGAGATCGGCGACCGCTACTCGGCGGGCAAGGTGGTGAAGACCACCAATTTCGGCGCATTCGTCGAGCTCACCAAGGGCACCGACGGCCTGCTTCACATCTCCAACGTGAAGCCGGGCGAGCGAGTCGGCGCGGTCGAGGACGTCCTCAACCAGGGCGACGAGATCGATGTCACCGTCGTCGAGGTCGACAAGGAGCGAGGCCGGATCGGCCTGCGGCTCAGCCAGGACCCCGACGTCGAGGGCAAGTCGGCGGAGGAGCTCGCCGGCGTCGGCACCGGCGACCCGGGCCCCCCGAGCCGCCGTCGTGACAGGGCGGTGCGGTGGCGACGGGCGCAGGCGCGAGCGTGACGGCGGCGGTCGTCGTCGCGAGCGCGACGGTGGCCGGGGTCGCTGAGCCCGACGTGGCCACCGACCAGGCTCAGGTAACCCAGCTCGACTCCGGCATCCGGGTCGTCACCGAGGCGGTCCCCTCGGTGCGCTCGGTCGCCCTGGGTCTCTGGGTTCGCACTGGTTCGAGGGACGAGACGCCGGCGCAGGCCGGCGTCTCGCATTTCCTCGAGCACCTGCTCTTCAAGGGCACCAAGCGCTACTCGGCGATCGAGATCGCGGAGATCTTCGACGGCCTCGGCGCGTCGGTGAACGCGGCCACCGGCAAGGAGTCGACGAACCTCTACGCGCGATTCCTCGACACCCACACCGAGGAGGCCTTCGACCTCCTCGCGGAGATGCTGCTCGGCCCGACCTACCCGGAGATCGACTCCGAGCGCGAGGTGGTGCTCGAGGAGATCGCGATGTACGAGGACGAGCCCCAGGACAAGGTCCACGACGTGCTCGACCGGGCGGTCTTCGGCGGTCACCCGCTCGGCAGGCGCGTGCTCGGGGAGGCGCAGGTGATCAGCTCGATCCCGATCCCCGACATCGACGCCTATCACCGGTCCCACTACACGGGCGGGAACATCGTGGTCGCCGCCGCCGGCAACGTCGATCACGACCGGATCGTCGAGCTCACCAGGCGCCACGTCGAGCCGCCCGCCGCCGGCGGCGACGGTGGGACGCCCGAGCCCCCGCAGGTCAACGGCGCCACGGTCGGCTTCCAGCAGAAGGACACCGAGCAGTTCCACATCTGCTTCGGCGGGCCCGGCATCGATCGCAGCGACGAGCGTCGCTACGCGCTCAGCATCCTCGACGCGGTCTTCGGCGGCTCGACCTCGTCGCGGCTCTTCCGCGAGGTCCGCGAGAAGAAGGGCCTCGCGTACGCGGTCGGCTCCTACACCCAGCAGTACGTCGACAGCGGCCTGATCGGCATCTACGTCGGGACGCGCGGGGACAACGTCCAGGAGGCATGCGAGATCATCGGCCGCGAGCTCGCCTCGATCCACACCGACGGCATCACCGACGACGAGCTCGCCCGGGCCAAGGAGCACGTCAAGGGCCGGATGGTGCTCTCCTCGGAGTCGACCGGCGGCGCGAATGGGGAGGATCGGCAAGGCGGTGCTCTTCGACACGCCGCTGCTCACGCTCGACGAGCTGCTCGAGCGGGTCGACGCGATCAGATTGGAGGACGTCGCCGAGCTCGCGCGCGATCTTTACGCGCCCGACTCGCTCTCGGCGGCGGCGATCGCGCCGGACGAAGATCGGTTCAGGGCGGCCCTGGTACCCGTCTCGGACGCGCTCGCCGCGGCCTAGCCGCTGAGGCGATCGTAGCGAACGTCCAGCGTCCCCCCTGTACGCTCATTTCCGAGACGTTCGCCGGGTGTCGCTACTCGAGGTATCGACCGGTGCTCGAATCGCAGCTCGAGGCGGGGAGGAGCTGCGGGGATCTGCGTCGCATCGGAGCAGAAGGGACTGTTCAAGGGCGGCGCCACGTGATCGGCACGACGGACCGCCGCCTGCTCTTTACGCCTCTTGATCGCCGGGGTGAGCCAGACGGTCCCCCGCAGTCGATCACGGCGGAGCGGATCGCCTCCGCGAAGGCCGTTCCTGCCGGCGGGGGGTGGTTCAGCGTGGATGCGGCGATCCTCGATCATGCCGCTGTCCGACTCGAGCTTCGGACTACCGGGGGGAGAAGCTCAAGCTGATGCTGATGCGCGGCGAGGGCAAGACCCTCGGCAAGCTCGGCGGCGGTGAGGCGCAACGCCGGGGGCTCGAGGCCCTCGCCGAATGGTTTCGGGGCGATCGGCACATAAGATCGGGCGATGACTGACCCGATCAAGGTCATCGTCTCCGGTGCGGCGGGACGAATGGGTGAGACTGCCTGCGGCGCCGTCGAGGGCGCCGAGGACATGGAGCTGGTCGGCCGCGCCGATCCGGAGCTCGATACCTCGGTGGGTGACGTGATCGAGGGAGCCGACGTGATGGTCGACTTCACCACACCCGATGCGGCGCCGGCGAATGTCCGCGCGGCCGTCAACGCCGGCGTGCACGCGGTGGTCGGCAGCACGGGTTTCGACCTCGTCGAGCTCGAGGCGACCGTCCGCAACGCCGACGGCGAGGCGAACTGCTTCGTGGCACCGAACTTCGCGATCGGCGCGGTGCTGATGATGGAGGCCTCCAAGCAGATCGCCCCGCACATGAAGGAGGCCGAGATCATCGAGCTGCACCACGACCGCAAGAAGGACGCGCCGTCGGGGACGGCGAAGCGGACCGCCGGGCTGATCCGTGAGGCGGGAGGGAACGTCCATGAGCCCATTCACTCGGTGCGTCTTCCCGGGCTGGTCGCGCACCAGGAGGTCATCTTCGGCGGCGAGGGACAGACGCTCTCGATTCGCCACGACTCGATCGATCGCTCGAGCTTCATGCCCGGCGTACTGCTCGCAGTGCGCCGAGTGAGCGATCTGCCCGACCGCTTCCTGGTCGGGTTGGAGAACCTGCTCAACTAGGGAACGAGGAGACCATGGCCACGGAAGACCTGGCGAGGCTGGACGCCACCGCACAGGCAGAGCTGGTACGGGACGGCGAGGCGTCGCCGGTGGAGCTCGTCGACGCCGCGATCGAGCGGATCCAGGCGATCAACCCGGAGCTGAACGCGGTGATCACGCCGCTCTTCGAGAAGGCGCGCGAGGCGGCCGCGGGTGACTTGCCCGAGGGGCCGTTCCGCGGCGTCCCGACGCTGCTCAAGGACCTGATGGCGCATTCGGCGGGCGATCCGTTCCACGAGGGCATGAAGCACCTCCGCGACCTCGACTGGCGGGAGACCGAGGACACCTGGCTGGTCGAGCGTTTTCGCGCAGCCGGTTTCGTGATCTGCGGCAAGACCAACACGCCGGAGCTCGGAATCCTCTCCACCACGGAACCCGAGGCTCACGGGGCGACCAGGAATCCGTGGGACCTCGAGCGCTCGCCCGGCGGCTCGAGCGGCGGGTCCGCGGCCGCCGTCGCGGCGGGCATGGTGCCGGTCGCGCACGGCAACGACGGGGGCGGCTCGATCCGCGTCCCGGCCTCGGCCTGCGGGCTCGTCGGCCTGAAGCCATCCCGCGGCCGCGTCACGCTCGGGCCCGAGTTCGGGGACGTGATGACCGGCCTGGTCTGCGAGCACGTAGTCAGCCGCTCGGTCAGGGACTCGGCCGCCATCCTCGACTGCATCCAGGGCGTCGCCCCCGGCGATCCGTACTCGGCCCCGACTCCGGAACGCCCTTATGCGGAGGAGGTCGGCGTCGATCCCGGCAAGCTCCGCATCGGGATGATGAAGGACGCGCCAGGCGGTCAGTTCGAGGTCCACCCGGAGTGCGTCGCAGCGGTCGAGGAGGCCGCTGGGCTGCTCGAATCCCTCGGTCACGGCGTCGCTGACTCCTATCCGCAGGCGCTGGACGACCCCCACTACACCGAGCGATTCATCCAGCGCTGGACCGCCGGCATCGCCTGGAACCTCGAGTACTGGTCGCGCAAGACCGGCAAGGAGGTGACGGCGGACGGCGTGGAGGCCTCCACCTGGGCCCTGGCGGAGATGGGGAGGACATTCGGCGGCGTCGACTACCTCCGGGCGCTCGAGTATCAGCAGCGGGCGGCGCGCTTCGCCGCCGAGTGGTGGGACGGCGGCTACGACCTGCTGCTCTCTCCGACGATGGGGGAGCCGCCGACCCCGCTGGGCGCGTTCGACACAGAGCCGGATAACCCCGCGGCCCCGCTCTTCCGCTGTATCCCGACCGCCGGGTTCACCGCCTTCTGGAACTCGGCCGGCCAGCCCGCGATCTCCCTGCCGCTCCACTGGAGTGAGGAGAGGCTCCCGATCGGGACCCAGCTGGTCGCGCCGCTCGGGCGAGAGGACGTCCTGATCCGCGTCGCCGCCCTGCTCGAGGAGGCTCGCCCCTGGGCCGACCGGTTCCCTGGGGCCTTCGCGATACCCTCCGGCTGATGGCGGAAATCGGAGGCGTAATCACCGCGATGGTGACGCCGTTCGCCGAGGACCGGTCGGTGGACGAGGCGGCCGCTCGAACACTTGCCCGGTATCTGGTGGAGAACGGATCGCACGGGCTCGTGCTCGCCGGCACGACCGGCGAGTCGCCCACCCTGGACGACGAGGAGAAGCTCTCGCTGCTGCGCGCCGTGCGCGATGAGCTCGGCTCGGAGGCCCTAATCATCTGCGGGACGGGCTCCAACGACACGCGGCACTCCGAGCGCCTCTCGGCGGCGGCCGCCGACGCCGGCGCCGACGCCGTGCTCGCGGTCACCCCGTACTACAACAAGCCCAACTTCGCCGGCATCAGAGCGCACTACGAGGCCGTCGCCAAGGCTGCCGGGATCCCGGTGCTGCTCTACAACATCCCCTCGCGCGTCGTGGTGAACCTGCCGGCCGAGCAACTCGCCGAGCTCGGTCGGATCGAGAACGTCGTCGCCGTCAAGCAGGCGAACGACGACGAGCTCCAGCCGATCGAAGGTCTCCGCGTACTGGCCGGAAACGACGGCACCTTCCTGCGAACACTCGAGATGGGGGAGCCCGGGGGCATCCTTGTCGCCGCCCACCTGGTGGGGCGAGAGATGCGAGAGATCTACGACGCCGTCCAGGCCGGGGACATCGAGCGCGCTCGCGAGATCGACGTCGGGCTCCGGCCGATCTACGAGGTCTGCGGCAGGACGAATCCGATCCCGGTCAAGGCCGGCCTCGAGCTGCTCGGAATCTGCTCGGCGCGGGCGAGGCTGCCGATCACGGAAGCCGACGACGAGCAGAGGGCCGAGGTGAAGCGGACGCTGGAGGCGCACGGTTTGCTGGCCGGGAGCGCCGCATAGGTTGAGCAGCTCGAGCGTTCGGATCCTTCCCCTGGGAGGCCTGGGGGAGATCGGGAAGAACATGACCGCCGTCGAGGTGGACGGGCGGATCGTCATCGTGGACACCGGTCTGATGTTCCCGACCGCCGACATGCTCGGGATAGACCTGGTGCTCCCGGATTTCTCGTCGCTGCGCGACCGGGCCGACGACATCGAGGCAATCGTGCTCACCCACGGTCATGAGGACCACGTCGGAGCGCTCCCGTACGTGCTGCGCGAGATCGGCATCCCGCCCGTGATCTACGGGGGGCTGCTGACCATCGGCATGGTCCGCTCCAAGCTCGACGAGCACAAGCTGCGCGAGGTGCCGCTGCAGGAGCTGCCAGCCGGCGAGCGGATGCAGGCGGGCCCGTTCGAGATCGAGCTCGTCCACATGGCCCACTCGATCCCGGACGCACGCGCGGTCGTCCTGCGCAGTGACGCCGGGACCGTCCTGGTGACCGGCGACTACAAGTTCGATCAGACCCCGGTCGACGGCATCCCTGCCGACGTGTCGCGACTCGCCGAGCTCGGCCGAGAGGGTGTGCTCTGCCTCTGCGGCGACTCGACCAATGCGGACCGTCCCGGGGTGGCGCCGTCGGAGTCGAGCGTCGGCCCCGCGCTGCTCGACGTCTTCGGCCGCTGCAGTGGACGCATCGTCGTGACCTCGTTCGCCTCCAACGTCCACCGGGTCCAGCAGGTGATCGATGCCGCCGCGAATCTCGACCGCAGGGTCGCCCTGGTTGGGCGGTCGATGCGGAAGAACTTCAACATCGCCTCGAATCTCGGCATCGCCTCGGTGCCCGAGGGCCTCTTCATCTCCCCTAAGGAGATCGAGGACTTCCCCGACGAGAAGGTGGTCGTGATCTCGACCGGCAGCCAGGGCGAGCCGCTCTCGGCGCTGCGCAGGATGGCCCACCGAGACCATCCCGACGTCGAGCTCCACTCAGGCGACACCGTGATCTTCTCCGCGACTCCGATCCCCGGCAACGAGCGCTCCGTCAACGAGACGATCGACCGGATCTTCCAGATCGGCGCCGAGGTGGTGACTGCGGCCGACGCTCCGATCCACGCGTCAGGGCATGGCTGGCAGGAGGAGCTCAAGCTGATGCTCAACCTGACCAAGCCGCAGAACGTGTTTCCGTTCCACGGCGACCACAAGCGCCTCAAGCTTCATGGCGACCTCGCGGAGTCGGTCGGCATCGACCGCGACCGGATCTTCACCGGCCGCAACGGCCTCGCCCTCGAGCTCGACGAGTCGGGGGCCGCCTTCGGCGAGGACTTCCACGCGAGCATGATCTTCGTCGACGGCGTCTCCGTCGGGGAACCGGACGAGTTCGCCCTCCGCGACCGGCGCAAGCTCTCAGACGACGGGGTCTTCATCGTCGTAGCGACGATCTCGTCGGACGACGGCTCGCAGGTCGCCGACCCGGAAGTGATCTTCCGGGGGGTGCCGTTCCCCGAGGAGGCGGACGGCCTGCGGGACGAGCTCAGGGAGGTCGTCCAGGACACGCTCAACGACGCGGCCGACGAGGAGATCCGAGAGGTGTCTCTCCTGCAGCAGGACCTGCACGATGACATCGCCGAGTTCGTCTACGAGAAGCTCCGTCGCCGTCCGCTGGTGCTGCCCGTCGTCGTCGAGGTCTGACGGGCCAGTGCGGTCACCGTGACCGAGCGGGGGGCGGGAGACGGCCGTGTGCCTTCGACCGCAGACGAGGAGATCATCTACGCCGAGAGCGGGCTGGTCGCCTCCGAGCGATCGGATGAGGAGCGCCTCCAACGGGTCCAGCACGAACTCGGCCTCGGCTTCAGGGAGCTCGGCGGGATCGGACCGGCCATCTGCGTCTTCGGCTCCGCACGGATCCGGGACGGCGCGCCGGAGTACCGCCTGGCCCGGGAGATGGGACGTGCGATCGGGGAGGCCGGGTTCGCCGTGATCACCGGGGGAGGCCCCGGCCTGATGGAGGCGGCCAACCGCGGCGCCCAGGACGCGGGGGCGCTCTCGGTCGGCCTCAACATAGAGCTGCCGCACGAGCAGGCGCTCAACCCGTATGTCGACCTCGGCATCGAGTTCCACTACTTCTTCACGCGGAAGCTGATGTTCGTTCGCTACTCCGACGCCTTCGTGGTCTTCCCGGGCGGCTTCGGCACGCTCGACGAGCTCTTCGAGGCGCTCACCCTGATCCAGACCGGCAAGGCGGTGGATCATCCGGTGATCCTGCAGGGCTCCGGGTTCTGGTCGGGGATGATGGACTGGATCGCCGAGTTTCCGCTGGCCCGCGGGATGCTGACGCGGGACGACCTCCCTCAGGCGGAGGTGGCGGACGACGTCGAGGACATCATGGCCCGGCTCGAGTCCGGGATCCGCGCCTCCGGGTAGCGGCCGCGCACATCGTCCACGAACCTCGCCAGCCGATCCGCCAGGGCGGGGTCGTGAAGCTCGAGCACCGACTCGGCGTTCTGCTCGCCCGAGCGCGAGAGGTTGAAGGAGCCGAGGAAAACGACGTTGTCGGCCACGGTCAGCTTCGCATGCATGAAGTCGTGGACCTTGGCGTCCGGCGTCCAGGGGATCGATGGCTTCGCGGAGAAGGGAAGCTTGCCGAGCGTCGCCGCCAGCAACGGGATTTTCCAGGAGGTGTGACCGTTCTCTGCCCACTGGTGGAAGACGGTCTCGGTCTGCGGGCCGTCGACCACGCCGGCGATGTCCCGGCCTCCCCTGTCGGCGAGCTCCGCGAGGGTGGCGAGAACCGGGCCCGAGGTGATCACGGGGGAGGCGATGCGCACCCTTTGCCGCGATGAGCCGACGGCGGACGCGATCCGATGCGACAACTGCTCTCCGTGGCCCGGGGTGAACCAGGCCGTGACGCGCACGCCGTCGATGTCGATCGGCTCCGGATCCACCTTGCCGCTGTGCGCGACGTCGGGCCGCGCCCAGAGCTCTTCGAAGTTCTGGCGGAAGCGTGCGGCGAGCTGCCGGCTCTCGATCACGGCAAGCACGTTCTCCTGCCTCGTCCAGGAGTCGATCGTCCAGTTCGCGGAGCCCGCCCAGACAGCCTCGCCGTCCCTGACCGCGTACTTGTGGTGCATCAGGTCCGGAATCCCAGGAACCGGACGCGCGTCGATCGGGAGCTCCGCGAGGATCTCCGGGCGAGTCCGCGGAGGGGGGTGGAGCTCAGAGGGCCTGCCGGAGTCGACGTTATAGAGGAGCCTCGTGCTGACGCCGCGCTCGCTCGCCGCCCGGAACTCGTCGGCGACGATCGAGCCGGTGGGGTCGGGAAGGCGAATGTCGTAGAGCGCCAGCTCCAGGGTCGAGCGGGCGGGATGGAGGAAGGCAGCGACCCGATGCGCGACGTCATCGGCCCTCTGGCCGCCGTCCGTCAAGGTGAAGACGTCGATGGATCCCATTGCCGTGATTGAAGTGGCGCTTCAGTCGCCGTGAAGCTCTAGCCTTCGATCAGCATATGTACAGGGGGTACGTCCAGCTCGTGCACGAGGCGTTCGAGTGCTTCGATCAGGGGGACTGGGATCGGCTGCGCCCGCTGATCTCGCCCGACAATGTCATGACGCCGCTCGAGATCTGGCCCGACCCGGGCCCGTTCATCGGGCCCGACGCGAGCATTCGCGAGTACCAGCGCTTCTTCCAGATGTTCCGCGGAATCGAGGTCACCGTCAGCGGCATCGTCAGCCACGAGGCTTGGGCCATCGGGCGCTACCGCGGCGTCATGGAGGTGAAGATCCCCGATCTGCCCAGGGAGATCCAGTTCGTCGGAGCTCATCGCTTCGAGAACAACCTGTTCGCCGAGTCGCACTATCGCTTCGATCGCGACGCGGCCCTCGCGGCCGCGGGCATTTAAAAGCCCCCGGCGGTCGAGGGAGGGGCGACCACCGGGGGCGACGCTTTGGCCATAAGTGACGCTGTGCTGGCCTCAGCGGGTCTCGCCGTGGCGTGTGGGGTTTCGCACCGCGGCGAGGTGTCTCGTCCAGTGGCGAATCTATGACGCGTTCTTGAACGTTTGCTAAAGCAACGCGAATCAATCGGGTCGCGCGGACGCGCCTCGCGTCTCGGCGTCCGAGGCTGGCTCGGAGCCCGTATCGGAGCTGGGCTCCGCGAGCGGCTCGAGCGGGAGCCGGACGGAGAAGAGCGCGCCGCCGTACGTGCTGCGACCGGCCGACACCGAGCCACCGTGCGACTCCGCCACGGCGCGAACGATCGCCAGGCCGAGCCCGCTGCCGCCGCCGCCGGCGGTGTCGGACGGGCCGTCCCCCCGGACGAAGCGGTCGAAGACCTGGTCCTCCATCGCCGCCGGGATCCCCGCTCCGTCATCGATCACCTCGAGGAGCGCCTCGTCTCCGTCTCGGCGCGCCGTCAGCTCGACGGTCGTCTTCTCGGGCGTGTGCCGGACCGCGTTCTCGAGCAGGTTGCGGATGAGCTGGTGGAGCTCGTCCGGATTGCCGCGCAGCGGCAGCGGCCCTTCCAGCTGGCTCTCCAGTCGCCGCTCACCGGCGAGCGGCTGGACCTCCTCGAGCGCCCCGGCCGCGATCACCGCCAGGTCCATGTCACGCGTCGCCACCCGCCGCCCGGCGTCGGCGCGGGCGAGCAGCAGGAGGTCCGAGACGAGGCCCGACATGCGCCTGGTCGAGGAGAGCGCCGAGTCGACGGCTTGCTTGTCGTCCTCGGGCCAGTCGCCGGCCGCCTGGAGCAGCTCCAGGTTCGCCTGGATGCTGGTCAGCGGAGTCCTGAGCTCATGAGAGGCGTCGGCCACGAACTCGCGCTGGCGCTCGAGCGATTGCTCGCGCTCGGAGTGGGCCTCGTCGAGGGCCTGAAGCATGCCGTCCATCGTCCGCGCCAGCTCGCCTACTTCGTCGTCCGTCGCCGGGACCGGGATACGCTTCGAGGGGTCCCTGGTGCTCGTGATCCGGCGCGCCAGGTCGGTGAGCGCCTTGATCGGGCGCATCGCCCGATCCGCGACCGCGAGCCCGGCGAGCAGGGCCAGCAGGGTGCCGCCGAGGACTCCGGCGCCGAGGAAGAACCAGAGCCGGGCGACGGTGTCGTTGACGCCCGAGTTGGGTCGGGCGTACTGGACGTAGGCGGGGAGCGAACCGGTCGCGCTGATCGGTTCGGTGGCGACGCTGAGTTCGCCGACGTCGTGGATGCCCTTGGTCGGTGGGCCGAGGTTTACACCCGGGTTGGTCCCGGCGAGCGGGTGGCCGTACTGGTCGAGGACCTTGATCTGCGCGTCCTCGGGCAGCGCGAACGCCCGCAGGGGCGGGCTGTCGACGACGGAGCCGAGGACGGCGTCGGTGGACACTCTGGTCTCGGCGCCCAGCGAGCGGGCCGCGCTGCGCAGCTCCTCACGGAAGTCGCCGCGGATCCGGTTGCCCACGACCTGGCCGAGGACGAGTGCGAAGCAGACCAGGATGAGCAGCGTCAGGCCGGCTGTGGTGATCGCGATTCGCCAGCGGACGGGGATGCGCTCGAAGAGCGGCAGCCGCCTGCGCTGGATCCAGGTCACGTGGCGCCCTTCAGCACGTAGCCGGCGCCGCGCTTGGTGTGCAGCAGCCTCGGCTCGCCCCCCGATTCGAGCTTGCGACGAAGGTTCGAGATGAAGACGTCGATGGTGTTGGTCTGCTCGAAGGGGTCATATCCCCAGACGTCCTCGAGCAGGCGCTCGCGGGAGACGACCAGCTTCTGGTTCCGGGCCAGGTACTCGAGCAATTCGAACTCCCTGTTGGTCAGCTCGATCTCGCGCTTGCCGCGCTTCACCTCGCGCGTGTCCGGGTTGACGAGCAGGTCACCGACCACGATCGAGGCGCTGCCCCGCGGCGGCCGGCGCCTCAGCAGCGCCCGGATCCGGGCGAGCAGCTCCGAGCGCTCGAACGGTTTCGGCAGATAATCGTCGGCGCCGGTGTCGAGGCCCTTGACGCGGTCCTCGGTCTCCGTGCGAGCGGTGAGGATCAGGATCGGCACGTCGCTCTCCGCTCGGAGACGGCGGCAGACCTCCATGCCGTCAAGGCGGGGAAGACCCAGGTCGAGCACGACCAGGTCCGGGCTGAACTGCTCGGCGGCGGTCAGCGCCTCGGCGCCGTCACCTGCGCTCCTCACCTCGTGGCCCTCGGCGCGCAGGGACCGGCGCAGGACGTCGGCGATCGCCTCATCGTCCTCGACGACCAGCACCCGCGCTGAGGCTATTGCCTGTTCCATCACCGTCTTTAGGGTAGGGGTGAATTCCGCGCTCTCAAGCGACCTTGAGGGAACGTTTAGGGGCTGATTCGGTCGCGAACCGCACTGCCTGACGACGCGAGCCAGGCACAAGGGGACTGCCGTTACGCGTCGAATGGGGTGGGCGGATGCTTGCAGACCGTATTTTCGGCGCCCCGGAGCGGCGTGACCCGCCCCGTCGCCGCAAGAAGCCTGCGCGCGGGCGGAAGGCGAAGCCCGGCGCGCGTGGCCGTGCCCGCGGCCACCGCCGAAGCTCGCCCGAGGTCGTGCAGCGGCGGCTGGACCTCGCGGGCCTGGCCTGCATCGGCCTGGCGGTATACCTCGGGTACGTCATCTATCTGGGCTGGAACGGGGGGACCGTCGGGGACGGTTCCCACACCGCCCTCTCCTACGCCGTCGGGGCCGGAGCGATCGTGGTCCCGGTCGTTCTCGGGCTCGCCGGCATCGGCCTGATCCTGCGCCCATTCCTGCCCTCGCCGAAGTCGGTGGCCGTGGGCGTGGCGGCGATTGCCTGCGGGCTGCTGCTCGCGCTGGCCGCTCAGACCGCCGGGCTCGGCCCCGAGGGTGTGCGCAAGGGGCTGTTCGATCCGGCCTTCTTCCCTGATCACGGTGGTGGCATCGGTGAGGTCCTCTACTGGGCCACGAGCACACTCTTCGACCGCATCGGCGCCCACATTGTTGCCCTCGTGCTGATCGTCTCCGGTCTGCTTCTCCTCACCGGCCGCTCGGTCTCGGACATGGTCTGTGCCGGGCGCCGCTGCTTCGATCGCGCCAAGCGCGGGACCGTCGGCTTTGCGACCGCGATCAAGGAGAGCCGGATCCACACGGACCCCGACCTGATCGACACGGTTCCGGCCGACACCGAGCCGCTCTTCGGGCCGCCGGAGCCGGTGGTTGCAGGCGACGACTTCCAGGTCCTGGTCGGCGACGAGCAGGCGACCGAGAAGGTCGCGAACTTCGACGAGGCCGTCCGGGTGGCGGACGAGCCGGACACCAGCGAGCTCGCGGACCTCGAAGCTAAGGACGAGGCGTTCAGGGTTGCCAAGCCAACCGCGCCCCAGCCGCATATCTCCGGAAGCGAAGCCGAGGAGGTGGGCGTTGATGGCGAAGCCGACGAAGACCACTCTGAAGAGCAGCCCGCCGCCCTTACCCCCATGGGCGAGAAACGCGGCGGCGTGACCGAGTCGGAGGAGATCGATTACGACCCGCCGGTGGCCGACCAGGTGCTCGAACGTGGCGCACCGGACAAGGGCCCCGACAAGCAGGACCACGAGGCGATCGCGCGCAACCTGCTGGAGACGCTCGGCCACTTCGGTGTGGAGGCGAAGATCGTCGGCACGGTGACGGGCCCGCATGTGAGCCGCTACGAGCTCAAGCTGGCGCCCGGCACCAAGGTGTCGAAGATCACCCAGCTCAAGGACGACCTCGCCTACGCACTGGCCTCGACTGACATCCGGATACTGGCGCCCATCCCGGGCAAGCAGGCGGTGGGCGTGGAGGTGCCGAACCAGCGCCGTCGCCTCGTTCGCCTCGGCGACATCTACGGTGGCCGGCCCCAGGGGGGCTCGCCTCTGGTCGCCTGGCTCGGCAAGGACATCTCCGGCAGCGCTGTCTGGACCGACCTGCAGAAGATGCCGCACGCCCTGATCGCCGGCACCACCGGCTCGGGCAAGTCCGGCAGCGTCAACGCGATCCTGAGCTCGATCCTGCTGCACGCATCGCCCAACGAGGTGCGGATGGTGCTGGTCGACCCGAAGCGGGTCGAGCTCAACCACTACGAGAAGATCCCGCACCTGCTGACGCCGGTCGTCACCTCGCCGCGCCTGGCGGCCAATGTGCTCAACAACCTGATCGCGGAGATGGAGAGCCGCTACCAGATCATGGAGCAGGCCCGCTCGCGCAACCTCGGCGAGCTCAACCGCGTCCGCGAGCGCGAGGGCGAGGCGCCGCTCCCGTACATCCTCTGCGTGATCGACGAGCTCGCCGACCTGATGATGGTCGCCCCGGCCGAGGTCGAGGACGCGATCATCCGCCTGGCGCAGAAGGCGCGGGCAGTCGGCATCCACCTGCTGCTTGCGACCCAGCGCCCCTCGACGGACATCATCACCGGAACGATCAAGGTCAACATCCCATCCCGGATCGCCTTCGCCGTGTCCTCCCAGGTCGACTCGCGAGTGATCCTCGATCAGGGCGGTGCCGAGACCCTGCTCGGGCAGGGGGACATGCTCTTCCGCCCGGCAGGCACCTCGAAGATGCAGCGCATCCAGGGGGCCTTCATCACCGAGGCCGAGATTGCCAAGATCACCGAGCACTGGTCCGACCAGGGCGAGCCGGACTTCGCCGAGGAGCTGCTCGAGGCAGCGCAACCGTCATCCGACGAGGTCGGCGGCGACGACGACTTCGATCCGGACAGCGACGACCTTCTCGACCAGGCGGCGCAGCTGGTGGTGGAGAGCGGCACCGCCTCGGTCTCGATGATCCAGCGGCGGCTGCGGGTGGGCTACACGCGCGCCGGGCGGCTGATCGACATGCTCGAGCGGCGGGGGATCATCTCCGGGTACGAGGGCTCGAAGCCGCGCCAGGTGCTCGTCTCGCTCGCGGACCTGCCGCGCGTGTTGGGCGGGGGCGCGGCGCCCCGGGACTCGGCCGAGGATCCAGTCCCCGCTCGGCTTGACGCCGAGTAGCGGCGCAGCGCCCGTTTAGGAAGCGGTCCTAACCTCGCCTCGATGGCGGGACGGCGGGATCTTCGTGCGCGCGTTCGAATGCGCCGCCTGCGGGGGGTGGCGAGCCTGATCGGCGGCCTCTGCCTGATCGCCGTGGTCGCGCTGGTGGCTGCCCCGGCCGGCACCCCCGCGCTCTCGACCGCGGTGAGCCGCTCGGCGGCGCTCCAGGGCACCCTGCAACAGGCGAGGACGCGCCTGGGCGTCCCCGGCGTCAGCGCTGCCGTGATCCAGCGCGGCCAGACCCTTTGGGCGGGAAGCGCCGGCACGGAGCTGCGGAGCGGCGGGGATCCGATCAACCCCAACACGCTGTTCATCACCGCCAGCACGGCCAAGACCGTGACCGCGGCGATGGCGCTCCGCCTGGTCCAACAGGGAAGGCTGGGGCTCGACGAGAAGGCTGGCCGCTATCTGCCCCAGCTCCGCGAGGGGAACCGCATCACCGTCCGCGAGCTTCTCCAGCACACCAGCGGCCTGCCCAACTATCTCTCGTCGCCACGGATCCAGCGCCTATTGAGCAGCGATCCCCAGCACGCCTGGACTCGGGCGGAGGTTCTGCGTGCGGTTGGCCACCCGAGCTACCGCCCAGGGACCCGGACGAGCTACTCGGACAGCAACTACATCGCCCTCGGCGGGATCATCGAGGCGATCGAGCGCGAGCCCTTCGAGGATGACTTCAAGAGGCTGATCGCCGCCCCGCTGGGCCTCAGCAAGTCGAGCTGGCGCTACGACGACTCTCAGATCGGCCGGTTCGCTCAGCCGACGATTCAGCGGCCGGACGGGTCGTTCTTCGATCCGTGGCAGTCCGGCACAATCAACACCGGCCATTGGGGCGAGGTCTGGACCGATGGGGGGCTGGCCACGACGGCCAGTGAGCTGGCTGAGATTGCTCATGCGACGGTGATGGGACCGCTGCTGAAGCCGGCCACGCGACGTCAGATGACCGACTTCAACAGCGACGGCGTCGGCCTGGGTGTCTTCGACAAGTACTTCCTGGGTCGGCCATGGATCGGTCACGCTGGGCTCTGGGTCGGATTCACCTCGGAGCACTGGACGTACAAACGGCGCGGGCTGACGATCGCCGTACTGACGGACCTCGAACCCCGACCGGGCGCCGCCAACCCGGCCGAGACGATCTTCAAGTCACTCGCCCAGGTCGCGCTCAGCACCTGAGCCGGGGGCCGGCTGTCCGCGATCGATCATCGGGAGAATGGGGGTATGTGCCGTGGCGAAGAGGTTCGAGCCGGCATCCTGGTCACCGGGACCGAGGTCCTGAGCGGCTATGTCACCGATCGCAACGGTCCCTGGCTCTCGGAACGCCTGGCGGACCTCGGGGTGGAAGTTGAGGAGATCACTGTGGTCGGTGACCGCCCAGAGGATCTCGAAGGCGCCCTGCGCCACATGCGCGATCAGGATCTCGATCTGATCGTGACCAGCGGCGGGCTCGGGCCGACGGCGGACGACCTCACCGCGGAGGTGGTCGGGCGCTTCGCTGACCGAGAGCTCGTCCTCGACGAGGAGATGGAGCAGAAGATCGCGGACATCATCGCCCGCTATGCCCGCCGCCTGCGCTTCGATCCCGAGGCCGTGCGCGAGGCGAACCGCAAGCAGGCGATGGTGCCGGAGGGAGCGGTGGCGATTGACCCGGCCGGCACGGCGCCGGGTCTGGTGGTCCCCGCGGACGGCCAGGTGGTGATCGTGCTTCCGGGCCCGCCCCGCGAGCTCCAGGACATGTGGCCGCGTGCCCTGGCCGCGGAGCCGGCCCAGGATGTACTGAGCCGCGCGCAGCCGTACAAGACAATGGCGATTCGCATGTTCGGCATCCCGGAGTCCGAGCTCGCCAAGGCGCTGCGCGAGATCGAGGACGAGGGCGTCCCCCTCGACAAGCTCGAAGTGACCACCTGCCTGCGTGGCGGAGAACTGGTCACCGACGTTCGCCACCGCGACGGCTCGGAGGACGCTGCCGAGGGGCTGCGCGCTGGCCTCGCCGAGCGCCTCGGCCAGTTCACCTATACCGAGAGCGGCGAATCGATCGAGGAGGTCGTCTTCCGGCTGCTCGGGGACCGCACGATCGCTGTCGCCGAGTCCGAGAGCGGGGGCCTCTTGGCTGGCCGCCTCACGCTTCGGCCCGGCTCCTCGCAGTGGTTCGCCGGCGGCGTCGTCTCCTACTCGAACGATTCCAAGGCGAAGCTGCTCGGCGTCGATCCGAAGCTGATCGAGAGCAAGGGCGCGGTCTCACCAGAGGTGGCCGAGGCGATGGCAGATGGTGCGATCGATCGCTTTGACGCCGACGTCGGCTGTGCCATCACCGGGGTCGCCGGGCCGGACGGCGGCAGCGAGGAAAAGCCGGTTGGTTACGTCTGCTTCTGCGCGAAGACGGCGACCGGCGAGAAGCTCGCTCGGGACCCGGTGCTGCCCGGCAGTCGCACGGACGTCCGGGACCGCTCGGTGGTCGTCGCCCTCCACCTGGTCCGCTACCTGCTCGAGGGCCGCGAGCCGCCGCGGTGAGCGATCCGCAGCCATACGAGATCAGGGTGGGGGAGGAGGCCGTCGCCGATCTGCGCGACAGGCTGGAGCGCACCCGCTGGCCGGAGCAGCCGCCCGCGCACGGCTGGGACCTCGGATCCGACCTCGCCTACGTGCGAGAGCTCTGCGAGCACTGGAGGGATCGGTACGACTTCTCGCGGCTGCGGCGCCTGAATGCGCTGGGGAGCGCCCGCTGGGAGGGCCTGCACTTCCTGAGCATCGGTCCCGAGTCCGGCGGGGACGGCGACCCGGTCGTGCTCCTGCACGGCTGGCCGAGCGGGCCGATCGAGTACGAGGGCGCGGCGGTCCTGATCGCGGCCGCCGGGCGGTCCGCGATCGTCCCGTCGCTGCCGGGATTCGCCTGGTCCGAGGATCCCGGCGAGCCGCTCGACGTTGCCGGCGTCGCGGCGCGCCTGCTCGCCCTGTTGTCGGACGGCCTCGGATTGCAGCGGTTCATCGTCGCGGGCGGCGACTGGGGCGCGCCGATCGCCGCCCGGATGGCCTTCGACGCCCCGGACCACGTCGCCGGGCTCTACATCAGCACGCCGGGGGTCGTGCCTCGCCCGGGCGACCTCTCCGACCCGCCGCTGAGCGAGGAAGAGCAGGCCTTCGTGGAGCGCGGGGTGCGCTGGTTCCGCCGCGAGGGGCATCACATGGCGATCCAGTCTGCCGCGCCGGATGTCATCTCCACGGCCCTCACCGACTCCCCGGCGGGGCTCGCGAGCTATCTCACCGAGAAGTACCGCCGCTGGGCGGACACGGGAGGGGACGTGGAGACGCGCTTCTCGAAAGACGACCTCTGCGACTTCCTCACGATGTTCTGGACGACCGGCTCCATCGCGTCGTCGCTGCGGATCTACTGGGCGGAGCGCCGGCGGCGTTGGCACCTGGGACCGGGGGAGACGATCGCGGTGCCGGCGGGCATCGGGGCGTTCCACGCCGACATGCAGGCCGACGGCGAGAGCGCCGGCGTGATCGGGAATCCGCCCCAGGAGTGGACGCGCCGCGTACTCAGCGATCTGCGGCGTTGGAGTGAGCCGCGCAGTGGCGCGCATTTCTCGGCCTTCGAGGAGCCCGAGCTCTACGTCGCGGACCTCCTGGAGTTCGCGGATGCGCTCTAGGCTGGCCATCTCAGTCGCCGTAGCAGGAGCGCTGGCCCTGCTTACGCTCGGCTGCGGAGCGGACACGACGACCGCGGATCGGCGCCAGGCGCTGGAGGACTACGTGGCGAAGGTCCAGCCGATCAGGCTCGGCATCAACGAACTGCTCGACAAGGCGGATCCGATCCTCGAGGGCTACCGGGACGGAGATCTGAGCGCCAAGCAGGCGCAACGCGGGATCGATCGGATCGAGCACGGGGCGGCCCGTTACGCGGTGCAGATCGCGGCCATCGAGAACGTTCCCGAGGAGATGCGGGCCGCCCAGGACGCCTACGCCCACACCTTCGTCCTCCAGGACACCTACCTGAGCGCCCTGGCGGCGGCACTGCCCACGCGCGCCTTCGACGAGCTGCCGCACTTCCAGAACGAGCAGCGGGCGGCGATCATCGCCTGGCGCACTCGCCTGCACGTCCTCGCCGACCGCTGGGGGGCGAGGCTCCCAGCGAACCTCCAGATCGCCGGCCGGGGCGAGATCTCACCGGCGCCGACGGGCGACTAGCTCACCGAAGGTCCCGCTGCTGGGGAGAAAATCCCTTCCGCCGGACTCAGCCGCTGGTGGGCTCTTCAACCTCGTGGTGGCGACTGGCGGCATGGCTAGCGTTCTGGCGTGGCCAAGGAGAGGCTCAAGAGTCCGCGGGCTCGCCTGTTCGTCGCCCTCGAGTTGCCGCAGGACGTCCGTGCAGGGCTGGTCGACTGGCAGCAGACGGCGCTCGCCGATCCCGCTCTCCGCGTGGTGGCTCCCGACGCCCTCCACATCACGCTGGTCTTCCTCGGCTACCAGGCCGAGAAGGAGGTGAAGACGATCGCGAAGACGGTCTTCGCAGTTGAGGCGGAGGCCCCGGCCGTCGAGCTCGCCGCCGAACCGGTCGGCATCCCGCGCGGCAAGCGCCCGCGCCTGATCGCGCTGGCGGCCAACTCGGAGGGCACCGTGACACTGCAGCGGCAGGTGGAGGAGCGCCTGGTGGAGGGGGGCTTCCACGAGCCGGAGAAGCGGGCGTTCTGGCCGCACGTGACGGTCGCCAGGGTCAGGCCCGAGGCGCCGGGGAGCCGAAAGCCGGCCCTGATCACGACCCAGCCGCACCCGCTACCCGAACACATGTTCCGGTTCTTCCGTCCGACTCGTCTGGTGCTCTTCAAGTCCCACCTGCGCCGGACGGGCGCGGAGTACGAAGCGATGGCCGAGTTGGAGCTTCCGACCGCCAACGACGACTAGAGAACTGAGAGGTGACCGAGATGGCAGATCAGAAGCCCAACCTGCGAGAGGCCGGCGAGAAGGACGCGAAGGCGCGGGACCAGGCGCTGCAGGCGGCGGTCAAGCAGATCGAGCAGAACTTCGGGCAGGGCGCGCTGATGAAGCTCGGCGACAAGACCGCGATGGACGTGGAGTCGATCTCCACCGGGGCGCTGCCGCTCGACATCGCCCTCGGCGTCGGCGGGGTGCCGCGGGGCCGTATCGTCGAGATCTTCGGCCCGGAGTCCTCCGGGAAGACGACGCTGATCTACCACATCGTCGCCGAGGCCCAGGCCCGCGGCGGCGTCTGCGCCTTCGTCGACACCGAGCACGCGATCGACCCCACCTACGCCCGGAAGATCGGCGTCAACACGGACGAGCTCCTGATCTCGCAGCCGGACTACGGCGAGCAGGCGCTCGAGATCGTCGATGTGCTGGTCCGCTCGGGCGCCGTCGACGTGGTCGCGGTCGACTCGGTCGCGGCGCTGACGCCGCGGGTGGAGCTCGAGGGGCAGATGGGGGATCAGCACGTGGGCCTGCAGGCGCGCCTCATGTCCCAGGCGCTCCGCAAGCTGGCCGGCAACCTGAGCCGCGCCAAGACCGTCTGCCTGTTCACCAACCAGATCCGCGAGAAGATCGGCGTCATGTTCGGAAGCCCGGAGACCCAGCCGGGCGGCCGCGCGCTCAAGTTCTATTCCTCGCAGCGGCTCGACATCCGCCGGATCGAGACCCTGAAGGAGGGCACCGAGGCAGTCGGCAACCGGGTCCGGGTGAAGGTCGTCAAGAACAAGGTGGCGCCTCCGTTCCGCCAGGCCGAGTTCGACATCGAGTATGGAGTCGGCATCTCGAAAGAGGGTGGCCTGCTCGACATGGCCCTGGAGCACGACCTGATCCAGAAGTCCGGCTCGTTCTTCTCCTACGGGGAGACGCGGCTCGGCCAGGGGCGCAACAACACCAAGGAGTTCCTGCGCGACAACCCCGAGCTGGCCGCCGAGCTGGAGACCAAGATCCATGCCAAGCTCGGGCTCGGCGCGGAGGCCGAGGCGCGGCCGGAGGTAGAGAAGGCCGAGGACGCGCAGAAGGCCGAGGACGCCGTCAAGGCGGTCAAGGAGCCCGAGCCCGGAAAGAAGGCAGTGAAGAAGGCGGCCTAAGCCGAGCGGAGGCTTCGCCAGCTAGGTGTTCCTATGCGACCCGAACTCGGCAAAGCCCCCGACGACGCTTACGAGCTCGCGCTCCGCGCGCTGAGCTACAAGGAGCGCACGGAGTCCGAGCTGCGCGGCTGGCTCGCCGAGCGCGGCGTGGAGGAGGCCGAGGTCGAGGAGGTGATCGCCCTGCTGATCGAGGCAGGTGCGATCGACGACGCGAGCTTCGCCCGCCGCTACGCCGACGACAAGCGCCAGCTGGCTGGCTGGGGACCGGATCGGATCTCGACGGCGCTCGAAGGGCGCGGCGTGGCGCGAGATCACATCGAGACTGCGCTCGGCGGAGAGGACCAGGAAGCCCAATTGGAGCGGGCCGTCGCCGTCCTCGCTGACCGAGGCATGCACTGCGCCTCGGAGCGGGAGCGCGAGCGTGCCCTGGGCCTGCTGGTCAGGCGCGGATACCCGCTCGAGCAGGCCTACGAGGCGGTCCGCCGGGTGGAGCGCCTCGCCGACGCAGCTTGAGGGCCTAGGGGTAGGATCCGCGGCGGGATGGACGGCAACTTCTTCTTCGTCATCGGTGGCGTGCTCGTCGCCATCGCGGTGCTCTTCGCCTTCATCGGGATCCGAGGCGGCGAGTCGTTCCCGCCCAATCGCGCCGTGATGGCGGGCGTGATCGCGCTGTTCGTCGCCGTGGTGGGGACGACGATGGCCTTCGCCATCGTCAAGTCGAACGACGAGCAGAAGAGCCGCAATGAGAAGCTCGCCAAGGAGGAGCAGGAGGCCGCGGGCACCACGACGGCGGCCGCCGGAGGGGGCGGGCCGGCCACCTCGCTATCCGTTGCCTCGCCGGCCGACGGCGGGCTCTCGTATTCGCCAGATGGGCTCACCGCCAACCCCGGCAACGTGGACATCACGTACGACAACCCATCCCAGGTCCCGCACAGCATCGCCGTCGCCACCGCGAACGGCAACGTGCTCGGCCAGGTGCAGCCGTTCACCGCCGGGAAGCAGACGGTCGACCTGACCAACCTTGCCCCTGGCAAGTACGTCTTCTACTGCACCGTTCCCGGCCACCGCGAGGCGGGGATGCAGGGCAACCTGACGGTTCTCGCGGGAGCGAAGTAGACGACGCTCCGTATAGTGCGCATCGGGGCGTGCTATACAGGGCCAATGATCGTCGAGATGGAGGCCGAGCGCTTGCGCAAGGCGCACGCCGATTTCGACCGGGCCCGGAGCCGCGTCTGGATGGAGCGGGTGCGGGTCGGCCTCGAATACCGGCGGGCCATGAGAGGCATCGACGAGGAGGTGACTCGGATCCGGCTGGTCCGCGACAGGCTCGTCCGGCAATCCGTGGCGGCGGGGGCGAGCTACAGGGAGGTCGCCGGGACGCTCGGCCTCTCGCACAGCCGCATCCAGCAGATCGTCAACTCGCCCTCCAATTAGGGCCGCCGCCGCTAGATTGACTGCGATGGAGCGCCGCTACCACGTCACGACGTTCGATAGTATTGGCAGTCATGGCGAGGGAGATTGCGATCGGCATCGTCCGGGTCTCGCAGGTGCGGGGACGCGACGGAGACAGCTTCGTCTCGCCGAGCGAGCAGCGCGAGCGAATCGAGGCTGCATGTGCGGACAAGAAGCTCCGGCTCCGCGAGGTCATCGAGGAACTCGACGTGAGCGGTGGAACGCCGCTCGCCAAGCGAACCGGGCTCCGGTGTGCCGTGGAGGCCATCGAGGCGGGCGATGCCAGCGTGCTCGTCGTCGCCTACTTCGACCGGTTGTTCCGCTCGCTGCGAGTGCAAGCTGAGGTCGTCCAGCGCGTCGAGGCTGCCGGCGGGAGAGTGCTCTCGCTCGATGCCGGCGAGGTCTCGAACGGGACCGCCGCCCAGTGGGTCAACGCAACGATGCTCGGGATGCTGGCGGAGTACCAGCGCCGCTCGACCGCCGAGCGCGTTGGTGAAGCTCAGCGCCGTGCCATCGAACGAGGCGTCGCCCCCTGGCGGCACACGACTCCCGGCTACACCCGGAACGAGCACAGCGTGTTTACCCCGAACGAGTCCGCGCCGGCAGTCGCCGAGGCGGTCAGGATGCGCGGCGATGGAGTAACCGTGCGCGAGTGCCGCGAGTACCTCGCAAAGCACGGCATCGAGCGGACGATGGCGGCGGTCAGCCGCCTGTTCCACGACCGCGCGTTGCTCGGGGAGCTTCATTTTGGGGACCTCCACAACCTGAACGCCCACCCGGCGATCATTACGCCGGAGGAGTTTCGGCGAGCGAGTGCGGCCGCTTCGCCGCGCGGGCGGAATGGCAAGTCCGACCGCCTGCTCGCGCGGCTCGGGGTTCTGCGATGCGCGACGTGCGACGCGCGGATGACCGTCGGAACGAGCAACAACGGGAAGACGCCCGTGTACCGCTGCAAGAACGTGGACTGCACCAAAAAGGTCGTCATCAGCGCCCGCATCACCGAGGCGGTTGTCGAGGATGCGGCACGCGACGCGCTGCGGGACATGGAGGGTCGCGCCTCAGCCGAGGCGAACGCACGCGAGGCTGAGCAGAACCTGGAGGACCGGCAAGCGGACCTCGACGCCGGGATCAGGACGTTCTCCGGGCTTGAGGACGAGCCCGCCACACGGGAGAAGCTGGCCGAGCTTCGAGAGGCACGGGATGCCGCGCAGGACCGGGTCAGACAGCTAAGCGGCAGGCGCACCGTCGTCACCGCCTCGGTGGTCCGGGACTGGACCCGCCTTACCCTTGCCGAGCGGCGCGACCTGATCCGAGTCGCGGTCGCCCGAGCCACCGTTGCGCCGGGCGGGCGGGGTGCCGAACGGATCACCGTCGAGCTGGTCAGCGAGTAGCCGACGAGCGGCGCGGTCCAGGACACGCTGCGCTGCGGCGCGGGCGTGCGGCGGTAGGCTCACCGGCCTGCCTCCTCGTCGCCGAACTTGGCGTGGCCCACAGTGGTGCCAGTGCCAACCCCTTTAGGGGTGGCACTTGGCATCTGTGCCCGGACCCAGCCGCGGTCGGTCTGTTCGGCGCGGTTCTGGTCAGACAGGACCTGCAATGCCCGGCGCACCGACCCGTCTCTCGGATTGCGGCCAACAGCCTGTGCGAGCGCCTTGAGTAGCTGCGGCTCGTCCGTCAGCAGCGCGGCTAGCTTTTCGGCCAGATCGGTCCTGACCGGTGCGTCCTCCGGGTCGAGCAAGTCCTCCACGATGAGGCTGCCCTCCTCGGCGCCGGCGACGATCGGCACGTCGAAGAAGTGTCCGTTCAGTGCCAGGTGACAGCCCTCGATCCGGAACTCGAACGAACCTGGCGCCGAGGAGTGATTGCCCTTGCCTCGGACCAGCACACGGCGAGTCCGGTCCTGCGGATACCGCCCGAGCAGCAGGCTCGATCGGGATACGGCGTTGAACTGGTGGGAGCCGGCGATCAGGTCGCGGAAGGTCTTCGCCCTGCCCTTGATGGGGTGCAGCAAGCCGGTCGCCGCGATCCCGTGCTCACCAGCCACCCGGCGCAGCGGCAGCATCGCCTGGCGGACGTTCTTGGGGTTGTAGACGCCTGCCCCGTTCTCGCCGCCAGAGACGTGGTCGAGCACCTGGTCGAAGACGATGAAGCCGATCTCCTCCTGCTCGATGGTCTTCGAGAGGTCGGCTGCCCGAGCGGTGAGATCGTCCAGGTACTCGCCGTCCTCCAGGGTGCAGACCCGCTCAAGATTTGCCCCAGCCGCCCGCAGGCGCGGCACCCAGATCGGCTCCAAGCCATCTTCGTCGCCGATGATCAAGACGTTGATCGGCGCGCCTTTGAGGTCGCCGTCCAGCTCGCCGCAGGTCGCCTTGGCGGCGATCCAACAGGTCAACGCGCCCTTGCCGATCGACTCCTCGCCGACGATCAACGACGGCAGGCCGCAGGGGATCCGGTTCTGCCACAGCCAGCGAACCGGACGAACGCGCTCCCAGATGACACATCGGGTCCGCAGGCCCCGGGGCATCAGCCGATCGGTTTTGGTTTCCCGGCGGGTAGATCGGATCCGGGAACAGGTCACTGACCCTGATCCCGAGTGCCTCAGTGATCTGCTCCACTGAGCACCCGGCGAAACAATGGAGCAGGATCCTGCCGTCGTCCCCAATGTCCATCGACAGGGACGGGTGATTGTCGTCGTGGGCCGGGCAGCACGCCATCCAGCCCGTGGGGCCCTTGAAGGTGCCTTCGAGCCGGTCGACCAGGGAGCCGATGTTCACCAGGGCGCGCCTCATAGCGCCCCTCCCGCTGTCTGCCTCTGGGCTGGCGGGTCGCTTACACCGCTGGCGGGTCGCTTACACCCAGAGGCTCAGGGTCGCCGCTACGGCCGCGCTTGCCACGTCTGTGGCGGACCTGCCACCGACGTGGACCACTTGCTCCCGATCGCCGACGGTGGCAGCGATTCCCTGGCGAACCTGCGGCCCGCCTGCGCCCACTGCAATCGCGGTCGGGGGTAGACCCGGCCTACTCCGAGAGGCCGGCGGCTTCGACCGCCTAGTCCTTTGAGGGCGGCTGCTCCGGCTCTCTCGGGGTTACGCCCGGGCCCGGAGCCTCGTGGTCCTGCTCCATCTCGTGCTCGCGTTCCTCGAGGTTCTCCACACGCTTCACCTCGTGGGGGGGCGGTTGCTCCGGCTGTCTCGGGGTTACGCCCGGGCCCGGAGCCTCGTGGTCCTGCTCCATCTCGTGCTCGCGCTCCTCGAGGTTCTCGACGGGGTCCTTCACCTCGTGGGGGGGCGGCTGCTCCGGCTCTCTCGGGGTCATGCCCGGCTCCGGAGCGCGGTCCTCCTGCTCCTTCTCGTGCTCAGCCGGGTCGTCCTTGTCCTTTTTGCTCATCGTCTGCCTTTCGGTCAGCTCGGGGGTGACGCACAAATATTAGAACCTGGCTTGTCCCACTTCCGGGCTACCAAGGCCCGGTTCCGTTAGTGCAGGCCTTTGCCTTCTCAGGTCAAAGCCGGCCCTACTCCGTCAGCCCGGCGGCTTCGAGGGCTTTCCGACTCGAATGAGGCGCTCAGAATGGCGGCTAGTCGCCCCGGCTGTTCCGCTTTCGAGTTGCGACGGGCCGACGATAGGTCGGCCAACGAGTCACGACCCGCCTGCGCGAAATCTCGCTGTCTTTCCTGCGACGTTCACGGCGTTCCGCATAAAGCACCTGTCCGCCCAAGACAGCGTCCAACGCAGCGAATCCCCCCAGAAGCACACCTGGATGCACGATGGACTCCTTTCCTCCGAACCACCACGACCCTATCACCCACCGATTGCCAGATCTCCACGTTCTCCTCCGACATCGCCCACGCAGTATCTCGCTCCGGCGTTTATGCGCGGCGCGGTGGGACAGTGACCGCCGCTCCGGGTCCAAAAGACCAGGCGCCCTACTCCCGCAGCCCGACGGCTTCGAGGCAGATCAGCAGGCTCCGCCCTGGTCAGGGGGCCGTCAGCGGAAGGCCTCCCCAGCTCCTGCGCCCGTCGGTCGAACAGTTCCACTGGCCGGGGGGCGAGTCGATGTCCTCGATGATCAAGGTCCCTTGAGACCTTGGAAACCTCGGCTTGGCCGCGCCATTGGGTTTGTCGATCGTGCCGGTGAGCGTGCCGGTGAAGGTGGGGAAGTTGCCGGTGAAGGCGGGGAAGCTGTAGGAGAAGTTGAAGTTGTAGCGGCCGGGCTTCGACTTGGCCGGGTTTACCGGAGCCTTCTTCTTCAGCTTGATCTTGGTCTGCAGGGTCGTGGTGAGCAAGAGTTGCGAGGTGCCGGTGGGATTGACCGGAGCGTTGTAACAGGACAGGGGCACCTTCGAGATGTCGATCCGGGTGAGCTGTCGCGGCGTGAACTTCTTCTTGTTGCCCCGCGTGTTCTTGAAGACGAAGTCGAGGGTGAGCGTCCCCCCTGGCGTGGGCGGCGTGGTCTGGGGGCTAGCGGGCAGGTCGACCTGAACTTGTCGGAGCTGGGTCGCTCCCTGTGCCGCCGGCGCGATCAGCGCCAAGGCGAGCAGCGAGGCGAAACCGGCGATCAGTACACGTCTCATCACTCTCCTAACACCCGCAGTCGCACAAGAGAGCGGGCCAGGGAGCCTTTGGTGCCCGCTGCGCTCCTCCGACATCGCCCACGCAGTATCTCGCGACGGGCTTCTACTCCGCCAGCGGGTCGGGCACCGCGGCACGAATCTGCTGGACCGCATCCAAGGTGGTGATCTGCCCGACATCGAGGCGCAGCAGGATCTTCAGGATCCTGTTGTCCTCTTCGAGCGCCTCCAGCTTCTCCTTCTTGTGGGCGATCTGCTGGTCGGAATCCGCAATGAACCGGTCCCGCTCCTCCTCGGTGAGCCCGTCCCAGGTGAGCCTGTCTTCGAGACCCGGCTCCTCGCCCCGGCGGTACTTCTCCAGCATCCGGTCGGCCAGCTCGGCAACCGCGTCGTAGCCGTAGTCACTCATTTGCTCATCCTTTCGTCGCCACTAACATCGCCACTACGTTGACCGCTCGCGCCGACGCAACTCGGATGGGGATGCTGCCAAAGACGTACCACGTCACCACGTTCGGCTGTCAGATGAACGAGCACGACTCCGAGCGGATGAAGGGGATGCTCGATTCCCTCGGCTACGTCGAGTCCCCCGATCGCGAGCGCGCGGACCTGATCCTCTTCAACACCTGCTCGATCCGCGAGTCGGCGGACAACCGCTTCATCGCCCACCTCGGCGAGGCCAAGCGCCTCAAGTCCGAGGACCCGGCGAGGGTCGTGGGCGTGGGCGGCTGCTGGGCGCAGTCGGTCAAGGACGAGGTTTTCCGGCGCTTTCCCTTCGTGGACGTGGCCTTCGGGCCGGGCCAGATCCACCGCCTCGCCGAGTTCCTCACATCCGATTCGCTGACGGCGCAGGGCTACTTCGAGTTCGAGGACGTCTCGGGCCACCTGCCGATGAAACGGGCCCGCGAGTTCCAGGCCTGGGTGCAGATCTCGCAGGGCTGCAACTGCGTCTGCTCGTACTGCATCGTGCCGTCGGTGCGTGGCCGCGAGGCAAGCCGTGACCCCGACGAGCTGATCGCGGAGATCGAGCGCCTGGCCACCGACGGCGTCCGCGAGATCACCCTGCTGGGCCAGAACGTCAACAGCTACGGCCGCGATCTGCCCAAGGAAACCCGGATCACCTTCGGCGAGCTGCTCGCCCGGGTGGATGGCGTCACAGACGTCGAGCGCATCCGCTACACGAGCCCTCACCCGAAGGACATGCGCGAGGACGTGATCCGGGCGCACACCGAGCTCGACTCCCTCTGCGAGCACATCCACCTGCCGCTTCAGTCGGGCTCCACGCCGATCCTGAAGAGGATGCGGCGGACATACAGCCGGGAGCGCTACATGGACCGCGTGGCGCTGATCCGCGAGCACGTGCCGGACTGCGCGATCACCACGGACATCATCGTCGGTTTCCCGGGTGAGACCGACCCGGACTTCGAGCAGACGCTCGAGGTCGTCGACGAGGTGGGCTACGACGGAGCCTTCACCTTCGTCTTCTCGCCGCGCCGCGGCACCGAGGCCGCCACCTTCGAGGACCAGCTGCCGCATGCGGTGAAGCGTGAGCGCATGGAGCGACTCGTGGAGCTCGTCCAGCGGCGCGCACGAGAGCGGGCGGCACGCTTCGTCGGGCGCACCATGGAGGTCCTGGTCGAGGGTCCAAGCCGCACCGATCCCTCGCGGCTGCGAGGCCGCACCCGGCACAACAAGACGGTCAACTTCGACGGCACCGCCGCCCCGGGCGAGCTGGTGGAGGTCGAGATCTCCGGCGCCACCTCGGCGACCCTCAGCGGCTCCGAGCGCCTGATCAGCCGCGCCGCGTAGGCGGCGCTCCGCGGAGCCGGCGATGCAGGTCCTGGCGCTGTTCGGCCCAACGGCGGTCGGCAAGACGGGCGTCGCCATCGCCGTTGCAGAGACGCTGCGGGGTCGGAGCGAGGACCCGGTGGCGGTCAACTGCGATTCGATCCAGGTCTACCGAGGCCTGGAGACGCTGAGCGGCGCCGCCGATGACGGTCAGCGGTCCCGACTAGAACACCGGCTGCTCTCGTTCGTGGACCCTGGGGAGGAGTTCAGCGCCGGCCGCTACGCCGAGGCGGCTCACCGCGAAATCGAGGCGCTCCTGGCCGAGGGGCGTCGTCCGATAGTGGTGGGTGGCACGGGCCTCTACCTGAGAGCGGCGCTGGCGGACCTGGACCTGCGGCCGCCCGTGCCCGCCGAGATCCGCGGGCAGGTGGAGGCGGAGCTCGCCGAGCGGGGCTCGGAGGCGCTGCACGCGGAGCTGGCTCCCGAACTCGCCGAGAGCGTCGATCCGAACGACCGCAAGCGGATCGCCCGCCTCACCGAGCTGGCGCGAGCCGGAATCGAGGCCGCCGCCGGTGGCGAGGGACTCTGGACCGCTGGGCTTCGCCATCCGACGCTGCTCGTGGGCCTGACAATGGACCGCGAGCCTCTCGCGGAGCGGATCGACGCTCGTGTCGATGAGATGGTCGCCGCCGGAGCGGCCGATGAGGCCCGGGCGGCGGAGGAGGCGGGCGTCTCGCGAACCGCGCGTGCGGCGCTGGGCTTCGAGCAGCTCGTCGCGGACATCGACGCTGCGCCGTCGGCCGAGGCGATCGAGTCGATCAAGGCGGCGCATCGAGCCTATGCGCGGCGCCAGCTCACCTGGATGCGCCGGATGGAGGGCGTCACGCTCGTCGACCGCACAGGCCGCGAGGATGTAGACGTGGCGGCTGAAATCGTGGAGCTGCTCCGATGAATTCTGAGGAACGCGAGGCGCTTGTCCGCAGATCGACCGATGCCTGGAACTCGAACGACTTCGAGACACTCAAGGCAATTTGGAGCCCGGAGGGCGTGATCGTCTCGCCGGAGGGCTGGCCGGAGCCTGGAACCTTCGTTGGGTGGGATGCGATGGTCGCGCAGTGGCGTCGCATCAAGGAATCCTGGGCGGAGGAGCGTGTCGCCGTGACCGGTGTCGAGCCTGCGGGCGAGGCTTCGCTCGCCGACATGCGGTGGGAGCTGCGCGGGGAGGCGAGCGGCGCACCGCTCGAGGTCCGGGTTTGGATCCTCTGTGAGTTCGATGGCGGGCGGCTCACGAAGATGACCTACTTCCTGGATGAGCAGGCGGCGCGCGCGGCCGCCGAGGAGAAGCGATGAAGTTCGAGAAGTGGACCGCCCTCGGCAACGACTACCTGATCGTCGAGGCCGCGGCGCTGCCCTGGGAGCCGACCCCGGCACGCGTGCAGCGGCTCTGCGACCCGCACTTCGGCGTCGGCTCGGACGGGATCCTGTTGCTTGCGCCGGTCGAGGACCCGGCCTACGTGGCCGAGCTTCGGATCTTCAATCCCGATGGATCGGAGGCCGAGCTGTCCGGCAACGGCGCTCGCGAGGCGGTCATGTACCTGCGCCGGTCCGGGTGGACGGACGCCGACGAGTTCACGATCCTGACCAAGGCCGGGCCGATCACGCCGACCATCCGCTCCGATCGCGAGTGCACGCTCGAGATGGGGCGGGTGAGCACAACCTCGGAGGACTTCCCGGCTGGCCCCGAGGACGGCCGAGGGGAGCTCGAGGCGGGGGGGAGGACGTGGAGCTTCCAGCACCTCTCGATCGGCAACCCGCAGTGCGCCATCGCCGTCGGTGATGAGCTCGAGTCCCTCGACCTGCCAGCGATCGGCCCGGAGATCGAGCACAGCAATCTGTTTCCCAACCGCACCAACGTGAGCTTCTTCCGGATTGAGGGCGACGGGGTCCGGGCGCGGATCTTCGAGCGGGGGGTGGGGGAGACGCTCTCCTCGGGAACCGGAGCATCCGGCGCGGCGGTGGCGGCCCACCTGGACGGCGCGCCGAGCTCGCTGACCGTCGAGCTGGACGGCGGAGAGCTCCGAGTGGAGATCGGCGAGGACCTCTCGGTCCGTCTGACTGGCTGGGCCGAACCCGTCTTCGCGGCGGAGCTCTCGGAGGAGCTTCTGCGCGCCCTCGAATCGCTTCCCTAGTCTTCCGGATCCAATGGCAGCACCCGCCAAGAAGAAGGGCCTGGCGGCCCCCTCCCAGAGGCTGGAGGCGATCCCCCCGTACATGTTCGCCGAGCTCGAGCGCAGGGTCGAGGCCAAGCGCGACGAGGGCATCGACGTGATCAGCCTCGGGATCGGCGACCCGGACACGCCCACCTTCCGCTATGTCGTCGAGGCGATGCGCGAGGCGGTCGGCGACCCGAGCGCGCAGAAATATCCGAGCAACCGTGGGCGCCCCGAGTTCCGCGAGGCGCTGGCGGACTTCTATTTTCAGCGCTTCGGAGTCGAGATAGACCCCGTGCACGAGGTGATCCCGGCGATCGGGGCGAAGGAGTGCATCTACAACCTCTGCTTCGCCTTCCTCGATCCGGGCGACGTCGCCCTGGCTTCGGACCCGGGCTATCCGGTCTACACGGCCGGCCCGGTTCTCGCCGGCGCCGAGGCCTACCTGCTGCCGCTTCGGCCCGACCTCGGCCTCGCCCCGGACCTGGACGCGATCGCGGAAGAAAAGCTCGAGGCGGCGCGTCTGCTCTTCATCAACTACCCGAACAATCCGACCGGCGCGGTGGTCCCGGACGGCTTCTTCGAGCGCGTGGTCGAGCTCGCCGGGCGCCACGACATCCTGGTCGTTCACGACAACGCCTACTCCGAGACGACCTACGACGGCTACGTCGCCCCGAGCTTCCTGGCGACGCCGGGGGCGAAGGAGGTCGGGGTCGAGGTCTTCTCGCTCTCCAAGGGCTACAACATGACCGGCTGGCGCTGCGCGGCGATCCTCGGCAACGCCGAGGCGATCAGGACTTACTGGCGGCTGAAGACGAACGTCGATTCGGGGCTGTTCGAGGCCGTCCAGCTCGCCGGAGCCGCGGCGCTGCGGGGGTCCGGCAAGGAGGTCGAGGAGATGTGCCGGATCTATGAGCGCCGCCGCGACCTGGTGGTGGAGGCGCTCCGGGACATCGGCGTCGAGGTCGAGGCGCCGAGGGGCACGATCTACATCTGGGCCCCGGTGCCCGCCGGCCATACCTCCGCCTCGTTCGCGGAGCTGGTGCTGGAGGAGGCGGCTGTCGTGGTCTCGCCGGGCTCGATGTACGGGCCGAGCGGTGAGGGATTCTTCCGCATCTCGCTGACCACGCCGGAGGAGCTCCTGCGGGAGGCCGTCCAGCGCCTCCGCGCGCACCTCACCCGGTAACCCGGCCACTCGCGAATCGGCGCGAAGGAAGCTTGGACCGCTACTGTCCAGGTAGCAGGGGCCTTCCGCGCCGGGGGGCGAAATGGCCTTTACCCAGTCCTCAGGTCAAGGACCCATCCTGTCGCGCCGACCTTTCAACTGATGAGCGAACTCGGACTCATACTCGCGCTCGGCTGCGCCCTGATCTCCGGGGTGGCCCTTCTCTGCAAGCACCGCGGGGCGGTCAACGCTCCCGATGTCGCGATGCGCAGCCCGCTGCGCAGCGCGTCGGCGCTGTTCCGCTCGCGCTGGTGGGTGATCGGGTTCGTGCTCGCCTTCTTCGCCTGGTGCCTGCACGTGGCGGCGCTCTCGATGGCGCCGCTGTCGCTGGTCCAGGCGGTTATCGCCGGCGGGCTCGCCATGCTGGCGATCCCAGCGCGGCGCCTGTTCGGCATCGCAGTCTGCAGGCGCGAGGTGCTCGGGATGGTCCTCTGCGCGGCGGGGCTTGTCTTTCTGGCCCTGACCGCGAGCAAGGGCCAGGCGGGCCACGGTTTCGCGAGCTCCTCGATGCTCGCCTTCGAGGGCGGCACGCTCGCCCTGGGCGGCCTGCTGATGTGGGCCTCGGCGCAGCGGCGCCTGGTCGCCCGCAACTGGCTGCTGCTGGCCGCCGCCGCGGGTACCTCGCTCGGCGTCTCGGACGTGGCGCTCAAGGCGCTCGCCGAGACCGTGCCCGGCTCGCCGCTCGGCATCTTCAGCCCCTGGACGGTCGTCGCCATCCTCGGCGGCCTCTGCGCCTTCCTCGCGCTGGCGCGGGGCCTGCAGCTGGGGGACGCCGTCGGCGTGATCGTGGTCTTCTCGGCTGCCGCGACACTCGCCGCGATCGCGGGCGGAATCATCGTCTTCCGGGACCCACTCGGCTCGGACCCGCTCGAGGTCGTGATGCGCTCCACGGCCTTCCTGGCGGTTGTCGGGGCCGCGGCGCTGCTCCCCGTGGTGCCGCAGGGGCGCGTCGCCGCACCACGCCCCGCGTAGCTGCCGCGGGAGCCGCCTAACATCCAGTCAGTGCAGAGAAACCGCAACGGCCGGCTGACCGAGAGAGCTCTGAACGGCGCCGGCATCGTCAATCCTCGCGCCCGCCAGCGCGCCATCGCAGTCGGAATTGTCCGTGACGATGAGCATCGCGACGAAACCCTCGCCGAGCTCAAGGAGCTCCTGCGAACCGCCGGAGTCGCCACGGCGGGCGAGATGACGCAGGCTCGCGCCCAGCCCGACCCGGATCGATACCTGGGGCGGGGCAAGCTCACAGAGCTCAAACGCGAGATCGCCGCCGCGGATGCCAATCTGGTCGCCTGCGACGATGAGCTCGTGCCCCGGCAGGAACGCAACCTCGAGCAGGAGCTTGGCGTTCCCGTGATCGACAGGACGGCGGTGATCCTGGACATCTTCGCCGACCATGCCCACACGGCTGAGGGGAAGCTCCAGGTCGAGCTGGCGCAGCTCGAATACAACCTCGCCCGCATGAGGGGGCTGTGGACGCACCTGGAGCGCCTCGGGGCGGGTCGGATGGATGGCGGCATCGGCACCCGCGGCCCCGGTGAGTCCCAGATCGAGACGGATCGCCGCCTCGCCCGCGACCGGATCAGCGCGCTGCGCCGCCGGTTGCGGGGTGTCGAGCGGAATCGGGCGGTGATGCGGTCGGAGCGCGAGCGGGCCGCGCTGCCCTCGGTCGCCCTCGCCGGCTACACCAACGCCGGCAAGTCGACCCTGCTGAACGCGCTGACGGGCGCCGAGGTCGGCGTGGGGGAGCGGCTCTTTCACACGCTCGACCCGACCACCCGGGCCTTCACCCACCAGGGACGACGCTTTCTGCTCACCGACACCGTCGGCTTCATCCGCAAGCTCCCGCACGCGCTCGTGGAGGCCTTCAAGGCGACCCTGGAGGAGACCGTGCTGGCGGACCTGATCGTGCACGTCGTCGACGGCTCCGAGCCGGAGGAGGAGCGGGCCGACTCGATCTCGGCGGTGGACGCGGTGCTCGAGGAGATCGGGGCCGGCTCATCGCCTCGACTGTTGGTGATGAACAAGATGGACCTCCTGGACGAGGAGGGACGCCGCGAGCTCGGACCGCGACATCCGGACGCGATCCCGGTCTCAGCCGAGACGGGAGAGGGGCTCGAGCGGCTGCGCTCCGAGATTGCGACTCTGATCGAAGAGGGGCTCAGCGAGGTCGAGTTGCTCGTGCCCTTTGACGCCGGTGAGCGTCTTTCCGAGCTTCACGAGATCGCTGGTGACCTCGAGCGCGAGGATCGCGAGGACGGGGTTCTCGTTCGCGCGCGACTACCTGCCGCCCTCGCCGATCGCTTCGCGGATCTTTCGGTCAACGGGCGAGGAAGCCGGGCTCACAGCGGAGCTCGAGCGGCAGGCGACTAGCGGCGGCGACCCAACCGAATCCGCCTCTACGCTAGGCCCGTGGAGGAGCTCAGGTTCATCAAGCTCAGCAAGCGGGCGACCATTCCCACGAGGGCGCACGACAACGACGCCGGCCTCGATCTCTACGCGGCCGAAGGCGCTCGGATCCCGCCGGGGAACCGGGTCAGCGTCGGCACGGGCCTTGCCGTCGCGATCCCGGAAGGCCTGGCGGGCCTGGTCCTGCCTCGATCCGGCCTGGCGCTCAAGCACGGAGTGACGCTGGTCAACTCACCAGGCCTGATTGACCCGGGCTATCGCGGTGAGGTGCGCGTGCTGTTGCTCAACACCGACCAGACCTCTGACTACCAGTGCGCAGCCGGGGATCGGATCGCGCAGCTGCTCCTGGTCCCGATCGCCACCGCCAGCCCGCTGCAGGCCGACGACCTCGATGCGTCGATCCGCGGGGCCGGCGGCTTCGGTTCCAGCGGGACCTAACTGAAGGAGACCTGAGGGGTCTCGCGCTCGGCCGCGTCGCCGATCTCGAAGAAGGTCTTGGGCGTGAACCCGCCCTGATTGGCGATGATCGAGCCGGGGAACTGCTGGATGCGCGTGTTGTACTGCTGGACGTTCGAGTTGTAGATCCGGCGAGAGGCCTGGATCTCATCCTCCAGCTCCGAGAGCTGACGCTGGAGCTGCTGGAAGTTCTCGGTGGCACGAAGCTCCGGGTACTGCTCCGCAACCACCCGCAGGCCGCCCAGCGCCTGGGTGAGCTGGGTCTCCGCCTTGCCGGCCTCGGCGGGGCCGCTCGCCTGCATCGCGGCGGCACGCGCCTGGGTCACCTTCTCGAAGGTCGACTTCTCGTGCGAGGCATAGCCCTTGACCGATTCGACCAGGTTCGGGACCAGGTCGTGCCGGCGCTTGAGCTGAACGTCGATGCCGCTCCAGGCCTCGTCGCACTGGTTGCGCAGCCTGATGATGCCGTTACGGGCGAGGACGTAGATCAGCCCGACCAGCAACAGCAGGGCAACGATGATGATCACGATGACCATGCGAGGATCCTAGCCCGTCGAGGCCGCGCGCAGGGCGGAATCGTGGGCGGCGGCCTCGAGCGCGTCGTCGAGCGGCTCCAGCTCCGGCAGCAAGCCCGTGCGCCGTTCGATCGCGAGCGCGATCAGCCGGTCCGCCAGCCAGGCGTTCTTGGGGAGGAGGGGACCATGCAGATAGGTCCCAATCAGGTTGAGGCGCTTGACCCCCTCGTAGCCGTCGCGACCGTTGTTGCCGTGGCCGTGCTGGACACGCCCGAGCGGCGTCGCATCCGGGCCGAGTTGGGTGCGGCCGCCGTGGTTCTCGAACCCGGCCAGATCCTTGGGCCCGTCGCCCAGGTCGACCTCGATCGAGACGTTCCCGATCAGACGTGGCCCGGGGTCCCGCACGGTCTCCAGGTCGGCGACCCCCAGCCCGGGGATCGACTCGTCCCCGAGCTCGTAGCGGTGGCCGAGCAGCTGGTAGCCGCCGCAGACGGCCAGCAGCGCCGCTCCATCCTCGACAGCGGAGGCGATGGCGTCGCGCTTCGTGCGCAGCATGTCAGCGGCCACCAGCTCCTGGTCTCGGTCCTGACCGCCGCCGATGTAGATCAGATCGTGGTCCGCCGGGTCGAAGCCGTCGCCGGGCCCGGCCGCCGCGTAGCGGAAGGGGATGCCCCGCCACTCGCTTCGCCTTTGCAGGAAGAGAATGTTGCCGCGGTCCGCGTAGATGTTCATCTGCTCGGGATACAGAGCGAGCAGCCGGAGCTCGGGCGCATCCGGGCTCATCGAGGAGCCCCCAAGAGGACCACGACCGAGTCGGCCTCGTTCTCGCCCGAGCTGATCGACCGCCTTCCAACCGGAAGAAAGCCGGCCTCGGCAGCCTCGCGCTCCAGGGCTTCGGGGCTGACCCGATGGAGTATCTCGTCGTGGACCTCACGTTCCATCCGGCCGTCCGGCGAGACGCGCTCGCGCAGCCGGCGCACGGTCAGAGCCCGATCGCCGACCTGCACCCAGAGGGGCTCGCTCGAGTAGACCCAGCCCTCTATCTCTCGCATGTCGGGAAGGATCTGTCTCGATGCAGCCCCGGTGCTGAGCAGGGTGGACTCGTCCACCAGGGTGAGCGCCACCGTTGCACCGGGGAGAACGAGCTCCAGCAGGCGCGCCAGGAGCCGCGGCCGAGCCTCGGCATCGAGAACCTGGATCACGTGCAGAGGACCGAGCGCGAGCTGCGGGCGCCGTGGGAGCCGCAGGCCATCGGGGAAGTCGAGGTCGGCGTTGACGGTGGCGACGGAGACGCCCCGGTCGGCGGCCAGGCGCTCGAGCTCGGCGGCCAGGCCGCGGTCGCGTTCGAGGGCGATCACATCGTATCCGTGCCCGGCCAGGTGTAGGGCGACTCGGCCGGCTCCCGCTCCGAGCTCCAGGATCGGGCCGGCGGCAGCATCGGCCAGCTCGACCCAGACCGGCAGGTCGGCGCCGTAGCCCCCGAACTCGACCTCCTGCCAGACGGAGGGAATCGTCATCGCCAGAAGTCGGCTGCCAGGCCGCGGTTTGCCAGCAGGGTGCGCAGCTCGAGCAGCGCCGTATAGGTGGGGAGCGCGAAGAGCCGCCCAGGGGTGGCCGCCACCGCCTCGTCGAAGGAGGAGTCGATCGGCCCGGCCACCTCGATCACTTCCTCCGGCCAGCCGGCGTACTTGAGGCGCAGCGCCATCTCCGGTGCCCGGGTCCCGGCGCAGACCACCCGACGCACCCCGTCGGCGAGGATCTCGAAGTCCGCGTCCCAGATCCAGGAGACGTCGCGGCCGTCGGCGATGCGATCGTTGAGCGCGAGCCAGAGATCGATCCCGCCGTCGGACGACTCGAGCATCAGGGTGCGGAGCACCTCGTTGGCGCCCGCCGGGTTCTTGACCAACAGGATCGAGACGGGCTTGCCCGAGACCTCGATCGTCTCGACGCGGCCGAAGACGGCGCGCATCGACTCGAGTCCCTCGCGCACCTGCCGGAGGGGGACGCCCGAGCGCAGCCCGGCTGCCAGTGCCGCGAGGGCGTTGTAGACGTTGTAGAGCCCGGGGAGGGGGAGCTCGAGGTCAAGCTTGCCCTCGGGCGTGGTGACGTGCACGCTGGAGCCGCTGATGCCGTGCAGCTCGATCCCGGTGGCGGCGATGTCCGGCGCCGGCCGGTCTGCTCCGCAGTTCGGGCACCTGTAGTGGCCCAGGTGACCGACGAAGGCGCGGTCGTAGACATACGGCGCGCCGCAGCGGCGGCAGTGCTTCGCGTCGAAGGCGTGCTGGAGCTCGGGGAGCGCCTGGCTGGTGTCCTCGATCCCGAAGTAGGTGACGCCCGGACGGCGGCGGAGGTCCCGGTCGCGGCCGAGGTCGGCGATCAGCGGGTCGTCGGCATTCAGGGCGAACTCGCAGGAACCCTCCAGCGAGGCCACCAGATCCGCCCATTCGTCCGCGATTCGCTCCAGCTCGCCGTAGCGGTCGAGCTGGTCGCGGAAGAGGTTGCCGAGGACCAGCAGGCGAGGGCGTAGATGCGGGGCGACCCGAGGGAGCCAGGCCTCATCGAGCTCGAAGAGGCCCTCGTTTTCGGACTGCTCCAGCAGCGCCGTCGCGACACCCCAGTGCATGTTGGAGCCGGCGCGGTTGTGCACCGGTGTGCGTCCGGCGGCCCCCAGAATCCCAGCGATCATGCCGGCGGTCGTGGTCTTACCGTTTGTGGAGCTGACCACGATCGAGCCGCGGTCGAGCCCGGCGGACAGACGCTCGATCGCGTCCGGGGCCATGCGGACGAGCAGACGACCGGGCAGGGTCGTCCCGCCGCCCCGGCCGCTGCGGCGGCTCAGGCTCCCCACGGCCTTGGCGAGGCCGCGCTTGGCTGTGAACAGGGCGCTCATGGCGCGCCCGCAGGTTAGGCCCCCCTCAGGCGGGGGGACCGGCGAAGGGACCGGGCGGTGCGATCACGGTGAGGGCGCGGGGGAGGACCCGCAGAGTGGCCGGCAGGTCGGTGATGTGCTCGCCGTCGGCGTAGACGGCAAAATCGCGGTCCGACTGGATCTCAACCGTTGCACCCCTGTGCTCGGAGACCTCGTCGTTTTCCAGATGGGTGCCCTTGAAGGCCTTGGGCAGGCCCCTGAGGTAGCGCAGCTTGGCCACGTTGCTGACGGTGATCACGTCCAGCAGCCCGTCGTCGAGCTCTGCGTGAGGGGCGATGAACATGCCGCCCCCGAAGGCACGGCTGTTTCCGACCGCGACCGAATAGCCGTCGAACTCGATGGGCTCGCCCGCATCGATCATGACTGTGAACCTGGCGGGCTTCCAGGCCACCAGTGCGCGGAAGGCTGCGTAGGCGTAGACCAGGTTGCCCTTCACCAGTCGCGCCTCATTGGCGATGCGGTTGGCGTCCGAGTCGAAGCCGCAGGAGGCGACGCAGAGGAAGGGCTGCCCGTTGGCCTCGCCGATGTCGATCTGGCGCTCGTGTCCGTCCGCAAGCACCGCCACCGCCCCAGCGGGCTCCGAGGGGATGCTCAGGACACGCGCCAGATCGTTGCCGCGCCCGCCGGGAAGGATTCCCATCGGCGTTGCGGTGCCCGCGAGCGCGCCGCCGACCTGGCCGACCAGCCCGTCCCCGCTCATCACGACCGGCACCTCGCCCGCCTCGGCCGCCCTGCGTGCCTCCGAGACGCCGTGCTCCAGGCTCTCGGTGCGGACGACGCGGTATTGCACACCCTGCCGAGCGAGCTCGCGCTCCGCCTCTGGGAGCAGCTTCAGCGTCTTGCCGCCGGCCGAGTGTGGATTGACGAGCAGGAGGTGGCTTTGGTCCGTCGCGATCCGGTGAATCTATTTGCGTGGCGAGTCAGGGGGAGCGACGGCCGACGAGGTAGGTGCCCTCGGCGGCCCCGCCGGTCTCTATCTGCCCGATCCCGGCTCGGCGGAATCCGCGCCGGAGCACCGAGTCCGGGGTATAGAACGGCGTCTGCGCACCCCAGCTCGCAGCGATCACCGCATAGCCGCCGGGGCGCAGGACGCGGGCGATCTCGGCGAAGAACGGAGGCGTGTTGAGCTGGGCGACGAGATCGAATGAGTCGTCCTCAAACGGGAGGTGGGCGGCGTCAGCCACCTTGAAGGCGACGCGTCCCTCTGGGTCGAGGCCGATTCGGTCCTGTGCGCGGCGGATCATCTCGGGGGAGATGTCAACACCGCGGACCCTCGCGTGCGGGAACTCCCGAGCGATCAGCAGCGCGCCGTCTCCGAGCCCGGTGCCGATGTCGAGCGCACGCTCGGGCTCCGGGCGGACGTGGAGGAGCGCGGCGGCCAGCGGCGCCAGGTGCTCGGGCGAACCGGCCGTCGTGCGCTCATCCCATCCCTCCGCCATCCGGTCGAAGAAGCGGCGCATCGGGGCGCGGACCAACGGCCAGCTAGCGGGGAACCGCGCCACCAGGCCGTTCATGAAGCGGCCGATCAAGAATCGGGTCCGCATGCGGCGATCATCGCAGGAGGCGCGAGTCTCCTTCAGCGCCTTGAGCATGGGGCGGAAAGCGATCGCGGCCGCGCTGGCGCTCTTCCTGATCGGGGGATGTGGAGGTGGGAAAGGAACCACTTCGACGGCCGCGCTCCCCGCCGGCTGCAGCAAGGTCGCGGCGCCGCCGCCCAAGCAGATCCATCTGTCACCGCCAACTTTCACCCTCAGCGATCCGGCGAGCGCGACCGTGGAGACCAGCTGCGGCTCGTTCCAGATCGCGCTCGATGTGGCGCGCGCACCGAAGACGAGCTCCTCGTTCGCGTATCTTGCTCGCAAGGGGGTCTACGACGACACCCTCTTCCACCGAGTCGTGCCGGGGTTCATCGTCCAGGGGGGCGACCCCACCGGCACCGGCGCCGGCGGGCCCGGATATTCGATCGATGAGCCACCACCGCAGAACCTCTCCTACACGCGCGGCCTCGTCGCGATGGCCAAGAGCCCGGGCGGAGCCGCCCGGGCGGTCGGGGAGCCAGTTCTACGTGGTGACCGCGGCGGACGCCGGCCTGACGCCAAGCGACGCGCTGCTCGGCGGCGTGACCAGTGGCTTTGATGTGGTGCTGCGGATCGAGCAGCTCGGCACGCAGATCGGCAGGCCGATGGCCCCCGTCGTCATCCGGCGCATCACGATTCGAGGCGGCTGATGGCGAAGCTGCGGGTGGGCGATTCGGCGCCGGACTTCGATCTCGAGGCGACGGGCTCGCGGCGATACAGCCTCGCCGACTTCCGCAGCAATGGCGTGATCCTGGCCTTCTACCCGGGCGACTTCACGCCGGTGTGCACGAAGCAGTTCTGCTCCTACCGCGACGACGGCGACCGAATCGAGGGCCTGGGCATGCCGATGGTGGGGATCTCGCCGCAGTCGGTCTCCTCGCATGAGCGCTTCGCCGACCAGAACGGGCTGACGGTGCCGCTGCTCTCCGATCCCGAGAAGAAGGTCGCGCGCCGGTACGGCGTCGTCGGGCCCGGCGGGTTCATCCGACGCGCGATCTTCCTCGTGGATTCCGCCGGCACGGTCCGCTATCGCAACGTGGCCATGTTCGGCCTGCGCTACCAGGACGTGGGCGATCTGGAGCGTGCGATCTCGCAGCTGGCGTAGCGGTGGCCGAGCGCCTGGATCCGAGGCCCTTCGTGGTGGACTCCTCGGGAGTCGTCCTAGCGGGCGAGGAGGTGGGGGAGGGGCCGGCGGTCGTCCAACTGCACGGCCTGACGGCGACCCGGCGCTACGTCCTGCACGGCTCGGTCGCACTGTCGCGCCGCGGCTACCGGCTGGTCTCCTACGACGCCCGCGGGCACGGTGAGTCAGGTGCGGCACCGGAGGGGGAGGGCTACGGCTACGACGCGCTCGCCGGTGACCTGAGAGCCGTCCTGGGCGAGCGGGCGTCCGACGGGCGCCCGCTGCTGGTCGGTCATTCGATGGGCTGCCACACCGCCGTGGCCCACGCGCTCGACCACGCTGACAAGGTCGCGGCGCTCGTGCTGACCGGGCCTGTCGTGCTCGGCATCCCGGCGGCGGATGAATCGCTCGCCTACTGGGACAGGCTCGCGGACGGCCTGGAGCGAGGCGGGGTCGACGGCTTCATGGAGGCCTACGAGGCGTCCCTGGAGACCGATCCGACCTGGACCGAGACCGCGCTGAGGATCACGCGCGAGCGGATGGCGCGCCACCGCCATCTGGAGGCGCTCGTGCGGGCGCTCCGGGAGGTTCCGCGCTCGCTTCCCTTCGAGGGGCTCGAGGAGCTGGAAACGCTCGACGTCCCGGCGCTCGTCGTCGCGAGCTACGACGAGGCTGACCCAGGACACCCCTACGCGATCGCCGAGGCCTGGGCCGAGCGCCTGCCGGCGGGGAGGCTGGTGAGCGAGGAGCCCGGCAAGGCCCCCCTCGCCTGGCAGGGAGGCCGCCTCTCGCGGGTGATCGCCGACTTCCTGGAGGAGCCCGCGGTGCGAGAGCGCCAGGGCTAGCGCCGGCCGTACGCAATTGGAGCGCTCCAAATAGGTGTTGCATGGCAACAGCTGGATCGCACGCTTCCCGAGCTCGCAAGGAGCCTCTCGTATATTTGAGTCGTGGGCGAGGACGACGGTTACCCGATCCACTACGGCGCCGTGAAGCGCGGCACTCCGGTGTACGCCTCCGACGGTCAGCAGGTGGGTGTCATCGACGAGGTCGTCGACAACTACCGGGAGCGGATCCTGGACGGGTTCGTGATCGAAGACGGCAAGGGTGAGTTGCGCTTCGTCGATGCCCCGGAGGTCGCCCACACTGCGGAGCGGGCGGTGCGCCTCACCATCGACTCGGCCGCAGCGGCACAGCTGCCTCCTCCCGAGAAGGGCGCCCCGGAGTTCAGCCCTCGCCGCAGCGGCCGCATCGGCAAGCTGCTCGGCGGGAAGTGGCGACGGCGGTAGGCCGCCCCTAGGCGCCGAGCCGCTCCTTGAGCCGGCCGGCATTTCGTAGCGCGTAGCCCTCCCAGTCGTTGTTGAAGTACGCGTAGATCTCGGTGTCGCGGCGCCACTGAGCGATCCGGCGCGCCCAGGTGTCGATCTCGGACTCGGCGTAGTTGCCGTTCCTGCCAAGAGTGCCGTGGTGGAAGCGGATGTACGTCCAGTCGGCCGTGCGGACGTGGGGGGTGCTGATCCAGCGTGAGGACTCGTCGCCGATCACCAGCGCCGCTCCATGGTCCCTGAGCAGCCCGTAGACCTCGTCTGTGAACCAGCTGTCGTGCCTGAACTCGAAGGCGTGACGACCCGGAGGCAGGGCGGTCAGGGCGCCGGAGAGGCGCTCGGTGTCACGGTGGAAGTTCTCCGGGAACTGCCACAGCAGCGGGCCCAGCTTGGAACCCTGCACCAGCGGCTCGAGCGGCTCGTAGAAGCGCTTCATGCCTGCCTCGACCATGGTGAGCCGCTTGATGTGGGTCAGGTAGCGGCTCACCTTGACCGCGAGGGTGAACTTGGGCGGGCTGTTCGTCGCCCAGCCCTCCACGGCCGAGGGCTTGGGCAGGCGGTAGAAGGTGTTGTTGATCTCGACCGTGTCGAAGTGCTCGGCGTAGTAGGCGAGCCAGGCACGCTGTGGGACCTCCTTCGGATAGAAGCGCTCGCGCCAGTGCGGGTAGACCCAGCCCGAGCAGCCGATGTGGACCGGGCGGCTCATCCGCGAGCGCTAGCCCGCGCCGTTGCGGTGCAGGACGAGCAGGGCGATGTCATCGCGCGGCTCGCCGCCATGCCGCTTGATCGCTGCTTGGGCGAGCCGCTCGGCGATCTCATCGGCGCTTTTGCCGGTGGACTTGGCGAGCTCCTTGACGAGCCAATCGGGGTCGTCGCGCCGGCTGCGGTCGCCGACGTCGAGGAAGCCGTCGGTGTAGAGCACCAGCGAGTCCCCGACCGCGAGGTCCGCCTCGACGTCCGCCAGAATGACGGAGGGAAGTGCCCCAAGCAGGGTTCCCGGCTCGCCGACCGAGTCGACGCGGCCGTTCTTCCGCAGGACGAGCGGCAGGGGATGGCCGCCCAGGGCGACGGTGAGATGGGCCGATTCAGACCCGTTCGCAGGTGGCTGTATCCGGGCGATCGCGGCGGTGCAGAAGCGCAGGTCGGCCCCCTCGGAGCTGATCGAGTCGTGCAGGGTGCGCAGCACCTGGCTGGGCGAGCTGTCGGGCGACGACGCCGTTCGTACCGTATAGCGGGCGAGTGCGGTGAGCGAGGCCGCCTCCGGTCCCTTGCCGCAGACGTCGCCGATCACCGCCGTCCAGCTGCCCGGACCGCTGCGGAAGACGTCGTAGAAGTCGCCGCCCACCTCATAGGCCTCACCTGCCGCCAGGAAGCGGGACGAGGCCTCGAAGCCCTCGATCTCGGGGAGCGACCGCGGCAACAGGCTGTGCTGAAGAACCGAGGCGATATGAGCCTGCTGTTCGTGCAGGCGGGCGTTGTCGAGCGCGAGTGCCGCCCGGTCCGCGAGGCGCTTCGCGGTTCGACGAGCCGTCTCGTCGAAGGCCTTGGCGGGCCGCATGATCCAGAGTGTCATCGCCCCGAGAACCGACCCGCGAGCGCCGAGCGGCAGCACGATGCAGGACTTGAACCGGTGCCTTCGGAGTAGCTCGCGCTCCTTCTCGCGGGTGGTGATCCGATCGATCTCCTCGTCGGACAGGCGGTACAGGAACTTCGTCCGGCCGGTACGGATTACCTCGGCGACGGGGTGGGGGCCATGTGGATCGATCGGCGCATCGGCGCGCAGCTTCACGAAGATGTCGGCCACGTCGGTGCCACGACTGCGCGCGGCCATCCGCTGGATAGAGCCCTCGGCTGTGACGATGTCGATGAGGGCGACGTCGCCGAGCGACGGGACGGCGAGATCGGCAAGGTGCCGGGCGCGTTGCCTCCTGTCGAGGGCGTCCTCCATCAGCGCGCCGGCTTCTGCGAGCAGCTCGGATGCGGCCCGCTCGCGGTTCAGCTTGACCCGCAGGCTCGCCACCCAGAGGCCCACCACTCCTCCCGCGATCGTGGTCGTCATCCCAACGAGGCGCTGGCCGCCGTCGATGCCGTGTCCCCACAGGATGGAAAAGGCGGTCAGGATCAAGCAGAAGACCGCGACGACCGCAGTCTCGGGGAGCGAGGCGCTCATCGCGGCGATTACCGGCGGAATTGCGAGCAGGCCGATGAGGACCACTCGGCTTCCGGCAAGTGCGTCGGCCACCGCGATCGCGCTGGCCACCAACATCGCAACCAGCGCCGGCCCTGAGATCTCTTGCAGATTCGCGAGGGTGGGCGGCGGGCTGATCAACTCCCGATCACTGAGTGGCATGAACTCATCGTAGATCCGATGAGGCGGATCGCATGCATCGTTATGTCAACTTGGGGACCGATCAGGATCGAGCTGAGACAGATCGCGCCCGACGGCTCGGTTGCGCTCGAGCTCGCTGAGGCCCCCCGGGAGGAGGTCGAAGCCCGCCAGGCGGACAACGGCGCGGCCAGGCCCGAGACGCCGCTGGCCGAGGCGGTCCGGGCGGACAGCGACACGCTTGTCGCGGGTTCGGGAGAAAAGCCGGCGACCCTTGGAAGCACCGCGGAGGTTCGAAGCGGGTATGGGCGAGATCAAGCGGATGTACTCGCCTGACCGAGCGATCCGGCATTACGAGAGGCGGGATACCGGCAGAACCCGGACTACAACTCGAATCCGCGGGTCGAACCGCGGGTGCGAGAAGGCTCTCGCCTGAGTTTCCATAACCCCCGTTCCCGTGCATTCACCCAGGCACGGCCTACCGGTGTCTATGCACCCCGGCGCCGGCCCAGGAGAACTGCGGCCGCGGCAATTGCGAGCAGCGCCGCCGCCCCCCCGATCAGCCAAGCCCGGTCCGCGCCTCCGTCATTGGACGTAGAGCGCTGTTCGGAGCGGACTTGCAGGAATTTGTGGCTGTCGGGCCCGGTGAAGGTGACGATCAGCGTGCCGCTCGGGCCCGGGGAACAAGCGTCGCAGAAGATGACGAACTGGTAGGCACCCGGCTCTACCGTCGGGATGCGGAATCGCAGCTCGTAGCTCTCCACGGGCGATGCCGGCGTGCTCCTCGTGGTGGTCCAGCCCAGGAATACGTACGGGAGCTCCCGCGGAAGCCGTGGCGCTGTTGGCGATCTGCACGGGCCGTGTTTCCCCTCGCAGACCGGACCGAGTGTGCGTCGCGCTTCTCCCGACGGGAGCAGCGAGACCGGCAGCCGCGGCGGGCATCCCCGCCCACCACAACCGACGGCGAGATCGATCAGTTGGCCAGGGGCGGCGACGTTCGGCTTCACCGCGATCACTCCGATGTCCGCATCGGCCTGACTTGCGGTGAGAACCACGACTGAGGCGCAAAGGCCTCCCATGAGGATGGGACGCCGGATCCGCTGCGTCCAACAGACACCTGGGCAGCCTGTCCGGCCACTCGCCCGCATCCTCATTCCACCACAAGCATTGCGTGCATCCGGTCGCTCCGGTGGAATTGGGGTCGGCGCAGATGAAGCAATCCCCGACACACCTGGCATGGTCGGTGCTCTCGGTCGCTGTCACATCCGGCGCTGAGTGCGTCGCCTGCGGCTCCCGGGACGACCTCGTCGCGCACCACAAGATCCCGCGGCGCTATGGCGGGCTGGACGTGCTCGAGAACCTCGAGCCGGTCTGCCGCCGGTGCCACCCGAGGGTCGAGCAGGAGGCCATCGCACTGGCCAAGCAGGTCTGGGAGCGGCCGGACTGGCCCTCGCCGCCTCGCCGCCGAAGAGCGCGTCCGGGTCTGATCCGCCCCTACTAGCGCCGCGTCCGGCTCGAGTCCTACGAGGTTCACCACCGCTCGATCGCAGGGGACTCGCGCCGGTCGATGAGGTCGAGCACGGCCTCCTCGATCGGCCCCTGCACCTCGGGCCAGTCGGCGGGGTCCTCCGGCAGGCGCTCGAAGACCCCGCCGACGGTGAGGCCCGCCGTCGAAGCGGTCGAAGACGCGCGGATCGATGTAGGAGGCCCGGCAGACCGCCGGCGTGTTGCCGAGATAGCGAGCGACCTGCTTGACGGCGTCGCGCTTGGCCCGAGCGCGGCGCGCCCTTCGTCTCCAAGTCCCGCTCCCGCGCCGAAGCGGCGAGGACCACCGCGGCGAGCACCGTCGCGTTCCAGGTCCTGAAGTCCTTGGCGCTGTGTCCTTCCCCGAGCGTCTCCTGGATGTAGTCGTTGATCTCAGTGGACTTGATGTCCCGCCAGGAGCCCCCGTTCCGATAGGCGAGCAGCTCGTGCCCGCCGCCGCGACGGGCGCGCAGCGTCTTGACCAGCCCGGCGATCGAGCGGTCCCCGACGACCTGCACTCGCCGCTTGCCTCCCTTCGCTTCGTAGTCGAAGACGACCGTGCTCGCCGTTCGACCGTCACGTGGCGCTTTCGCATCGTCGCGAGGCCGTAGGTCTCGTTCTCCTCGGCGTAGTCCTCCGAGCCGATCCGGAAGAAGCCACGGTCGAGCAGCCGCACGGCGCAGGCGAGCACTCGCTCCCGCGAGATGCGCCGCTTGCGGAGATCCCGCTCGACTCGATCGCGCAGCTTCGGGAGCGCCCGCGCAAAGTCCAGCATCGAGTCGAACTTCTGGCGATCACGGCGCTCGCGCCAGAGGTCGTGGTAGCGGTACTGCTTTCGGCTCCGCGCGTCGACCCCGGTCGCCTGGATGTGGCCGAGCGGGTCCGCGCAGATCCAGACGTCCTCCCAGCCCGGCGGGATGGCGAGCGCCCGGATGCGCTCGACCACGTCGGGATCCTCGATCCGCCCCCCGCCCTCGTCGACGTACTCGAAGCCCCTCCCCCGCCTCCGGCGCTTGATGCCCGCGATGGCGCAGTCGCTTCGTCTCAGGCGAGGCATGGGCCACCAATACCCGCGCGAGAGCGATAGTTAGCGCATGACGATCGTCGTCGGCACCTCGAGCTGGTCGGACCCCGGCTTCGTCGAGTACTGGTATCCGAAGGGACTGGCGGCCAAGGACCGGCTGGACTTCTACGCCGAACGCTTCGATGCGGTCGAGCTGAACTCGAGCTTCTACGCGATCCCCGCGGTCTCGACCGTCGAGGGCTGGGCGAAGAGAACGCCGGACGGCTTCACCTTCGACGTCAAGCTCCACCGGCTCCTCTCCCACCACGCCGCCCAGCTCAAGGAGCTGCCGGCGGACCTGCGGGACGAGGTGGAGACGAACGAGCGCGGACGGGTGCTGCTCGACCGGCCGCTGCTCGACGAGATGGTGCGGCGGACGGCGGAGGCGATGCAGCCGCTCGCGGACGCGGGCAAGCTCGGCTCCTACCTGCTTCAGCTCACCCCGGCCTTCGACCCGCGACGCAACGAGCTCGACGAGCTGGCACCGGTGATCGACGGGCTGGCCCCGACCCCGGTCGCGCGTGGAGTTCCGGCGGCGAAGCTGGGCCTCACCGAAGCGCTTCGAGGGCGTGCTCGACTGGCTCTCGGCCCACGACGCCGTCTTCGTCTGCGTCGACACCCCGCCCGGCGACCACGTCCCGATCTTCCCGCCGATCGACGCCGTCACCAACGACTCGCTCGCCTACATGCGCTGCCATGGGCGGAACACCGAGGGCTACCTGCATGGCCGCAGCGTCGCCGAGCGCTTCGATTACGACTACTCGAAGAAGGAGCTGGAGGAGATCGCCGGGCGCGCCGAGGCGCTCGAGTCAGGACGCCGAGCAGGTGCACGTGATGTTCAACAACAACGCGCGCGAGCTCGCCCCGAAGGCCGCCCGTTCCCTGCGGAGCATCCTCGGCCAGGACCCCGGGCCCGAGCCGTAGGCGGCTGGCCCGCCTCATTTACTCTCGCGCCGTATGCTCCCAACAAGAGGCCGAAAAAAAGGCCCGGCGAGGCGACCCCAGGGGGATGAAGGCCGCCTCGCCGGGTTGGCCAACGTGCTGGACGCCTGTAAAAGGGTGCAGTTGGCCGGGGATCCGGATGAAGCTCAACCCTACGCAGGCCCGTATTGCGTGGACATCCGTTCCGATCCGCAAAAACACTCCGTACAAAACACGGTAGTCAGGCACTACGACTGGGAGTACGTGCGCCGGGCGGGCGTGCGCGAGAATCCCAGTCATGAGCACCGATCCCGCGGCGGGTGTCGGAGTCCTGACGGCCCTGGCCGCCGGAATCGTCTCCTTCCTCTCCCCCTGCGTCCTGCCACTGGTGCCGGGCTATCTCTCGGCGGTCACCGGGGTCGCCGCGGCGGACCTGGAGAAGGCGAACTGGCGGCGCGTGTTCGTCCCCAGCCTCCTCTTCGTCTCGAGCTTCTCGGTGATCTTCATCCTGCTGGGGCTCGGAGCGACGGGCATCGGCAGCACGCTGCAGCAGCACCAGCTCCTCCTCGACAAGATCGCCGCCTGGCTGATCATCGCGATGGGACTGCTCTTCGTCAGTGCGCTCTTCGTCCCGCAGCTAAACCGCGAGTGGCATGTCGAAGGTCTGCTCGAGCGCGCCGGCACCGGCGGCCCGCTGGTGGCCGGCGCCGCCTTCGGGATCGCGTGGACGCCGTGCATCGGGCCGACGCTCGCCGCCATCCTCAGCGCCGCAGCGGTTTCCGGATCGGCCGCCCATGGAGCGTTGCTACTCGCCGTCTACTCGGCGGGCCTGGCGATCCCATTCCTGCTCACATCACTTGCCTTCAGCCGGATGACGACCGCCTTCGCAGTCGTCAAGCGCCACTACCCCGTGATCATGGCGATCGGCGGAGTGATCCTGATCGCCTTCGGCGTGGCGATCCTGACCGGCTGGTTCAACACCTTCAACCACTGGGCCCAGGACGTCCTCGACAGCCTCGGGATCAACTTCTCCTCGACCGTCTGAGATGCGGATACTGGCCAGCCAGCCAGATCCCTAGACTCCCTGCCGCCGATGCCCGCCAAGCCAACCACCTGCGTGATCGGCGCCGGGATCAGCGGCCTGACGGCCGGCAAGGCGCTTCTCGGACTGGGGCCTCCCCTACACCTGCTTCGAGGCGAGCGACGACATCGGCGGCAACTGGTACTTCGGCAATCCCAATGGCCGCTCCTCGGCCTACCAGTCGCTCCACATAGACACCTCGCGCGACGGCGTCTCGTTCCGAGACATGCCGATGGGCCCGGACGAGTACCCGGACTATCCCCACCATGCCCAGATCCTGCGGCTACCTCCACCGCTACGCGGACGCTTTCTCCCTCCGTGACCGGATCCGGTTCGAGACCCCGGTGGAGCACGCCGAGCGGAAGCCAGCGGGCGGCTGGAAGATCCGGCTGGACGACGGATCGACCGAGGAGTTCGACTTCCTCGTCGTCGGCAACGGCCACCACTGGGACCCGCGCTTCCCCGACTTCCCGGGCGACTTCGACGGCGAGACCATCCACGCCCACCACTACATCGGGCCCGCACGAGCCGCTCGACCTCTACGGCAAGCGCGTCCTGGTGGTCGGGATCGGGAACAGCAGCGTCGACATCACCTCCGAGCTCTCGCGCAAGGGGGTCGCGGAGAAGGTCTTCATCTCCACCCGCAGCGGCGCCTGGGTGATGCCCAAGTACTTCCTGGGCCGGCCGACCGACACCCTGGTCAAGGTGAACCCGCGGCTGCCGCTCAAGCTCCAGCGCCGGATGGCGCGAATCCTGCCGCGCCTTGCCTCCGGCCGGATGGAGGACTTCGGCCTCCCCCACCCCAACCACAACTTCCTGGAGGCCCACCCGACCGTCTCCAGCGAGCTCCTCCTGCGGCTCGGATCGGGCGACGCCGTCGCCAAGCCGAACGTCGAGCGGCTGGAGAATGACAGCGTCCGCTTCGAGGACGGCAGCGTCGAGCAGATCGACGTGATCATCTACGCGACCGGCTACAAGATCACCTTCCCGTTCTTCGATCCCGAGCTCCTCTCCGCCCCGGACAACCGGCTGCCGCTCTACAAGCGGATCTTCTCCCCCGGCATCGACGACCTGGCCCTGATCGGATTCGCCCAGGCCATCCCGACCCTCTTCCCCTTCGTCGAGCTGCAGTCGAAGTTGGTCACGCGCTACGTCGGCGGCGACTACGCCCTCCCCTCCCTCGCGGAGATGGAGGAGACGATCCACCGCGACGATGCGATCCACACCGCGACCTTCTCGGACCGCCCCCGGCACACGATGGAAATCGAGTGGTACACGTACGAGCACGACATCTGGACCAGGGAGATCCCGGCGGGCCGTGAGCGCGCCGCCCGCGGGATGGCGCCCAAGCTCGCCGGACGCGTCGTGACGGCGGAGGCCGCAGCTAAGCGAGGGTGCTCCGATAATGCGAGGGCGCGCGCCAGCGCGACCCGTTTGATGGGTCAGGAGCAACCCGTTTGACGATGGTCGCCGACGTCTCCTTCCCGAGCCATGGGGAGAGCTGCGCCGCCTGGCATCTCGCCGGCGAGGGCGACGCCTTCGCCGGCGAGGGCGGCCGTCCCTGTGTCGTCATGGCCCACGGTTTCGGCGGGACGAAGGACTCGGGGCTCCTTCCCTTCGCCGAAGCCTTCGCCGAGGCCGGCCTGGACGTGCTGCTGTTCGACTACCGCTGCTTCGGGGAGTCCAGCGGCGAGCCGCGCCAGCTGGCGCAGCCCGCGCGGCATCGCGAGGACTACGTGGCCGCTGTCGAGTTCGCCCGTGGTCTCGACGGTGTCGATCCGGATCGGATCGTGCTCTGGGGTACGTCCTGGTCGGGCGGCCACATCGTCTACGTCGCGGCGGAGGATCCCCGGATCGCGGCGATCGTCTGCCAGACCCCCGACCTGGACGGCTTTCGCGCCCTCGAGCAGGTCCGCCGGTATGCCGGCCTTGGCCAGCAGCTGCGCCTCGGTATGGCGGGGCTCAAGGACCTCATCGGGTCGCTCCGCGGACGGGACCCGATCATGATTCCAGTCGTCGGCCGTCCCGGCGAGCTCGCGGCGATGAGCAGCGATGAATCGAAGCCCGGCATGCTCGCGATAGCCGGGCCGACCTGGCAGAACCAGGTCACCGCCCGGGGGGCGTCCGACGAGGCCTTCAACAGGCCGATCACCCGAATCGACAGGGTCCGCTGCCCGATCCTGGTCCAGATCGCCGATCGCGACACGATCACACCGGCCACCGCCACACGGGCGGCCGCCTGGCGCGCCAAGGGCCGGGTCCAGGTCCACGAGTACCCGTTCGCCCACTACGACGTCTACGTCGGCGAGGGACGCGAGCGCGCCCTTCGCGACCAGCTCCACTTCCTTCACCGGCACCTGGGCGCGATGGAAGCCCGCGTGCCGGCCGCTCTAAGCTCAGAGAAGTGATCAGCGACGTCAGCGAGCAGGACTTCCAGGCGAAGGTCATCGAGCGCTCCAAGCAGGTGCCGGTGGTCGTCGATTTCTGGGCCGAATGGTGCGGCCCGTGTCGCACCCTCGGGCCCGCGCTAGAGAAGGCGGTGACGGCCAGGAACGGCGAGGTCGAGCTCGCCAAGCTCGACACCGACAGGAACCCGAACCTCGCCATGAAGTACGAGATCGCCAGCATCCCGGCGGTCAAGGCTTTCAAGGACGGCGAGGTGGCCGCCGAGTTCATCGGCGCCGTGCCGCCCGCCCGGATCGAGGCCTTTCTCAACGAGATCGTCCCCTCCGCGGCGGACCGCCTCGCCGAGTCCGGCGACGAGGAGTCGCTGCGCAAGGCGCTCGAGCTCGACCCCCGCAACGCCCGGGCCGCGATCGGCCTGGGCCGCATCCTCCTCGGCCGGGATGAGGACGAGCAGGCGCTGGAGGTGCTGAAGCCCTTCCCCCACGACTTCGTCGCCGACGGACTGGCCGCCCGGGCGGAGCTCTCGGCCTCGGCGAACGGCGCCAGCGCCGACGAGCTCCAGCGGGCCTTCGCCGCCTGGGACGAGGGCGATCCAGGCGAGGCCCTGGAGCAGCTGCAGGCCGCCCTCGCCTCCGAGCAGGACCCCGAGCGCAAGGATCAACTTCGCCGTGTGATGGTCGCGATCTTCACCGAGCTCGGCGCGGACCACCCACTGGCCCGAGAGCACCGCCGCCGTCTGGCGGTGGCCCTGAACTGATTCGGGTTGCTCCTGCGGAGCACCCTCGGATCTCAGGCTGGAGGCTTCTCCGGCGGGCCGCCCGGCACCGCGACCTCGATGGGAATCCCGAGGGCTTCGGCCTCCTCGATGCCTTCGCCCTCCTGGTCGCGAGAGCAGATGATGCGGAAGGCACCGGTCCCGAGCTCGGGGTCCGCGACGATCGGCAGCCCTCGGATCTCCTCCCAGCCGAGCCGCTCACACTCGAATGGGTTCATGCGGACCTCGCTGGCGGGGAACGGGCAGTTCGAGTTGTGCTGGTCGATCGCCCGCGAGATCGCCTCGAGGTTCTTTGCCTCCGAGTTCGCCACCGCCGTCCAATCTAGCGTTCTCCGTCGGAGATGCGGCCTAGTCTCCATCGGTCGCAGGTGATCGCCCACGTCGACATGGACGCCTTCTATGTGTCGATCGAGATGCTGCGACATCCTGAGCTCCGCGGCAAGCCGGTCGTGGTCGCCTACGACGGTCCCCGTGGCGTCGTCACCACCGCCTCGTACGAGGCGCGCAAGTACGGCGTCCACTCGGCGCTCCCGATGATCACCGCCCGGCGCCGCTGTCCCGATCTCACTGTCCTCCCGGTCGACATGCAGCTCTACAAGCGCGGCTCGGTGAGGGTGATGGAGACGCTGCGCGAGTTCAGCGACGAGCTCGAGGTCGTGGGCCTCGACGAGGCCTATGTCGACCTCTCGGCCTCCCCCGTCCCCCAGGCTCGTGCCCAGGAGATCAAGAGGCGCATCAGGGAGGTCACCTACCTGGTCTGCTCGATCGGGCTCGCGCCCAACAAGCTGATGGCCAAGATCGCCTCCGACCTCGACAAGCCGGACGGGTTCTTCGTCCTCGACCACGACAACTGGATGCCGGTCGTCGGCGACCGGCCTGCCTCCCTCCTCCCCGGCGTCGGCGCGCGGACCTTCGAGCGGCTTCAGGCCATCGGGGTTCGCACGGTGGCGGACCTGGCCTCCACGGAGGAGTGGACCCTCGAGCGCGCCTTCGGGCCGAAGCATGGCGGCGGCCTGCGGGCGCGGGCCAACGGGGTCGGCGGCGAGCGGCTCAACATGGAGCGGGTGCGGAAGTCGGAGAGCCGCGAGACGACCTATCCCGAGGACGTCACCGACCGGCAGGTGCTCCACGACACGGTGGAGCACCTGGCGCGCTCGGTTTGCGAAAGCCTCGCATCGCACAAGCGAAGGGGACGCACGGTCACGCTGAAGATCCGGCTGCGGCCCTTCAAGACCTACACGCGCTCCAGGACCCTCCCTGGCCTCACGTGCGATCCGGAGCAGGTCGTGCCGACGGCGAGGGAGTTGCTCGACGGCTTCGACCCCCAGGAGCCCGTCAGGCTCGTGGGGGTCGGCATGGCCGGGCTGGCGGACGAGGAGCAGCGCCACCAGCCCGGCCCGGCCCTAAACGGGTCGCTCTTCGGCTGACGCCCGCATGGAGCGGATCGCGCCTGTCGGCCCGCCCTCGCACGACCCTCGCATCTACTAGCGGGTCGTGAGCACGGTCCCCGTGGAGGGGAACCCGAGTTTCGCCTTGGTGGCGGCGGTCAGGTCGTACTCGCGGTTGCCCGCGTAGGGGCCCCTGTCGACCACGGGGACGGTGAGCGTCCTGCCGTGATAGCTGAGGGTGACCATCGAGCCACAGGGGAGCGTCCTGTTCGCGACGCCCAGCTTGCCCGGGGTCAGGGTCCCGCCACAGGCCAGTCCGCCTCCGTAGAGGCCGGGGCCGTAGTAGGAGGCCTCGGCCGGCCGGAAGGCGTTGACCTTGAATCGGTGCGAGCGCACCGTCGATCCGTCCACACTCGCTCGGGCGCCATAGACACCGGAGCCTGGCGCGCGCCAGCGCACCCGGTAGGAGCCGTCGTCCTGGGTGTGCGCGTGGAGCCTGCGCACGCCGACCTGGACGACGACCGCCCTGCTGCCGCCCGGCGTGACGCGCCCGCGGAACGTCGTGGCGTGATGAGCCATCACGTTCCGGTGAGCGCTCAGGCTGATCGCGTTGGGCGGGCCGCCCGCGGCGGTTGCCTCGGTGTTCGTCCCGGAAAGGGCGGGGACCGCGCCCGAAGCGCTCGCAATGCCTGCTGTGACCATCAATACCGTGGCGGGCAGCAGCGCTAGCGCAGCCCGCCTCCGCTTCCAACGGAAGCGACGCAAGTGAAACACCTGCCTCTCTCTTGACGCCTACGGGGTTAGCTGACGGGCTCGCGGCGGCCGCTTCATAAGACGGGTGGCTCCTGTCGGAGCCCCTCGCGCCCATACCGCTAAGGGCGGAACACCGCCCCATTCGCCCCAGCCGGCTTGCTGCATTGGTGCCGGCAAAGTGGTTCCCCCGCTCACCCGTAGATCCGAGCTGCCTCCTTGGAGGCAGCGCTTAATACGGGCTGATTAGGCGAGTTGGTTGACCTCTGGTCGGCCGCGCAGGGTAGGTACGCAATTTGCGAACTTGTGTGACGGCGCGCACAGTTGGTATGCGACCATCAGTGGCCGTGACCGACCGACTGACAGGCCTGGATTCCTCGTTCCTGCACCTGGAGCGGGACGGCACCCATATGCATGTCGCCTCGACGACCCTCTTCGAGGGCCCCGCTCCCCCCTACGTCGAGTTCCGCGACCACATCGAGTCGCGTCTGCACCGGGTTCCCAGGTTCAGGCAGAAGCTCCGGTTCGTCCCCTTCGGCCAGGGCCGCCCGGTGTGGGTGGACGATCCGCATCTGAACCTGGCCTACCACGTGCGCCACACCTCGCTCCCGGAACCCGGCTCCGAGCAGCAGCTGCGGGTGCTGGCGGCGAGGATCTTTTCCCAGCAGCTCGACCGCTCGAAGCCTCTCTGGGAGCTCTGGCTGATCGAGGGTCTGAAGGGTGGCCGCTTCGCGATCGTGGGCAAGACCCATCACGCGATGGTGGATGGCGTATCCGGCGTCGACATCACCACGGTCCTCTTCGACATGGAGAAGGACCCGATCGACCCGCCGAAGTCGCCCGAGCGATGGGCTCCCAAGCCCGAGCCGAACGGTGCGCAGCTGCTCGGGGAGGCCCTGGTGCAGCGGGCAGTCGACCCGCGCGAGATCCTCCGGGGCGTCCGCCGCGTCGTCAGGGGCCCGCGCCGTGCATTGCGGAGGGCGACGGATACCGTGGCGGCGGCCGGCACCTTCGCCTGGACGGGCGTCGCCGCTCCCCGCAGCCCCTTCAACTTCGACGTCGGCCCGCATCGCCGCTTCGCCTGGGTCCGTGCCTCGCTGGCCGATATGAAGCACGTCAAGAACGAGCTCGGCGGCACGGTCAACGACGTGATCCTCGCCGCCGTCGCCGGCGCCCTCGGCCGCTACATGCGCGCCCGTGGACACGCGACCATCGGCCTCGAGCTACGGGCGATGGTGCCCGTCAGCGTCCGGGCCTCCGACCAGCGCGGCAAGCTCGGCAATCAGGTGACCGCGATGATGGCTCCCCTGCCGGTCTGGTGCGAGGACCCGGCACGCCGGATGCAGATCGTCCGCGAGTCGATGGGCGACCTGAAGGCCTCGAGGCAGGCGATGGGCGCCAGCCTGATCACGCAGCTGGCCGACTTTGCCCCCCCGACCGTCGCCGGCCAAGCCGCGCGCCTGCAGTCCCGGCAGCGCTTCTTCAACCTCGTGGTCACCAACATCCCCGGTCCGCAGTTCCCGCTGTATCTGATGGGCCGCCGGATGGAGCGGGTGTTCCCGATGGTGCCGCTGGCCAAGAACCAGGGCGTCTGCATCGGGATCATGAGCTACGACGGCCAGGTCAACTTCGGCCTGATCGGGGACTACGACGGGATGCCGGACCTGGACGACCTGGCCCATGACCTCGAGGAGTCGATCGGCGAACTGGTCGGAGCGGCCGGCGGGCGCCCCGGGCTCTTCCGGCGCTTCATCCCGCGCGCGGGGGCCGGTGCTCACTCAGCCGAGCGGAACGGCCACGGCGAGCGCGAGGAATCGCCCGCCGGCTGAACGCGCCCCGCGTCTAGGACTCCGCCGCGGATTCCTCTTCTACGTCGCCGCGATCCTGGAGGAATGCTTCCTTCATGGCGGTGCGCCTGGCATCGCCCCAGACCGGCTCGTCGTAGCGGGCGCGCAGCATCACCTTCTGCAGCACTCCCAGGTCCTCCTGGCGGGCGAGGTCGTAGCTCGAACCGGATTCGGGATCCGGATGGCCCGGGTGGGTCACCCACTCGGTGACGCCGGGCGCCAGGTCGCGCAGCTCGGCGGGTTCGGCGGGTTCCTTGCTCTCGCTGCGCCCGATCAGCATGTCCTGGGTGTCGATCCCCCGCTCTCGCAGCCATTGGCGATGGTCGGGATTGACCGAGCGAACCGGCGCGTGGATCTGCTGAGCGGTCTGGAAGACCGGGGTCGCCAGCTCCGGACGGGCATGGCAGTGCTTGTGCCCGTTGAGGAAGGAGGGCCAGCGGCCGAATAGATCAACGAAGCGGTCGAGCTGGACTCGCAGCGAGGTGCGCGCGGGCGCACCGCTTCGCGGACCCCAGCGGCCCTCGAACTCGATGTGGAGGCCGATCTCGACACCGCTCTCGAGCAGGGGAGCCGGATCGCAGTGCTCCCGGTCCACCATGGCGCTGACGCAGTCGAGCGCCCCCATCTCGATCGCCTCCAGGATCCCCCGGTTGTAGGACGGCCAGTAGCCGTAGTCGTCCGCTGTCATCACCAGCAGGCGCCGGCTGTCTCCCTGCTTGGAGGCCATACCCCCACGGTAGCCCTAACTGACCTGCTGGATAGCCGCCTGGATCTGCTCGAGGGTCGGGATCGTGCCTCCGCCGATCGCCTTCTGGCCCTGGGGCCCCTCGACCAGGATCGACGGCGTGCCGGTGAAGCCGAATGAGTCCGCCTGGGTGCTGCCCTGCTGGATCGTGGCGTCCCACTTCGAGTCATTGCGGTCCTGGTTCCACTTGGCGATGTCCGGCACCCCGGCGCCCTTGGCGATGCCCGTCAGGAAGGAATCGGTGACGTACCCGGAGTTCTCCCCGCCCTGGTTCAGGTAGAAGAGCTGGAGGAACTGCCAGAGTCGATTCTGCTCCCCCGCGGCGAGTGCCGCCTTCATCGCCGGCTTCGAATCGGGGCCGATGATCAGGAAGGGACGGAACTCGTACTTGACGTTGCCGGGGCGAACCTCGGCGGAGATCAGCTGGGGTGCGACGTTCTCCGAGAAGAACTTGCAAGAGGAGCACTGCGGATCCCCGTACTCGATCACGCTCACCGCGGCCTCGGTGTCGCCCAGCACCTGGCCGCTCTGCGGGATCCCCGTGAGCTCGGTCTCGACCTGGGCGGCGCCCGTGACGTTGGCGGGCGGGCTCGAGTTGCTGCCACCGCCGCCGGACTGGCTGACCACGATCAGGATCACGATCAGGGCGACGGCGCCGAACGCCCCCAGGGTCAGGTACTGGATCCGGCGCTTGCGTGCGAGCTGGGCGGCGTCCTGAGACTCCGCGGCCTGCCGCTGGGCGCGCAGGCGCTCTCGCTCGTCCTGGTTACCTTCCACGCGATGACTCTATCCGGGGGGAAGCCAGTTCCCGTCCCGTGTAGGCGAAGGCACGCGCCGCCGCCACCGCCAGGGAGAGAGCCATCAGGACAGCGCTGGCCACACACCATTGGCAGATCGCGTCGATCACGAACAGCTCCAGGTAGGTCAGGTAGGCGCTGAAACCGAACCCGACGAGGGCGGTCAGGAAGCCTCCGAAGCGGCCGGCGTCGCCCGGGATGAAGGCCGCGATCAGCAGAAGCGCGTAGCCGGCGATTCCGATCGCGGCGACGTTGATCCCTGCCAGATGCGAATAGTGACTGTGAGCGACGGTCTCGCAGCCGTGGCCTCCGGCCAGGCACTTGGGCGTGCCTCCCCCAAACTCCGCGATCGAGATGTACGTCGCCACGCCGATCCCGGCCAACGCCAGGACGCCGGCGGCGATCCGCAGGTTTCGCTCAGATACCACGGCCCAATGCTATGAAGCCAGCGTGAACGGTTCGCAAAGAGCGGACATCGCGATTCGCCCGGCGGAGCCCGGCGATGCGGCGCGAATCGCGGAGATCTTCAACGAGGGGGTCGAGGACCGCGTGGCCACCTTCGAGGCCGGGCTGGCGACGCCCGACCACGCCGCCCGCTGGATCGGGGACGACATGGTGATCGTGGCGGAGCGCGAAGGCGTCGTGCTCGCCTGGGCCAAGGCTGGCCCGTACACGGACCAGCACCACTACTACGACGGCGTCCGCGAGGCGACGCTCTACGTGGACCGTGCGGCGAGAGGCGGCGGCATCGGCCACGCCCTCCTCGACGCTCTCGCCGGAGCGGCGGCCGAGGCGGGCGCCCACAAGCTGGTCGGCAAGATCTTCACCTCGAACGAGCCCAGCATCGCGCTGGTCAAGGGTCTCGGCTGGAGCGAGGTCGGCGTCCACCGCCGGCACGGCAAGCTCGACGGCGAGTGGAAGGACGTGCTGGTAGTCGAGCGGCTGCTCGGCCGGGGCGAATAAACCGGTCCGTCGCGCGCATTCGCGTGTTCAAGCCGAAGAGATGCTGAAGGGAGCCATGCGCAAGGGAGTGCTGGTTGGGGCGATCGCGGCTGCCCTCGCCCTGGTTGCGCCGGCGGCGATGGCCTCGACCGTCACCGTCACCGGTTCGAACACGATCAGGGCAGTCGAGAGCGGCAGCGAGACGAACAGGATCGCCGTGGGCTACGACGGCGCCACGGACACCTACACGGTCAGGGACACAGCGGCGAACCTGACGCCCAGCGGCGCGTGCACGGGGGTGGACGCCCACGCCGCCACCTGTCCCGGGGCGGGCATCAAGACGATCTCGGTGGACACCGATGCCCGCGACGACACGATCGCGCTTGGTTCCACCATCCCGTCCACGGTCCTGGGGAACCTCGACGGCGGCCCCGGCAACGACACGCTCAGTGGCCACGGCACGCTCGACGGCGGCTCGGGCAACGACACCGTGCTCGGCTCCCCCTTTGCGGACACAATTCGCGGCGGCAGCGGCCGCGACTCGCTGGACGGTGGCAACGGCCCTGACGACATCGCCGGCGGCAGCGGCACGGACTCGCTCACCTATGCCGCGCGCCCCATGCCCGTCAGCGTCACGATCGGGATAGGCAACAACAACGACGGGGGCGTCGAGGATCAGGGATCCGGCAGGGGCGACACAGCGCACGGCGACGTGGAGGTCCTGATCGGGACTGCCCAGGGCGACTTCCTCTCCGGCGACTCGAGCTCCGAGACGCTGGTCGGCGCGGCGGGCGACGACACGATCATCGGGAACAACGGGAGCGACAGATTGCTGGGGCTCGAGGGCAACGACCTGATCCTGGGCGGCAACGGCCGGGATGTCCTCAAGGGTTGGCTCGGGGCCGACCGCCTCTTCGGGGGCCGGGACCGCGACAAGGTCGTCGGCGGCCCCGACGGTGATCTGGTCGTGGGCAACAAGGGTCGCGACGCCCTCAAGGGCAAGTCAGGGATCGATTTCCTCCGGGCCAAGGACGGATTCCGCGACCGGAAGATCAGCTGCGGCTCCGGGCCCAACGGGCGCGAGGGCGCGAAGCGCGACAGGCACCTGGACCCGCCCGCCCGCTCCTGCTGAGGCAGTGGCGTCCTGCGGGCTGGCGAAGATGCCCGCGTGCACCGGATCCACTACCGCTTCGGCATCGTCCTCCTGCTGATCCTCGCGACGGTCACCTTCACGCTGGCGGCGCCGAGCGGGGACGCTGGGCGTTTCGTCGCGGTGGTGCTCCAGGCCGCCGTGCTGGTGGCTGCGGTCGTGGCATCCCGCGCGCGTCACTGGGTGATTCTGCTCAGCGCCATCGCGGCGGTGATCGGGATCGTCGGCGCCGGCGCGGCGCTTTTCGGGACCGGCCAGTTCGGCAACAGCTCCGCCGGGATCGTGGCGCTGCTCTATGTGGCCCTGACCCCGGTCGCGCTCGTCTTCGGCGTGATCAAGCAGTTCCGCGAGACCGAGGCAGTCACCCTGCAGACGATGTTCGGGGTGCTCTGCCTCTACCTACTGGTCGGCTTGATTTTCGGCGTTACCTACGCCACGGTCAACGACCTCTCCTCGACGTCGTTCTTCAACCCGCCCGGCAGCTACGGCCGTGATGACTTCCTGTACTTCAGCTACACCACGCTGACGACGGTCGGCTACGGGGACCTGGTGGCGGCCACGAACCTGGGCCGGTCGCTCGCGATCACCGAAGCGCTGGTCGGCCAGCTCTATCTGGTCACGGTGGTGGCCGTGATCATCAGCAACCTCGAAGCCGTGCGGCCCGGGCAGCGCCGCAAGAACACGGCCGCTTAGGCGAGGCTCCCTGCACCTCTTAGGGCTGTGATCCTCCAGATCGACAAGTAGCCGCTTCGCATGGAAAGCGGCGTTTTCACTCGTCGCTCGCCCGAGTCAGTCCTCGCCGGATCCGAGCGGCTCAGAGACGGAGCGTTCCCAGGCCGAATTCTGGTTCTGGATCATCGCCACCAGCGTCGGGAGTGCAACCAACGCCCCGGCGATCACCGCCGCAGCCAGTGAGTGATCGAATATCAGGATCGCCGCCAGGGCAGCGGTCGAGCCCGCCAGCACCGCCGTGATCACCGCGACCATCCCCGCCACAGTCTTGTACCCCTGCCATCGATTCCCCGGCGCCGGCTGCACGATTAGCTGCTCGGCCGGCGAGACCCGGAGCAGGTACGGGGCGATCTCCGGCGCGTGCTCGAGGTAGTAGCTCCGTAGCCGGGTGATTCGACGGGCGTACTCGGTGTCCTCGATTCCGGACTGGAGTACTCGCCCAAAGGTCACAAGCCCGACGAATGTCAGCGTTGGAAGCAGAATCAGGCCGAATCCGTAGAAGGCGGCCCCCAAGCTGCTTGCGGTGGCCACAAGACCGAGGGCGACCAGGCCGCCTGAGACCGCCGCGAGGAACATGTTCGCCCGACCGTTCGACTCGGCGATCGTCGCGGCGCGAGCCCCCTGGAGCACAAAGTGCTCCGTGGTGATGAACGTGACCGCCGCCGAGCGCGGGTCTGGCTCGTCAGTGCTGCGCGAGTCGCTGTCGGTCGCGGCTACCCCTCCTTCCTAGCTCGCGCATGCACGTGTAGTGGGAGTCGTTGACGCCCAGGTGTCGAGCACAGGCGGAGCCTATCGTCGTAGCCTGCTCCTCCTTCCGCGTGAAAGCGGAACGCTGAGCGGTCAGCACCGCTATTGCCCAAAGCGCCGCTTTGGACCTTGACCTCAACCGGTCAATGCACCACCCCTGACGTGTCGCATCGTCTCACCTGGTCCGAGCGCTGTCGAGCGAAGGCCGAAGGCCGAAGCGAGTCAGCGCTCGGCGCCGGCCCGATCGAGGCCGTCGATCAGCTCGGCGAGCTTCTCGGCCGGGGTCCGAAAGCCGAGCGTCTGGCGCGGTCGATGGTTGAGCTTTGCAGCGACCTCGTCGAGGCGCTCCTGGCTCACCCCGGCGAGGCTCTTGCCCTTCGGGAAGTACTGGCGCAGGAGGCCGTTGGTGTTCTCGTTCGAGCCCCGCTGCCAGGGGCTTCGGGGGTCGCAGAAGTAGACCGGCAGGCCGGCCTCGACCGAAAAGCGCCGGTGCTCTGCCATCTCCGAGCCCTGGTCCCAGGTGAGCGAGCGGCGAAGCTGGGCCGGCAGCGTGGTGATGCTCGCCTTGAGCGCATCCGCGACCTCGACGGCGCCGCTCCCCTCGGGCAGGGCGACGAGCTGGCAGTAGCGCGTGGAGCGCTCGACCAGGGTCGCGATCGCGTTCGTCCTTCCGCCCATCAGGAGGTCTCCCTCCCAGTGGCCGGGGACCGCTCGGTCCTCCACCTCGGGCGGGCGCTCGGAGATCATCACCATCCCGGCGATCTTGCCCTGGCCCTGGCGCTTTGACGACTGCGAGCGGGCAAAGCGCCGCCCTCGCCCCGTCCTCAGGTGCCGGGTGAGCTCTCGCCGAAGCGTCCCCCGCGCCTGGACGTAGAGGGCGCGGTAGATCGTCTCGTGAGAGACCCGCATCGCCTCATTGTCGGGGTATTGGAGCCTGAGCCAGCCCGCGATCTGCTCGGGGGAGTAGTCCTCTCGCAGCCGCTCTGAGACGAGCCGGCGCAGCTGCGGGCAGAGCTCGAGCTTGGTCGGCCGCGGCCGTCGTGAGCGGCGCCAAGCCTCGCGGTCCGCTTGGTGGGCGCGGTAGCGCCGCCGGCCGCCGCAGCGGTCGATCTCACGGGCGATCGTCGTGTGGGAGCGTCGAAGCGCCCGGGCGATGGCGCGGGCCGAGCGCCCGCGGGCGATGGCGCGCGAGATCTCCTCGCGCTCGTCCAGGGTCAGGCACTTCTCGGGGCGCCTGCGCGCCCTCGGCCGGATCCCTCCCGTTCTCGCCAGGTGGCTGCTCACGGTCGGGCGGGCAAGGCCGAGCCGGCGCCCGATCTCGCGATCGCTCAGCCCCTCCGCTCGCAGCTCCCAGATCCCGTCCTTCGTCGCCTCGCTCAGGCCGTAGCCCTTTGGCATCACCGCACCTCCTTCGTTGGTCAGCGAGTCGCTGACCCTCTCGGGTGGTGCGGCGGCAGTTTGAGACCGCCACGAAAAGCGGCTATTGCCGCTTTGAAGTCACACCCTAAACTGGTGTGGGCGGACCTAGGCGAGCTCGAGCAGCGCCCAGAAGGGGTGCTCGCGCGGCGGGATCCGCGGCGGCACTCGCCGGTACTGGCGGTTTCGGGCCCACTCGAGATATCCGCGGAGGCGGCGAGAGATCGAGCGCCTGGTCGCCGGCGTGGGCTCGACGACGCTGTGCTCGAGCGCGAAGAGCCACGCGTTCGCCTCCGACTCGAGCCTGGGAGCCGAGCGCCCCTTGCCGACCAGGTGGCCGATCTCATGGAGAGCGATGAAATAGGAGACCTGGCCGCGGATCGGCGGGATCGAAATCTCCAGCTTCCCTCCGCGCCAGCGGATCGCCCGCCCGCGGGACGAGGAGCCGGCCAGCTCGATGTCGTACTCGCGGCAGAGGTCCTCGACGTGGGCCTCCAGCAGCTCGACGCCTGCGCGCCTGCGGGGGTTTCTCTCCTGCCTGAACACGCGCGGCAGGGTAGCCCGAGGCGCGGATGAAGCCATACTGGGGAGATGGCCGAGGCGACACATCTGAGGCTGGCGCTGGCGCAGATCGACCCCACCGTGGGCGACATCGAGGGCAACTCGCGCCTGATCTCGGAGTCGATCGACGAGGCCCGCGACCGCGGCGCGCAGCTCGTGCTGCTGCCCGAGCTCTGCCTCTCCGGCTATCCGCCCGAGGACCTCGTCCTGCGCAGGGACTTCCTGGACGCCGTCGGTGAGGCGCTCGACAAGATCGCCACGGAGGTCGAGGGCATCGTCGCCCTGGTCGGCTTTCCCGAGCGCATGGAGCGGCCGGCCGAGGAGCTCCCCGGTTTCGACCCGCTGATCGAGCCTCCCCCTCCCCCGGCCTACAACTCGCTCGCGGTTCTCGCCGGCGGCGAGGTCAGCGCGGTCTACCGGAAGTGTGACCTACCCAACTACGGCGTCTTCGATGAGCGCCGCTACTTCGAGCCAGGCACGGAGCCGGCCCTGATCGAGATCGACGGCGCGCTGGTCGGCCTGACCGTCTGCGAGGACATCTGGCACCCCGGCTCCCCCGAGGAGGACGAGGTGATGGCCGGCGCCCGCCTGGTGGTCAACTCGTCGGCCTCTCCCTATCACCGCGGCAAGGGCCGGGCGCGCGAGGCGATGGTCGCGGAGCGTGCCACGGCCAACGGGGCGGCCTTCGCCCTCTGCAACGCGGTGGGCGGCCAGGACGAGCTGGTCTTCGACGGCGCCAGCGTGGTCGTCGGCCCCGAGGGTCAGACGCTCGCGCGGGCCGCGCAGTTCGCGCCGGAGCTCCTGGTCTGCGACCTGATGGTGCCTGCGGGCGGCCGCTCGGACGGTGCCTCGGCCGCGAGCAGCGTCCCGGTTCTGGCCGAGCTCACCTCCGGCGCGCGGCCGGAGGGCCACGTCGAGCCGTCGCTGGCGGAGCCACTGCCGGACGAGGAGTCAGAGGTCTATGCGGCGCTCACCACGGGGCTGCGCGACTACGTCGAGAAGAACGGCTTCGAGCACGTGGTGCTCGCCCTCTCGGGCGGGATCGACTCCGCCCTGGTGGCGCTGATCGCCGTCGACGCGGTGGGCCCGGAGCGGGTCAGCGTCGTCGTCATGCCCTCCCCCAACTCAAGCGACGACACCCAGGCCGACGCACGAACGATCGCCGCGAATCTCGAGGTCGAGCTGATCGAGATCCCGATCGCGGAGGCGATGGAGGCCTATCAGCACGCGCTCGCGCCCAGCTTCGAGGGCGCCGAGCCCGGGCTGGCCGAGGAGAACCTCCAGGCACGAATTCGCGGCAACGTCGCGATGGCGCTGTCGAACAAGTTCGGCTGGCTCGTTCTCACCACCGGGAACAAGAGCGAGATGTCGGTCGGCTACGCGACCCTCTACGGCGACATGGCCGGTGGCTTCGCCGTGATCAAGGACGTCTTCAAGCTGCTCGTCTACCGGTTGGTGCGCTGGAGGAACGAGCAGGAGGCGCAGCGAGCTGATCCCCGCCTCGGTTCTGGAGCGCCCCCCGTCGGCGGAGCTGCGCCCCGACCAGCTCGACGAGGACTCCCTGCCGCCCTACGAGACGCTCGACAAGATCCTCGAGGGGTACGTCGAGCACGACGCGGGCGTCGACGCGCTCGTCGCGCAGGGCCTGCCGGAGGAGACAGTTCGGGAGGTCGTGCGGCTGGTGGATCGCGCCGAGTACAAGCGCCGCCAGGCTCCGCCCGGGATCAGGGTGTCGACCAAGGCCTTCGGCCGCGACCGGCGCCTGCCGATCACGAACAGATTCGGCTCGATGCGGGCCCTGCCGCGCTAGCGGCCGCACGTCCCGAAGTACCCCTTATATGGACCATTGCGGGACGTTCGCGCGGGGGCCCAGCGCCGCACGTCCCGAAGTACCCCCTAAATGGACCATTGCGGGACGTTCGCGCGGGGGCGGCTAGGAGCCGCGACGCGGCCGAACGGCGATCGTCATCCGGGAGAGGGCGCAGACGCGACCCTCGTCGTCGCTCATCTCGACGTCCCAGATCCAGGTCGTGCGTCCCCGGTGGCGGGCCTGAGCGGTCGCGTTGATGTGGCCCTCACCGATCGGACGCAGGAACGTGGTGTCGTTGGACTGGCCCATGGCCACCAACCCGTCGCCGCCCACCGCTCCGTTGGTGGCCGCGGAGCAGATGCTCTCCGCGAGGGTGGCGTAGACGCCACCGTGGACGATGCCGTAGGGCTGCAAGTGCCGCGGCTCGACCGCGACGCGGGCACGCGCGTTACCGGGGTCGAAGTCGATCCACTCGACCCCGATCTCCTCGGCGAACCCCGCCGGGATGTCCTCGCGCTGACCCATGGCGCGGGACCATAGTCTGCCGCTGTGCGATTCCTGGTCTGGTCGGGCGTCGAAGAGTGGCTGACGGAGACCGCCGAGGTGGAGCTGAGCGACGACGGCCTCAGGGCGATCGGCTTCCAGCTTGGTGCCGAGCCAGACCCGTTCCGTGTCGATTACCGGCTCGAAGCACCCGATCGTTACGTCACGAAGGAGCTCGAGCTCACCGCGACCGCCCAAGGCTGGCGCCGACACGTACTGCTGCGTCACGACGGCTCGGGCGGCTGGAACGCCGAGGTCGAGGACGAGGGCGATGTCCTGGGCGGGCCCTGGGAAGGCTCGCTCCCGGACCTCTCCGAAGCCCGTGACATCGACATCGAGAACTCGCCCCTGACCAACACCATGCCGATCCGGCGTCACGGCCTTCGGCGCGGAGGGTCGGGGGACTTCGTGATGGCCTTCATCACGATGCCCACGCTCCGCGTCGAGGCCTCGCCGCAGCGCTACGAGCACGTGCGCTCCTCCGAAACCGGGTCGGTGGTCCGCTATCTCAGTCGCGACGGGGATTTCACAGCGGAGCTCGAGCTCGACGAGGACGGCCTGGTCGAGTTCTATCCGCGCCTGGCGCGCCGCGTGATCCCGGGCGAGCGCGCCGTCGGGGACGTCTAAACCCCGGATAAGAGCTGTGTCACCCGTTTGCCCGCTGCCCTACGCTTCCACGCTCGTGGCGGTCACGGATGAACAGCGCGCGATGCTTCAGCTGCTGCTCGAAGGAGGGCAGGGCTACGAGGAAATCGGCTCCCTGCTCGGCATTACGCCCGATGAGGTGCGTTCCCGCGCCCGGTCGGCGCTGATCGAGATCGGGGGCGCCGATCCCGACGCGCAGGTCGGCCTCAGCGACTACCTGCTGGGCCAGGCCGATCCCATCGGCCGAGCCGATGCCGTGCGCCACCTGCAGAGCGACCCCGAGGCGAACGCCCTCGCCCAGCGGTTGGTCCAGAACCTGAGGCTGCTCGCTCCGCGTGCCGCGCTGCCCGAGATCCCGGAGCCGCGCGGAGGGCGCCGCGCCCCACCTCCGCCTCCGTCGGCCGCCGCTCCCGCCCCCCCGTCAGCGCCGCCGCCGGGACAGGCGCCGGCTCCTTCGGCAGCGCCCGCGAAGGGGCCGGGCGCCGCCTCCCGGGCCGCCGGCTTCTTCAGCGGCCTTGGCTCGCTCACCGGCAAGCGCAGGACACAGGCCATCGTCGGCGGCGCGGCTGCCCTCGTGATCGCGGTCGTGGTGATCGTGATCGCGACCAGCGGTGGTGGCGGAGGCGGTAAGGACTGTGCCCCGATCAACCCCTCGTCGGCGCAGCAGGCAGGCCTTCCGACCATGAAGCTGACCGCCGCGGGCCCGGCCGCGAACGCTGACTGCCCGCCGAGCGGGCAGGTCACGCTCGGCGCCTCGCAGCAGAACACCAACACCAACTCGAATACCCAGACTCCGACCTTCATCCTGCAGGCGAACGCCGTTCATCTGCCGGCGACGGCGAGCGGGGAGCGCTATCTGCTCTGGCTCTACAAGTCGGGCACCCAGGCCCTGCCGCTCGGCCAGGAGACGGTCGACTCGAGCGGGAACCTCACCGGTGGCGTCCCCCTGATCGCCCAGCAGGTGCTGCTCCTGCCGGCCTTCGACTCGATCCGGTTCACGAAGGTCACCACCGACGAGGCGACGCAGATCTCGCAGTCGATCTCGGCTCAGGGCAAGAAGGCGACCGGAGTGACCAACTTCGTCGGCACGCCCGTCCTGCAGGGAAACATCTCGGAGCTCGGCCTCAATCAGCTTCTCCAGCAGGCCCAGAGCCAGGCGCAGGGCGGCGGCACCGGGACGCAGGGCAGCGGCGCCGGGACGCAGGGCAGCGGCGCCGGGACGCAGGGCAGCGGCGCCGGGACGCAGTCCGGTTCGGGCGCCGCCAAGGGCTCGGGCTGACCGAACGCGCCAGCCCATGGCGTTGAGCGACGATCAGCGCGCCCTGCTCCAGGTTCTGATCGCCGGGGAGACCTACGAGCAGGTCGCCGAGGTCCTGGGCATCACGGCCGACGAGGTGCGGGTGCGGGCGCATGCGGCCGGCAGGGCTCTCGAGGCCGATCCGGTCGCCGACATCGACCCGCGGGCGGTCAGGGAGCGCCTGAGTGCTCTGGAAGGCGCCGAGCCCGACGTCCCGCCGCGCAGCCCCGCCGAGCCCGCATCGGGTGGGTTGAGGCGCTGGGCGCTCTGGGCCGCGATCGGCGGAGCCGGGGTCGTCGTTGCGGTCGTGCTCCTGGTGATCGCCGGCGGCGGCGGAGGCGACAGCGGCTCCACCACGACGCAGGGCGACCAGGAGCACGTCGTGCTGATCCGGCTCAGTCCCGTGGGCGGCTCGAGGGCGAGCGGGATGATCTCGGTGGTCCGCGTCGCAGACCAGCCGGCCGTCGACCTCGCAATCGACGGTCTCACCCCAAGCGGTGCGGGCCAGAGCTACGTCCTCTGGTTCGCAGGGTCCGGCGGGCGGAGCCTCCCGGTGGCCTTCCAGGCGGTCGGATCGGACGGTAAGCTCACGGGAAGGACGCCCATTCCCACCGCGGCCGAGGGCCTGCTGCCGAGCTTCACCACCGCCGTGCTCACCCTGACCCGCCAGCGCGAGGCGGCCGCGGTGGTGCAGCGGGCGGCCCAGAGCTCCACGCTGCCCCAGGTGGTCGGCACCCCCGTGATGCGTGGCGCCCTGTAATGCGAGGGTGCTCCGATTATGCGAGCACGCGCGATAGCGCGACCCGTGATGGGTCAGAGGAGCAACCCGTTAGATGCTGAGAAGCTTGCCCGGGTTCATGATCCCGGCAGGGTCGAGGCGCTCCTTGACGGCGCGGAGCGCGTCCAGGCCGATCTCGCCGACCTCGGCGAGCATGTAGGGGGCGTGGTCGCGGCCCACCGCGTGGTGGTGGGTGATCGTGCCCTCCGTCGCGACGATCGCCTCGCAGGCAGCGGACTTGGCCTCCCGCCACTGCTCGAGCTCCTCGCCTCGTCTGGCGCGGGCGAAGAAGGTGAAGTAGAGCGAGGCCCCGTCGGCGTAGGCGTGGGAGACGTGGCACATGACGATCGAGCGTTCCCCGAGGGCGCCCCGCAGGGCGGTGCTCACCGCCCGGTAGAGCTCATCCAGCCTGCTCCAGGTGTGCGCCGTCTCCAGCGTCTCGACCATCACTCCGAGATCCATCAGCTCGTCTCGCAGATAGGGGCCGCCGTAGCGGTTGCGCTCCCAGGAGCGACCGGCGGAGGCGCCGAGCGGCACCGCGCCGCCGAGGCGCAGCCGCGTCTGGCTCAGCGACCGGCGCCGGCGGACCGAGTCCGGCTCGCCCTCCCAGCCGCAGATCATCAGGCAGCCGCCCTGCCGGCGCCGCAGTGACAGGTAGGCGTCCAGCGCCCGCTTCTGCAGACCCTCGGTCCCGGCCAGGCCCAGCGTCACCCGGGTCTCCTCCTCGTCGGAGAGCCGGAGCACGTCGGGCGCCTCGTGCGACTGCGCGAGATCGCGGATGATCTCGCGCCCCGCATCGAAGTCCTCCGTCACCCAGCCCTCGTAGTGGCGCTCCCGCGGCGCGGGGCGCACCCGGCAGCTGACCTCTGTGATGACGCCGAGTGTTCCCTCGGAGCCGAGGACCATCTCACGCAGGGCCGGGCCGGCGGCGGTGTGCGGAATCGCACGGGTCCGAAGCCGGCCGGACGGAGCGGTCAGCTCGATCGCGGTGACGATGTCGTCAAAGCGGCCGTAGCCGCTCGAGGCCTGGCCGGCGGAGCGCGTCGCCGCGAACCCGCCGACGGTCGCCTGCTCGAACGACTGCGGGAAGTGGCCCAGCGTCGCCCCGTGACCACCCAGCGCCCGCTCGGCGTCGGGGCCGGAGAGGCCCGGGCCCAGGGCCGCGGTCAGCGAGCGCGGGTCGACCTCGACCGAGCGCAGGTGCACCAGGTCGAGCGAGACCACCGCCGCGTGACCGTCGGCCACCGCGTCGAGGCCGCCGACCACGCTGGTGCCGCCCGCCGTAGGGAACGACGGCCACCCCGCCCGCCGCGCATGCATCCAGCACCGCCTCGACGGCCGCGCCGTCCGGCGGGCGCAGCACGGCGTCTGGTGCCACCTCGAGGCGTCCGGTGCGCAGCCTGACCAAGTCCGGGTAGCTGCGGCCCGCCGCCCGGCGCAGGCGATCCTCAGCGCTGTCGAGAACCTCTCCGGCGGCGGAGCGGACGCTGTCGGGAACGGACCGCGGCTCCGGCAGGGAGACCTGGTCGAGCGGCACGTGCTCGGCGGCGTCCTCAGCCTGTACGCCGAGTTCCTCGCGGAGCGCCGCCACCGCCGCCGGGGGCAGGTCGAGGCGCCGGTCCGGGTCGCCCCAGCCCCACCACTTCATGTCCGCGGTCAGCTCTGTTCCTCCGCGCCGGTTGCGGCGGTCTCGAGGCCCGCGAGCGCCTCGTTCAGGGTGCGCCCGATCGCCCGGCGCATCATCGGCGAGCCCAGCCGCGAGAGACCGCGGAGGCGGCGGTCCAGTGACATCGTCACGTCGGTCTCGCCATTCTGCGGTCGCAGCTGGATCTCGGTGCGGACTCGCTTCACGAAGCGCTCGAACGGGGTCCCCTCGACGGTCTGCTCGAAGACATAGCGCTTGCCGTCGGTCGCGGCCACCCCGTGGTAGTCGGCACGGACGCCGCGCCCGTCGCGGGTCTCGAGCACCTGTGTCCAGCTGCGCTCCCCGGGCTCGCCCTCGCTGACGTTCTCCACCCGCTGTGTGTTCGGCCACCACCGCGGCAGGTGGTAGGGGTCGGTGACCACCGTCCAGAGCGCGCTTGCGGGCGCGGCGATGCGGCGCCTACGCACGACGCGTGCCACCGCAGTTAGCCCTAATCCTCGCCGGTCAGCTTCCGCAGGTCGCGGACGAGCAGCATGTGCGTGAGGTTGTTGCAGGCGGCGGCGAGGGTCTCAAGGTTCTCGATTGCCTCACGGTGGACGTTGTGGTTCATGGACTGCAGGCCGGGGCCGACAACGGCCTCGAGCAGCACCGCCTCGCGATCGGCTGCCGTGCGGAGCACCTTCAGGTTGCGACCCTGGACTCCGAACCGGGCGAGCTCCGCGCACGCCTTGACAATCTCACGATCGGTGTCGTCGTAGAGCTTGGTGCCGTCGACTTTCTCGGGCTGGACCAGACGCCAGTCCTCGAGCTCCTTGATCAGCTCACCGCCGACCCCCGTCTGGTCGACCAGCTCCTCGATCGTCAGCCGCGAGCCCTTGCCGGGGTCCACGGTCGTCGCGCGACGCAGCGAAGCCGCGCCGCCTCGCTCCTCGCGCGCGCCCGCCGCGAGCTCCTGGCGGATCACCCTCAGGGGCAGGAACTCGTCGCGCTGCATACGCAGGATCGTCCGGAGCCGCTCGACGTCGGCCTGGCTGTAGAGCCGGTAGCCGCCCGGCGTCCGGCGCGGCGCGAGCAGCTTCTGGTCCTCGAGGTAGCGGATCTTAGAGATCGAGATGTCCTCGAATTCGCGACCGAGGATCTTGGCCACCGCCCCGATGGTGAGTGCCTTGCGATTCGAGGGCGCGCCGTCGATTCCGGCGCCGTCCGCGGTGCTCCGGTCGAAGGGTGTCGATGACGCTTCCATGGTCACTTCTCCAGATAGCTCAGCTTGTACTTGCCGATCTGAATCTCGTCGCCGTCCTCCAGCTTGTGTGACTCGATCCGGCGGCGGTTGACATAAGTGCCGTTCAGCGATCCGAGGTCGTCGATGTAGAGACCGTCCTTCCGGCGAACGAGCAACGCGTGGTTCCTCGAGACGGTGACGTCGTCGAGGAAGACGCCGGCCTCGGGGGTCCGGCCGACCGAGATCCGCTCGTCGTTCAGCGTGAAGCTCTCCCCCGCTCGTCCTCCGCCCGAGCGGATCACCATCGCGGCCCCGTGGCGCTCGACGACCTCGTCGATGTCGACCTGGTGCATCTCCCCCGACTCGTCGACCGTGTAGGTCATCGTGGTCGGCTCGTCCTTCCCTTCGGGACGGGAGAGGTATGCGCCGCACTTCTGGCAGTAGTTGGCCCCCTCGGCGTTGACGAACCCGCACTCGGGGCAGTGGATCGCCACCGTGTACCGCCCTCTAGGTCGGGGGCTTGGTCGGGGGCTCGGAGCGGCCGGCGAGGATCTCGCTGAGCCGCTGGACGTCGTCGCCCTTGATCAGGGTGCCGCCCTCGGGGCGGTTCTCACGCAGGCGGTTGACGAGCTCCGCCCTCAGGATGTCGATCTGCCCGTGCAGGATCCGGCGCCGGTATGACACCTCCTGCTCCTCGGCGGTGAGGCTGTCGATCAACTCCTTGAGCTCCTCATCGCTCATGGCGCCGATGTCTGGAAAGGTCTCGTCCTCCACGGATCCTCCGGTTTCGGTCTCTGGTGTCGCGATTATAGGTACGTTCGAGCTACCTCAACCGCGGGTTGAAGGTTCGGTTGAGGGCTTGCAGCCGCTGCTAGGCGTCACGTCGCAGCGAGCTCGCGGAGCCCGGTCCGGACGTAGGCGATCGTCCCCATCACCCCAAGCACGATTCCGAGTATCAGCATCGCGCTCCAGACCCAGCTCGCAGAGACCATCGCGAAGAAGATGGACGCCATCACCGGCACGGTCGCGAGCCGTCCGAGCCAATTGATCTGCAGCTCTCCCACTCGTCGCAGGGCGAACTCGGCAAGCAGCGCTGTGATCACCTCGCGGATGACCAGCACGGCGAGTGCCCACCGCGGCAGCAGCTCGAAGTGCCAGCAGACCACGACGCCGGAGAGGATCGTCAGCCGGTCGACGATCGGGTCCAAGATGGCTCCCATGCGGCTGTACTGGCCGGTGGCGCGGGCGAGGAACCCGTCGGCGTAGTCGCCGGCCGCGATCAGCCAGAAGATGATCGCCGCTGCCGGCGAGCGGCCATCTCCAGACGAGAAGGCCAGATAGAGGAAGACCGGCAGGGCCGCGAGTCGGAGGTATCCGACCGCGTTTGGAATCGTCCAGGGGCGCAGCGGCTGTCCTGGCCTGGTCTGGCCCGGCGGCGGCCCCGAGCGGTCGAGACCGAACTGGCGCCTGAACCCCTTTCGCGGCCCCTTGCGTAAGGATTGTCCGCGGCTACGGCCCATCGTCCGAGGATATGGAAGGCAAGGCAAAAACCGGGATCTCCCCCACCCGCGCTGAGGACTTCCCTCAGTGGTTCCAGAGCGTGGTGCGCGACGCCGAGGTCGCGGAGCTCGACCACGTCCGCGGCGCGATGGTCATCCGCCCGTGGGGATTCGGAATCTGGGAGCTCATGCAACGCGCCCTGGACGAGGGGATCAAGGAGACCGGCGCCCAGAACGCGTACTTCCCGCTGTTCATCCCCCTGAGCTACTTCGAGGAGGAGGCGAAGCACGTCGAGGGGTTCGCCAAGGAGATGGCGGTGGTGACGCACCACCGGCTCGAGCAGGGCGAGGATGGCTCGCTGCACCCGGCCGCCGAGCTCCCGGAGCCGCTGATCGTCCGCCCCACCTCCGAGACGATCATCGGCCGCTCCTTCGCCAAGTGGATCAACTCGTATCGCGATCTGCCCTTGCTGATCAACCAGTGGTGCAACATCGTCCGCTGGGAGCTTCGCCCGCGGGTGCTGCTGCGGACGACCGAGTTCCTCTGGCAGGAGGGGCACACCGCCCATGCCACCGAGGACGAGGCGCTCGACGAGACCGCGCGGATGCTCGGCGTCTACCGCGAGTTCACCGAATCGCTGCTCGCGATACCGGTGATCGCTGGTGAGAAGCCCGAGTACGAGCGATTCCCGGGCGCGGAGACGACCCTCAGCATCGAGGCGATGATGCAGGACGGGAAGGCCCTCCAGTGCGGTACCTCCCACTATCTGGGTCAGAACTTCTCCCGGGCGATGGAGATGGAGTTCACGGACGAGGACGGCGAGCGAAAGCTCTGCTACACGACCTCCTGGGGTCTCACCACCCGGATGGTCGGCGCTGTGGTGATGACCCACGGCGACGACAACGGCCTGCGCGTCCCGCCGCGGGTCGCGCCCCAGCAGGTCCAGCTCGTCCCGATCGCCAGGGATGACCCGACCGCGGTACTGGAGGCCGCGCGAGAGCTCCGGGACGAGATTGCGGCGCAGACCTGGATGGACGCACCGGTGCGAGTCGCCCTGGACGAGCGCGACCACAAGCCGGCGGAGAAGCGCTGGGAGTGGATCCGCAAGGGTGTGCCGATCGTGATCGAGCTCGGCGGACGGGACATCGATCAGGGAGTGGTCACGATGACCCGTCGCGACGACGCGGAGCTGGCCCGTGACGCGATCCCGCGCGAGGGGGCTGCTGAGGCTGTGGTCGGCGTCCTCGGGGACATCCAGCTCGGCTATTTCGAGGAGGCGGGCAGGCGCCTGCGCGAGCGCACCCGCGACGACATCACCACCCTCGATGAGTTCCGCGAGTTCTTCTCGGGGGATGACACCGAGTCCGGCGGCTTCGTCCAGGCGCCCTGGAGCGAGGACCCGGAGACCGAGAAGACAATGGGTGAACTCGGCGTCAGCGTCCGTGTCATCCCATCCGACGCGGAGCTTCCAGGCGACGCGCGCTGCGTAATCACCGGCGGACCCGCCAAGGTGATGGCGATCTTCGCGAAGGCCTACTAAGTTCTACGTCACAGGGGGCCCCGATATGGCTCGGAGGGTCAAAACGAGCAGCGGGCCCACACAACCGGGAGAGTTTCGTCTCGTCCTCTCGCCCGACACCCAGGCCGGGTGGCGGGCCCGGCGGGCTCTGCGCGATCGCTTCGCAGAGTCCCTGCCGCAGCCCACACTGATCGATCTGATCGCGGTCGTCACCGAGCTCGTCAACAATGCGGTGGCTCATGGCCCGGAAAAGCCGATCACGGTGACCTTGGTGAGCGGCGACGAGGTGATCCGGGGCGAGATCGCCGACCAGGGCAATCCGGCCAACGCGATCCCCGAGATCAAGGACCGGACCGCAGAGGACAGCGGAGGTCTCGAGCTGGTCGACAAGCTCACCTCACGCTGGGCCGTCTACGAGGGCAGCACGCACGTGTGGTTCGAGATGCCCCTCTAGGTCCCAGCTC
>CAWJDA010000022.1:0-16839 GCA_963841525.1 uncultured Solirubrobacterales bacterium | reverse complement strand
GAGCGGTGGCTAAGCCGCTTCCTCGAGGGCCAGCGCCGCCTCGATGTGCGAAAGGTGTGTGAGCGCCTGCGGGAAGTTGCCCAGCATCTCCGCCTTCCGCGGGTCGTATTCCTCCGAGAACAGGCCGAGATCATTTGCGGCCCGCATCGTCCGGTCGAATACCTCACGTGCATCCTCGGGGCGCGACTGCCGGGCCAGGACCTCGACCAGCCAGAAGCAGCAGGCGAGGAACGCGCCCTCCTCACCGGGCAGGCCGTCGTTCACCTTGTAGCGGCGGATCAGCCCGCCCGCGTCGAGCTCATCGCGGATGGCGTCGACGGTGCGGATCATGCGCTCGTCGTCGTAGGCGACGAATCCCATCGACGGCAGCCGCAGAAGGGAACCGTCCAGCCAGTCGTCATCGAAGGCGCTGACGAAGACACCCCGGTCCTTGTCGTAGCCGCGCCTCTCGACGGCCCGGCGGATCTCGTCCCGGGTCTTGCGCCAGCGTCGCTCGGGCGCCTTGCGCATGCAGCGCTGGGCCAGCTCGAGCGCACGTTCGATCGCCACCCAGCAGAGCACCTTTGAGTGGGTGAAGTGCTTCGGCTCATCACGCCACTCCCAGATGCCGCGGTCCGGCTCCTTCCAGCGCTCAGCCGCCATCTCCGCAAGGTCGACGATGAACCGCCAATAGTCATCGTCCGGCTCGATGCCGCGCTCGTATGAGCGCCAACTCTGCTCCACCAGCTGTCCCGGAGCATCGAGCTGCAGCTGGCCCGCCGCGTCGTTGCCGACCCGCACCGGCTTGGCGCCCCCGTATCCCTCGAGATCGAGCTCCATCTCCTCGAGTCGCCTCTCTCCGCCGATCCCGTAGAGGATCTGCAGGTCGTCGGCGTTCCCAGCCGCGCTTCGCTCCATGAACTCCCGACAGGCATCGACCTCGGCTTCGGCCCCCATGTCGGCGAGCGAGCGGACGGCGAGCGCCGAGTCACGGATCCAGCTGAAGCGGTAATCCCAGTTTCGCTCTCCCCCCGATGTCTCCGGAAGCGAGCTGGTGGCAGCGGCGACCAGGGCGCCGGTGTGGTGATAGGAGAGACCCTTCAGAACGATCGCAGAGCGAGCCATCCCCGGAGCGTCCGCCCCGGCGGGGCTCAGTGATCCGGACCAATCCCGCCAGTAGGCGACCGTGTCGTCGAGGGCCCGGTCGAGCTGATCGCCGCTTGGAGTGGAGATTTCCGCCCGTTGCAGATCGGCGGGATCGGCGAAGGCCAGGGTGGTCCGGACCCGCTCGCCGGCCCGGACTTGACAGCGCGCTCGCAGGTGATGGTCATCCTCCTCGAGCTCAGCGTCGGAGCCGATCACGAGCCCGTCGTCACCGCCCATCGCGGCATAGACACCGCGTCCAAGGTGACGGATCCACGGATCGATCTCGCCGTAGTCGAACCGTGGAGCGATCTGGATGTCGAAGTCAACCGTGCCGCGAATACCCTCCAGCGTCCTGAGGATGCGTGAGGAATCTCCTGCTGGACCGCTTCGGGGGAGAACCAGGCAGTCGAGCAGTCGCGCCTCGCCGCCCTCTGCGTGGAAGATCGTTTCGAGCACGAGGGTGCCCCGGAGATAGGCCCGATTGACGTCGGGCTCGCCGTCGCCCGCAGGGGTCGCGACTGAGAAGAAGCCGCTGCGATCCCAGTCGAGCAGGCGCCCGAAGGTGCTTCCCGAATCGAATCGCGGCAGGCAGCACCAATCGACGGACCCCGCCCGGGAAACCAGCGCCGCGGTCTGGCAATCCGCGATCAACGCGTAGTCGGCGATAGGTGGATATTTCCCAGACATGGGTAGGTGTTACCCAGATGCCCGAAATCGCCATCCTCGACGTCGACGGCACCCTCGTCGACACCAACTACCACCATGCGATCGCCTGGTTCCGGGCGTTCCGACGGCATGACCTGACGCTGCAGGTCTGGCGCATCCACCGTCACATCGGCATGGGGGGCGACCAGCTGGTCGCCGCGCTCGCCGGGGACGAGGTCGAGGAGAAGCTCGGCGACGACATCCGGGAGGCGGAGTCCGAGGAGTACCAGAAGCTGATCGACGAGGTGCAGACGATGGAGGGCTCCCGCGAGCTGATCGAGGACCTGCGCGAGAGGGGCGACGTGGTGGTGCTTGCGAGCTCGGCGAAGGAGTGGGAGGTCGAGCACTACATCGAGCTGCTCGATGCCAAGGAGATCGTCGACGGGTGGACGACCTCCGCCGATGTCGAGCAGACCAAGCCCGAGCCGGACCTCGTGCACGCGGCGCTCGACAAGGTCGACGGCCGACCGCAGGATGCGTTGATGATCGGAGACACCGTCTGGGACGTGGAAGCGGCGCATCGAGCGGGAGTCGAGACCCTCGCCGTGCGGACCGGCGGTTTCTCGGAGCAGGAGCTTCGCGACGCCGGCGCGCGCGACGTCTTCACCTCGGTCGAGGAGCTTCGCCAGCGACTCTTACGCAGACCGCGCCCCGGCTAGTCTGCTGCTCGGGTCGCCGTCGGCGGCGGTCAGCCGGCCGCCGTCGCGCCGCACCAGGCCCCGGCGCTGGGCGAGCCACAGAGCATCGGCCGAATCGGCCTGGTCCCCAGTACTTCGACTCGACGGCCCGGCGCAGGTCCCGCCGGCTCATCGGGCCGTCCTTTTTCAGCGCATCCGACGAGTTCGCCGACCTCGCGCTCCACGTCTCGATCCTCACCCAGCTCGGAGGAGACGGTCGCGGGCGCCCAGCCGTAGCGCCGGCCGCGGGGCTTCGCCTCCGGGTCGGGCGGCCGCCGCCGTGAGAAACGCGGGCTCATGTGCTTTCCACCGATTCGGCCGACAACGGCTCTGCGATTTCCTCGAGATGCTTTTGCTCGGCCGGCAGCCCGAACATCCATTCGACGGCTGCCGCGATGCACATCAGAGCGGCCGTGATCGCAAACGCGACGAAGACGGCGTCCGGGTTGCCGCCATCGACGACCTTGCCGTAGTACAGAGGTCCGATCGCGCCGCCGATCCCGGTGGCGATCGCGTAGAAGAGCGCGATCGCCATCGCCCTCGTCTCCAACGGGAAGATCTCGCTGACGGTGAGATAGGCGGAGGAGGCGGCGGCGGAGGCGAAGAAGAAGGTAAGACAGATGACGCCGACGAAGACCCCGACAGAAGCGCCGGTGTTGGCGATGAGATAGCCGTCGACCAGCATGCCGATGCCGCCGATGAAGTACGTGGCGGTGATCATCGGGCGACGCCCGAAGGTGTCGAAGAGCCGGCCGAGCATCAGGGCGCCGAGGAAGTTCGCGATGCCGAACGGGACCAGGTAGAGGCCCGCGACGCTGTCGCCGACCCCGAAGAAGCCCGTGAGCAGGCCTGAGAAGTTGAAGAGCACGGCGTTGTAGAGGAACGCCTGGGTGCCCATCAGTGCCAGGCCCAGGAAGAAGCGCCGCGGGTACTTCTTGAACAGGGTCCGGCCGATGTCGATGAAGCCGGTGCTCTCGCGCTGGTGGATCTCGATCTCCTGGTCGGGCTCCCGCAGCTCCCGCCGCCCCGTTTGCTCCTGGACCGTCTCCTCTATCTCGGAGACCAGAGCTTCGGCCTCATCGGCCTTGCCGTGGACCATCAGCCAGCGCGGGCTCTCGGGCAGGTAGCGCCGGATCAGCATGATCCCGATGGCGAGCAGAGCGCCGAGACCGAACCCGAGGCGCCATCCGAGGTCCGTGCTGAAGATCGAGGTGTCGAGCAGAATGCCCGTCAAGGCGGCGCCGAAGGCAGCGCCGACCCAGAAGCTTCCGTTGACTGCCAGGTCGACCCAGCCGCGGACCCTGGCGGGGATCAGCTCGTCGATCGCGGAGTTGATCGCCGCGTACTCACCGCCGATGCCGAGCCCGGTGAGGAACCGGAACGCTGCGAACGAGGCGAAGCTGCCGGCGAACGCTGTCCCGACGGTGGCGAGGAGATAGACGACCAGGGTCACCATGAAGAGCCGCTTGCGGCCCAGGCGGTCGGTCAGGTAGCCGAAGAAGAGCGCGCCACAGCAGGCGCCCAGGACGTAGGCGGTTCCCGCCTGGCCGAGCTGAGAGGCCGAGAGCCCAAGCGCCCCTCCCTCCTGCAGCCGGGCGCCGATCGCGCCGACGATGGTGACCTCGAGGCCGTCGAGGATCCAAACGGTCCCAAGTCCAATCAGAACGAGCCAATGCCACCTCGCCCACGGCAGCCGGTCCAGGCGGGCCGGGACCCTGGTCCTGATCGTGTCCCCACTCCCTGTGGCGGTTGCCGTGGCTGCTCCATCAGCCATTGCGCAGTTATCCCCACAAGGTCACCTCCTCCAAACCCCGCCGCGCCTCTGCACCGGTCCGCTCGTCGATTTCCCCGTCGACCAGCTCGTAGCTCTTCCCGAGCTCCACGATCAGCGCCTCCTCGAGCTCGCCCGGGTCGACCTCGCGGCGAACTCCTCGGAGACGCTTCCCGAGGTCGCCGGGTCCCAGTCGAGCCCGAGCGCCTCGTAGACGGGCACGAGCACGCGCGCAACCTCCCGGCCGCCGGAGGCGACGACGACGCCGCCCATGTGGGCGCCGCCGCGGATCATCCGCTGCCCGATCCCGGCGAGCTTCGCTGGCGCCGCGGGCGTTGACGCTGTACGCGCCGGGGCAGTACTCGCCCGGTCACCTCCCCGACGCGGGCGTCGACGCCCAGGCCGCGAAGCGCGGCGGCGATCAGGTCCGCCATCTCTTCGAAGCGCGCGTAGGTGCGCTTCGGCGGCTGGGGGTCGCCGTAGGCGCGGGCGATTGCGATCGTTCCCTCGATGGAAAACCGCGGCGCGGCCGCCCGCCAGACGCTCGACGGCGGCGAAGCCCGCCGCCCGGGCCGCCTGGGCGGCCGCCTCGTATCCCGGGCTCGCCAGGTCCTGGCGGCCGAAGGCGACCTGGCTGCCGGGGCGGTGGATCCGGATGGTGGGCGCCAGTTCGCCGGCGGCCACCCGGCGCAGGATGGTCCTGCGAGATCGCCGTACTCAGCTCGGGCTGGTCCGGGAAGGAGTGTCGGATCAGGCGCAGCCGCTCCATCAGGCAGCGTCGTCGGGCGAATCGCCGAGCAGGGCCTCTCGGAGCAGCCGCTCCTCCTCGTCGAAGAGGTGGCCGATGGTCCGGTCGCGATCGAGCACGATGCGCCGCTTGGTCTCCGCGATCGCCCCTCGCGGGCCTGCGGCGATCCGCCCGGCGAGTTCGATTGCGCGCGGCATCAGTTCCTCCTCGGAATAGACCGCGCCGACGATGCCCATCCCCAGGGCGTGCTCGGCGTCGAGGAGGCGACCGGTCAGGGTGAGCTCGGCAGCCAGGGGCCGAGGCAGTGCGGCGCGAGCGGCCGCGTAGCTGGGAGGGATGCCTTGCGGGAGCTCGGGAAAGCCGAAGCTCGCGGTCTCGGACGCAAGGCGCAGGTCGCAGAGCAACGCGAGGGCGAAGCCGCCGGCGAGTGCCGCTCCGTTGACCGCGGCCACCACCGGGCGGGTGCAATTGGCGATGGCGCGGAAGCAGCTGATGCTCGTCTCGACCAGTCGTTCCCTGTGGTCGCGGTCGCCGCCGAACTGGGTGGTGTCCATGCCCGAGCAGAACGCCGGCGGCGCCCCGGTCAGCACCACTGCGCCGACGTGGGGGTCGTCGCCGAGCGCGCCGAAGGCCTCTGTCAGCTCCACCCGCAGGTCGATCGAGAGCGCGTTTCGCTTCTCGGGGCGCTGCAGCGCGACCACCGCGACATCCTCTCGGCGCTCCAGTGAGAGCAGGCCCGCCATCCAGGCATCATCTCCCAAACTCACAAGGAGGACAGGTGAAGGCGCACACCGAGTACATGACGTTCAACACCGAGAGGCGGCGGGAGTTCGTTCGGATCACCGAGAACGTGCAGGGCGCGGTCGATGCGTCGGGCGTGGCCGAGGGGATGGTGCTGGTCTCCGCGATGCACATCACCGCAGCGGTCTGGGTGAACGACGATGAGCCGGGGCTCCAGGAGGACACGCTGGAGTGGCTCGACAAGGTGGCGCCGCCCAGCTGGAAGGAGCCGGCCAACGAGGTCGCGCGCGAGCTGCTCCCGGATCCCGGCGACTACCGCCACCACCGCGGCGGCGAGGACAACGGTGACGCCCATCTGAAGAACCTGCTCGTCCACCACCATGTGGTCCTGCCGATCACCGAGGGACGCCTCGACCTGGGGCCCTGGCAGGCGGTCTTCTACTGCGAGTTCGACGGGCGGCGCGCCAAGCGCCTGGTGATCAAGGTGATCGGCGATTAGCTCGCGGGCCGCCACAGAGCGCCGCGGCGCAGCGGTAGCTCCGGCGATGGTGATCGGGGCGGTGGTCTCGGTCCAGTGCGGGTCGGCCGCCGCGACCACGCTCTTCGACCGGGTCGGGCCCGCCGGCGCAGTCCTCTACCGGCTGCTGTCGGCCGCGATCCTGCTGCTGGCGATCTGGCGCCCGCGCCCGCTCGAGGCGAGTCGCGATGGGCTGCTGCTGGCCGGGGCGTTCGGCGTCGCGCTCGCGGGAATGAACCTCTGCTTCTACGAGGCCCTGGACCGAATTCCGCTCGGGATCGCGGTCACCTTCGAGTTCGTCGGACCGCTGCTCGTCGGCCTGTTCGGATCGCGGCGGCCGCTCGACCTGGTCTGGGTGGCGTGCGCGGCGGTCGGGGTCCTGCTGCTCACCCGGCCCTCGGGGTCGGCGAGCGCGGCGGGCATCGGGTTCGCCCTGCTCGCGGGTGCCTTCTGGGCAGCCTACATCCTGCTCAGCGCGCGGATCGGCCGGGTCTTCTCCGGCGGGCGCGGGCTCGCGCTGGCGATGGGGGTCGCCGCCGTGCTGATGGTCGTCCCCGGAACCCTGGCGGCTGGCGGTGACCTGATCGACCCCGGGGCGGCCGCCGTCGGCGCGGCGACCGGCGTTCTCAGCTCGGTGATCCCGTATTCGCTCGAACTCGAGGCACTCAGGCGGATCGCGGTCGGGACCTTCGGTGTGCTGATGAGCATGGAGCCTGCGGTCGCCGCTCTGATCGGGCTGATCGCGCTCGGCCAGGAGCTCGCCACCTTCGATGTGATCGGCATCGCCCTGGTGGTCGTGGCCAGCGCCGGCGTGCTCGGATCCTCTATGGCCGAGGCGCCTACCGAGGCTTGATTCGGCTAGGCGACTCTACGGAGGCGCCGCAGCCGGGCGAATCGCAGGCGGGGAAGGCGCGCGACAGCCGGCATCTCCACGGTGGGGGCGGTGGTGACCGGCTCCACGTTCAGCAACGACGGCTGGTGGCGCTCGATCTGGGCCTTGACGCAGGCCCGGCACGAGCACTCAGGAACGGATATGCCTGTATTCGAACAGACCGTCATCCGGATTCCATAAGCCGAAGCGAGGTCACGGTAACCGCATCGGCGGTCGGAATTCCCGCAAATAGCCCAAAACCGCCTAGTTGGCCTTGCCTCAACGCGACCCCGCGTTCGCCCCCTGAAAGGATCAAGCAGATGGAAGCACAGGGACCCGACGTCCGCGCCGGTTCCATCGGCGAGGCGGTCGCCAGGGCGCAGGTGCACGCGCCCACCCGCGGCAACCGCAAGCTCGAGCGCTTCCTGGACGCGGTCAACGCGGATGAGCGGGTGCGGGCCTGGTGGTACATGGCGCAGATCACCTCGGAGCGGCTCGGGATGTCCGACCACTCCTGGGTGCACGTGCAGGTGGTCCTCAACATCGCGCTCCGTCTCCTTCGCCTGCTGGTGAAGGGCGGGATCGAGCCGGCGATGGTCACCGACCACGGTATGCGCGACCGCGACGCGGAGGTGGTGGTGGCGGGCGGGGCCCTTCTCCACGACGTCGGCATGTCGATCCACCGCGCGGACCACGAGGCCTACAGCCTGTTCATGGTCGAGGAGCGGCTTCAGTCGCTGCTCGCCGAGAGCTACGACGAGCCCGAGCGGACGGTGGTGATCGCGGAGATCCTGCACGCGATCATCGGGCACCGTCGCCGGGGCGAGCCCTACACGGTCGAGGCCGGGGTGGTGCGCGTCGCAGATGCCCTCGACATGGCCGAGGGCCGCTCGCGCCTCCCGGTCGAGGGCGGCCAGTACGGGATCCATGCGCTCTCGGCCGCGGCGATCGACGAGGTCCGAATCGAGGCCGGCGAGGAGCGGCCGGTGAAGATCGAGATCGAGATGAACAACTCCGCCGGGGTCTTCCAGGTCGACGACCTGCTCGCCACCAAGCTCCGAGGCACCCCGCTCGAGGGCCACGTCGAGGTGATCGCCCGGGTCCAGGGCGAGACCGAGAAGCGCCTGCTGCCGTCTTTCCGGCTGTAGAAACGACGTCGTCCCGGCCTTTTGGGATCCGAACGACGCCGCCGCGATGCGGCGGGGGGCGAAATCAGTGTTTCGAAGCCTTTGCGCACTGTGGCCCCGCAATCTCTTCGAAACTCGGTTTGGCAGCTCGCGGCGACCCAGCACGGCGTTGTCACGCGAGCTCAGCTGCTCGCACTCGGATTCACCTCGGATGCGATTCGAAACCGCGCCCACCGCGGCCGCCTGCACCGCATTCATCGAGGTGTGTACGCCTTGGGTCGCCCGCAGCTGACGAGGCACGGATGGTGGATGGCCGCTGTACTCGCTTGCGGGAACGAGGCGCTGCTCAGTCACCTGAGCGCGGCCGCACTCTGGGGGATCGTCGGCTCGGCAACTCCGGCAACGAGGGAAAACCCTGGAGAGGCAGGTTCGCCAGTCCATATCTCCGTGCCGGCTGAGGTGCACCGTCGCCGCAGGGGGATCGTCCTTCATCGCCGTGCATTGGATGCGCAAGACGCGACCCGTCGCGATGGCATTCCGGTGACGAGGCCCGGGCGTACGCTCACGGATCTCGGCGCGCAGCTGCGCTCGGACAAGCTGGAGTCGGCTGTCAACCAGGCCGACAAGCTCGGCCTGATGGATCCAGAGACGCTGCGCAGGTATCTAGATCAACGGCATGGACAGAAGGGCGTCACCGCCCTGCGCAGCGTCCTGGACCGCCGCACCTTCAGGCTTACCGACTCGGCGCTCGAGCGCCGGTTTCTCCGCCTGGTGGGACGAGCCGGACTGCCCCCTCCGCTCACACAACAATCAGTCAATGGGTTTCGAGTCGACTTCTTCTGGCCTGAGCTCGGCTTGGTGGTCGAAACGGACGGCCTGCGCTATCACCGCACGCCAACCCAGCAATCAAGGGACAAGGTTCGCGACCAGGCTCATGCCACCGCTGGCCACGTTGCCCTGAGGTTCACACATGCCCAGGTGGCGTTCGAGGAACGTCGGGTCGTTTCGGTGCTCCAGGACGTCGCCGAGCGCCAACGACTGAGCTTGCTAGGCCGCACACGCTGAGAGTTCTGCACGATTCGCGCGCTCTAGGCCCGCAAACTCTGCAGAACACGGGAGCTAGACGCCGGCGCCCTCGCCGCCGCGGCCCTCTCCGGCGGCAAAGCGGGAGGCTCCCTTGACGCCGACGCCGCTGACGGCGCCGCCGATCTCGGCCTCCCGTGCGAGGCCCTCCTCCAGCGGGAGGCCGAAGGCCTCCAGGGCGGAGCGGCGGTCGGCGAGCATCGTCTCCTGGGGGAACTGCGCCAGGCTCTCGGCCATCTCCAGGGCGCGCTCCAGGTGCTTGCCCGGCGCCACCACTTCGGTGAGTAACCCCATCGCCAGCGCTTCGTCGGCCTCGACGATCCGACCGGTGAGGATCATGTCGAGGGCACGGCCCATGCCCACGACGCGTGGCAGCCGCTGCGTGCCGCCGTCGATCAGCGGGACGCCCCAGCGCCTCTCGGGGAAGCCGAGCTTCGCGGTCTCGGTGCCGATGCGGAGGTCGCACCAGAGCGCCAGCTCGAGGCCGCCGGCCAGGGCGAAGCCGGAGATCGCCGCGATCGTCGGCTTCGGCGAGGTGATCCGGGTGAAGCCGAGCGGTCCGTGCGGCCGCGGCTTCAGCCACTGCTTCGCGATCCCCTCGTCGTCCATCGCTGCGGCGACCGACTTCAGGTCGGCGCCGGCGCAGAACGCCGCCTCGCCGGCCCCGGTGAGGATCAGGACCCGGGCGTCGTCGTCGCCCTCGAACCCGCGGTAGGCATCGAGCAGCAGGTCGGCGGTCTCGGGGTCGACCGCGTTTCGCCGCTCCGGTCGGTTGATGGTCAGGACCCCTGCGGCTCCACGCCTCTCATAACTGACCTCGGGCATGCGCAAACTCTATGGCGAAGCCGTGCGGCAGTCGCTCAGCCTGGCGTCGGCTGCGGCCACTGCCGCAGGTACGGCAGCGGATCGACCGCCTTCGTCGCGGCGCCCAGGGACGCCTTCCCGATCCGCACCTCGAAGTGGAGATGCGGACCGTCGCAGCTGCCGGTGCAGCCGAGCAGCCCGACCACCTCGCCGGCGTGCACCTCCTGGCCGAGCTGCACTCGGGATGGCGTCAGCATGTGCATGTAGATGAAGCTGTGGTTGTCGGCGGGGCTGTAGATGGCGAGGAAGTTGCCGCGACCGCCCGCGTCCGGGTCCGAGTTCCTGCCGCGATCGACGACGACGCCATCGTGGACCGCGACCTCCGGCGTCCTCACCTTGCCGAAGACATCCTGGCCCTCGTGAACGTGGCCGTAGCGGGCGGCGCCGAAGCGAGCATCCTTCTGGCCGAAGTTGTGCGGGCCCTCGAGCGGGAACACGTATCCCGCCGCGAGCCCCTGTGGGGTCCCCTGGTCGACGCCGAAGAGAGACGCACTGTTGACCAGCGACCCGTGTCCGGTCCCGGCGTCGAGTCCGGGCACCGGCAGGCCCAGCGCCGAGCCGAGTGCCGCGCTCAGTCCGAGCACCACCGTGACCGCGAGGCCCGCCTTTGCCGTGGGCAAGGCCAAACCGCGTCGCCGCATCGCCGCCCGCCGGCGGTTCTCCGCTGCCCGGGCCCGCTTCCTGACCGGCCCCCGGACCCCGGGGCGCACCTGCGCGGCAGTCGGGGCGTGAGCGGCCTTCGGAGTTGCGACCCGTCGCCGCGGCGGGGTCTCTGGTTTGGCTGGCCGGGGTCTGCGCGCCGGGCGGCGCAGCACCTGACTCTCGCGCCGGAGCCTCTCGGCGCGCTGGCGGCGCTGGCGCTCGAGCCTGTCCCGGTACGCGGCCTCACGCTCGGCTCGCCCTCGTTCGATCCGAGCCCGCCGCTCGAGCTCCTCGCGTTCCCCCTCGACCCGCAGCCGCTCGAGCCGCTCGGCCATCGACTCACGCCGGCGGAGAGAGGGGATCTCGGCAGGGGCCCTGGAGTTGCCGGAGGCCTCATCCCGGTGAGTTCGTGGATCGATGACGCGATCGTCCCCTGCGAATCCCATGCCTCAGGGGGCTTACCGGCTTCCGAGGCGCTCGAGGTCCTCCTTGCGCCTCTCTTTGCGGTTGTCGAGGCGAATCTGAATCAGCGACGCGACGGTCACGAAGATCGCGAAGAACGCGATCAGGCCGAAGGCGAAGAAGGTGACCACCTTGTCGTCCGTGCGGCCGTAGATGCCGACGCCGTCGGCGGCCATGGCCGCGGGCGCGATCACGAGCGTCCCGACCAGCGCGAACAGCGGAGGCAGCAGACGACGAAGGAACTTGCCGGCGGGCATCTCAGGCAATCTAACGCACGCTCCAGAGAGTAAGAGCCGTCTTAAGCGGAATTAGGCCGGGGTGACCTAGGATGCGCGCGGCTCTCGGCCCGCCGCCGAGACCTCCCCACCATGGATCCGATCTCCTATTTCCAGGCAATCGTCCTCGGCCTGCTCCAGGGCGTCTCAGAGCTCTTCCCGATCTCGAGCCTCGGGCACAGCGTCGTCCTCCCACGCGTCTTCGGCTGGAACATCCACCAGAACGACGATTACTTCCTGAGCTTCCTGGTCGCCACTCATTGCGCCACGGCGATTGTGCTCTTCTTCTTCTTCCTCAAGGACTGGGTTCGCATCCTCAAGGGCCTCGGGCGCTCCCTCCGCGACCGCTACATCGACCCCGGCGATCCGTATGCGAAGCTCGGCTGGCTGCTCGTCGCCGGCACCATTCCCGCGGGCCTGCTCGGCCTGCTGCTCGAGCATCCGCTGCGCACCCTCTTCGCTTCCACCGAGACGGCCGCAATTTTCCTCTTCGTCAACGGCCTGATGCTGTTCGGCGCGGAGGCCCTGCGCCGGCGCGCTCCGGTTCGATCCGAGCAGGGGATGCGCTCCGACGAGGTGATCTCGCGCACGCTGACCTTCCGCTCCGCTCTCGGAATCGGCGCAGCGCAGGCCCTCGCGCTGATCCCGGGCCTTTCGCGGTCCGGCGCGAGCATGGGCGGGGGGCTCGTGGCCGGGCTCTCCAATGAGGAGGCGGCCCGCTTCGCCTTCCTGCTCGCCACGCCGATCATCGGCGCCGCCGGAGTGCTCAAGCTGCCCGAGCTGCTTGGACACCAGGGCGACCACGTCCGGGGACAGGCACTCGTGGGTGCGATGGCCGCGGCGGTCACGGCCTACTTCTCGGTCAAGTTCCTGCTGCGCTTTTTCGAGACCAACCGACTCACCCCGTTCGCGGTCTACTGCTGCGCCGTCGGCGCCATTCTCTCCATCGCCTTCGCGCTCAGCTGAGGAGGTCCCATGACCAAGCGTCCCCAATTGATCATCCCCGCTGTGATCCTCGGCGTCGTCTTCCTGGCGATCGCCATCGTCTACTGGACCACGGATGCCGGCTCCCTGCCCTCCTTCTTCCCCGGGCACGAGGCCGGGTCGAGCCACATCCATTTCAAGCACGGACTCGCCGCCGCCGTAGTTGCGGCCGCCTGTTTCATCTTCGCCTGGTTCCAGACCGGGGGAGACCGCCCCCGGCGTACAGGGCCTCCAACATCGGATCCCGAGGGCGGCAGGCGCTAGTGGCTAGTGAGGGCTGATCTGCAGTAGCTCGTCGCCGGGCTCGTGCTCGACCTGGAGGGTCGAGTGCTCCACCCCGAAGCGGTCCGCCAGGAGCCGCGCGGCCTGCCAGCGGGCTTGGTGGCAGTCGGTGTCGCTGCCCACGATGATGTGGGCGGAGATCGCCGGCATCCCTGAGGTCACCTCCCAGACGTGCAGGTCGTGGACCTCCACCACGCCGTCGGCGGCGACCAGCGTCCGCCCGATCTGCTGCGGATCGAGCCCGGGCGGGGCAGCCTCCATGAAGACCCGGCCGGAGTCCCGCAGCAGGCCGTAGGCGGACCAGAGCATCAGGGCGGCGATCAGCAGCGACGCGATTCCGTCCGCGCGGTCGAACCCCGAGATCAGGATCACCGCTCCCGCGATCGCCGTGGCGATGAACGCAAACAGGTCCGTGAGGATGTGACGAAAGGCGCCCTCGACGTTGAGGCTGCGCCTCTCGGCGGCGGCGATCATGCGGGCCGCCACGAGGTTCACCGCGATGCCGACGATCGCGACGATGAGGACGAGCCCCCCTTCGACGCCCGGCGGCTCGATCAGCCGCCGGATGCCCTCGTAGACGATCCAGATGCCGAGCAGCAGGAGGGTCAGACCGTTGACCTGCGCCGAGAGGATCTCCGCGCGCCGCAGTCCGTAGGTGAAGCTGCCCGCGGGAGGCCGCTCCGCCAGTCGCAGCGCGACGAGCGCCAGACCCAGCGCGATGGCGTCGGTGAGCATGTGCCCCGCGTCGGAGAGCAGGGCCAGGGAGGAGCCGACGATCCCGGCGGCGACCTCGGCCGCCATGAAGGCGACGATCAGCGCGAAGGCCCCGCCGAGTCGGCGTGCGTCGGCGTCGGTCGCGGGCAGGTGGCCGCGGCTGTGGTCGTGGGCCATGCCGTGATTACAGCGGGTGCTTGACGGCTTCGCGATAAACGGCCGCCAGAAACACCGCGGCCGAATAGACGATCACCAGGCCGATGGCCTGGTGATCGAAGCGCGCGACCCGGGGCAGGGAGGGGTCGCGCGCGCTGACGAGAGAGGAATCTCGAAAGTGAGCGAGAGTCTGTCTCCGACGACCCCCTCCGGTGTGAATATCCCGATACGGGCCAACGGCGCATTAACGCGCCATTTGCTTGTGAAAAACCGGTGAACCGGATTGGCGAGGAGGCCGCCGCGCCGAACCCGCCCGTATGATCCGGTTCGTCGCGACACAAAACGGGTTGCTCCTATGGAGCACCCTCGCCTCTACTGGGGTAGGGCGAGTCCGAGAGAGGGCTTCGATGACCAATCAAGCAGGCATACGGCTGGCGGTCATAGACACCGACAGCGCTTTTCTCACGGTCCTGGGAAAGCGCCTCGACGGCGCCGGCTGGGAGCACCGCGTCCTCGCCGGCAGCGTGCCCATCGAGGAGCTCGTCGCGATGAAGCTCAATGCCCTGCTCGTGGACCTCTCCGTGCTCGGCCCCCAGGGCTGGGAGTTCCTCGAGAAGGTCTGCGGGACGATCCCCGGGCTCGGGGTGCTCGTCTGCACCTCTCGGTCAACCGTCGCCCAGCGCGTCCGAGGGCTGCGGCTCGGTGCCGACGATTGGATCGGCAAGCCCTCCCATCCAGAGGAGGTCATGGCGCGCATCGAAGCCGTCGTTCGTCGGCGCAAGCGAGCGGCGGCGCGCGAGGACGTGGGCCCGCTGGTCTCGGGCGAGCTCGAGATCCGTCCGGACCACTACCAGGCGTTCGTCAGCGGCCAGAGCATCGGCCTCACCCGGCGCGAGTTCGAGCTCCTCCAGCTCCTCGCCGAGGCCCATGGCCAGGTGATCGAGCGCGAGGACATCTACCAGAAGGTCTGGGGCTACGCGATGGTCCACGGCGACCGCTCGGTGGACGTCTTCGTCAGGAAGCTGCGCCAGAAGCTCCAGCGGCATTGCGCCAACTGGCGCTACATCCACACCCACTTCGGCATCGGCTACCGGTTCGATCCGGAGCCGGTCGGAACCTCCGCCGAGCTTCCGGTCGACCTCTCGATCACTGCCGAGGAGCCGGCGGAGCGGACGGAAGCGGTGGGAGCCGAGCTGGCCCCCGAGGGCCCGTAGCTCGGCTCGCCGGCAGTCACGCCGGTGCCGATCTTCACATCGCGTTTACCGGAAGTTCACGCGACCGTAACTACTTGACCTTTCGAAGCGGGGATGCTCCGGCGCCATGAAAGGCGAGAACGGCGGCGCCGCGGCAGAATCCGCGATTCCCCTGGCCGGAGAGGACCGGACCCCGGTCTATGCCGGGCGGCTGGAGATCAGGCCGGCCGATCACGCGGCGCTGGTCGACGGACGGCCGCTGATCCTGACGGTGCGGGAGCTGCAGCTCCTCACCGAGCTCGCCCACAACGCGGAGCGGGTGATGACGCGCGAGGAGCTCTACGAGACGGTCTGGGGGCGCTCCTACAAGAAGAGCGATCGCTCCGTCGACGTCTATGTCGGCCGGCTGCGGTCGAAGCTGAGCAGGGCTCTGCCGGGACGCCGCTTCATTCACACGCATACCGGGATCGGCTACCGCTTCTCCCCGCAGGCCTGACGCGGGTGACGTCCTCACTTTAAGGCTGCGATTTACATCCTTTTTACAAGTGGGCCACACGAACGTAACAAGCTGCCCCGACCCGGTTGACAGGGTCCCAGGCCTCTAAGGATCCGGGGGAGGCGAGCCATTGAGCCGCCGTCCCTTTTCGAAAAACGAAAAAGGAGCGACTCAATGAATAGGAAGTGGTGGCTCGTTTCAGCCGCCTCGGCCGTCCTGGCTCTCACCGCTGCAGCCTGCGGCTCGAGCAACGACAACTCGTCCGGCGTGTCCGGCGACCTCGCCGGCGCTGGTTCCAGCGCTCAGCAGGCCGCCCAGGAGGCCTGGACCGCGAAGTTCGAGGACCAGAACTCCGGCGCGACCGTCACCTACGACGCGATTGGGTCCGGAGGTGGCCGCGACCAGTTCATCGCCGGCGGCAAGACCGCCTTCGCCGGCAGCGACTCGCCGTTCGATACGGATGAGCTGCCCAAGGCGACTCAGCGCTGTGCGCCGGGCGATCTGGTTCAGATCCCGGACTACATCTCGCCGATCGCGGTCGCGTATAACCTGCCGGGTGTCAGCAACTTGCAGCTCGACCCTGACACGATCGCGAAGATCTTCAAGGGCGAGATCACGACCTGGGACGACCCGGCCATCAAGGCCACGAACCCGGGCGTGAACCTGCCCAGCACGAAGATCACGCCGGTCCATCGCTCGGACGAGTCGGGTACGACGGCGAATTTCACCGACTACCTGCACTCGGCTGCCCCGAGCGTCTGGACCTTCGATCCGGATGGCAACTGGCCGCTGAAGACCGGTGAGTCCGGCGCCCAGACCTCCGGCGTCGTGCAGGCGCTGAAGGCCGGCGAGGGCACGATCGGCTACATCGACGACAGTCAGAAGGGCGATCTTGGTGCCGCCAAGGTCAAGGTCGCGAACACCTACGTGGCGCCGAGCGCACAGGGTGCTGCCAGCGACTTCGACAAGTCGACGAAGGACTCGGAGCTCAGCCAGGGCACGCACGTGTTCGCGTACAAGGTCGAGCGGACACCGACCAGCCCCAGCGACTATCCGGTGCTGCTGGTCAGCTACCTGATGGGCTGCACGAAGTACTCCGACACCAACACGACCGATCTGGTGAAGGCGTACTTCAACTACATCAACAGCTCGGACGGCCAGCAGGCCGCGGCACAGAACGCAGGCTCTGCCCCGCTGCCGCCCGGTGTCACGAAGACGAATCAGTCCACCATCGACGCGATCGGCGGCTGACCCAGAGGTAATCGCGGAAAGGGGGCCCCGGCCCGAAAGGGCGCGGGGCCCCCGAACCGTCTCCACAAACTGACTGATGGAAGCCCACCCCGACACGACAACCCAGGCGGGGCAGATCCTGGCCTCCGCGAGCGGTGGCAAGCGCCGCCCTGGGG
>CAWJDA010000021.1:0-53515 GCA_963841525.1 uncultured Solirubrobacterales bacterium | reverse complement strand
TGGCGATTTACCTAGGCGTCCGGCCCGCGGCTGCCCCAAGCCGCTGACGCAGAAGCTTCTCCAGCCGGGCGCCGCCTCTCACGAATGATCCGTGCCCCAAGGATCGCCGTCAGACCAGTAGAAAGAAGGAGCAAGAGGGATGAATTTCGAGATGAAGGAGCTACCGAGACAGCAGTCCGACCGAGTTCGAGACCGGCGGATCGAGCGCGTCGTCGAGCTGGTCTCCCCGGCGGAGATGCTCGAGGACCTGCCGCTCGGGCCCGACCGCGAGGATGCCGTCCTCGCCCGTCGCGCCGAGGTGAAATCTGTTCTCGACCGGGATGACGATCGGCTGCTGGTGGTCGTGGGGCCCTGCAGTGTCCACGACCCCGAGGCGGCGGTCGACTATGCGCGGAGGTTGAGCGTCCGCGCCAAGGACCTGAGCGACGACCTCCGCGTCGCAATGCGCGTCTACTTCGAGAAGCCGCGGACGACCACCGGGTGGAAGGGCCTGATCAACGACCCGCACCTGGACGGGTCCCGTGACGTGAACGTCGGCCTGCACACCGCTCGCCGTCTGCTGCTGGAGGTGACGGATCTGGGCCTGGCGATCGGCTGCGAGTTCCTCGATCCCATCACACCGCAGTACATCTCCGACGTCGTCGCCTGGGGCGCGATCGGCGCTCGGACGACGGAGAGCCAGATCCATCGTCAGCTGGCATCGGGCCTCTCGATGCCGGTCGGGTTCAAGAACGGGACCGCCGGCAGCGTCAAGCTCGCGGTCGACGCGGTGCGGGCGGCCGCAGCGCCGCATGCCTTCGCCGGAGTGGACGTCAGCGGCACGCCGGCAATCCTCTATACGGAGGGCAATCCTGACTGCCACGTGATCCTGCGCGGCGGCGCCGGTGCGCCCAACTACGACCCCGACACTGTCGCCGGTACGCTGGAGCGGCTGCGCGACGCGGGCCTGCCGGAGCGGTTGGTGATCGACGCGTCGCACGACAACAGCGGCAAGGACCACGAGCGCCAGCCCCAGGTCGTCAGCGAGATCGCCGACCAGATCGCGGCCGGCAACGAGGCGATTGTCGGCGTGATGATGGAGTCGTTCCTGGTCGGGGGCCGCCAGGACCTCGAATCCGATGGCGACCTGATCTACGGCCAGTCGATCACCGACGCCTGCATCGACTGGGACACCACGGTGCTGGCGCTCGACCGGCTGAGCTCAGCTGTGCGAGGGCGGCGCAAAGCCGCCTGACTCATGAAGATCGCCGTCCTCGGCGTGGGTCTGATCGGCGGGTCGATCGGGCTCGCCGCTCGCGCCAGGCTCGATGCCGAGGTTGCGGGCTTCGACCCGAATCGATCGTTCGCTGATCTGGCGCTGGAGCGAGGAGCGATCGATTCCGCGCCTCCCACCCTCGCCGAGACAGTCCAGGGCGCCGAGATCGTCTTCTGTGCCGCTCCGGTACGGGCGCTCCCCGGTCTCGCGGCCGAAGCCCTCGAGGCTGCCGGCGAGGGCACCGCGGTCACAGACGTCGGCTCGGTGAAGCGGGATGTGATCGGCGCGCTGGGCTCGGAGGAGCGCTTCATCGGCGGGCACCCGCTTGCCGGCGCCGAGACCTCGGGGGTGGAGAACGCCAGTCAGGATCTGTTCGAAGGCGCCCGCTGGTACCTGACGCCGACCCAGAGCACCGGCGGGGTCCTATATGACCGTCTGCAGCGTGCGATCACCGACCTGGGCGCGCGGCCGCAGGCGATCGAGGCGGAGACCCACGACAGACTGATGGCGACCATCAGCCACCTCCCGCACGTGGTGGCGAACGTGCTCGTCAGCGAGGCTGCGACTGCTCTCAGCGAGGAGGCCGAGCATCTGCCCGAGGTCGGACCGAGCTTCCGCGATGCGACCCGTGTCGCCGGTGCCAATCCCGCGATCTGGGGAGACATCTTCGCCGGCAACCGGGAGGCCGTCGCGGCGGAGATCGACCGCGTGATCGCGCGTCTCGACGAGGCTGCGGAGCTGCTTCGCTCTGGGGATCGCGCGGCGGTGACGAGTTGGCACGAGCAGGCCGGGGTGCGCCGTCGTGAGCTGATCGAGGCCGAGATCGCCGGTGGGCCCCTGCACGAGCTGCGCGTCCGGGTTCCCAACCGGCCCGGCATAGTCGCCGAGGTCGCACTCGAGCTCGGTCGCGCGGGCGTCAACATCGAGGACATGGCGCTGTACCCGGCTGCCGACATGACCTCCGGGGCGATCTCGCTCTACATCGCGGGCGACGCGGAGGCGAAGCGCGCCGAGCGCCTCGTGCGGGACCTCGGCCACGACGTCTCCCGGGCGGGATGACGAGGACGCGGTTCGAGCCCTCCGGGCCCCTGCGCGGGGACCTGCGCCCGCCCCCGGACAAGTCGGTCACGCACCGCGCCGCGCTGATCGGCGCAATGGCGGAGGGGCCAACCAGGATCAGCGGCTATCTCGACTCGAAGGACACCCGCGCGACGCTGCGTGCCGTCGAGTCGGTCGGGGCGAAGGTCCGCGAGGGGGACGCAGACGACCACGGCGGGATCTTCGTCGAGATCGAGGGAGCGGGGTTGAGGGGGCCCCGTTCCGCCGAAATCGACGTCGGCAACGCCGGCACCCTGCTCCGGATCATGCCCGGGTGGCTCGCCGGACAGGCGGAGGGCCGGTGGACCTTCGACGGGGACGAGTCGATCCGGCGCCGGCCCGTGGACCGGATCGCCGATCCGCTGCGCCAGATGGGTGCCGACGTCGATTGCCGCGATGGGCTGCTCCCTCCGCTGACCGTGCGTGGTTCGAGCCTCCACGGCATCGACTACGAGATGCCGGTCGCGAGCGCCCAGGTGAAGTCGTGCCTGCTGCTCGCCGGCCTGCTCGCTGAGGGCGAGACGACCATTCGCGAGCCGCTGGTGACCCGCGACCATACGGAGCGGCTGCTGGCCGCGATGGGCGCCTCGATCCGGCGTGAGGGCGACTGTCTGATCGTCTCCCCGGCAGACCGGCTCGAGGCGGGCGACGTGCCCGTCCCAGGCGACTTCTCCTCGGCCGCATTCTTCCTGGCCGCGGCCCTGCTCGTTCCCGGCAGCGAGATCGAGCTGCGGGAGGTGGGAATCAACCGCAATCGCATCGGGCTGCTCTCCATCGTGGCCCGGATGGGGGTGGAGATGGGGGGTGCCCATGAGCAGGGGCGGGCGATGACCGTCCACGAGATCCGGGAGCCGGGCCCGGAGCCGATCGCCACCCTGCAGGTGCGGAGCGCCCCGCTCGGCGGCGCCATGGTCACGGCCGAGGACGTGCCAGCCGCGATCGACGAGCTGCCGCTCGTCGCCCTGCTGGCCTGTTTCGCGGAGGGGGAGACGGTGGTCGAGGGCGCCGAGGAGCTGCGGGCCAAGGAATCGGACAGGATCGCGTCCGTCGTGGAGGGCCTCTCCGCCCTGGGGGCCGAGATCGAAGGGCGCCCGGATGGCTTCGCGGTCCGGGGCGACGGCGGATTGCGGGGCGGGACGCTCGACACGCGCGGCGATCACCGGCTGGCCATGCTCGGCGCCGTCGCGGGACTCGCTTCCCAGAACGGAGTCGAGGTGCAGGGCTTCGAGGCCGTGTCGGTCAGCTACCCGCGCTTCGAGCGGGACCTGCGGTCGCTGATCGGCTGACCCGCCCCTACTGGGTTTGGGAAGGGTGCCCGTCCCCCGGCCAGGGGGAGAGGACGAGCAGCAGCCTCGAGTCCTCGACGGCCTGGACCTCGTGGCGCTCCTTCGGGTCGAAGATCGCGAGTAGCCCCGGGCCGCCGGCGGCCCACTTGCCATCCGGCGTGTTGAGCTCGATGTTGCCGTCGATCACCAGGAGCCAGGCCCGCTCATGCACCTGGTGCTCCTGCAGCTGCTCTCCCCTGGGGAGATTGATGACGATCGCCCGGCCTTCGGACTCCGAGTCCAGGACCTGGGGCAGATGCGGCTCGACCTCGAGCTCGTTCAGATTCCAGCTCTCCATAACCACGCGGCACTCTATATCGAGCTAGCAGGGAGACCGAGGAGGCGAGGACCCGTTTAATGGTGGGATGGTGATCGCGATCGACGGGCCCGCCGGGGCCGGCAAGTCAACCGTGGCCCGGGGCGTCGCCAGGGCTCTCGGCTTCACCTATCTCGACTCCGGGGCGATGTACCGCTGCGTAGCGCTGGCCGCGCTCGATCGGGGAATGGATCTCGACGACGGCCAGCGCCTCGGGGAGCTGGCCTGGGACTTGCACATCGGCTTCGAGGGGGACACGATCCGCCTCGACGGAAAGCCGGTCGAGGGGCGGATCCGCTCGCCGGAGGTGACCGTCGCGGCCTCGAAGGTCTCGGTCCACCCACAGGTCAGGCAGGCGATGGTGAAGCGCCAGCGCGAGCTGATCGCGGCCGGCAACTACGTCGCCGAGGGACGCGACATCGGGACCGTGGTGAGTCCCGACTCGCCGCTGAAGATCTTCCTCACGGCCAGCGAGGAGGAGCGTGCCCGCCGCCGGGCCGTGGAGACGGGTGGGTCCGTAGAGAAGGTCCGCGAGGCCATCGAGGACAGGGACCGCCGCGACCGTGGCCGGGAGCACGGGGCACTGCGCGCCGCGGGCGACGCCGTCGGCGTGGACACCACTGACCTCTCGCCCGAGGAGGTTGTGGGGCGGATCGCGGAGCTCGCAAGGGACAGGGGGGTGGCCTGATGGAGAGCTCCGGCGACGCCCCGGCCCGCGCGCTGCGCCGCCGCCCCACCGTGGCGGTGGTCGGCTTTCCGAACGCGGGAAAGAGCACGCTGGTCAACCGCCTGGCCGGCGGCCGCGAGGCGGTGACCGACGCCGAACCCGGGGTGACCCGCGATCGGCGGGCGCTCGAGGCCCAGTGGAACGGTCTGAGCTTCGACCTGATCGACACCGGGGGCGTGGACCTGGGCGACTCCGACGAGCTCGCGCGGGCCGTCCAGTCCCAGGCGCAGGCGGCGATCGAGGACGCTGACGTGATCCTCATGGTCGTCGACGCGCGCGCCGGCCTGGGCCCCGGCGACGCGGAGCTGGCGGACCTGCTGCGGCGCTCCGGCCGCCCGGTGGTGGTCGCCGCGAACAAGGTGGACCGGCCGGAGGACGAGGCGCTCGCGGCAGAGCTCAACTCCCTCGGCCTCGGGGAGCCGCTACCAGTCTCGGCCAACCACGGACTCGGGACCGGCGATCTGCTCGATCGGCTGGTCGAGGAGCAGCGCCGCCACTCGGTCGAGGCGGGGGACGAGAAGGAGGGCGACGCGATCCCCAGGATCGCGATCCTCGGCCGTCCCAATGTCGGCAAATCCTCGCTGCTCAACGCCTTGCTCGGCTCCGAGCGGGCGATCGTCAGCGAGCGGGCCGGCACGACCCGCGACCCGGTCGACACGGAGGCCGAGGTGGTGGGAAAGCGCATCGTGCTGGTCGACACGGCCGGGCTTCGCAGGAGGGGGAAGGTCGCCGGGACCGTCGGTTACTACGCCCAGCTGCGCTCCGAGCGCGCCGCCGAGCGCGCCGATGCCGCGATCGTGGTCTGCGACGCCAGTGAGGGCCTCACCGCCGAGGACCTGCGCGTGGGGGAGCTCGCCATGCGCTCGGGGTGCGCCACCGTGCTGGCCATGAACAAGTGGGACGTCTCGCGCACCGACCTGGAGGACGCTCGAGCGCGCGCAACGCAGAAGCTCCGCTTGCGTCCGCCGGTGCTGACCTGCTCGTCGCTCACCGGACGCGGTGTCTCGGCCGTCCTCCGGCAGGCGATCGAGCTCGCAGAGCGCTCCGCCGAGCGGATTCCGACGCCGGAGCTCAACAAGTTCATCTCAACGGTGGTCGGGGACCGCCCGCCCCCACAGCGGCACGGCAGGCGACTGCGTCTCTACTACGCGGCGCAGGTCGGGCGCCGCCCGCCCCGCTTCGCCATTCAGGTGAACGATCGCCGCCTGATCCACCGAGATTGGGCCTTCCATCTGGAGAACCGGCTGCGCGACGCCTACGGTCTGCAGGGGGTCCCGCTGGTGATCGACTACGTGCCGAGGAAGCGGCGGAGGAACCGGAGCGGGCAGCGGGCGGGACGGGTATGACCGCCTGTCCGTGAGCGACAGGAGAGGGGGCTCCGAAAGGAGCCACCCGGTTAACGAGGCCGGCGACACCGAGGGCGGGAAGACCCCCGGCGAGGCCGGCGACACCGGCGACCAGGAGAAGGAGTCCAAGTGGCGGCGCTCGGGCGACGACGCGTGGTTCCGGTTCGTCACCCGCCTGCGTGCGATCGGCTACTGGCTGCGGGAGAAGGAGGGCATCGTCCGGCGCTGGCTCAAGCACGAGGCCGACGCCCTCGGCTATTGGTGGTCCCGGCGCACCCGCGGGGCCAAGCTGCGGGCACTCGCTGTCGCCGGAGTCGCGGTCCTCTACCTGATCGTGAAGTTCCTGCCCGTCCCCGGCGTTCCCTGCGAGATCTCGGCGGCCAAGGAGTGCGCTCCTTCCAACGAGACGATCGCCTACGTGCCGAGAAACGCGGAGATCTACGCGCACGTGACGATCAACAGCGACAGCCACCAGTCGGAGCTGGCCGGAGACCTGCGCGACGAGCTCCCGAACTTCACCGCCCTGCTGCAGAGCGACACCAGCGCGCTGGCCATTCCCGCCGGCAGGCCCGTGGACCTCTCGCGGGAGGTCCTGCCCTGGATCAAGGACGACATCGCTTTGGTCGGGGTCCCAGGCCCCCAGAAATCCACGCCCGAGGCCTACATCGTCGGCGTCCGAGACGAGGCGAAGGCGAACCAGTTCCTGGCGAGCCTCTCACCCGGCGGCCAGTCGAAGAAGGCTCCGATCGGAGAAGGGACGATCACCGTGTACGCGGGCGGGCTCGCCACCGCCCGTAACGGCGGCCAGGCCCTCTTCGGGAACGTGCTCGCGGTCCGGGCCGCGCTCGACGCGAAGGCGGGTCTGGCCCCCAAGCTCGAGGGCTCACCCCAGGACGCCTCCCGCTCCGCGCTGCCCGACGTCCGCCTCGCTGAGGTCTACCTCTCCCAGGTCGGCGTCCAGCGCCTGCTCGCCGGGCGCCCTGGCACCGCGTCCCAGCTCGGCACATTCGTGGACTACGGCGCTACCACCGGCCTGGCCGTCTCGGCGCGCGCGCATGACGACGGCGTCGAGGTGAACATGGTCAGCGACCTGAACCCGACCCTCGAGCGCAGCAGTCCGACCGTCTTCGCCGACCTGCCGCAGTTCGAGCCGGGGCTGGCCGACGAGGCGGGCTCGAACGCACTCGGCTACATCGGGGTCGGCGATCTCGGGCCGGGGCTCAGCAAGGCGCTCGCGACCGCCGGTGCGAGCGCCCAGGGATTGTCCGGCTCGCTGCGCGCGTTGGGCCAGAGGCTGCAGCAGAAGGCCGGCGTCAACCCGTTCCAGGAGCTGCTGCCTGCACTGGGCGGGCAGGCGGCGCTGGTAGCGCAGCCCACCGGCGGCGTGCCCTTCGCCAGCCTGATCGTGGACGGCGTGGACGAGAAGAAGGCCGGGGACGCGCTCGCCTCCCTGCAGCAGCCGATCCTGCGCTCGGTGGGCACGGCCAGGCAACCGGTGCCCAGCTTCACCTCCAGGGACGTCGACGGGGTCACGGTCCACTCGGTCCAGCTCTCGCCCAGCGTGAACCTCTCCTACGCCCTGTTCGACGGCAAACTGGTCATCTCCACTCAGCCTCAGGGGATCGCTCAGGTGCGCGCCGGCGGAAACAATCTGGCTGGCACAAGCGCCTACGAGGCGGCGACGGAACCGCTCCCTGACAAGGTGTCGGCGCTAGTCTTCCTCAACCTCGATGAGGTCTTGGGGTTGGCCCAGGAGGCCGGCCTGGCGGAGGATCCACTGTTTGCGTCGCTCAGCGAAGACATCTCCCAAATTCAGTCCCTCGGGCTAGCCGTAAGGGGAAGCGACGAGGAGCTTCGATCCGAGCTCTTCCTGGCCATCCAAGAACACTAAGAAAGAACCATGCAACAGCTTTCAGACAACGAGTTCCTGTTCACCTCCGAGTCCGTCACGGAGGGCCATCCCGACAAGGTCTGCGACCAGATCTCCGACGGCGTCCTCGACGCCGTGATGAAGGACGACCCGACCGGCCGGGTGGCCTGCGAGTGCCTGGTCAACACAGGCCTCGTGGTCGTCTCCGGGGAGATCACGACCGAGACCTACGTCGACATCCCCGCGATCGCCCGCGAGACGATTCGCAGCATCGGCTACGACGATCCTCACTACGGCTTCGACCACAAGGCCTGCGCGGTGCTGAGCGCGATCGACGAGCAATCTCCGGACATCGCCCAGGGCGTCGACAAGGGACTGGAGCAGCGTGAGGGCGACTCGGCCGACGAGCTCGACTCCGCCGGCGCGGGAGACCAGGGAATGATGTTCGGCTACGCGACGCGCGAGACCAAGGCGCTGATGCCGATGCCGATCCAGCTGGCCCACCAGCTCGCTCGGCAGCTCGCCGAGGTCCGCAAGGCGGGAGTGATCCCATACCTCGGCCCGGACGGCAAGACGCAGGTCACGGTGCGCTACGAGAACGAAAGGCCCGTCGAGATCGCCAAGGTCCTGGTATCGACGCAGCACCGCGAGGAGGCCGGAGAGCAGATGATCCGCAACGACCTCTGGGAGCACGTGCTCGAGCCGGTGCTGCACACCGAGTACAAGGAGCTCTTCACCGAGAAGAAGCTGCTCGAGAACTTCCTCGTCAACCCGACCGGCAAGTTCGTCATCGGCGGCCCCGTCGGCGATGCGGGCCTTACCGGCCGCAAGATCATCGTCGACACCTACGGCGGCGCCGCCCGGCACGGCGGCGGCGCCTTCTCCGGCAAGGACCCCTCCAAAGTGGACCGCTCGGCCGCCTACGCGGCGCGGTACGTCGCGAAGAACGTCGTGGCCGCCGGGCTCGCGGAGCGATGTGAGGTCCAGGTCGCGTACGCGATCGGAGTCGCGCACCCGGTCTCGGTGATGGCGCAGACCTTCGGCACGGGGAAGCTCTCGGATGCCGAGATCGCCCGCCTCGTGCAGGAGGACTTCGATCTCCGGCCCGCGGCCTTCCGCAAGTACCTGGACCTGCACCGGCCGATCTTCCAGAAGACCGCGGCCTACGGCCACTTCGGGCGCGAGGACGCCGACTTCACCTGGGAGCGGACCGACCGCGCCGAACAGCTGCGCGAGGCCGCCGGGCTAGCGGCCGACAGGCCGGTCACCGCAGGAGCGTAGGCGCAAGCCGAAGCGACTTGTCAGGGTCCGGCCGATTCGGCCGCGCCCGATGGCGAAGCCGTCAGGCAGTTGACTCCGGCTCGCCCTGGAGCCCGCTGAGGAGCGGGGTGGCGTGCTCGACCTGCTGCACCACCTGCTCGGGCTGGGCGACGCCCGCGAAGACGAAATTCGACTCGTCCGTGCCTGCCGTCGTGAACTCGACGTCGCCGATCTGCATGAGGCGCTCGTAGACCCCCTGGTCGTAGTTCACGTTCTGTACCCGCTGCAGGCGTGTCTCCTGGACCTTCCTGGCGATGATCCCCACCTTGATGTTGAGCCGCCGGTCGGTGATCGTGTACACGGTCGCGACCCGCTTGACGAAGCCGATGAGGATCGTGACCGCGACGATCACGACGAAGGTGAGGATCCCGAGGCCGGTGCTGCTGTCGATCAGCCCGGCGAGCACGCCGGCCCCCGCCGCCACCAGGGTCCCCTTCAAATAGAAGGCGATGATCGCCCGCCAGGAGGGGTGCCCCTGGTAGATCACTTTCTCTCCGGCCTGCAGGTCCACGCCAGGGACCCTATCGCCGCTCCCGAGGGCGCCCGTCCGTGCCCGCACGTAGCCTGGCTCGAATGGCCGTCGCCAAGGTAGAGCCGCTGCTCACCACCCGGAGCGTCTCCGGTCCGTTCGACTACCGCCTGCCCGAGGCGATGGAGGATGTCGGCGTCGGCTCGGTGCTGGTGGTCCCGTTCGGGCGTAGGCGCGTCGTCGGGGTGGTCGTCGGCCTCGCCCAGCGCAGCGAGCTGCCGGAGGCGCGCCTCGCCGAGCCGATCGAGGCGCTGGAGGCCGGGGTCCCGCCCGAGCTGGTCGAGCTGGGGCGCTGGGTCGGGGAGGAGTACTGCTCGACGCCCGCCCGCGGGCTGGGGCTTGCCCTGCCACCCGGCGTAGGGACCGGGGCGGAAGCCCGGCGGGTTCGGCCTTTGGTCGAGCTCGAGGTGAAGGCGACGCCTGAGGGACTCGAGGCCGTCGCTGGGGGCGGGCGTCTCGGATTACGACAGAGGGCCGTGCTCCGCGCGCTCATGGCCGGCCCGCAGCTCGCTCGCCGCCTCGCGGCCAGCGCCGGATCCGACCGTGCGACCTTGAGGCGGCTCGAAGACCGCGGCTTGGTCATCACCCGGGAGGTGGAGCGGAGGCGCCGCCACGACTCGCCGGGCGTCGGCGCGGTGCGGGAGGGCGTGGAGCTCACCCCCGACCAGCGTGCTGCGCTGGACTCGGTGGTCTCCGCCCTGCCAGGGAGGGGCGCTGCGGCCGGTGCCTCGTATCTGCTTCATGGGGTGACCGGCTCCGGCAAGACGGAGATCTATCTGGAGGCGGCCAGGGAGGCGCTGGCCCGGGGGAGGGGCGCGATCGTCCTCGTCCCGGAGATCGCCCTGACCCCCCAGACGATGGACCGCTTCCGGAGGCGATTCGGCGACTCCGTCGCGCTGCTCCATTCCAAGATGCCCGCCGGCGCCCGCTACGACGAGTGGCGCAGACTGCGCTCCGGCGAGGCCCGGATCTGCGTGGGGCCGCGCTCGGCGATCTTCGCTCCGCTCGCGAACCCGGGCCTGATCGTGATCGACGAGGAGCACGACTCGTCCTACAAGCAGGAGGGCGACCCGCGCTACGACGCCCGCGAAGTGGCCCGCCGTCGCGCCGCGGAGTCCGGCGCGGTGCTGCTCTGCGGCACCGCCACCCCCCGCCCGGAGAGCTGGCATGAGCTGGAGCGCCTGGAGCTTCCGAGCCGCGTCGACGGACGCCCGCTGCCGCCGGTCGAGATCGTCGACATGCGGGGCGGGATCCGAGGGCCCCTGCATCCGCGCACGCGCGACGCGTTCGCCGAAGTGGCGCGCGAGGGGGGCAAGGCCATCCTGCTGATCAACCGCCGGGGCTGGTCGACCCACCTCACCTGCCGCTCCTGCGGCCACGCCTGGGAGTGCCCGAACTGCGATGTCTCACTGATCCTCCACCGCGATGGAGGTCTTCGCTGCCATCACTGCGGCCACGCCGAGCCGAAGCCGGAGGCCTGCCCCGAGTGCTCCTCGGTCACGATCGCCAGGATCGGCTCAGGGACGCAGCGCGTGGAGGCGGAGCTCGCGGAGCTGCTCGCACCACTGGATGTCTTCCGCCTCGACTCCGACAGCGCGGCGGGCGCGAGCCACAGTGAGGTGCTGAGACGCTTCGAGGCCGCCGATTCGGGCGTGCTGGTCGGCACCCAGATGGTCGCCAAGGGCCACGACTTTCCTGACGTCACTCTGAGCGTCGTGCTCGATGCCGATGGCGCCCTGCGGCTGCCGGACTTCCGCTCGGAGGAGCGCACCTTCGCGCTGATCACCCAGCTCGCCGGCCGCAGCGGGCGGGGTGAGGCCGGTGGCCGGGTCATCGTCCAGGCTCTGGCGACCGGCGCGCCGAGCATCCGGCACGCGGCAAAGCACGACGCCCCCGGGTTCCTCGCCGAGGAACTCGAACGGCGCCGCGCCCTGCGCTACCCGCCGTTCTCGCACCTGGTCGAGATCGGGCTGGCCGGCGAGGCGGAGGACCGGCTCGAGGCCTCCGCTGAGGCGGTGCGGGAGCTGGTCGCCGAGCGCCTCGGCGCCGACGACGACCTGCTCGGCCCCGCGCCGCTGTTCCGCCTCCGCGGCCGTCACCGCCGCCGGCTGCTGATCAAGTCCGAGCGCCGCCAGGAGGCGGTCCAAGGCGTGCGCGACGCGGTCGCCGCCGCCGTCCGGAACCGAGCCCTGCGCCAGGTCTCGATCTCGGTCGACGTGGATCCGCAGTAGAAGGCCGATTCCGGCGTTCTTGCGGCCCGGACTAGACTCGAATACGTGAACGACGAAGCCACACCCGCACCCGTTGAAGAGCTCGATGGCGAGCAGCCGATCGAGGCCGAGGAGCCGGATGGCCTCGACTCCGAGGCACTCGAGCGCCGCACGGCGGCGCTCTCGCAGGTGATCAAGTTCGGCGATCCGGTGCTGCGGTCGGCCGCCTCGCCGGTGAGCGATTTCGACGATCAGCTCGAGAGCGAGGCCAACCGGATGATCGGGCTGATGCGCGACGCGATCGGCGTCGGTCTCGCCGCGACCCAGCTCGGCACCCTGCGCCGGATGCTCGTCTTCCAGGTCGGCTCCGAGGCCGAGCCGACCGTTCTGGTGAACCCCGAGATCGAGTGGCGCTCGGAGGAGGACCTCGCGACCGCCGAGGAGGGCTGCCTGAGCCTTCCGGGGGTGATCGTCGACGTCGAGCGCCCGCTCCACATCAGGGCGCAGGGGGTCGACGTGCACGGAGAGCCCCTCTCGATCGAGGCCTCGGGGCTCGAGGCCCGCGTCATCCAGCACGAGGTCGACCACCTCGATGGTGTCCTGATGCTCGATCGCGCCGAGCGCGAGCAGAAGCGGGCGGCCTTGCGCGCTTTGCGCGAGGGCGACACCTACGCACCGGAGCGCCCTGACGACGAGGAGGCGGCGGAGACCTCTTCGGCCGAGGAGTGAAGACCGCCTACCTCGGCACGACGGAGTTCGCCGCGGCGGTGCTCCGTCGGCTCGCCGACAGCCCGTACCGGCCCGTCCTTGTCGTGACGCCGTCGGACAGCCGCAGAGGAAGGGGCCGCAGGCTCTCACCGCCACCGGCGGCCGAGACGGCTCGGGAGCTGGGGTTGGTCCTTCACCAGACGGCGAACGTCAACTCCGAGGAGTCCCTGGAAGCGCTCCGTGCGGCGAAACCAGAAGCGATGGCGGTCTGCGCCTTCGGCCAGCTGATCAAGGAGCCTCTGTTGAGCGAATGGACGATCCTCAACGTCCATCCCTCGCTGGTGCCGCGGTGGCGCGGCGCCGCCCCGATCGAGCGGGCGCTGATGGCGGGGGACGACAAGACCGGTGTGACGATCATGGGTGTCACAGAAGATCTCGACTCGGGCCCGGTGGCACTTGCCGAGGAGGTCCGGGTCGATCCTGAGGACGACTACGCCTCGCTGTCGGCGAAGCTCGCCGATCTCGGCGGGGAGCTGCTGGTCAGAGCCCTCGATGCCCTCCAGGCGGGAGAGCTCGAGTTCACCGGGCAGGACGATTCGCAGGTGACCTACGCGGAGAAGGTCTCGCCGCAGGAGCGGCACCTGCGCCCATCCAGGCCGGCGAGCGAGCTCGAGCGGACGGTGCGGGCCCTTCGTCCCCACATCGGCACCTACCTCGAGCTCGAGGGGGGCGACCGCCTCGGGGTCCGGGCTGCCCGAACCGCGCCGGACGGCCCCGACGCAGGAGCGATCGAGACCCGTGGGGGCCGGCTCGTGCTTGGGGCCCCCGATGGGGCCCTGGAGCTGGACGTGGTGCAACCCCCCGGAAAGAAGCCCATGAGCGCGGCCGATTTCCTGCGCGGGCACGACCCGCCGCAAAAGGCTCTGTAGCGCTCGATACCCTCGTCACATGGCGGAACGAGTCGACAGCGGCTTGGGTGGCGAAGCGGAAGCCCCGGAGGCCGCGGAGGGCGCTCTGCAGCGCCCCAACTGCCCCGGCTGCGGAGAGCCGTGGCTTCGCCCCGCGCAGCTGCCGGGCCGGTTCGTCTGCGTCTACTGCCTGCGCCGCTTCGAGTTGGTCTCCCAGTGCCCGAACTGCGGAGAGCACGGGACGATCAGCCGCATGAGCCGCACCGAGGACATGAAGTGCCAGAGCTGCGGCTACTCGATGCTCCGCTCGATCTGACCTTGGAAGCCGCCACCGATACCGCCCCCACGAGCCGCCGCGACCTCTTCGCAAGCAAGCGGGTCGCCCCGTCGATCCTCTCCGCCGACTTCTCGCGGCTCGGCTCGCAGATCGAGGAGGTCATGGCTGCCGGCGCGCGCCTCATCCACGTCGACGTGATGGACGGCCACTTCGTCCCGCCGATCACGATCGGGCCGCTGGTGGCGAGCTCGATCGCGGACCTCGTCCACGATGCGGGCGCAGCGATCGACGTCCACCTGATGATCGAGCGCCCGGACCAGCACATCGAGGAGTTCGCCAAGGCCGGGGCGGACAACATCACCTTCCATGCCGAGGCGACGCCGCACATCAACCGCACGCTGAACGCGATCCGGGAGCTCGGCTGCCTGGCGGGGCTCGCGATCAACCCCGGCACACCCGTGGCGGCCGTGAGCGAATCCGTGAATGACGCCGACGTCTTTCTCTGCATGACGGTCAACCCCGGCTGGGGCGGACAGCCATTCATCACCGACGCGCCGGAAAAGGTGGGCAGGCTGGCCGCTCTGGTGGGCGCCGGGACGATCGAGGTCGACGGCGGCATCGACCCGGTAACCGCCGGGGGTGTGGCGTCCGCCGGAGCAAGCCTCTTCGTCGCCGGATCGGCGGTCTTCGGGGCGGATGACCCCGCGGCTGCCTACACCGCGATAGTGGAGGCGGCGGGCGCTGCCTGAGCAGCAGGACCGCCTGAGTCGCTTCAGGAGCTTCGACAGCCCGGGCGCTCGCGGCGAGTTCGAGCCGTTCCTGCGCCGTCTGGCGGCGCTGGTTCTCCTGGTCGTCGGGATCGTCGCCGCGGGCTCGATCGCCTACTCGCTGACCGAGGACGTCTCGGTCTGGAAAGGCTTCCTCTTCACCCTGGACACGGTGGCCACGGTGGGGTCGGATCCGACCCCACCGGATCTCGCCGGGCAGATCGTCAAGGTCCTGCTGATCGTCCTGGGCGTGGGTACGCTCCTCTACGCCCTGGTGACGGTCACCGAGTTCTTCGTCGCCGGGCACCTGGGAGAGATCCTCGAGGAGCGCCGCACCCTGAATCAGATCGACAATTTTTCCGGCCATCACCTGATCTGTGGCTTCGGCCGAGTGGGGAGGCAGGTCGCCCGCGATCTGCAGGCGGGCGGCGACGACTTCGTCGTCATCGACGAGCTCGATGACAACAAGCACATCGCCGATCAGATGGGGGCGCCGTTCCTGCTCGGGCGACCCTCGGATGACCACATGCTCAGAAACGCCGGCGTCGAGCGGGCGATCTCGGTCCTCGCCTGCGTGGACTCGGATGCGGAGAACATCTTCACCTGCCTCACCGCCCGCGAGCTGCGCAGCGACATCACGATCGTCGCCAGGGCGAGCGTCGAGGACTCGGAGAAGAAGCTGCTCCGCGCGGGGGCGGATCGCGTGATCTCGCCCTACAAGTCGAGCGGGGCGGAGATGGCGCGCCTCGCGCTCCAGCCGCAGGTGACCGGCGTCGTCGACGTCGCCCCGGAGTACCGAATGGAGGAGATCGACGTCACCGAGGGCTGCGAAGCGGCCGGCCGGAAGATCGCCGAGGTGCGGGGCACCACCACGGTTGCCGCGATCCGGAGCTCGGAGGGCAAAGTCCAACCGCAGCCGTCCCCCGACACGGTGCTGCGGGCCGGCGACGTGGTGGTGGCCATGGGCACCGTCGAGGCACTCAAGAAGCTCGAGTCGATGTTCGTCCCCGGGTCGGCCCGGCCCGGGGGAGCGGTGCTGGGCGACCTCGGTTGAAGCCCTAACCGGCCTCGTCGGCCGAGGCCAGCTGCAGCTCCATCTCCTCGGTGGAGCCCGGCTCGATGGGCCGCTCCCGTCGCTCCAGCGGCTGCCGGTAGAGCCAGTAGAGCAGCGAGCAGAGCAGCGTGGCGGCGCCCAGGTAGCCGATGACGACGCGTGTCACCTCGTTCGAGACGATCGGAATGGCGGTCCAGACGATGAAGGTGACCGCGCAGCCGATCCAGCAGAACGAGGCTCTCCGCACCTGTCCGCGGGCGAGCGCCGCCTGGTTGAGGGTGGCGGCGGACAGGTAGAGGCCCATGCCGATGCTGACGACCACCAGGTCCGACCGGTGATAGGTGTGCTTCTTGCCGAAGGCGATCTGCATCAGGTGAGGGCCGGCGATGAGCATGGCCAGTCCGACCAGCGTCGCGAAGCCCGCGATCGCCAGGACAGTGACGCGGATCGACGCGCGAAAGTCGGATTCCTTGCCCGCGGACCCGAGTGTCGTGAGATGGGGAAGCAGGCTCGTCTGCACGGCCTGGAAGAGCTGCAGCGGGGCCCGCGCGATCATCAGGATGTTGAAGACATAGCCCGCGGCCGCGGCGCCGGCGGTCGCTTTCACAAGCAAGGGACCGGCATTCAGAAAGGTCTGCTCGGAAAGCATGATGAGGAAGACGCCCCCGGCGAAGCGCCCGCCACGTGCGAGGGTGAACTCATCGGTCGGGGTCGACTTCTCAGCGTCCCCCTCGGTGGGAGTTCGATCGGATCCACCCCCGTCCGCCGCCTTTGCGGCCGAAGCGTCTGAGCCGAAGCGGCGGAAGAACGCGAACGGCACCACCACCAGCGAGAGGGTGGGGGCGGCGACGATCCCGAGCGCAACCGCCGTCTGCCCGGAGGCGACCCCCAGCGCGACGGCGAATGGGAAGGCGGTGCGCGCAAGCGACTCGCAGATGATCTGGAGGGCGTAGATCGTCAATCGGTGGCTGCCGGCCAGGAAGCCCCGGGCGAAGTAGCTCGCCCCGTAGGCGGTGATGGCGCCGACTCCGATCCAGTAGAGCGTCGCGTTCCCGTCCAGCAGCCGATCCTGGATCGGTCCTCTCAGCAGGAGAGCGATCACGTCGAACCCGACCGCGACTCCGAGCTGGATCCCGGCCGCGACCCGGACCGTGTGTCTGATGGGTGTTCCGTGAGCGAGGTTCTGGGAGATGGTCCGCGAGAGGAGCTGCTCGACGGGTCGCTGCAGCACCGAGACCACGATGAAGACCGCGGACCAGAGCACCGCGATCTGTCCGTACTGGTCCCGCGAGAGCTCGTGCGAGGCGATCGCGAAGTAGAGGTAGGTGATCAGGCCCGTGATCCCGACCCCGATCGAGAGCAGGCTGGCGCGTCGCCCGTAGCTCCTCGCCTCCTCCGTCGCCTGCACCCGTCCCACTCTCGGCATGGCGGGGGACTTTAGGGGGCGCAGTCCGCGCCATCTCGGAGCGGCCACAACGACCGCGACTCGGGATCGCGGGCATAGCGTCCCCGACTGGCGTCGGTACAATTACTGGCTGACTGACCAGTCAATCAGTCTGGAGGCCGCATGGCGGTCAGCACCGAACAGGAAGCTTTCCACCTGCGACGAGCGCTCGAGCTCGCCGAGGGCGGCCGTGGACGAGTGAGCCCGAACCCGCTTGTCGGCGCCGTCATCGTCCGAGATGGCGATCTGATCGGCGAGGGGTTCCACGCCGAGCTCGGCGGCCTGCATGCCGAGCGCGCCGCGATCGAGGATTGCCGGGCCCGTGGTTTCGACCCGGCCGGCTCGACCATCTACGTAACCCTCGAGCCCTGCGCCCACACGGGCCGCCAGCCGCCCTGCACCGAGGCGATTCAGGAGGCCGGGATCTCCCGCGTCGTCTACGCGTCCGAGGATCCAACCGACAAGGCCTCGGGACGCGGACCCGGGATGCTTCGCGACGGCGGCATCGAGGTCGAGCTCGCCACGGGACCCGAGGCGTCGGCGGCCCGCCTCCTCAATCAGGCCTTTCGCAAGCGGGCCCGGACCGGGCGCCCCCTGCTCACCTACAAGGCCGCGATGTCGCTGGATGGCCGCGTCGCCTCGCCGACCGGCGATTCCCGCTGGATCTCGAGCGTCGAGAGCCGCGAGCTCGTCCACCGGTGGCGAGCCGAGTGCAACGCGGTCGCTGTGGGCATTGGGACTGCGATCGCGGATGACCCGCTGCTCACCGCCCGGCTCGAGGGCGAGGCCCGCCAGCCCACCCGGGTGGTCTTCGACTCCGGTGCGCGACTGCCGCTGACCTCGGCACTGGTGGCCTCGATCGATCAGGCTCCTCTGATCGTGGTCTGCGCTCCCGAGGCGGCCTCGGCGCGGCGGGACGGCCTCGAGCGCGCCGGGGCGGAGGTCATCGTGGCCGCCGGACACAACGACGGGGTGCGGGTGGAGGCCGCCCTCGACGAGCTCGGGCGGCGCGAGATCCAGGACCTGCTGGTCGAGGGCGGGCCGACCTTCGCGGGCGCGCTCTTCGATGCCGGCGAGATCGACGAGGTCCGCCTCTTCATCGCCCCGGTCCTCGTCGGCGCCACCGAGGCGCGGGCCGTCCTGGAGGGCACCGGCGCCATGCGAATCGCCGACGGCGTTCGGCCCCTGGCGACCAGCTTCGAGCAAATCGGCGAGGACATGCTCGTCCGTGCGAGGCTTCGGGAGTGGTGAGGGCCTGATGTTCACGGGGATCATCAGGGAGCTCGGAAGCATCGAGGCCGTCGAGGGCTCCGATGAGGGGGCGCGCCTGCGGATTCGCGCCGAGCTGGCATCCGAGCTCGAGCCCGGCGACTCGGTCGCGGTGAACGGGGCCTGCCTGACGGCCACCACGGTCCGCGACGGAGAGTTCGGCGCAGACGCCATGCACCAGACGCTCTCGCTGACGACCCTGGGCGAGCTCGTGCACTCTTCGGCGGTCAACCTGGAGCTGCCCCTGCGGGCCACCGACAGGCTCGGCGGACACATCGTCCAGGGTCACGTCGACGGGACCGGGACCGTCGTGGATCTCTCGGCGGATGGCTTCGCGAAGCGCCTGCGGCTCGAGCTGCCGAATGAGCTCCTCCCGTACGTGGTGGAACGGGGGTCGATCGCGATCGAGGGCGTCAGCCTGACGATCGCCGACCTCACGGATTCAGCCCTGGAGGTCTCCCTGATCCCCGAGACCCTCGAGCGCACGACCCTCGGGGCGCTCCAGCCCGGCGACCGGGTCAACGTCGAATGCGACGTCCTCGCCCGCTACGTCCGCCGCCAGCTGTCCATCGACGCGGGCCTGTCACCCTTAGCCATCGACCAGGAGCAGTGACGATGTCGAAGCAGACCGAGACGAAGACACATACTCCGTTCGCGACGATCGAGGAGGCGATCGAGGACATCCGCCGCGGCCGCATGGTCGTCGTCTGCGACGACGAGAATCGCGAGAACGAGGGCGACCTGACGCTGGCGGCCCAGTTCGCCACGCCGGAGGCCGTCAACTTCATGGCGACCCACGGCCGGGGACTGATCTGCCTGGCGCTCACCGACGAGCGCTGCAATGAGCTTGGGCTCAACCTGATGGCGGCGAAGAACGAGGCAGCCTTCCAGACCGCGTTCACCGTCTCGGTCGAAGCCCGCGACGGGGTCACGACCGGGATCTCCGCCGCCGACCGGGCCCGCACGATCCAGGTGGCCATCGACCCGCATTCGCAACCCGAGGACTTGGTCCAGCCGGGCCACGTCTTCCCGCTCAAGGCCAAGGACGGCGGCGTCCTGGAGCGCACCGGCCAGACCGAGGCGGCCGTCGACCTGGCCCGCCTCGCCGGCCTGATCCCGGCCGGGGTGATCTGCGAGATCATGAACGAGGACGGGACGATGGCTCGGATCCCGGATCTGGTCGACTACTGCGCCAGGCATGACTTGAAGATGGTCACGGTCGCGGACCTGATCGCCTACCGGCGCCGCACGGAGAAGCTGGTCGAGAAGATCGTCTCAACCAAGCTGCCGACCAAGTTCGGCGAGTTCAGCGCCGTCGGCTACCGCTCGCTGATCGACGACAAGCACCACGTCGCGATGGTCAAGGGCGAGGTCGCAGGCTCCGAGGACGTCCTCGTGCGGGTCCACTCCGAGTGCCTTACCGGCGACGTCTTCCATTCGCTGCGCTGCGACTGCGGCGAGCAGCTCGAGGCCGCCCTGGCGACGATCGAGCGCGAGGGCAAGGGCGTCCTCCTCTACCTCTCCCAGGAGGGGCGCGGCATTGGCCTGCTCAACAAGCTCCGCGCCTACAAGCTGCAGGAGGAGGGTCTTGACACCGTCGACGCCAACCTCAAGCTCGGGCTGCCCGCCGACCTGCGGGACTACGGCATCGGCGCCCAGATCCTGGTCGACCTCGGTCTGTCGAGCATCCGGATCCTGACCAACAACCCGAAGAAGATTCTCGGCCTCGAGGGGTACGGGCTCTCGGTCACCGACCAGGTGCCGATCCAGTCCGTCCCCAACCCCCACAACGAGGCCTACCTGACGGCGAAGCGTGACCGCATGGGCCACGCGCTCCACCATCAGGGCCTGCCGCTCGACGAGCAGCTGCTCTACGAGGAGCATCGCAAGGACGAGGAGAACCGCCGGGAGGCGCCGCCGGGGGACTATCCGCCCGGTGACTGACGAGAGCTCCTACGAGCAGTTCAGCGAGGAGGAGCAAGAGGCGCTCTCCCGCAGCGAGTTTGCGGTCTGCGTGGCGACCTTCTACCAGGACATCGCCGAGCGGCTGCTCAACGGCGCGGCCGAGGGATTCGAGCTCGGCGGCGTCAGCGAGGCCTCGGTCCACACCTACCGGGTGCCCGGCGCCTTCGAGCTGCCCTTCGCCGCGAAGCTCTGTGCCGAATCCGGCCGCTTCGCCGGGATCGCCTGTCTGGGGGTCGTGATCCGCGGCGAGACGAGCCACTACGACCATGTCTGCAACGAGGTCGCCTCGGGCACCCAGCGCGTCCAGCTCGACACCGGCGTGCCCTGCGCCTTCGGGGTGATCACGGCGGAGAACATGGACCAGGCGCTCGCCCGGTCGGGCGGCGACAAACGCGATCAGGGCCGCGGAGCGGCGATCGTCGCGATGCGGATGTCGCTGCTGGCAGGCGCGCTCAAGGTTGCCAAGCCATAGGCGCAAGACCCCGCACACCCGGAAGCGAAGCTGAGGAGGTGGCGGGTTGATGGCGAAGCCATCTACCATCACCGGTCCCATGGCCAAGGTCTGTCACAGCTGCGGCAAGCGTCCCGCGTTCGGCAACTCGCGGAGCCACTCCATGGTCGCCACCAGGCGGCGCTTCAACCCCAACCTCCAGAAGGTACGCATCCAGGAGGAGGGGGGCGGAACGCGGCGCGTCTACGTTTGCGCGCGCTGTCTGAAGAGCAACAAGGTCACGAAGGCAGCCTAGGCTCCCCGCGAAGCGGTTTCTCGGGGTCTAGGCTTCGGCTCGCTCCCCGTATGGCTGATCCCTCCATAGAGCGATTCCGGCGCGTGATCAGCGCGGCCGCCGCCCACCTCGAGGAGCGGCGGAAGGAGGTCAACGACCTGAACGTCTTTCCGGTCGCCGACGGCGACACCGGGGACAACATGGCGCTCACCCTGCGCGCGGTGAGCGACGAGCTCGACCGCCTCGACGGCCAGATGGTCGACGAGGTCGGCCGCACGGAGCTGGTCAACGCCCTGGCGCGCGCCGCTCTGATGGGTGCCCGTGGCAACTCGGGGGTGATCCTCAGCCAGATCGTCCGCGGCGCTGCCGAGGAGCTCGCCAGTCGACCCGGGGAGCTGGTGGACCCGATGCTTGTCTCCGCCGCGTTCGCGCGAGCCGCCGAGGCGGCCTACGAATCGGTCCGTGAGCCGGCCGAGGGGACGATGCTGACGGTGTTCCGAGAGATGGCCACCTCGATGTCGCGTCACCTCGCCCATATGCAGGAGGTGCGCCTCGACTCCGACGCGAGTCCGGCCGAGCAGGACGCGCTGCTCGCCGAACTGCTCGAGGACGCGGTCCGCGACGGGGAGGCGGCTGTCGCTCGCACTCCCGAACAGCTCGAGGTCCTCCGGGAGTCCGGAGTGGTGGACGCCGGGGCGCATGGCCTGGTGGTGATCCTCGCCGGCGTCGTCGCAGGCTTGCGCGGCGACGTCGAGGCCTCGCCGGAGGTCCCGCACTACTCGCCGGCGGCAGACACCCGCCCCCACCACGAGGACAGCCGGTTCCGCTATTGCACGAATTTCATCGTCACCGACTCCGGCCTCGAGAGCCGTTCCTTCGTCCCGATCCTGGAGGAGCTCGGCGACTCGGTGCTGGTGGTCGGCGATGAGGCGACCATCAAGGTCCATGTGCATACGGACGAGCCGGAGGCCGCGGTGGCGCTCTTCGACCGGGCGGGCGAGGTGAGCCAGCTCGACGTCGCCGACATGCGGGAGCAGATCGCCGAGCGGACGGCGCGGCTGCAGGCGGGACGCTGCGCGGCCGTCGCCGTCGTCGCCGGCCCGGGGATGCGGGAGCTGTACGAGGGGCTGGGCTCCTTCGTCGTCGACGGGGGCGAGACCTTCAACCCCTCGATCTACGACCTGCTCGCCGCGATCCACGAGGTCCCGTCCGAGGAGGTCCTGGTCTTTCCCAACAACCCGAACGTGACGATGGCTGCCGAGCGCGCTGCCGAGCTCTCGGACAAGGAGGCCCAGGTCGTTCCCTGCACCTCGCAGCAGGCCGGAGTGGCCGCTTTGGTCGAGCTCGACCCGACCGCCTCCATCCGCGACAACGCCGAGCGGATGACAGACGCCCTCGCCGGGATTCGCGCCGGGTCCGTCGCGCCGGCCGCGCGAGACGACGCCAAGGGGCGCTTCGTCAAGGGCGATGCGGTCGGCTTCGTCGGGGACGAGGTCGTCGCCTGGGGCGGCGCCGGCTCGACCCTCGACGAGACCATGGCCCGACTGGCCGAGGGGGCCGAGATCCTCACCGTGATCGGCGGAGAGGGAGCGCCGATCGAGCTCGCCGACCTGGAGGGTCACGCCCCGGACGGCGTCGAGCTCGAACTCCACGAGGGTGGTCAGCCTCATTACTGGTGGCTGCTGGCGGCGCAGTGACGTGAACGACGGGCTTCCCGTCCTCTGGCAGTACAGCTTCTCCAACTACAACGAGAAGGCGCGTTGGGCGCTCGACTTCAAGGACATACCGCACCGGCGGCGGTCCCTGCTGCCGGGAGGCCCGAGGGCGATGGCCTTCTCCCGAGGCGAGGGGACGCTGCCCGTCATCGATCTCGACGGAAGGCGGATCGTCGACTCCACCAAGATCATCGAGGCGCTGGAGTCCACGCAGCCGCAGCCCGCCCTCTATCCGGCGGATCCCGACGAGCGCCGGCGGGCGCTCGAGCTCGAGGACTTCTTCGACGAGCACGCCGGGCACGACATGCGCCGGGTCGGCTTCTGGGAGGGGCGCGACCAGCCGGCCCTGATGTCCGCCTTCCTCGCTACCGGGCACGGGGCCCCGGCTCGGGTGCAGCAGCGGGCGATGTTCCCGGTCGCCTGGCGCTATGTGGTGAAGCGGTACGGATTCGACCAGGACTCATATGAACGCAGCAAGGAGGCTCTGGTCGGCGCTCTGGACCGGATCGAGTCCGAGCGCGCTGGAGGGGACTACCTGGTCGGGGAGGGCTTCACCGTCGCCGACCTGACTGCGGCCGCGCTGCTCTACCCGCTGGTCTGGCCCCCGGAGTTTCAGTACGAGCTGCCCGATATGCCCCGGCCGGAGGCCCTCGAGTCCGTCAGCGACCATCCGGCCCTCGGCTGGATCTCCGAGACGTGGCGGCGCCATCGAGGCGCGTCCGCCGCGGAGTAGCGGCCTACCAGCCCTCCGAGCCGGGCTCGCCCTTGAAGGGGCCCTCGATCTCCTCCGTGATCCAGCCGCCGTAGTAGGCGCCCGGCTGCGGTGTGACCAGCTCGTCGTCGAGATGGGCGGCGTCCACGCGGCGCGGATAGAAGGCGAGGTGGTCCTTGAGCTGCTCGAAGCCCTCCTTCGGCTCCGGGTAGAACCAGGCGACCCGCTGCGCGCGCTTCCCGCCCGCCTCGGCGTGAACGTAGGAAGCGGTTCCTTTCCACTCGCACTCGGTGTGGACGTCATTCCCGGCCTCGATCAGCACGCCCTCGTGCACGTCCTCGCGAGGGAGATAGATGGTCGGTGGGCTGGCCGTCTCCAGGACGCGGAGCGCGCGGTCGCTCTCGGCGATCGTCTCGCCGCCGAGCACGATCCGCACGTGGCGGTCGAGCGGCTCGACGCGCGGCGGGCGCGGGTAGTCCCAGACGGATTCCTTCGCTCGCTGGGTGCTCATGCCCTCAGAGTCCGTCCTGGCCATCCATCGTTACGCCTAGCCTAGGTGACGATGGAGGCCGCCCTCGACCGCGACCCGATCCCGGCCCAGATCTACGCGCCACGTGATTTGGGAACCGGGAAGACCCTGGAGAGGGAGTCGTTGCTGAAGGCGCCGCTGAAGACGACGCCGCGCCCGTCGATTCTCGATGCGCCGATCACCACGCTGCGCGGAGCGGGCCCGAAGCTGGCGGCCGCGGCGGCCGAGATGGACATCTCGAGTCTCGGCGATCTCCTGCGCCACGTTCCGCACAGCTACCGCGACCGGGCCGAGCCGGTCGGCATCGGGGAGCTCAAGCTCGGGGAGGAGGCTACGGTCGAGGTCGAGGTGGGCGGCGCCAAGCTGCGTCCAACCCGACGCCGGCGCCTCACGATCCTGGAGGCGGACGTCTCCGATGAGAGCGGCAGGGTGAAGGCCGTCTGGTTCAACCGGGCCTGGCTGGCGGAACGGCTCGTCCCCGGCACGCGGCTCCTGCTGCGCGGGAAGCTCGAGAAGCGCGGCTTCAACGTCGCCGAGCACGAGTTCCTGGATTCCGAGGCGAACAGAGCCCCCGCCGGTCTCCATACGACTGGAGTGGTCCCGGTGCATCCCGCCAGCGAGCGCCTGCGCCCCCAGCGCATCCGCGAGTGGGTCTGGCAGGTCTTGCCGATGGCCCGGCACGCCGTGGAGCCGATCCCGGGTCGCCTGCGCCGGGAGCTGCGCATGGCGGGCGCGGCCGATTGCCTGGCCGCGTCGCACTTCCCCGTGGACGAGCACGCCGCCGAGGCCGCGCGGGAGCGCCTCGCCTTCGAGGAGCTCTTCCTCTACCAGGCCGCCCTGATCTCGCGCCGCAGCCGGCGCGTCTCTCGGAGCCAGGGGATCGCGCTGCCCGAGGCCGGCGACGGAGTCGGCGCCTGGCTGGAGTCGCTGCCGTTCGAGTTGACCGCCGACCAGCGCCAGGCGATCGACGAGATCGACAGGGATCTGGACCGGGCCCAGCCGATGCAGCGGCTGCTGATGGGGGAGGTGGGGAGCGGCAAGACCGTGGTTGCGCTCTACGCGATGCTGCGGGCCACCGACGCGGGTCACCAGGCGGCGCTGATGGCTCCGACGGAGACGCTTGCCGAGCAGCACTTCCGCACCCTGGAGACCCTGCTTGCCGCCGACCCGTCCCGAGCGACGCTGCTCACCTCCGCCACGCCGCCCGCGCGCCGGCGCGAGCTGCTCGATTCGCTTGCCGCGGGTCGGCCACAGCTGGTGGTCGGCACACACGCCCTGATCGAGGAGTCCGTCGAGTTCTCCTCGCTCGCGGTGGCCGTCGTCGACGAGCAGCACCGCTTCGGGGTCCGCCAACGCGCTGCCCTCGACGCCAAGGGGCCCGGCAAGCGGCTGCCGCACGTGCTCCACATGACCGCGACGCCGATCCCGCGGACGCTCTCGCTGACCGCCTTCGGGGATCTCGACACGACGGCGCTGCGCGAGCTGCCCGCGGGTCGCCGACCGATCCGCACCCGCGTGGTCGGCGAGGACCGGCGACCCGGGGCCTATGAGTTCATCCGGGAGCGGTTGCGGGAGGGACGCCAGGCCTACGTGGTCTGCCCGCTGGTCAGCGACTCCGAGGCGATCGAGGCCAAGGCGGCCGAGGCGGAGGCGAAGCGGCTCGCCGCGACAGAGCTGCGCGACTTCAAGGTCGCCCTGCTCCACGGCCAGATGTCCTCTGACCAGAAGGCCCGCGCCATGGACGCATTCTCCTCGGGCGAGGCTGATGTCCTGGTGGCGACCACGGTGATCGAGGTCGGCATCGACGTCCCCAACGCCACGGTGATGCTGGTCGAGGGCGCGGAGCGGTTCGGGCTCTCCCAGCTCCATCAGCTGCGCGGCCGGGTCGGCCGCGGCAGCCACGAGTCCTTCTGCATCCTCTTCGGGGATCCGGAGTCCGACGCCGCGAAGACGCGTCTGGAGGCGATCGCAAGCGAGGGCGACGGTTTCGCGCTGGCGGAGGTCGACCTCTCGATCAGGGGAGAGGGGGAGATCCTGGGGACCCGGCAGCACGGGCTGCCGCGGTTCCGCGCCGCCTCACTCCCCGAGGACACCGCGCTCCTGCTCGAGGCGCGCCGGCGGGTGCTGGAGCTGCGCGACCGCTTCGGCACCCTGGAGGCGCCCGGGATCGGCCCGCTGATGGATGAGGCCAGGCGGCGTTTTGGCGACGAGCGGGTCGAGCAGCTGGCCGCGTAGTTGTGGCCGAGATACGCATCACCGGCGGGGAGCTGCGCGGCCGCCGCCTCCACGTGCCGAAGAGCGGTGTGCGCCCGACCACGGGCCGCGTCCGCGAGGCGATCTTCTCGATGCTCGGCAGCGTGGATGGGGCCAGCGTGCTCGACCTCTTCTGCGGCAGTGGCGCGCTCGGCATCGAGGCGCTTTCTCGGGGCGCGAGCGAGGCGGTCTTCGTGGATGAGATGACCGAAGCCGTCACCCGAAACCTCGAGGAGCTCGGCGTCAGCGACCAGGAGAGTCGCTGGGGCTGGCGGGTCGTCAAGTCCGATGTCCGCGCCTACCTTCGGTCCCGGGCATCGATGGAGCCGGAGGCCCGCTACGACGTGGTCCTCTGTGACCCGCCGTATAGACTCGCCGCCGATCTCGTCAGCGAACTCGATCACCTCCTCCCCGACTCGGTGGGAGATGCGGGCAGGGTGGTGATCGAGACAAGCACTCGCGATCCTTTGTCTCTTTCCATGGGTCTGATCAAAGAACGTGAATACGGCGACACGCTCGTCCGGATCTACGGTGACGGGCAGTGAGCGCTGATCAGCCGCGCGTAGCGGTCTGCCCGGGCAGCTATGACCCGGTCACCAACGGGCACCTCGACGTGATCTCGCGTGCGGCCCGGGTGTTCGACAAGGTGGTCGTGGGGGTCGTCAACAACCCGGTCCGCAAGGAGAAGACGCTGTTCACGGCCGAGGAGCGCAAGAAGTTCATCGAGGACGCAACCGCCGAGTTCGGCAACGTCGAGGTGGGCATCATGTCCAATTTGCTGGTCGAGTTCGCTCGTGAGAATCGCGCGATCGCGATCGTCAAGGGGCTGCGGGCGATCTCCGACTTCGAGTACGAGTTCGAGATGAACCAGCTCAACCGGAAGCTCGCCGCGGACATCGAGAGCATGTACATCTTCGCCTCCGCCAACTACAGCTTCCTCTCCTCGACCGGGGTGAAGGAGATCGCGACCTTCGGCGGCGACGTCGGCGATCTGGTCCCGGCTCCGGTTGCAAAAGCGCTTGCGGAACGCCTCGCCCGGTAGATCCGGCGTGCGTGGAGGGTGGGCAGGAGCTTGCAAGATCGCGCAGAAAGGCAACCCGGGGCCGGTCGAAAGGCCCGATGCGTAAGCTTTAGCGATCGCAGATGGACGTTCTAGTACTCATCGACAAGCTCGACGACCTGGTCCACAACGCGCGGCCGGTGCCGCTCACGGATCAGGTGCGCGTCGACCGCGAGGAGATCTACGACCTCCTCGATCAGATGCGCGCCACGATCCCCGAGGAGATCAAGCAGGCCCGCTGGATCGTCAAGGAGCGCCAGGAGATGCTGGCCGAGGCGAAGCGCGAGGCCGAGCGGATCGTCAAGGAGGCCCGCGAGCAGCAGGCCCGGCTAGTCGCCAACGAGGAGATCACCCGCCAGGCCGAGCGCGCCGCCGAGGAGATCGTCGAGGAGGCCCGCGAGCGCGAGCGTGAGATCCGCCTCGGCGCCGAGGACTACGCCGACGACATCCTCTCCACGCTCGAGGTCAACCTCCAGAAGTTCCTGCAGGCCGTGCAGCGCGGCCGCGACCGGCTCCAAGGCCGCGAGCGCGAGCCTTCCGAGATCGGTTAAGCGGCCACCAGACTGATCTCCTGAGGAGCGAAGGGCGAAGCCCGTAGCGACTTGTGATGGGCGGCCGCTAGTGGCCGCGACCTGATGGCGAAGCCGGCCTAAGGACTAGTTCGCACCACAGAGGCGGCGGCCGGTGGCGGCTCCATCGACTCCAGCACGTTCCGAAGTGCCGTGACGCCGAGGGACGCTAGGCCGTTCTCGGGACGTAGGCTCCCTGTCAGTCGAGGAGAGGAGCCGCCGTGCCCGAGCGCTGGTTTAGTGACGAAGAGCTGGAGGAGATGACCCGTCCGACCATGGACGTCGCGATCGAGGCGATCGATCGCGACGACACGGAGGCGGCCAAGGAGCTGTGTGAGCGGGAGAAACACGAGTCCCAGTTCATGCACGACATGCTGGTTGACGGGATGGCCGGGTTGATCTCGTTCGTCAAGGAGAAGCTCGGGGACGAAGGCGTCCGCGAGGCCTGGGAGTGGAGCCTGGAGCGGAGCTGGAAGCAGAGCGTGCAGAAGATCGACGCCGTCGACCGAAAGACCATCGCCCAGGCCCTGGCGGCCACTTGGCGCGGCCATTCGACAGGCGGGGTAGGCCCCAACCCGGGCGCCTTCGAGATCGCCGAGGACGAGGAGAAGCTCACGTTCACAATGAACCCCTGCGGCTCCGGCCAGCGGTTGTGGCGCAACGGCCGCTACGGGCCTGACGGCTGGGGAGTCACCGATGAGGCGCACGACTGGAGCTACGGCCGCAAGGGCTTCCCTCTCTACTGCACGCACTGCGCTTTCATGAACGAGCTGGGGCCGATCAACTGGATCGGTTACCCGGTGTACCCGTCCGAGCCGCCGGGGGACTTCGACCGCGATCCGTGCGTCTGGCACTGGTACAAGGACCCGGCCGACATTCCCGAGCGCCATTGGGAGCGCTACGGGCTGGAGCGCAGCGCGGATTGACGACGGAAGGAGTGGAGGAGCTTCTCAGCGAGGTGTTCGGAGAGGACCCCGGCGAGATCGAGATCACTCCGATTCCCGGGGGCGCGTCGCGCGAGACTTGGCTGGTGGAGGGAGAGCGAGGACGGTGGGTCCTCCGGCGCGATCCGGAGGGATCCGTGTCGCTGGTGCCAATCCGCGACGAATTCGCCCTGATCTCGCGTGCCCGTGACGCCGGTGTCCCCGTGCCGGAACCCCTCGCTCTGGAGCCCGCCGGCGGCAGGCTGGTCACCGACGGGATGCTGATGTCCTTCGTGGAAGGCACCTCGGTGGCGCCCCGCATTCTCCGCAAGCCGGAGTTCGAGACCGCTCGCTCCCGCCTGACGGCACAGCTGGGCGAGGCGCTGGCGCGAATCCATTCGGTCGACCCGCCGGACCTGGCAGGCGTGCTCCCGGATCCGGGGAATGACCCGGCCGTCGATCAGATCGCCGAGTGGGAGCGCCAGCTCGATGAGATCGGCGAGCCGTTGCCGGCGGTGGAGCTCGGGATCCGATGGCTGCGGGCCAACGCGCCTGAGCCCGCGAAGCCCCGCCTCGTGCACGGCGACTTCCGCCTCGGAAACTTCATCGTGGACGAGGGCGGCCTCGCGGCGGTGATCGACTGGGAGCTTGCTCACATGGGCGACCCGGGCGAGGACATCGGCTGGCTCTGCATCCGCTCCTGGCGGTTCGGGCAGGACGACAAGACCGTCGCCGGCCTTGGCGATCTCGACGAATTGCTCTCCGCGTACGAGTCAGCCGGAGGAGCGCCGGTCGACCGCGACCGGATCCGCTATTGGGAGGTCTTCGGCAACGTCAAGTGGGCGGTGATCTGCGCGCGCCAGGCCCATGATCACCTGACGGGCGTGCGGCGCAGCCATGAGCTCGCCTCCCTCGGCCGGCGGATCTGCGAGCCGGAGTGGGACCTTCTGCAGCTGATTGCGACCTCCGGACGCGAAGCGGAGGAGGTCGCCTGACGTGGGGCAGGATCGCCCCACGGCACCGGAATTGCTCGAGTCCGTCGCCGAGTACCTGCTCGGTGAGCTGCGGCCCGAGGTGCCGCGGGAGCAGCGCTTCAAGGTGCTGATCGCGGCCAACGTCTGCGCGGTGGTGGCGCGCGAGATCCGGGCCGGTGAGGAACCGGATGAAGCCGACCTGGCGCTCTTCAGCGAGTTGCTCGGCGAGCAGGTGAGCGACGCGCACACGGCCGCCGCCGAGCTCTCACGCAGGCTGCGGGACGGAGAGCTGGATGACCGGATCGAGGAGTTCGCGCCGAGGCTCGAGGAGCACGTTCGCCGGAAGCTGGACATCGCCCGGCCCGGGTACGCCGACGGCTAGTCGCGCCGCTCGGATCCGAGGGTGAAGGTGTTGAGCCCCGCGCCGCCGTCGACCGCGATCTCCTGCCCGGTCACCTGAGCCGCTTCCTCCGAACAGAGGTAGGCGACGGTGGCCGCGATCTCGGCCGGCTCGACCATGCGGCCTGAGGGAAGCATCGGCTGCAGGCGCTCGAGGATCTCCTCCGGCATCGCCCGCACCTTCTCGGTCGCGACCATCCCGGGAAGGACAGCATTGGCGGTGATCCCGTGGTGCACGTTCTCGGCTGCGAGTGTCTTCATCATCCCAAGCAGTCCGGCCTTCGATGCCGAGTAGGCGACCTGGCCGCGCAGTCCGGCCTTGGCGGCACCCGATGAGATCGCGACGATCCGGCCCCAGCCGCGCGCACGCATGCCGGTCAGGCAGGCCTGGACTGTTCGAAAGGCCCCGGTCAGGTTGACGTCGATATCCCCGGCCCACTGCTCGGGGGACATCCCGTGCGCGGGGGCGAGCGTGTCGGTGATCGCTGCGTTGGGCACGCAGACGTCGATCTCAGCGAGGTCGGGCAATTGCTCACTCGCGATGTCGAGCTGAAGATCGCAGCCCTCGTCTCGGTCCAGCGTGGTGACCGCCATGCCCTCGGCTGCGAAGCCGCTCGGCGATCGCGGCGCCGATCCCTCGTGCCGCTCCGGTGACCAGGGCCCGGCGACGCTCCGCGGACGCGCTCATTGGAGGTCCGTCTCGTGCGTGCCGGCGCGGCCCGCGTCGGTCTTCTCGTAGAAGCGGCCAAGCAGCTCGCTGGTCTCCTCCGGGTCAGCACAGCTGTAGGCGTTCCACGCCTCGTTGCGGAGCTGCTCGTCGATCGTCTTGCCGACAGTGTCGAGGATCGTCTGCTTCGCCGAGCGCACGGCGCGCTGGGAGTTGCGGAGGATCTGGCGGGCGACCGCCTCGGCCTGCTCCATGAGGCGATCATGTGGGACGACCTTGGAGACGAGGTTGCACTGCAGCGCGCGCTGGGCGTCGATGGGCTCGGCGGTGAGCAGCATCTCCAGGGCGATGCCCGTGCCGCAGGTGTTGACCAGCCGCACGATCCCCCCATCGCCGTGGTGGAACCCGCGTCGCGCCTCGAACGAGCCGAACATCGCGCGCTCCGAGGCGATCCGGATATCGCACGCGAGCGCGGTCTCCAGGCCGCCGGCCAGCGCCCACCCGTTGATCGCCCCGATGATGGGCTTGTAGATCCGGTGCTGGCCCCGAGTGAACCCGTTGAGGCCGAGATCGACGATCGCGCGGATGTCGGTCACGTCACCGTCGGCGATGATCGGCGGGATGTACTCCTTCAGGTCGGCTCCGGCGCAGAAGGCGTCTCCGGCACCGGTGAGGATGGCGACGTCGACCGAGACGTCCTCGGCGAAGTCGGCCCAGGCGGCGATCATCAGCCGGTGAACCTCGGGGCTGACGGCGTTGCGCGCCTCGGGGCGATTGATGGTCACGTAGGCGATCCGGTCGCGCTTCTCGTAGAGGACCACGCCCTCGTCGGCCGAGGGTGGCGGCCCCGGCCGCTCAGGGTTGTGGTGCATCGCTGCTCCTTTCAGTAGACGGCTCGGACGACTGCCAGATCGTCTGCGGTCCAGGTGATCTCGCCACCCGACCACGCCGCGAGCTCCTTGGCGGTGTCGGGGAAGTCGAAGCCCGGCTCGATCGGCGTCACCTGCTGGTCGGCCTTGACCACGTCACCGATCACCAGCGCCCGAGACTGCTCACGGACGCGACGGAACAGAGTCTGCTTGGCGTCGTCCTGCAGATGGTGGACGGAGAGCACCGAGATGACGAGATCCCACGGTCCGTCGGGCAGCGGGTCCTCCATGCGGGCCAGCTGGACATCGTCGTACTCCTCTCGCAGCCGGTAGACCATGTTGGGGTCCGAGTCGAGGCCGATCACCCACGCCTCGGGGTAGGCCTCGAGCAGGACCCGGGTGGTCTCGCCCGTCCCCATCCCGAGCTCCAGGACCCGGTCGGGCGCGAACGGGATCGCTTCGATGGCCGCCTGTTGGAGCTCGTCGTAGCGCGGGACCTCCGCCCGGATCTCCGCCAGGTAGGTCTCCGGGTTCCAGTGGAATTGAGCGCACACGTTGGCTCGCTACCCTCGGAGCGAGTGTATGCGGAAGGGGGAAAGGTCGATCTGGAGCGACTGGCCCTGTCGTCGGGGCAGGCTCGCTCTCTCGATCTCGAGGTCGGGCTCGAGCCGATCGAGCTCGGTGGCCAGACCTACTCGCCCGCCGGAGGCGGGGCGGAGGCCCGCCTCGACGTCTCGCGGACCAGCTCCGGTTACGCGCTCCGGCTTCGGTTCGCGACCGAGCTGGGCGGCCCCTGCGTCCGCTGCCTCGAGCCGGCCGCGACCGAAATCGAGGTTGACGCCCGTGAGGTGGACCAGCCACCGGCCAGGGACGAGGAGCTGCGCAGCCCGTACGTCTCCGAGGGCGACCTCGACATCGAGCGCTGGGCGAACGATGCGCTCGTCCTCGCCTTCCCGTCGCAGCCCCACTGCCGCGACGACTGCGCGGGCCTCTGCGCGGTCTGCGGCGAGTCGCTCAACGACGCCGATCCCGAGGCGCACCGCCACAGCCCGGGCGGCGATCCGCGGATGGCGAAGCTGCGCGACCTGAAGCTCGACTAGCCGCGGGGCGCAGCACGGCCGCTACCATGCGCCGCCGATGGCGGTCCCCAAGAAGAGACAGTCGAGGACGCGGCGCGACAAGCGGCGGGCGCAGCACAAGATCTCCGCTCCGCGCCTGAACGAGTGCCCGCGCTGCCACAGCCCGCGCCTGCCTCACCGCGTCTGCCCGACCTGCGGCACGTACGCGGGGCGCGAGGTGATCCGCCATGAGGTCTCCGAGCCGACGCCGCAGGCCGAACAGCCCTCACCGCAGGACTGAGGTGCCCGCCCCCGTCGCCCTCGATGGCTACGGGACCGACGCCGGTCCCGAGGTCGTTGCGGAGGGAGCCCGGCTCGCAGCGGCCGACGGAATCCCCGTCCGGATCTTCGGGCCGAGCTCCATCTCCACCGCCGCCGGGGTCGAGCTCGAGCCGACCACCGAGTGGATCGGCAACGAGGCCGAGCCCGTCGCCGCTGTCCGCTCCACGCCCCAGGCCTCCGTCGTCCGCGCGGCGGCCGCGGCCGCCGCTGGGGAGTGCAGCTCGCTGGTCAGCGCCGGCTCCACGGGTGCGACCATGACCGCCGCCCTGTTCGCACTGAAGCGCGCCCAGGGCGTCCACAGGCCGGCGCTCGCCGTCCAGATCCCGGTTCCCGGCGAGGGCGGACCGCCTCTCCTCTTCCTCGACTGCGGCGCCAACACCGACGTGCGCCCTCAACACCTGATCCAGTTCGCGTTTCTCGGCTCCGCCTTCTCGGCCGCGGTGCTGGGGGTGAAGAGGCCCCGCGTGGCCCTGCTCTCGGTCGGCGAGGAGCAGAAGAAGGGCCGGGCGGAGGTCGTCGAGGCGCACCAGGCGCTCACCGGGGCAGAGGGAATTCGCTTCATCGGCAACCTCGAGGGCCGCGATCTGCTGGCCGGCGAGGCCGACGTCGTGGTCACGGACGGGTTCACGGGCAACGTCACCCTGAAGACCCTCGAGGGCACCGCCAAGGCGGTCGCCGACGCGGTTCGCGCCGCGGCCCGGTCGGGCCCCCTCGCCTCGGCCGGTGGGCTCCTGCTCCGGCCCGCGCTCGGCGGCCTCCGCGCCAGCATGGACCCGAACTCCGTCGGCGGAGCGATCCTGCTCGGCCTGCGGGGAGTGGCGGTGGTGGCGCATGGCAGCTCCACCTCGGAGGGGATCGCGAACGCGGTCAGGCTCGCCGACCGCGCCGTACGCGAGCAAGCGGTGGAGCGCACCGCCGAGCTGCTGGCCGCCTCGGGCACCACGCGCGACGGCCTCCGCGAGGAGCCGTCGGGAGCGGCAGAGCAGCGACCGCAAGGCCGCTCCACTCCGGAGCGAAGGGCGTAGCCCGTAGCGACTTCTGTTCGCGGCCGCAGCGGTCGCGTCTGTCGTTGGCAATACTTCCGTCGATGGAACGTGAGGAGGTAATGACGCTGGTCCGCGAGCACCTCAGTGCCGAGCTGGAGGTGGCGCCGGACCGGATCCAGCCCGACACCAGGTTCCGCGAGGACCTCGAGGCGGACTCGCTCGATCTCTACGAGCTGGTCATGGAGCTCGAGGATCGCTACGGGATCCGGGTGAGCGAGGAGGAGGCGGCCGGGATCGAGACGGTCGGCGACGCCGTCGACTTCGTCTGCGCCCGGGTGCCCGCCGGTTAGGGGGAGGCGCGAGCTGAGCAGATGACACCCGGTACCGCCTCGCTGGCGGAGCTGTTCGCGGACACCCCCGAAGAGCTGCGCCGGCAGGCACTCTCCCACTCGTCCTGGGTCGAGACGCGGACCGAGTCCTACGGCCGACTCGCGTTCCTCGGCGACAGCGTCCTCGGCCTCTCCGTGGCCAGCCTGCTCTACGAGGACCACCCCGGCGCCGACATCGGCGAGCTCACCAAGATCCTCAACCAGGCTGTCAGCGGCCGGGCCTGCGCCGAGGTCGCCCGGCGACTCGGGCTGCCGGAGATGCTCTCGGTGCAGGCCCCGGACGACGGGGACGGGCTGCCGGTCGAGACCCTGCTGGCGTCGGAGCGGACCCTGGCCTCGGTCTGCGAGGCCGTGATCGGCGCCTGCTACCTGGGGCACGGGTTCGTGCGAACCGAGGAGGCGATCGTGGACGCGTTCGCCGAAGAGATCGAGCAGGCGACGCGGGAGCGGCTCGACTTCAAGTCGGCCTTGCAGGAGCGCCTCGCCCGGGATGGCGAGACGGTCAGCTATGAGGTCGCCAGAGAGCTGGGCCCACCGCACGACCGCCGCTTCGAGATCCGGGCCACGGTGGGTGGCGACGAGCTCGGCGTCGGCTCCGGGAGAAGCAAGAAGGAGGCCGAACAGGCCGCGGCCCGGCGCGCCCTGGAGAAGCTCCGCGCCTAGAAGACGCGAGGGTGCTCCGAGCGTTGGCGAGGAGCACCCGGTAGGTGAAGCCGTCCGGGTGACGCGCCAGCATCCGGCTTCCTGGCACCCTTGCGAGAGCCATGTACCTGAAGGCCATCAACCTGAAGGGCTTCAAGTCCTTCCCCGACCGCACCCGGCTGACCTTCTCGCCGGGCGTCAGCGTGATCGTTGGGCCCAACGGCTCGGGCAAGTCGAACATCACAGATGCGGTTCTCTGGGCGATGGGCGAGCAGAGCCCCTCGGCGATCCGCGGCCAGCAGATGCGGGACGTGATCTTCGCCGGCGGCAACGGGCAGTCGGCGAGGCGCTTCGCCGAGGTCGAGGTGGTGATCGACAACTCCGAGGGCAGGGCGGCGAGCGAGTTCTCGGAGATCTCGATCTCGCGCCGGATCGAGCGGAACGGCGATGGGGAGTACAGGCTGAACGGCGCGCGCTGCCGCCTCGTCGACATCGTCGAGGCGCTCTCCGACACGAACATGGGCCGCGAGGCGCATTCGGTGATCAGCCAGGGGAAGGTGGAGGAGATCGTCAGTTCGAAGCCCAGGGACAGGAGGCTGCTGATCGAGGAGGCGGCGGGCCTGGGCAAGCACCGTAAGCGCCGCCACAGCGCGCAGCTCAAGCTGGACCGCACCCGCGACAATCTCGAGCGCGCACGGGATGTCGAGCGCGAGGCCCGCTCGCACCTGCGTCCGCTGAAGCGCCAGGCTGAGGCCGCCGAGCGCACCGCGAAGCTGGTCCGACAGTCGAACGAGCTGCAGGCACAGATCGCCGCCGACGACCTCCGCGCCCAACAGGAGCAGCTGGCCGCCGCCGAGGCGAAGCTCGCCAAGGTGCGCGCCACCAGGGATTCGGTCGAGAAGCGCTTCGAGGAGGTGCGGGCGCGGCGCACGGAGATCGAAGAGCGGATCGCCACCGGGGAGGAGGGGCGCCGCCGCCATGGCGAGCAGCTGGCCGAGGCGCGCGCGGCCACTGAGCGCCTCCGGGCCCGGGCTGAGTCCCTCGATCTTGCCGAGCGGGACCTGCGCGGGGCCCTGGGGGAGCGTCAGCTGCGGCTCGACGCACTCGACGAGGAACCCGACGAGACCACGGGTGCGGTTCGGATCGCGGAGCTCGAGGCCGAGCTCGAAGGGCTGGGCGCCGATGCCTCCGAGGAGGGCGAACGCCTCCGTCGCGAGGCCGAGGAAGCGGAGCAGCGCCGGACGGCGGCGAAGGCGGCCCTCGAGCCGCTGGAGCGCGCGGAGGAGGAGATAGGAGCCGCTCTGCGGCAGGCCACCCAGATGCATGAGCGGGCTCGTGCCGAGGCACAGAAGGCAGCCGAGCGCCGGGCGGCCCTGGCGGGCGGGTTGGCCGCGGTCGAGGCCAAGCTTGCGGCGGCAGCCGTGGAGGGCGAGCACGAGGCCCTGGCGGGAATGCTGGAGACGGGATCGGGGCTAGAGCGCGCCGTCTCGGCGGTGCTCGGCGAGCGCCTTCGCGCGTCGATCGTCGGCTCCCTCGAGGAGGGCCGGGACCGGCTCGCGGGCGCCGACGGCGCCGCGCGCGCGTTACTGCGGGATGGGACTCCGCAGCCGCGGAGCCAGTCTCCCAAGGAGGGCGCCCGCCCTCTGCTCGATCTGATCGAGGCGCGGGGTGATGCCACCCCGATCACCGAGCGGCTGCTCGCAGACGCGTGGCTGGTCGACGAGCTCGAGGGAATCGCTGAGGACTTCACGGGCGTCGCCGTCACCGCTGCCGGCGAGTGCCTCGACGTCGCGGCCGGGGAGATCCGCCGCCTCCCGCGGGAGGGCACCGACCCGGCCCTGGCCGCTCGCTCCGAGCGTGAGGAGCTCGCCTCGCGCCTGGCGCAGCGCGAGCAGACCGATCAGCGCTCGAGGAGCGACCTGCAGCGAGCCGAGGCTGCTCTCGCGGAGGCTCGCAGCAGCGAGGAGGAGTCCCAGGGCGCGCTGCGGGACGCCCGACGCGCGCTCGATCAGGCGTCCGAGGAGGCGAGCCGGACGAGCTGGCTCGCGGCGCGCCACGCCGAGCGCGACGGCGGGGGCTCCGGGACCGCGATCCAGCGGGCCAAGCTGGAGGCCGAGCTGGCGGCGGAGCGGCGCCACGCCGAGGGCGCCGAGAAGGCTCTCCAGAAGAGGGTTCGCGACCGCGATCAGCTGGAGCGGCGTATCAAGCTCGAGAGCGAGACCCTGCCTGCCCTGGGACGGGCGCGCGAGGCGCTGGGCCGGCTCGCCGGCCAGCTCGAACAGCGCGCGGATCAGCTGGCGGCCGCCGAGGATGAGGACGGGGGAGACGTCGCCGCGGAGCTCCGCGAGTGCTCCCAGCAGGAGTTCGGCCTCCAGTCAGAGCTCCGCGAGACGAGCGAGGCGATGACGGTGGCGGAGGTGGAGGCGACCCAGCTCCGCGGTCAGCGCGACGAGAGCACGGCCGAGCTCCAGGGCCTCGCTTCCGCCCTCGGCGAGGAGCTCGGCGCCGCCAGGGAGGCCCTCGGCGACGAGGATCGCGAGGCGATCGAGGCCAAGCTCCTCCGGCTGGGACGCAGCCGCGAGCAGATCGGCCCGGTCAACCCCCTGGCCGAGCGCGAGTACGCGGAGGCGCGCGACCACGTCACTGAGCTCGCCGAGCAGCGCAAGGATCTCGAGTCCGCGATCACTGAGCTGCGCGCGCTGATCCGGCGGATCGACCGCGAGATCGCCGCGGCCTTCGAGGAGACCTTCGAGGCGACCGCCCGCGGCTTCGAGGAGATGGTCGCCGAGCTCTTCCCGGGTGGTAAGGGGCGGTTGCGTCGCGTCGACGTGGGCGGAGCGCCCCGCCCGTTCGCCGGGCAGGCCCCCGAGCCCGAGCAGGCATCGGACGATGAGGAAGAGGAATTGACGCCGCCAGACGAGGACGGCGGAGTCGAGATCGAGGTCACCCCGGCGGGCAAGTCGACCCGGCGCCTCTCACTGCTCTCGGGCGGGGAGAAGTCACTGGTCGCGCTCGCCTTCGTCTTCGCCGTCCTGATGGCGCGCCCGTGTCCCTTCTACATCCTCGACGAGGTCGAGGCCGCGCTGGACGACATCAACATCGACCGCTTCCTGCGCCTGGTTCGGCGCTTCGCCGAGCGTTCGCAGTTCATCGTCGTCACCCACCAGAAACGGACCATGGACGCGGCCGACATCCTCTACGGCGTCAGCATGGGCGGCGACGGGATCACCAAGGTGGTCTCGCGCAAGCTGCCTCGCGACGAGCTCGGCACGGGCCTCGATCCGACGCCGGGGTCTGTGGCCGACGGCGATGGTGGGCCGCCCGCCGCCGCTGAAGCGGCCTAAGCTCGCCGCGTGGCTACGAGCTGGCAGGAGGCCTTCGACCTCGGCGATCGCGAGGTTCCGCAGGTCGAGCAGAGTGAGGAGCGTGCCGGGGTCTTTCGGCGCCTTCGCCAGGGGCTCACCCGCAGCCGCCAGGCCCTGACCGCGGAGTTGTCCTCGAGCTTCACCGAGCACATCGACGACTCGACCTGGGAGCACCTCGAGGAGGCGCTGATTCTGGCGGATGTCGGTGCCAAGACCACCGCAGCGGTGGTCAGGCGCCTCGAGGACGAGGTGGAGGCCGGCGAGCTGAGCGGGGGAGACGCATTGCGAGAGCGGCTGATCGCCGTCCTCGCCGAGACCGCGTCCCCGGGTGGCGATGACGGCGCTCGGATCCAGTTGCGCGATCGCCCCTCGGTGCTGATGATCGTCGGGGTGAACGGCACCGGCAAGACCACCACGATCGGCAAGATCGCCTGGCATCTGCAGAGGGAGCTCGGCTTGGACGTGATCGTCGCGGCGGCCGACACCTATCGCGCGGCGGCAGTCAACCAGCTGGCGGAGTGGGCCGACCGCGCCGGAACTCAGATCGTCCGCGGCACCGAGGGCGGGGACCCGGGGGCGGTCGCCTACGACGGCGTCGCGGCCGCGCAGGCACGCGGCGCGGACGTGGTGATCTGCGACACCGCGGGGCGGCTGCACACGCACGGGAACCTGATGGAGGAGCTGGCCAAGGTGCGGCGGGTGATCGCCAAGCAGCTCGCCGATGCGCCGCATGAGACGCTCGTTGTGATCGACGCCACCACCGGCCAGAACGGGGTCCGTCAGGCCCAGGAGTTCGCCAAGTCGGTCGAGGTGACCGGCGCGGTCCTGACCAAGCTGGATGGGAGCGCCAAGGGCGGCGTCGCCCTGGCGATCGCCTCGGAGCTCGGCATCCCGGTGAAGCTGATCGGGATCGGCGAGTCGCTCGAGGACCTGCGGCCGTTCGACGCCGAGCAGTTCGCGCGTGCCCTGATCGGCGAGTAGCACGCCCGAGTCGACCGGCGTTACCCGCATTGCAACCGCCATCGCAGGTCCCAACGCCGATCGCGGGAGCCTGGAGAGGTGCCAATCGCAGGCACCAGATCGCGTGTTTTCCTCGCCCTGCTCGGGGCGACCGCGGGGCTGCTCCTGGCAGTGCCCGCCTCAGCCAGCGCGGGCAGCGCTGACATTGCGGCCCTCCAGGTTGCAATGCGCGCTCTGGGCCTCTATCCGCATTCGGTCGACGGGATCAGCGGGCCGTGGACACAGGGCGCCGTCCGCACGTTCCAGTCACAGCACCACCTCGCCGTGGACGGGGTCGCCGGGCCGCAGACGCGCGCGGCGCTCGGGCGGCGCGGCAAGCCCTCGCTCGGCGCGCGGCCGATGCGCGAGGGCAAGCGCGGCTGGGACGTCGCCGCGCTCCAGTTCCTCCTGCATGAGCGGGGCTTCGAGCCGGGCGGCTTCGACGGGGGGTTCGGGCCGAACACGGCGAGCGCGGTGCGCCGCTACCAGGCGGCCGCCCACGTCTCGGTCGATGGCATCGCGGGCCCGACGACGATCGCCGCCCTGCGCGGAACCCAGGTGGTCGCGACCTCACCCATCGGGCCGGTGCGCTTCTTCCGCCCGGTCCCGGGAGCGGTCGGCGACGGGTTCGGCTGGATCCCGCCCGGGCGCTGGCACACCGGCCTCGACTTCCCGGAGCCGAAGGGCACCCCGATCCACGCTGCCGGAGTCGGCGTCGTCTCCTTCGCGGGCTTCAACACCGGCGGCTACGGAAACCTGGTGGTGGTCACCCACCGTCTCGGATTCGAGACCTGGTACGCACACATGTCGGTGATCGCGGCGAGCGTTGGACAGCGTGTCTCGGGCGGGATGACGATCGGCTACGTGGGCTCGACGGGCCATTCGACCGGTCCCCACGTGCACTTCGAGGTACGCCATTTCGGCACCCCAATCGACCCGACGCCCTACCTGCTTGGCTACCGCGCGGCGTCCGCACGGGCCTCGAACGCCCGAAACGGGCACCGCCGGAAGTGCCGACCGAACGCCGACGCGCGCGGCCGGCGGGCTGACCCGCTGACCGCGCGCCTCGACCGCTGTCCTTAGAAGGCGAGCAGCGAGAAAGTCCGGTTGTCGACCGGGTTCCCAGCGGCGTTGTGGACGATGACCAGGAACACGTTCTCCCCGGGGATCGGCGATGGATTCGCGAGGACGTAGTTGACGTACCCATCGGCTCCCACCATCGAGGTGACCGCCGACCCGGATGCATTCGCCCCGCTGTTGCCGACGAATCGCACGAAGTACTGCCCCTGGGCCAGACGTTCGATCTGCACCGAGGTGGTCAGATTTCCCGGCTGGAAGCAGTTGAACCCGGGCACGTTCGTGAAGTTCGTGTCGCTGGCGCCGGTCGTGTTGACGACAGCCGTCGCCTTGATTCCGCCGCCGCTACAGAACTTCTGGAAGCCTGCCGCCGGCGTGCCGCTGAGCTTGTCCGCGTTCGCGACGCTGAGGCCGCGTGCCTGCTTGCTGATCTCCTGGTCCGCAATCGACCGCACCCTCTTCTTGTCCTTGCCGTTCAGCGCGGCGTAGCCGACGCCGCCCATGGCCATGAAGAGGGCCAGGCAGGCGATCAGCAGGGCAGGGCTCGGCCGCAATCCTCGAAGGATCGTTCTCATGACTTCCTTTCTGAGCCGGCTGTCACGCCGGGCTCGGTTGCTCGGAGAACCCTCGACAACCGAGCCCTGACGCTCAGCCATCCCCCTGGTATCTCCCTGACTTTCCTGTCTCTACGGCAGAGGCATCCGCCGGGATTGGCGCGGCTCTAAGCTGGACCGCGATGTTCGACCAGCTTTCGGAGCGACTGCAGGGCGTGCTCAGCGACGTGCGCTCGCGCGGCAAGCTCTCCGAGGACGACGTGAACAAGGCCCTGCGCGAGGTGCGCCTCGCGCTGCTCGAGGCAGACGTCAACTTCAAGGTCGTCAAGGACTTCACCAGTGCGCTCCGGGAAAGGCTCGCGGGCGAGGAGGTATCGGAGGCCCTCAACCCCGGCCAGACCGTGGTCAAGGCCGTCAACGACGAGCTCACCGAGCTGATGGGCGGTGCCGGTCGCGATCTGGTCTTCGCCCCGAGCGGCCTCACGGTGATCCTGATGGCGGGCCTACAGGGCTCGGGGAAGACGACCGCCTGCGCAAAGCTCGCCAAGCTCCTCGCCAAGCAGAACAAGAACGTCGCCCTCGCGGCCTGCGACCTGCAGCGGCCCGCCGCCGTCGAGCAGCTCGAGAAGCTCGGAGCCCAGGCAAAGGCCCATGTCTACTCATTGCCGGGCGAGACCGACGCCGTCAAGGTGGCGGGGTGGGCGCGGCAGCAGGCGGCGGGGGATAACCGCGACGTCCTGATCGTCGACACGGCCGGGCGCCTTCACGTCGACCAGGAGCTGATGGACGAGCTGGCGAAGGTCCGCAAGGTCACGAAGCCCCACGACGTCCTCCTGGTCGTGGATGCGATGACCGGTCAGGACGCGGTCAACGTGGCCGAGAGCTTCGCAGAGACCGCTGACTTCGACGGCGTGGTGATCACCAAGCTGGACGGCGACGCGCGGGGTGGGGCAGCTCTCTCGGTCCGAGCGGTGACCGGCAAGCCGATCATCTACGCCTCGACCGGGGAGAAGCTCGACGAGCTCGAGCGCTTCCACCCGGACCGGATGGCGGGGCGGATCCTCGGCATGGGCGACGTCATGTCGCTGATCGAGAAGACCCAGGACGAGTTCGACGCCGACCAGGCAGCAGACCTGGAGCGCAAGATCCGCAATCAGCAGTTCACGCTCGACGACTTCCTCACCCAGATGAAGCAGGTCCGCAGCATGGGCCCGCTCGGCAACCTGATGAAGATGGTCCCGGGGATGGGGAAGGCGATGCAGGGGATGGGCCAGGTCGACGAGCGCGAGCTCGATCGCCTCCAGGCGATCATCCAGTCGATGACGCCCTTCGAGCGCGCCCATCCGAGCGAGATCAACGGTTCGCGGCGGAAGCGGATCGCCACGGGGTCTGGTACCACGGTCCAGGCGGTCAACCGTCTCGTCAAGCAGTTCGGCCAGATGAACAAGCTGATGAAGCAGCTCTCCGAGGGGAAGATGCCCGACCCTCAAGCGCTGATGCGCGGCATGCGCTAGGCGATCGTTTAACCTCCGCCGCCGCATGTCAGTGAGAATTCGACTTCGCAGGGTCGGGAGCAAGAAGAACCCGATCTGGAGGGTGGTGGTCGCCGACCAGCGCTCGCCGCGGGACGGCCGGACGATCGAGACGATCGGCCAGTACAACCCGCAGAGTGACCCGTCCCTGATCGTGATCGATCAGGACCGTGCCCGCCACTGGCTCGATCAGGGGGCCCAGCCCACCCGAACGGTGGCGACGCTGCTCCGCACCCAGGGGATCCAGGCGACCGGCCGTTAGGCGGTCTGGGGACGTTCCGGTGCGCGAGCTGCTCGAGTTCCTGGCCCGCTCACTGGTCGAGAAGCCCGACGAGGTCGAGGTGACCGAGGTCGAGGAGATCGACGGCGAGGTGGTGCTCGAGCTCGAGGTCGCCGAGGAGGACCTGGGGCGAGTGATCGGCCGGGGCGGCCGCGTCGCCAACGCGCTCCGCTCGGTGATGAAGGCCGCAGCGACCCGCGAGGACAAGCGCGTGGTCGTCGACATACTTGACTAGTTGAACCTGGACGTCTTCACGCTGTTCCCGGAGCACTTCGAGTGGTTCGTGCGCCAGCGCCACGTCTCGAACGCGGTGGCGGCTGACAACGCGCTGCGCTTCCACAACTACCGCGACACCACCCCTCTGGGAGCGGGCCAGGTTGACGACTCGCCTTATGGCGGCGGCGCCGGGATGGTGATGAGGGTCGACGTCGTGGACGCGGCGCTGGAGGCGGCCTATGGTTCCAACCGCGAAGGTGTGCGCAAGATCGCGCTGACGCCGTCCGGCCGGCCCTTCGACGAGCGGCTGGCGGCAGAGCTCGCCGCCGAGCCTCACCTGTCCCTGCTCTGCGGCCGCTACGAGGGCTTCGACGAGCGCGTCGTCGCGCATCTCGCCGACGAGTCGATCTCGATTGGCCGCTACGTGCTCGCGGGGGGTGAGCTGCCCGCGATGGTGATCTGCGATGCCGTGCTGCGCAAGCTTCCCGGCGCGCTCGGGGATGCAGAGAGCGCGGTCGAGGAGTCCTTCAGCGAGGCACTCGCGGGCGCGCCTGAGTATCCGCACTACACCCGACCGGCCACCTACAGAGGCTGGGAGGTCCCCGACGTGCTCCTCTCGGGCAACCACGCCTCGGTCCGCGAGTGGCGGCTCGAACAAGCGCGCAGCCGAGACCGGCATTAGCGGCCGCCACAAACACCGCGGGCGCATCTACCGCTAGCATTTCGCCTCCCTGCGCGGGCCGGACCGGTACGCGCATTTTTTTGAGTCCGCCGGCGGCGCTTTAGCCGTCGCTCAGCCAGGGCTCCCAGCATCAGCGACACACCACCCGCACCCTGATGAGCACAGTCATCGACAGCCTCGAGAAGCGAGTCCTGAAGCAGCGGCCCAGGTTCGACGCCGGCGACCGAGTGCGCGTGCACTTCCAGGTCGTCGAGGGCAATCGCCGCCGGACGCAGGTCTTCGAGGGGATCGTGATCAAGCGGCAGGGCAGCGGGGCGCGCGAGACGTTCACCGTCCGCAAGCAGTCGTTCGGCGTCGGGGTCGAGCGGACCTTCCCGCTGCACTCCCCCAAGATCGAGAAGCTAGAGATCGCCGCCCGCGGCGACGTCCGCCGGGCGAAGCTCTACTACCTCCGCGACAAGGTGGGCAAGAGCGCCCGCGTCGCCGAGCGGCGCTGGGGAATCGAGGAGGAGATGGTGGTCGCGGCCGAGGACTCAGAGGCCGTCGATGCCGAGGGCGTCGCCGTCAGCGAGGCCGAGGCAGAGCCCGTCGAGCCGCCCGCGGAGGAGGGCGAGGCCCAGGACGGGCGAGGCCCAGGAAGCAACAGAGCAGCCGGCCCCTGAGGAGGCAGCGGATGAGCCGGCCGCTGATGCTGGTGGGGACAAGGCGGAGGCGGATCAGGAGCCGGAACCGGAGGCCGAGCAGGCGCCGGTGCCGGAGCCCGAGGCCGACGCCTCGCCCGACAAGGCTGAAGAAGACTGAGAGTCCCGCGGCCTCACAGCACTCAGGGCGCGCTCCTCGAGCTCGTCATCATCGTCGCGCTCGCCCTCGGGCTGGCGCTCGGGATCCAGGCCTTCATCATCAAGCCGTACCAGATCCCGTCCGAGTCGATGGAGCCCACGCTTGACGTCGGTCAGCGCGTCCTGGTCAACCGGTTCCTCTATCACTTCAAGGACCCGCAGATCGGAGACATCGTCGTCTTCCATCCGCCCCAGGGCGCCAACGGGGGCGGCGCGGGCGGCGAGTGCGGCGACCCGAGGACCGGTGCGGGCGGAAGCAGCGGAGCCGCCTGCGACGAGCCGACCCCGCAGGAGGCGAGCGTCAACTTCATCAAGCGGATCGTCGCCGGCCCAGGCGACACGCTCAGTGTCCAGAACGGCCATCCGGTGGTCAACGGAAAGATCGCCCAGGAGGACTTCATCAACCCGTGCACGCCCGGCGGAGCCTGCAATTTGCCCAAAACGATCACCATCCCGCCCGACCATTACTTCATGATGGGCGACAACCGTGGGTCGAGCGACGACAGCCGATTCTGGGGACCCGTCCCGCGCGACTGGATCATCGGCAAGGCCTTCGCCACCTACTGGCCGCCGGACCGGATCGGGATCTTCTAGGAAGGGCAAGAGGCGTACGGCTGCTCGCCTCTTCAAGTTCGACCGTTCATTCGGCCGCCGCTTCGTCGCCGGAGTGGACGAGGCTGGACGCGGGTCGCTCGCGGGACCGCTGCTGGCGGCCGGCGTCCTGATCGACCTCGAGCGCATCGGTCGCTCGGAGCGTCTCGCCCTCGCCAGGCTGGACGACTCCAAGCAGAAGAGCGCCGAGGAGCGCGAGCGCCTCTATCCGCACGTCATCCGGGCGGCCGCGTGTGTCTCGGTGGCCGTCCGCTCGGTCCGCTGCATCGACCGCAACGGGCTGCACGTCTCGAACCTGGCGGCGCTCACCGACTGCATGCGGGCGGTGGCCCAGCAGGACGCTACCCGGCTCGTGGACGGCTTCCGGCTGCCCGCCTGCGAGCTCGAGCACAGGCCCGTCATCGACGGGGACGCCCGCAGCGCGGCGATCGCCGCCGCCTCGGTGATCGCGAAGGTGACCCGCGACCGCTACATGCACCGGGTCGCGCCGCTCTATCCCGAGTGGGGCCTCGATGGGAACGTCGGCTATTCCACCCCAGAGCACCGCGAGGCGATCATGCGGCACGGCATCTGCCCGCTGCACCGGCGCTCCTTTGCGTCGGTGGCGTACTCACAGCTCGACCTCGGAGCGGATTGGCGCCGGCTTCGCCATATGTCGGGGCGGCTGACGGCAGCAAGGATCAGTCGCGGCCGCAAGCGGCCGCTCCAGTTGGAGCTGCCTTGCCGCCCCTAGAAGGCATGGCGGATGTGATCGACATCCGCGAGGCCATCCGGGCCGAAGCTGACCCCGACGACGTCGAAGCGATAGCCCGAGACGCCTGACGGGCCTCGCCGCTCCGCGATCCACTCGCGGGCGAGCACCCGCAGCTTGAGCCGCTTGCGGCGCCCGACCGCGTGGGCGGGGCGCTCGGGTCCGAGGGTCGCGCCGGCACGGCCCGCCTTCACCTCGACGAAGACCAGGGTCGTGCCATCGAGTGCGACGATGTCGAGCTCTCCCGAGGGCAGGCGGACATTCCGACCGACGAGCCGCCAGCCCGACCGCTCGAGCCTCAGGGCGACCAGCTGCTCGGCGCGGCGGCCGAGCTCGAGCCTCGCGAAGGTCATCTGAACATGCTCACCCGGTCGGTGCGGCGGGTCGCGCTCTCGTCGCAGCGAGGGCGTCACCGGACCGTGACGTTTCGCGCGCCACCCGCGAATCCCACGTTCCTACCGTCGCGCCATGTTCGCGATCGCCCGCACCTCCGCCCTGATCGGAGTGACGGCCGAGCCGGTCCATGTGGAGGTCGACATCGGCTCAGGTCTGCCCTCCTTCACGATCGTCGGGCTGCCCGACGCCGCGGTCAGGGAATCCCGCGAGCGGGTGCGGTCCGCTCTCGTCAACTCGGGGTTCAAGTACCCACAGCACCGGATCACCGCCAACCTCGCTCCGGCGGACCTTCGCAAGGCCGGTCCGGGCTTCGACCTCGCGATCGCCACGGCGCTGCTGGTCGCGTCCGGCCAACTGCCGCGTGGCGTGATCGATCGATATGTGCTCGCCGGCGAGCTGGCGCTTGACGGTGCGATCCGACCCGTACCCGGCGCCCTTGCGATGGCCGAGGCGGCCAGGGGGTGGGGGATGCGGGGGGTCGCGGTCGCACCGGGTGACGCCGGCCAGGCTGCGCTCGTCAAGGGGCTCGAGGTTGTGCCGGTCGACCACGTCACGAGGCTGCGCGAGCTCGCGAACGGGGAGATCGAGCCGATGCCGCCCGCGGAGCCGCCCACGCCACCCGACCCCGGCCTCCCCGACCTGGCCGATCTGCGCGGCCACCCGGCGCTTCGCCGCTGCCTCGAGATCGCGGCGGCGGGAGCGCACAGCCTGCTTCTCATCGGGCCGCCGGGCGGGGGGAAGACGCTCGCCCTGCAGCGCCTGCCGTCCCTGCTGCCGCCGTTGAGCCGAGACGAGGTGATCGAGGTGACTCGGATCGCGGGGGTCTGCGGGGAGAACGGAGGACCGAGGCTGCACCGCCCGTTTCGAGCGCCCCACCACACCGTCTCCGGACGAGCGCTGGTCGGGGGCGGCGCCCCGCCGCGGCCCGGCGAGGTGACTCGCGCCCACCGAGGCGTTCTCTTCCTCGACGAACTCGGCGAATTTCGCCGAGACGCCCTCGAGGCACTCCGGGTCCCACTCGAGCAGGGCGTGGTCACGGTTACCCGGACGACCGGCACGGTGTCGCTCCCCTGCCGCTTCATGCTGGTGGCGGCGTCGAACCCCTGTCCCTGCGGCAACGGCCCCGACTCGGGCGAGTGCGAGTGCCACCCCGGCGCCGTGAGCCGCTACATGGCGAAGCTCAGCGGCGCACTCGCCGACCGGATCGACATCACAATGACGGTCGTCCCACCGCCGCCTGAGGAGTTGGCGGACGACGAGGTCGAGGGCTCCGTTGCGGTCAGGGAGCGGGTGATCCGTGCTCGCTGGGCCCAGGAGAAGCGGCTGGGACCGGGTCGCGCCAATGCCGATATGACGCCCGCCGAGCTGCACCGAGACTGCGAGCTCGATGGCGAGGCGAGGGCGACCCTGGAAGCGGGGCATCGCCAGCTCGGGCTCAGCGCCCGGGGCTGGGACCGCTGCCTGCGGCTGGCACGGACCTGCGCCGATCTGGGAGGGGAGGAGCGCATCAGGACCGAGCACGTATCCGAGGCGCTGCAGAAGCGGCAGCGCCCAGGCTCGTGACCGAGGGCGAGCAGCTGCGCCCGTGCGGCGAATGCCTCAGACGCGCCTGGCTGATCGGCTCGCTCGCGGGCCACATCGAGAAGGCGGTGGAGGACACCTCGGGCAACCGGGCACACGAGCTCCTCGCCCTCTCGAACGAGGACCTGGCCCACGCCCTGGCCCGCTCGAGCGCGGGCGAGTTTCTCGAGCGGGCCGCGGCGCGGGACCCAGTCCGCATGCGCGCAGCCGTCGCCGGTGTGCGCGCCTGGGCCTGCTGTCGCCACGACGCCCTCTTTCCCGAGGCGCTGGCAGGTCTCGGAGACCCGCCCGCGGTGTTGTTCGGGCGGGGCGACCCCGGGCTGCTCGCCCGGCTCCGCTCCGAGGACGCCGTGACGATCGTCGGCTCGCGGCGACCCAGCAGCTACGGGCGCGAGCTGGCGGCGAAGCTCGGCCGAGAGATCGGCTCCGCCGGCCTGGCGGTGGTAAGCGGGATGGCGATGGGCATCGATTCGGAGGCACATCGCGGGGCTCTGGAGCCCGGCGGTCTCACGATCGCGGTGCTCGGCAGCGGCGTGGACGTGCCCTACCCGCCTCGTTGCGCGCGGCTCTATGAAGAGATCGTCGAGCGGGGCCTGGTGCTGGGGGAGCTGCCGCCCGGGACGCAGGCTCGCCGCTGGACGTTCCCGGCCCGGAACCGGATCATGGCGGCACTCGGCGGGATGACGGTGGTGGTGGAGGCCCGGGAGCGATCGGGCTCCCTGATCACCGCGACGATGGCCGAGCACCTGAACCGGGATGTCGGTGCCGTCCCGGGCCGGGTCGGCACCGGGTCAGCAGCCGGGACGAACGGACTGCTGCACGACGGAGCACACGTGATCAGGGACGGGCAGGACGTGCTGGACGTGATGCTCGGCCCGGGGGCAAACGGTGCGCTCGCCGGAGGCGCGGGGCGCGGCCCGGCGCTCGCCCCCGAGCTCGCCGCCGTGCTCGATCTGGTGGAGCTGGGGTCGACCAGCGCCGACGCGCTCGCCCGGGCCTCGCAGCTCGAGCCGGGTCCGCTCGCTACGGCCTTGGTCAAGCTGGAGCTGAGCGGATACCTTCGGTCGGACTCCGCCGGCCGCTACGAGCGCACCTCGCTCGCGGCACCGCCCGCGTAGCGGCCGTCACTAGCCTTATCCGGGTGGCACCCGGAGGGCGCATTCCCGTCGCGATGACCATCGCCTCCTCGGATTCCGGCGGGGGCGCCGGGATCCAGGCCGACCTGAAGGCGTTCGCGCGCTGCGGGGTCCACGGCACCTCGGCGATCGTGGCACTCACCGCCCAGAACACCCACGAGGTGATCTCGGTGGAGACGCTGCCGCGACACTTCATCCTCGACCAGGTTCGGGCCGTAGCTACGGACATGGGTGTCGACGCGGTCAAGATCGGGATGCTCTTCGACGAGCCGAGGATCGAGGCCGTCGCCGAGGCCCTCGATCTGGTCGGACAGGCGCCCGTGGTGCTCGACCCGGTGATGGTCGCCGAGAGCGGCGCCGTCCTCTTGCAACCCGAGGCGAGGCGCTCGCTGATCGAGCGGATCGTCCCGCGCGCCACGGTCGTCACCCCAAACGCTGCCGAGGCCCGCGAGCTGACCGGGCTTGGCTCCGATGCCTCACCTGAGGAGCTGGCGCGCGCAGTCCATGCGCTCGGGCCGGAGGTGGCCGTCGTCACCGGCGGCCATCTCGACGATGGCGCCGACCGCTTCTTCGACGGCGAGGCCGTGGCGGAGATCGAGGGGCCGCGCCACCCCGACGGCGCCTCGCATGGATCGGGTTGCACCCACTCCTCGGCTCTGGCGGCGCGTCTCGCCCTCGGCGATACGCCGCTCGAGGCGGCCGGCGCCGCTCGCGCGATTGCCGCCGAGGCGGTCGCCAACGGTCTGCGCGAAATCGGCTCCGGCGCGGGGCCGGTGGACGTTCTGGGCATAATCGACCCATGAAGCTGCTTCGCATGACTCCGGGGAAGGGGGACATCCTGCTCGCCGAGGGCGATCCGGAGGTGGCCGAGGACGAGGAGCGTTTGGTCGAGGAGTTCCGCCGGCAGCTCGACCTCGGCATGTGGGCGGCGGTGCCGCACGAGGGGCCGGGCGGCCGCCGCGAGGCCACTATGGTCCGCGACTTCTCCGAGGTCCCCGCGGCCGCCGAGCGTGTGATCTTCTTCCCGAGGGCGGCCGGCGGCTGATGCGGCGCCGGTATGTCCGGGACACGGCGCGCGAGCGCCGCGCCGAGCGGCGAGCGCGCGAGCTGTTGCGCTCGACGGCGGGCGATCAGGCGCTCGAGATGTACGAGCGCTTCGGCCTGCTCTCCGTGCAGAACGACCGGTACGGCTACCTGATCTATCCGCAGCGTCCGATCGTCGCCTATGACGCCGGGTCCGGCGAGCTGCTCAGCGAGTACTGCGTCCGCTTCCGCGACGGATCGGACCCGGAGGCCGGCGAGAAGCTTCCCGATGCCGATGACGTGCTCGCCAAGTGGATGGCGTTGCGTGCGGACGAGCACGAGCTGATCGGGACCGCGAACGTCCACCCGCTCGGCCGCCAGCTCGACCCGGCGATGGTTCGGAGGGACCTGGCCGCGCTCCGGGCCTGGCAGGGCGAGCCGCAGGAGATGACGGCGTGAGCACCCCCGCGAAGGAGGCCGCAAAGACGAACGGCGCTCCCCGGCCACGCTCGAGCGTCGTCTTCGACGGTCCGGAGCGAGCCTTCGCGCGCGCCTACATGAAGGGGATCGGCTTCGACGACGATGACCTGAGCCGGCCGACGGTGGGGATCGCCAACACCTGGATCGAGGCGATGCCCTGCAACTTCCATCTCCGCGGGCTCGCCGAGCATGTCAAGGAGGGCGTCCGCGCCGCCGGGGGCACTCCGCTGGAGTTCAACTCGATTGCGATCTCGGACGGGATCACGATGGGCACCGAGGGAATGAAGACCTCGCTGGTCAGCCGCGAGGTGATCGCAGACTCGATTGAGCTCACGGCTCGCGGCTACCAATTCGACGCGGTGATCGCCCTCTCCGGCTGCGACAAGACGATCCCGGGCTGCGTCATGGCCCTCGCCCGTCTCGACGTCCCCTCGCTGATGCTCTACGGCGGCTCGATCCTGCCGGGCCGCTGGCGTGACCGGGACGTCACGATCCAGGACGTCTTCGAGGCGATCGGCAAGCACGCCACCGGTGAGATGTCGGACGACGACCTCTACGAGCTCGAGGGCTGCGCGAGCCCCGGTGCCGGCGCCTGCGGCGCGCAATTCACCGCCAACACGATGGCCTGCGCTTTCGAGGTGATGGGCGTCACCCCGATGGGCTCGGGCATGGTCCCCGCGGTCGCAGGCGCGCGCGAGGGGGTGGCCCGCGAGTGCGGCGAGCTGGTCATGCAGATGCTTGCCGACGACCTGCGCCCGAGCCGGATCATCACGAAGGACTCCCTCGAGAACGCGATCGCGACCGTTGCGATGTCGGGCGGCTCCACGAACGGCGTCCTCCATCTGCTCGCCGTCGCCAACGAGGCCGGCATCGAGCTCACGATCGACGACTTCGACCGGATCTCCGAGCGCACTCCGCTGCTCGGCGATTTGAAGCCGGGCGGCCGCTTCGTCGCCAAGGACCTCTACGAGGCGGGCGGCATCGGGGTGCTCGCCAAGCGTCTCGACGAGGCCGGCGTTCTCCATCGTGACGCGATCACGGTGACCGGGAAGACCATCGGCGAGGAGGCCGACGCCACCCAGGAGACCCCGGCCCAGCAGGTCGTCCGCCCGCTCGACGACCCGCTCAAGCCGACCGGCGGTCTGGTGATCCTGCGCGGCAACCTCGCCCCGGAGGGCTGTGTCGTCAAGGTCGCGGGGGAGGAGCGCCGCAAGCACACCGGCCCGGCCCGGGTCTTCGGCTCTGAGGAGGAGTGCTTCGCGGTGGTCGAGCGGCAGGGCATCAAGCCCGGCGATGTCGTCGTGATCCGCAACGAGGGTCCTTCGGGCGGTCCCGGGATGCGGGAGATGCTGCAGGTCACCGCGGCGCTGGTCGGCGAGGGGATCGGCGACCAGGTCGCACTGCTGACCGACGGGCGCTTCTCCGGCGCGACGCACGGCCTGATGGCCGGGCATGTCGCACCCGAGGCGGCCCGCGGCGGACCGATCGCCGCGGTCCAGGACGGCGACCAGGTCACCCTCGACATCGACGCCCGCCGCCTCGACGTGGACCTCCCCGACGAGGAGATCGCGCGGAGGGTGGAGACCTACGAGCCGCCCGAGCCGCGGTACCGCCGCGGCGTGATGGCGAAGTACGCGGCCTCGGTGTCGAGCGCCTCCGAGGGCGCGGTCACCGGCTGACCAGGATCCCCGTTGTCCGGAGCCTCCTAGCTGAGCACGCCCTCGCGGGCCAGGAACCTCTCGAGCAAGCGGTTGAAGCGCGTCGGCCGCTCGATCATCGGGACGTGCCCGCAGCGGTCGAGGATGACAAGCTCGGCATTCTGCCCGATGCGCTTTTTGTAGGAGAGCGCGGCCGGCACCGGCACGACGCGGTCGTTGCGGCCCCAGACGATCAGGGTGGGGACGCCGATCTCCTCCAGGCGGTCACGGATGTCGTAGCCCCAGAGCGTGGTGAGAGCGTCGTAATAACCCGGGCTCTGCAGGGCCGGGACGATGTTCTCCCAGAGCATCTCGCGGCGGAGGCCGTCGGGGTCGAAGAAGACGCCCTGGAAGTAGTTGCGGCGCAGGCGCGGCCGCCTGATCCCCTGCATGTGGAAGCGGAGAAAGACCGGCGCCGCCGCCCGGCCGACCCCGGCGATCATCGCAGCGGGCTCGCGCCGAGCCCGGGCCCAGGTGACCCCGGCGGCGGAGACCAGGACGAGATCGTCCACCCGCTCAGGCGCCGTGATGGCGACCTCGGTGGCGATGAAGCCGCCCATCGAGTTGCCGACCAGCGAGCAGCGGCCGATCCCCAGCCGTTCGCAGAAGTCCCGCAGGAAGCGCCCGTACGCCGGGATCGAGATCTCCCACGGGGGCATCGGGCTGGCGCCGAAGCCCGGCAGGTCGAGCGCGACCACCCGATGAGTCCGAGCGAAGTACGGGACATTCTCGAGCCAGTTCTGCCAGCAGCCTGAAAGGCCGTGGACGAAGAGCACTGGGGGCCCCGCGCCCATCTCGACGTAGTTGACCTTCGCGCCGACGACATCCACCTCGTGCCGGTGCTCCCGCCAGTCGATCCGCAGCCACTCTGGGTCCGGGTTCCCGTAGGGGTCGGGACCGTCAGACGGAGTGGCGGGGGGCAGCTCGATCCGGCCCCTCGCCAGTTTGAACGCGTAGGCGGTGTCCGAGGCGATTCGTCGGAGCTCCTCGCGAACACGGTGCTCGGCGTGTTGTTCCTCAGTCGTGACCGTCATCGGCTTCGCCATCAACGGGTTGCGCCTTGCCTCTTGGCTGCGGCGCACCCTCGCACCTACG
>CAWJDA010000020.1:0-141119 GCA_963841525.1 uncultured Solirubrobacterales bacterium | reverse complement strand
GCGATGACGGGGAGCTCTACGACCGCGAACGGGCGGTCGAGCGCATCGAGGCCGCCGCACAGGCCGCCAGGGCGCTCGATTTCCCATTCACCCTGACCGCGCGGGCGGAGAACCACCTACGCGGCAACCCGGTCCTCGACGACACGGTCGCCCGGCTCCGCGCCTTCGAGGAAGCCGGGGCCGACGTCCTCTACGCCCCCGGGCTGCTCAGCGCCGAGGAGATCAAGACCGTCTGCGACGCGGTCTCAAAGCCGGTGAACGTGATCGCCTTCTCCCGCCTGGGGCTGAGCTTCGGCGAGATCGCCGCCGCCGGCGCGCAGCGTGTCAGTGTCGGCGGCGGGCTCACCTGGGCGGCCACAAACGGAGCTATCGAGGCGGCCGAGCGGATCATCGACGGGGGCGACTTCTCGGGCCTCGGCACGCCCGGCCGCGTCAAGGAGTGGCTCGGCCCCTAGGGCCGGCCCTCAGCTCGCCGGCTGCGGCTCGGGATCCGGCCGGATGATCACCGTGTCCGCCACCTCGAGCACCTCGTCGGCGGGCATGTCGACCCGCTTGGCGTGCTCGCGAACGGCATCGATGTCGGTCGCCTGGTAGATGCAGACGGTCCCGAGCGTTCCGCCGTCCTCCTTGATCACGTAGCTGCGGATCCAGCGGATGTCGTCCGGGAAGTCGCTCTCCGCGACCTGCTTGGAGCGCTCCGCCGTCTCCTCGAGCTCGGCCGGCGACTGCCATGCCTGCTCACGTCGGATCACGTAGGTGTTCATGTCCTTCTCCTCTTTCCTCGATTACCGACTGGCCGTCGGTCATACGCACACCGTGGTGAAGACACTCTCACGTTCGGGGAGGGACTACGCGAAAGTCGGGAATTCGGATGTGGCGCTACTTCGCCGGCACGTCGGTCGGCATCTTCATCTGCCGGCCGATCAGCTTCATGAAGGTCCGATCCGGGAGCGTCCCCTTGAGGCGGGCGGCGATCTTCGCGTCCCTGCCGACCAGGTAGCGATGCTTCGGGTTGTCCGACTGGATTGCGTCGTGAATCGTCTTCGCGACCTTCTCCGGTGGGATGCCCCGGCTGGCGGTCTCCGTGAGGACCTCTTCCATGCGGTCGAGCTGCTTGCCGTAGAGGCGCTTCGCATCGGGTGAGAGCTGCTCCATCTGCTCATCGATCGTCTCGGCGCCCTTCCTCCAGATTGGGGTGTCGATGCTGCCCGGCTCGATCACGGCCACGTCGATCCCCCACGGCGCCAGCTCCTGGCGCAGCGACTCGCCGAGGGCCTCAATCGCGAACTTGGAGGTGTTGTAGGGCGACATGAAAGGGCTCGCGATCCGCCCGCCGATGGATGCGATGAAGACGATCGTTCCCGGTGTTTTGCGGATCAGGGGCAGGAACGCCTGGGTAACCGCGACCTGGCCGACGAGGTTGACCTCGAGCACGTTGCGCAGGACATCCAGGTCCATGGTCTCGACCGGACCGCCGTCGCCGACCCCCGCGTTGTTGACCAGGCCGACGAGGCCCTCCTCACCAACCGCCTGCTCGACGCTCTGCTTCGCGTCGGCGATCGAGCGCTCCTTGGTCACGTCGATCGTGATCGGTGTGAGCCGGTCGGAGCCCTCCTCGGCGAGCGACTTCGCGTCCTCCTGCTTGCGGACGCCGGCGAAGACGGCGTAGCCCTTCTTGTCCAGGAGGAGGGCGGTGGCGCGGCCGATCCCGGTCGACGCCCCCGTGACCACCACTGCGCCGCTTGCGTTGCCGGCCATGCACCGCGGGACACTACCGGAGCCGATCCGGCTGCTTCTTGCTCTAGGTTCCTCCGCTGTGACTGCCTCGGTACTCGCGGTCGTGGGGGCGCGACCCAACTTCGTGAAGTCGGCTCCGGTGATCGCGGCGCTGGATGAGGCGGAGGGGATCTCGGTCCGCCTCCTCCACACCGGCCAGCACTACGACGAGGCCCTCTCCGGCGGGTTCATCGAGCGGCTCCAGATGCGCGAGCCGGATGCCAACCTCGGCGTCGGCTCGGGCACCCACGCGCAGCAGACGGCCGCGGCGCTCACCGGCATCGAGGCCGACCTGATGGAGCACCCCGCCGACCTGGTGCTGGTCGCCGGCGACGTCAACTCCACCCTGGCGGCTGCACTGGCGGCGACGAAGCTGCACGTGGCGGTCGCCCACATCGAGTCCGGGCTGCGCTCGCGCGACTGGGAGATGCCCGAGGAGGTGAACCGCGTCCTCACCGACCGGGTCTCCGACGTGCTGCTCTGCACGTCGCCGGACGCGGTGGAGAACCTGGCCGGCGAGGGGATCACCGGCGACGGCGTCCAGCTCGTCGGCAACACCATGATCGACAGCCTCCTCCGCTTGCTCGATGACGTGAACCGGCCGGCGGTGCTCGGCCGGAACGCGGTCAAGAGCAGGGACTTCGTCCTGGTCACCCTGCACCGCCCGGCGCTGGTCGACGATCCGGAGAAGCTCGGGCCCACGATGGACGTGCTCGCCGGAATCGCGGACTCGCTCCCGGTGATCTTCCCGGTCCACCCGCGGACGCGTGAGCGCCTCTCCGGGACCGGTGCCGGCTGGGGCAAGGTGATGCTGACCCCGCCGATGGACTACGACGACTTCATCGCGCTCGAGGCCGAGGCGCGGCTGGTGATCACCGACTCGGGCGGAGTCCAGGAGGAGACCACCGTGCTCGGCACGCCCTGCCTCACCTACCGGACCACGACCGAGCGGCCGATCACCGTGGAGCTCGGCACCAATGAGCTCGTCGGCGTGGATCCCGAGGCCCTGCGTGAGGCTGCGCACCGCACGCTGGCCGCCGACGTCCCGAAGAAGGCGCCCGAGATCCCGCTCTGGGACGGCGAGGCCGGCCCTCGCGCCGCCGCAGGCATCGAGTCCTTCCTAGGCGCCTAGCAAGGCACCTCGCTTGCAAGACCTGACCCCGCGGCAGGAGGCCTCAGGCACTGCACGAAAGCCCGCACCATGGAGACTGCAAGCCGAACCCTTGTGAAGAGCCCGCCCGAGGTCTGGGAGCAGCTCGACCATCCCGGGCGCATGGAAGGCCTGATGTCCGCCCTCGTCGGGCACGCGACGACCGTCGAGGTCTACGAGCGCGAGGAGGAATCGAAGCTCGCCTGGAGGGCGGGCGACGAAGCCCGCATCGAGGTGGAGCTCGCCGAGAAGGGCTGGGGCACGAACGTCAGCGTCAGCGCGGAAAACGGCGATCGGCCGACGAAGCTAGAGGGCTGGCTCCACGCCGTGCTCGAGGAGCTCGCGACTCCGAAGAAGCGCCCCTTCGAGGCAATGAGCGGGTCGGACGAGCGGCCTGCGCCCGTCGAGATCCCGCCCGTCGTGGAGCCTGATGAAGCGCCGGGCGACGAGGAGCCGTTCGAGGAGACGCCGCCCGAGGAGCCTGCCGTGGCGAAGGCCGCTGAGCCCGAGCCGGAGGCCGAGTCCGAAGCTCCCGCGGCCGAGCCCGCGCCCGTCGAGCCGCCGGCGCCCACGCGCGAGAAGCTCCGCCGCTTCTTCCGTTTCTAGCGCATCCCAGGCCGTTCAAAGGAAGGGACGTATCCTGTCCGGCATGGCGACGCGCCCCCAGGACAAGGCGGCGGGCGAGGGCGCGAACGGCGCCTCCTCCGACGGCGCAGATTCCGCGAAGCAGCGCGACGCGGTCGACGAGGACCTCCACCGCTACATCGCACCGGTCGTCGGCCCCGACGACGAGCGGGTGATCACCGATTCCGGGATCGAGATCAAGCGGCTCTACGAGGAGGACGACGTCGCGCCCGGGCTGCGGGAGCGCCTCGGAGAGCCCGGTGAGTACCCCTTCACCCGCGGCATCCATCCCGGCATGTACCGGGACCGGCTCTGGACGATGCGCCAGTACGCAGGTTTCGCGAGCCCCGAGGACACCAACGAGCGCTACCGCTACCTGACCGAGCACGGTTCGACCGGCCTCTCGATGGCCTTCGACCTGCCGACCCAGCTGGGCCGCGACTCGGATGACCCGCTGAGCGAGGGCGAGGTCGGCCGCACCGGCGTCCCGATCGACACGATCGAGGACATGCGGATCTGCTTCGACCAGATCTCGCTCGCAGAGGTCTCGACCTCGATGACGATCAACGCTCCGGCGGCGATTCTGCTCCTGCTCTACGAGCTTGTCGGAGAGGAGCAGGGTGTTCCCTCGGACCAATTGCGCGGCACCGTCCAGAACGACGTGCTCAAGGAGTACGTCTCCCGAGGCAACTACATCTATCCGCCCGAGCCGACCATGCGGCTCACGACCGACATCTTCGCCTACTGCGACGAGAACGTGCCGAAGTGGAACACGATCTCGATCTCCGGGTACCACATGCGCGAGAAGGGCTGCTCGGCGGTCCAGGAGGTCGCCTTCACCCTCGCCAACGCGATCGCCTACGTGCAGGCGGGCATCGACACCAGGCTCGACGTGAACGCCTTCGGCCAGCGGCTCGCCTTCTTCTTCAACGGCCACAACAACGTCTTCCAGGAGATCGCCAAGTTCCGCGCCGTGCGGCGGATGTGGGCGAAGATCATGCGCGACCGGTTCGGTGCCACCGACGAGAAGGCGCAGATGATCCGCTTCCACACCCAGACCGGCGGCGTGACGCTGCAGGCCCAGCAACCCGAGGTGAACATCATCCGGGTCGCCCTGCAGGGCTTCGCGGCGGTGGCCGGCGGCACCCAGTCCCTGCACACCAACGGCTTCGACGAGGCGCTCGCCCTGCCGACCGAGCGCTCGGCGCGGATCGCGCTTCGCACCCAGCAGGTGCTGGCCCACGAATCCGGCGTCGCGGACACGGTCGACCCCTTCGCCGGCTCCTACTTCATCGAGTCGCTCACCGACGAGGTCGAGGAGCGCTCCTGGGAGCTGATGAAGAAGGTCGAGGACCTGGGCGGCTCGGTGAACGCGCTCGAGTTCATCCAGAGGGAGATCGAGGAATCGGCGATCTCCTACCAGGAGCGCTATCGGACCGGGCAGGACATCATCGTCGGCGTCAACAAGTACGTCACCGACGTCGTCGACGACGTCGACATCCTCAAGGTCGACCCGGAGTCCGAGAAGCGCCAGCTCGCCCGGTTGAAGAAGTGGAAGGAGAGCCGCGACCAGGCCGAGCTCGACCGCCGCCTCGAGGAGCTGCGCGAGGTCGCGCGCGGCGACGGGACCCTGCTGCCGCCGATCAAGGAGGCCCTGCGCGCCGGTGGCTCGATCGGCGAGGTCTGCAACGCGATGCGCGACGTCTTCGGCGAGTACCGCGGCGGCGCGTTCTTCTAGGAGTCGTCCGGGAGCGTCCAGCGGGCCCGCTGCTCCGGCGCCTCGAACGGCTCGGCGTAGGACGGCTTGGCGCCCAAGCCGCCACCTAGAATCGCCCGAATGCAAGAGAAGAACGCGGTCACCCACGATGAGAAGGTGAATGAGCTCGAATCAAAGCTCGTCTGGATGTTCGGCTCTCCGAGAACCGGGAGCACCTGGCTCCTGGAGCTCATCGCCCATCCACTGATCCTGGAGGCACGTGACCCGCTTGGCTTCGGCGTTCCTGCGGAGCTTGAGCGCCCGGTCGACGTCATCCCGATCAACGAGTCGCTCCTTCCCAGCCACCTCGCGCCGCCGCAGCCCGAGGACCCGCCGGCCCGCCAGCGGCCCTGGATCCGGACACCCGCGGCCACCTTTGGCAACCTCAGTGCCTACTTCTTTTCGAGTCATTTCGAGGACGTCTGGCGGCCGGCGGTGCGCGACCTGGCGCACAGGCGGTTCGGCGCGCATCTGGAACGCGCCGAAGCCGAGCATGAGGTGACCGACGACGCCCGAATAGTCATCAAGGAGCCGAACGGCTCGCACGCCGCGCCGCTGATCCTCTCGCTGCTCCCCGAGAGCCGGCTGATCTTCCTCTACCGTGACGGCCGCGACGTGGTCGACTCCCAGTTGGCGCTGAGCGGTCCCGGAGGTCTAACCGCCGCCTGGCGGGGCATCTCGATCGAAACGCCGGAACAGCGCCTCGAGCTGGTGCGGGAGGAGTCGCTCAACTGGGTAGCGAGGATGGCGGCGACCGAGCGGGCCTACCAGGAGCGGCCGCCGGAGCTCCGCTTCCGGCTCGGCTACGAGGATCTCCTCGCCGACCCCGCCGGCTCGCTGCGGAGCCTGATGGACTGGCTCGGCCTCGAGCGCGATTCAGCCGCGATCGCCGAGGCGGTCGAGGCGAACAGCTTTGAGTCGGAGGCGAAGTCGAACACCGGCGCAGCGGCCACGCGCCGCGCCGCCGCACCGGGACTTTGGCGCGAGAACCTGACCGAGAGTGAGACCGCTCTCGCTCACGAGATCATGGGCGAGAAGCTGGGCGAGCTGGGATATCTCGACTCCCCGCATCCCACGGCTCGGACTCCCTCCTGAGCCGGAGCCGGGGAGGGGTCTGCGAAGACCCGCACTTCTTCTGACGGCGTCCCGTACGGCCGCCCACCTAGAATCGCGCGGCGATGCGTGAGAAGAACCCGGTCACCCACGACGAGAAGCTCGCCTACCTCCGCGAGCTGCGCGAGGAGGCGATCCACGCCGGCTCCGAGGAGGCGGTGGAGAAGCAGCACGCCAAGGGCAAGCTCACCGCGCGCGAGCGAATCGAGAAGCTGCTCGACCCGGGCTCGTTCGAGGAGCTCGACACCTTCGTCCGACATCGCACCCACGAGTTCGAGATGGACAAGCGCCGCCCCTACGGCGACGCGGTGGTGACCGGGTACGGGACGATCGACGGTCGCACGGTCTTCGTCTTCTCCCAGGACTTCACGGTCTTCGGCGGCTCGCTGGGCGAGGTGATGGCCGAGAAGATGGTCAAGGTCATGGACCTGGCCGCAAAGGTCGGGGCGCCGGTCATCGGCATCAACGACTCGGGCGGAGCGCGCATCCAGGAGGGCGTCGTCTCGCTGGGCGCCTACGGCGACGTCTTCGTCCGGAACGTCCAGTGCTCCGGCGTCATCCCGCAGATCAGCTTGATCATGGGCCCGTGCGCGGGCGGCGCGGTCTACTCCCCCGCCATGACCGACTTCATCTTCATGGTCAAGGAGACCTCCCACATGTTCATCACCGGGCCGGAGGTGATCAAGACGGTGACCGGCGAGGAGGTCGAGTTCGAGGAGCTCGGTGGCGCGATGAGCCACAACAGCAAGTCCGGGGTGGCCCACTTCGCCGCCGACGACGAGGAGCAGTGCCTGGAGGACGTCCGCTACCTGATGAGCTTTCTGCCGCTCAACAACCTCGAGTTGCCGCCCCGGGTCGAGCCCACCGACGATCCCGAACGGGAGGATCCGGAGCTCGACACGATCGTCCCCAACGACCCTCAGAAGCCCTACGACATGCGCGACGTGATCTCCCGGATCGTCGACGACGGCGAGTTCTTCGAGGTCCACGAGCACTTCGCCAAGAACATCGTCTGCGGCTTCTCCCGGCTCGATGGCCACCCGGTCGGGGTGGTCGGCAACCAGCCGGCGTTCCTCGCCGGGGTGCTCGACATCGAGTCCTCGGAGAAGGCCGCCCGCTTCGTCCGCACCTGCGACGCCTTCAACGTCCCGCTGCTCACCTTCACCGACGTGCCCGGCTTCCTCCCCGGCACCTCCCAGGAGTGGGGCGGGATCATCCGCCACGGCGCGAAGCTGCTCTACGCCTTCACTGAGGCGACGGTCCCGAAGCTCACCGTCGTCACCCGCAAGGCCTACGGCGGCGCCTACGACGTCATGAACTCCAAGCACATGCTCGCCGACTTCAATTTCGCCTGGCCGACCGCGGAGGTCGCGGTGATGGGCCCGGAGGGCGCCGTGAACATCATCTACCGCCGCGATCTGGCCACGTCGCCGACGCCCGACGAGCGCCGGGCCAAGCTGATCGACGACTACAAGGCGCATTTCGCCAACCCCTACTCGGCGGCCGAGCGCGGCTACATCGACGACGTCATCGAGCCCCACCAGACCCGCCCCAAGCTGATCCGGGCCCTCCGCACGCTGCAGACCAAGCGGGTAGAGGGGCCGAAGCGCAAGCACGGCAACATCCCGCTGTAGATGGCCGGCAGGAACGGCAAGGGGCAGCCGCCTCGCCCCAGGATCGAGATCCGGAGCGGTGGGGCATCGCCCGAAGAGGCCGCTGCGATCGCCGCTGCGCTCGAGCGCTTCCTTCGCGAGACTGCCCCCGCGCCGAGGCCCCCCGATGTGAGCCGCTGGCAGCGGGCGGCCCTGCGGGAGGGGGTCGGAGTGCGATCCGGTCTCGGCAGCGGCTGGGGAATTGCACCCGGCGCCTGAATTCGGGGTTGTGCGCAAGGCGCAAGTGCAATAGAACACTTGCCGCAAACCAATCGCGCTCATGAGGAGGGCTCGTGGCCGTCGTAAAGATCATTGAGCTGGTCGGAAGCTCCAAGAAGTCTTCGGATGACGCCGCACAGCAGGCGCTGAAGCAGGCGCAGAGCTCGCTTCGGAACATCCGCGCGATCGACGTCGTCTCCACCGGGCTGCGCGGTGAGAATCTCGACGAGTGGCGCGCCCACGTTCGGGTTGCGTTCCTGGTCGAGGGCACGGACGTCGACTGAGGCCGAGCTTGGGAGGAGTGGTGGTGGCGGGTGCCGGCAGGGCGGCTCCCGCCGCCACTTGACCCCGCTGATAACGGCTGTACCCTGGCCCCAACCGGCGACCGGGAAGGGGAGCCAGCTTGGGAACGACCCGCTTCAAATGGGAGAGAGCGTGAGGCGCACTTGCGTCGGATTGCTGGTGGCGTGCGCGGCTGTGCTCGCGCCTGTCCGGCTCCGCCGGCGCCACCCCGCTCTCCTACACGTTCGATTCGGACAACCAGGGCTGGACTCAGAATCAAGACCAGTCGAGCAACGACTTCGTCAGCGCTGGCTTCCAGCCGACTGACGGAAATCCCGGAGGTCACCTGGGCGCCGTCGACACCGGTTCAGACTCAGGCTGTCCCGACTCACCTTGTAACAGTCTCACCTTCTACAGCCCGTTCCTCTCCGCCCATTTCGGAGCGAACTACGGCGGCATGGCGTCATTTGACATTCGCTCGAGTTCGAGTCCGGGGTATGCCGCCGAGTTGCTCTTTTACCCCGACGGTCCCAACTATCTCGACGGCAGCCTTCCGGAGGATGTCGGGACCGACTGGCACCACCTTTCGATCGCCCTGAACGAGACCGCGAGATGGTTGGTGTGCTCGTACACCGGTGGTGACTGCTCGGCCCCGAGCCAAACTCAGTTCAAGGACTTGCTGGCCGCGAGCGGTCATGTCGCCGTGATGGCCGACGTCGGGCCAAATGAAAGCTCCATGGATACCTACGAGCTGGACAACCTCAGCCTCACGGACCCGCCACAGCCTCAGAAGAAATGCAAGAAGAAGAAGCACAAGCGCGCCGGTGCGGCCAAGAAGAAGAAGTGCAAGAAGAAGCGGCGCGCGAAGGTCAGAGGCTGACCAGAGCCGCATCGACGGCGCCGTCCCGCCAGCGTTCGTAGACGGCCTGGCAGATCGCCAGGTCCTGGATGGCGAGGCCGGTCGAATCGAAGAGCGTGATCTCGTCGGGCGCCTGTCGGCCCGGCGCCTTCTCGGTGAGGACGTCACCGAGTTGGCTCACGTCCTCTGACTCGATCAATCCGGCATCCGCAGCGTTCGCGAGCTCGCCGCCGGCACTCGCCTGCTCCCACTCGTCGCAGAAGAGCCGGCAGCGCTCGACCGCCTCCAGCTCCACCTCCTGCTTGCCATGTGCATCGGCCCCGAGCGCGGCGAGATGCTGGCCCGGGTGCAGGTCGGCCCCGAGGATCACGGGCTCCTCACCCGGCGTCACCGTGATCACGACGTCCTGGGCGGCGGCCTCGCCGCGGTCGCCGGCCCGCCAGCCGAGCTCGTCGGCCAGCGCTTCAGCAGGATCCACTCGCGGGTCGGCGCAGACTCCCGGCCCGTAGCCCGCGGCGGCCATGCAGCGCGCAGCCCAGGCCCCATTCACCCCGCAGCCGATGATCCCGACCGAGCAGGCGCCATCCGCGGCGAGGGCCATCGCGGAGACCGCCGCGGCGGCGCCGGTCCGAAGCGAGGTCACCGAGGAACACTCGATCACCGCGAGCTCCTCCCCGGTCTCGGCGTCCGAGAGCAGCACCTCCCCTCGTACGACCGGTAGCCCCTTCGCGCTGTTCCCCGGAAAAGAGGTCACCCACTTGAGCAGGGCCAGGCCATCCCCTCGAGCCGGCATCGCGCGGAAGTCGCCGTGCGGCGGGCTGTCTAGGTAGATCTTCGCCGGCATCTCCCACTCCCTGCGCCCGTAACGCTCGAACGCCTCCCGGGTGCGCTCGATCGCGGTCTTCGGATCGATCGCCGCAAGGACCGCCTGGCCGGAGATCACCGGGATCTCAGTCACGGCTCGATTCTCCATCAAGCTCCATGCTGAGACCGATGAGCCTCGGCCGTCCGCCCGGTCTCAATGGGTGAACTAAAGAGACGAGAGGAGACAGCATGCTCGAGAACAGCAGCGCCTACAGCGGCTTCGCCACCGATGATCTCGGGAAGGCCCTGGAATTCTACGGCGAGACGCTCGGGCTGAAGACGTCCGTTCTGGACGAGGAGAACCTGATCCAGATCGACCTGGCGGGCGACAGGCCGACCCTGATCTATCGCAAGCCCGACTTCACGCCCGCGACCTACACGATCCTCAACTTCCCGGTGGAGGACGTCGAGGCGACGGTGGACGAGCTCGCCTCGCGCGGGGTGAGCTTCGAGCGATACGACGGGTTCGATCAGGACGAGAAGGGGATCGACCGGAGCGGTCCGGCGGGCGGGATCGCCTGGTTCAAGGACCCGGCCGGAAACATCCTGGCCGTGCACGGCCTCAGGTAGCCCCGGGGTGGCCGCGGGCTACCCCTCCGGTCGCGTCCCGCCCATAATCACCTGAAACTCGATCAGGTTTGCTAGATTGGCCCGCCGGTAGCGCGCCGGGCAAGGCTACGTCGACGAAAGGACCGCCGGTTTCCATGGAGCCCGTCTCAGCCCCTGAGAAGAAGGGTGCCTCAGCCACCAACGGCAAGGCGCCCCCCGCCAAGAAGCTGGCCGATCCCACCTCCCTCGAGCAGGACCCGAAGAAGAAGCAGCACGGCAAGGGCAAGCTCGGCTCCCTCGAGAACCCCGAGGTCTACGAGAACGTACCCGGCCATGTGATCCCGATCCTGGAGCGGGAATTCGACGACTTCGACACCGAGGCGGCCAGCTTCCTCCGCGGTGAGCAGACCGAGGAGCAGTTCATCGGCTTCCGCCTCAAGCAGGGCGTCTACGGCCAGCGCCAGCCCGATGTTCAGATGATCCGCGTGAAGCTGCCCTTCGGCGGGGTGAGCCCGGAGCAGATGGAGACCTTTGCCGACGTGGTCGAGCAGTTCGCCCCGCTCAACAAGGGCCACATCACCACCCGGCAGAACATCCAGATCCATCACGTGCCGCTCGCCGATACGGCCGAGCTGATTCGCCAGATCAGCCAGGCGGGGCTCTCCTCGCGAGAGGGCTGCGGCAACACGATCCGCAACGTCACGGGCGACCCGTGGGCAGGCGTCGCGGACGACGAGCCATTCGACATCACTCCCTACGCAGCGGCCTACGCGCGCTACTTCGTCCGCCACCCGACCACCCAGCTGATGCCGCGAAAGGTGAAAACGGCCTTCACCGCGAGCGACGCCGACCGAGCCATCACCGGCATCCATGACGTCGGCTTCATTCCGAAGGTCAAGGAAGTCGACGGCAAGCAGGTGCGGGGCGTCGAGGTCCGGATCGGCGGCGGCACCTCCATCCAGCCCCGGATCGCCCCCACTCTCTACGACTTCGTCGAGCTCGACAACGGCGACTATCTGAAGGTCACCGAGGCGGCGCTCCGCATCTTCGACCGCCAGGAGTGGCTGCGCGAGAACCGCATGCGCGCCCGCATCAAGGTCCTGGTCGACAAGATCGGCATGGACGCCTTCCGTGAGCTGGTCGATGAGGAGCTCGAGGGCGACTGGGTCGACGAGCGTGACTTCTCGATCGACCACCTCGTCTACGTCCACGACGAGGAGGCGAACGCTCCCGCCGTGCCGAAGTCCTACGGCAGCCCCAACGGCGACAAGAGCGAGTTCGACGCCTGGGTCGACGCCAACGTCGCTGCCCAGCGCCAGGAGGGCTTCGTCACGGCCACCGTCAAGGTGACCAGAGGCGACCTGACCCCCGAGCAGTTCCGCGGCCTCGCCCAGATCATGCGCGACTTCACCGGCGGCTACGCGCGCACGACGGTCCAGCAGAACCTGGTGCTGCGCTGGATCCGCCCCGAGTCCCTCTACGACCTCTGGGTTCGCCTCAAGGACCTCGGCCTCGGCGACTCCGGCGCCTTCCAGATCTCGGACGTGGTCAGCTGCCCCGGCACCGACAGCTGCAAGCTCGGGATCACCGCCTCGATGGGGCTCAACCAGGCGCTCCAGCAGAAGATCGAGGAGATGGAGATCACCGATCCGCTCACCAAGCAGATCCACATCAAGATGAGCGGCTGCCCCAATGGCTGCTCACAGCACCACATCGCGACGATCGGCTTCTACGGCGCCTCGATCAAGGTGGGCGAACACACCATCCCCGCCTACATCCCGCACATCGCCGGGAATTTCGAGGGCGGCGACGTCGTCTTCGGTCACCGGCTCAAGGCCCGACTGCCCGCCAAGCGCGTCCCCGAGGCGGTGGAGCGCTGGATCCGCAACTACGAGGAGAAGCGCAACGACGGCGAGAACTTCAACGAGTTCGTGGACCGGACCGGCACCGACCAGTTCGAGGAGCTGATCTCGGATCTGAAGCTGCCGGTCGAGTTCGGTGCCGACAATCTCCTCTACTTCATCGACTGGAACCGCTCCGAGCCCTACAAGGTCGAGCGCGGCGAGGGAGAGTGCGCGGTTTAGGTGGAATCGACGACGACATCGCTCTCCGACACGGCTTCGCCACAAGACGGGTCGCGCTCGGCTGCGCCTCGCGCGCCCTCGCACAACGGCCGCAAGGGAATCCTGCACGAGGCCTCCGCGACCGAGCACGCCGCCGTGCCGGCGGCCGAGCTCAACGGGCTCGGCTTCGACCCCGAGGAGGTCGCCGCCGAGCTCGAGGACGCGAGCGCCGAGGAGGCGCTCGGCTGGGCGCTCGGCACCTTCTCACCGCGCATGTACATCGCCTGCTCGTTCCAGAAGACGAGCTCCGTGACGGTCCACATGGCGCAGAACATCAACGCCGATGCCCGCTTCTTCTACCTGGACACCGACGTCCTCTTCCCCGAGACCTACGAGACCAAGAACCGGCTGGAGCGGCGCTACGGGATCAACTTCCATCGCTACAGCTCGATCACCCTGGAGCAGCAGAAGGGGCTCTACGGCGACGAACTGTGGAGCCGCGACCCGGATTCCTGCTGCGGGATCCGCAAGGTGGAGCCGATGCGCTCGGCGCTCGCGGCCGTCGACCTCTGGGTCTCGGGCATTCGCCGATCCGACTCACAGACCCGCGCCGGGGCGCCGAAGTTCAGCTGGGACACGCGCTTCGGGCTCTGGAAGCTCAACCCGCTGGCCGACTGGACGGAGAAGCAGGTCTGGTCCTACATCCACGAGCACGACATCCCATACAACCCGCTGCACGACCAGGGCTATCCCTCGATCGGCTGCACCCACTGCACTCGGAAGCCCGGGGCCGGCGAGGACGCGCGCGCCGGCCGCTGGGCCGGCCTCGACAAGACCGAGTGCGGGCTCCACGGGTAGGGACCGCAAGGCCACTGCATGTCGGAGCGGAGGGCGAAGCCCGTAGCGACTTATGCCGGGTGGCCGCACGCGGTCCCGCCTGAGGGCGAAGCCGCTACCCTCTCCCGCTCTTCCTGACCAGACCGATCCACTTTCTCCCGGAGTGATCCCTTGACACAGACTGCCCTCAAGCTTCAGCTCACCGATCGCCAGACCGCCGACTTCGAGATGATCGGCAACGGCGGCTTCGCACCTCTCACCGGCCCGCAGGGCTCCGAGGACTGGAAGTGCGTGGTCGAGGACATGACGCTCACCAGCGGCGAGTACTGGCCCATCCCGATCACGCTGGCCACCGATCTCGACGTTTCCGAGGGAGACACGGTCGAGGTCTCGAGCGACGAGGGCAAGCCTCTGGGCCGCCTCAATGTCACCGAGGTCTTCGAGCGCGACCTGGAATCCGAGGCCGAGAACGTCTACGGGACGGCCGACAAGGAGCATCCCGGGGTCGCCGCCATCTTCGAGGAGGGCACGCGCTGCGTCGCCGGAACCTATGAAGTCGACGAGCTCCCCGGCCACGAGGAGGCCTTCGCCAAGCGCTACCTCAGCCCCGCCGAGTCCAAGCGGGCGTTCGAGGACCGAGGCTGGAAGCGGATCGTCGCCTTCCAGACGCGCAACCCGATCCACCGCGCCCACGAGCACGTCACCAAGACCGCGCTGGAGATCACCGACGGCCTCATGATCCACCCGCTGATCGGCCAGACCAAGGCCGGTGACATCCCGGCCGAGGTGCGGATGCGCTGCTACGAGGTCCTGATGCAGGACTATTACCCCGACGACCGGGTCGTGCTCAACGTCTTCCCCTCGAAGATGCACTACGCCGGCCCACGCGAGGCGGTCCTCCACGCGATCGCTCGTCGCAACTACGGGTGCACCCACTTCATCGTCGGCCGCGACCACGCCGGCGTCGGCGACTACTACGGCACCTACGACGCCCAGAGGATCTTCGACGAAATCGACATCGACAAGCTCGGCATCCAGCCCCTGTTCTTCGAGCACACCTTCTGGTGCAACAAGTGCGAGGGCATGGCGTCGGGGAAGACCTGCCCGCATGGACAGGAGGAGCACGTCTTCCTGAGCGGCACGAAGGTGCGCGAGATGCTCGGCAACGGCGAAAAGCCGCCGCAGGAGTTCAGCCGCCCCGAGGTGGCTCAGATCTTGATCGACGAATACGCAAAGGAAGGCAATGGCTGACGAAAAGGGCTTCACTCTCTGGTTCACCGGGCTCTCGGGCGCCGGCAAGACGACGATCTCGCAGATCGTGGAGAACGAGCTGCGCGACCGCGGTTCGCGGGTCGAGGTGCTCGACGGCGACGTGGTCCGCGAGAACCTCTCCAAGGGCCTCGGCTTCTCCAAGGAGGACCGCGACACGAACATCCGGCGGATCGCCTTCGTGGCCGATCTGCTCTCCCGCAACGGCGTACCGGTGATCACCGCCGCGATCTCCCCCTACCGGGAGCTCCGCGACGAGGCCCGCGAGCTGATGGGTGACCGGTTCATAGAGGTGTTCGTCAAGGCCTCGGTCGAAGTCTGCGCCGAGCGCGACGTGAAGGGCCTCTACGAGAAGGCGTTCAGGGGCGAGATCAAGGAGTTCACGGGCGTCTCCGATCCGTACGAGCCGCCGCTCAACCCGGAGCTCACCCTCGATACCGAGCACGACTCCGCGGAGGAGGACGCCGCGAGGGTCATCGCGATGCTCGAGGAGCGGCAGCTGATCCCGGCCGCGCAGCCCGCCTAGGCCGGATGCGAGGGTGCTCTGCAGATGCGAGGGCGCGCGGCAGCGCGACCCGTGGGACCGTGGAGGAGCAACCCGTTTAGTGCTTGGGAGGAAGCTCGGGCTCGCCGAGGTCGTAGGTCGGATAGGAGCCGAAGGAGTCGAACATCTTGTGGGACGGTCCGTGAAAGTCAGAGGAGGCCGTCGCCGCCAATCCCCGTTCGGTGCAGAGGTCGAGCAGGAACTTCGTCTGCGCTCGGTCGTGCGAGGGGTAAAAGCACTCGACTCCGTCGAGGTCGAGGTCGTCGATCAGGGCAGCCACCTCGCCGGGATCGCTCATGTCCCAGAAGGGATGCGCCAGCACGGCCGAGCCGCCGGCACCGTGGATGATCTCCGTTGCCTCGGCCGCGTCGGGCCAGCGACGCGGGACAAAGGCCTTCGCCCCCGGCACGAGCCACTCCTCGAAGAAGGCGCTCATCTCATCGGGCTTGACGCCCGCGGCCTTGGCGATGTGTGGGCGACCGACCGACGAGGCGTCTCCCGCCTGAGCGATCGCGTCCTCGAAGTGGACGGGGATGCCCTGAGCGTTGAGCCGCTCGACGATCTCCTCGGCCCGTGTGATCCGTTCGCGCTGGGCGCGCTGGCATGCAGGCGCGATGGCAATTGTGTCTACCCAGTACCCGAGCATGTGCATGTCATCGATGCTTCCGTGAACACAGGACATCTCGGTCGCGGGCACCAGTGCCACTCCCGCCGCCTTGGCCGCCTCGGCCGCCTCGGGCACGCCATCGATTCCGTCGTGATCGGTGAGCGCGAGCGTCGTGATGCCCGCCATCGCGGCGCTCGCCACCACCTCCGCCGGGGGCAGCTCGCCGTCGGAGTACGTCGAATGGCTCTGAAGGTCCAGCATCGGCGGCGCAGCATATGAGGATCTCCGCAAAAGCCGACTACGCAGTCCGCGCGGCGGTCGAGATGGCCGCAGCCGGGGACGAGCCCGTCAAGGGCGAGAAGCTCGCGGAGGCCCAGGACATCCCGCTCCAATTCCTCGAGCACATCCTGCTCGAGCTCAAGCATGCGCGCCTGGTGCGGGCGCGTCGTGGTGCCCGGGGCGGCTACTGGCTCGCCCGGCCGCCCGACGAGATCACACTGGCGAGCGTGATCCGCGCGGTCGAGGGACCGCTGGCGAACATCCAGGACCAGGCGCCCGAGCAGACGAAGTACCCCGGCAACGCGGAGCAGCTCAGCGAGGTCTGGGTCGCGGTCCGCGCCTCCTTGAGGCGCGTTCTGGAGCACGTCACGATCGCCGACCTTCGCGACGGCAAGATCCCCTCGGACGTACTCGAGCTGACCCGGGACGAGGGCGCCTGGGTGACCCGCTAGCGGCAATCCGCACGAACAAAACGCACCAATTAGGGGGAAAACGAAGCCTTCGCTATCGTCGCCGCCCCTCCTTTTAGGACTGACTCGGTCATAAAAGGGAACAAGGTGGAAATGCGGCCTTCGTCCAACCGGCCGCGCACTGGACTGCGTTTCAAATGGATCCCAAGATCGTCCTCTTCGGCTTCGGCGTGGGCTTCCTGGTCGGCATGACCGGGATGGGCGGCGGCTCCCTGATGACCCCCCTGCTGGTCCTGCTCTTCGGCGTCAAGCCGACGACGGCGATCGGCACCGACATCGCCTACGCCGCGATCACCAAGACGGCCGGCAGCTGGCGCCACCTGAAGCTGAAGACGGTCAATATGCCGCTCGTCTACTGGATGGCGATCGGCAGCGTCCCGATGGCGATCCTGGGCGTCTGGTTCCTCGATTACCTCAAGCGACAGCTGGGGGATCAGCTCGACGAGACGGTCTTCGCCATCCTCGCCGCGTGTCTGCTCGTGGTCGGCGCGGCGACGCTGCTGCGCGGTTTCTTCCTCGCCAACAAGATCGAGGAGCGCGACGACTTCGAGATGCACCCCCGTCACAAGGTGGCCGCCGTCGGGATCGGCGCGGCGACCGGCTTCGTGATCGGGCTGAGCTCGGCGGGCAGCGGGACCCTGATCGGGATGATGCTGCTAACGGTCTACCGGCTGCGCCCGCAGAAGGTGGTCGGGACGGACGTGGTCCACGCCGCGATCCTGCTCTGGGCCGCGGGCATCGCCCATGCGATCGGCGGCAACGTCGACTACGGGCTGATGGGCAACATCCTTGTCGGCTCTGTGCCGGGCGTGATCATCGGCAGCCAGCTCTCCGTCAAGTGGCCGCAGGGACTGCTGCGCGGGGCCCTCGGCGTGGTCCTGATCGGTGCCGGCGTGACGATCATGAGCAAGGCCAACACCGAGCTCGTCCCCTGGGTGGTTGCCGGTGCCAGCGTGGCGGTCATCGCCCTGTTCGCAATCCAGATCGCGCTCCGCCGGGAGGTCCAGCACGACCCCGAGGAGGAGCACGAACTGGAGGAGCTGCGCAGGCGCGAGGCGGATGCCGAGCGCGAGCCGGCCCTCGTCGGCGCGAAGGACTGAGGCGCTGTAGCCCAGCTTCGCCATCAGATCGCCGCTGCAAGCGGCCGCCCCACCCTCGACTAAACGGGTCGCGCTATCGCGCGCCCTCGCACCTCGGGCTTCGCCCTTCGCTCCAAGGTGGAGCGGCCTGGCAGCGGCTTAGCCGCAATACTCCCCCGCCGTGTTCGAGAAAGTCTTGATCGCAAACCGCGGCGAGATCGCCATCCGGGTCGCCCGCGCCCTGCGCGAGATGGGGATCGGCTCCGTTGCGGTCTACTCCGAGATCGAGCGGGACGCGCCACATGTCCGCGAGGCGGATGAGGCCTTTCTGCTCGGACCGGCGACCCCCTCCGAGAGCTACCTGAACGTCGAGAAGATCCTCGAGATCGCCTCGACCTCCGGGGCCGAGGCGATCCACCCCGGCTACGGCTTCCTCGCCGAGAACGCGCCTTTCGCGGCGGCCGTCGAGAAGGCGAAGCTGACCTGGATCGGACCGCCTCCGAAGGCGATCGAGGCGATGGGCTCCAAGACCGAGGCGCGGCAGATCATGGACAAGGCCGGCGTCCCGATCGTCCCCGGCGGCACCTCGCCGGTCAAGGACGTCGCGGCCGCGAAGAAGCAGGCGAATGAGATCGGCTACCCGATCGCCTGCAAGGCGGCCGGGGGAGGCGGCGGCAAGGGCTTCCGCGTCGCCCAGAGCGAGGACGAGCTCGAGGATGCGTTCGAGGGCGCCGCCCGGGAGGGCGAGAAGTTCTTCAGCGATCCGACCGTCTACCTCGAGCGATACCTGGAGGACCCGCGCCACGTCGAGGTCCAGGTGCTCGCCGACGCCAAGGGAAACGTCATCCACCTCGGTGAGCGCGACTGCTCGATCCAACGCCGCCATCAGAAGCTGATCGAGGAGTCGCCCGGCCCCCAGGTCGACGATGAGATGCGCGAGCGGATCGGGAAGATCGCGACGGACGCCGCCGCGGCCGTGGGGTACCGCTCCGCCGGGACGGTCGAGGGCCTGCAGGTCGGCGATGACTACTTCTTCCTGGAGATGAACACCCGGGTCCAGGTCGAGCACTGCGTCACCGAGATGGTCACCGGGTTCGACATCGTCCGCGAGCAGGTCAGGATCGCCGCGGGAGAGGAGCTCTCGCTGAGCCAGGAGGACGTCGAGCTCCGCGGCCACGCGATCGAGTGCAGGATCAACGCCGAGGCCGCGCACAAGAACTTCGCGCCGGCCCCCGGTCGGATCACGAGCTACCGCGAGCCGGCGGGCCCGGGCGTGCGGGTGGACTCGGGGGTCGAGGCCGGCTCGGAGGTGACCCCGATGTACGACCCGATGTTCGCCAAGCTGATCGTCTGGGACCTCGATCGCGAGAAGGCGACCGCCCGGATGCTCCGCGCTCTGGACGAGTACGAGATCGGCGGGATCACGACGCTGATTCCGTTCCACCAGACGCTGCTCGCGACGAAGCAGTGGGCCAACGGCGAGACCTGCCGCGACCTGACCGAGGACCCGAAGTGGCTGAAGGCCCTGGTGCCGGAGCAGGCGCCGGCGCCCGCGGGCGATGAGGACGGTGCCGCCGACGGCAGGGCGGAGCGCAGCTATCAGGTCGAGGTCGGAGGAAAGCTCTTCGACGTGAAGGTGATCGGCGATGCCACGCCGGCCGCCGCAGCGACGGCGGGCGCCGCACTCCGTAAGCCTCCCCGGCGCGAACGGTCGGCCGGTGGGGGCGGCGCCGCCTCCGGCGACGACCTCGTCTCGCCGCTGCAGGGAAACGTCTTCAAGGTCCCGGTCGAGGAGGGTCAGGAGGTCTCCGAGGGTGACCTGATCTGCGTGATCGAGGCGATGAAGATGGAGAACGAGATCACTGCCCACAAGTCGGGCAAGATCACCGTGCTGGCGGCCAAGGAGGGCGCCGCCGTGAACGCGGGCGACCTCCTGGCGAAGATCGAATAAAACGGGTCGCGCTCACGCGCGCCCGAGTGATGCGAGGGTGCTCCGCAGCGAAGCGAGGAGCAACCCGTTTTATTTCGCGCCGAGCTTCGCGGCGGCCTCGCGGAGGTTCCTGACCGTCGCGTCCGGGGCCTTGCGGCCCTCGAGCTTCTCGCCATGCCGGTTCACCCAGATCACCGGCACGTTGAGCTTGATCGCGGGCCCTACGTCGGCCTCATAGCCGGAGGCGATGTGGACCCAGCCCTTCTTGCCGCCGATCCGCCGGGCGCACTCGCGCAGGTGGGTCGGGTCAGGCTTGTAGCTGCGAACCTGCTGCGCGGTGACCACAAGGTCGAGCTCGGTCCGTAGATGCCGGCGGGAGATCCCGAGCAGCTTGTCGTCGACGTTGGAGATGATGCCGATCTCGTACCGCTCCTTGAGGCGGTCCATGGCGGCATTCGCCTCGCGGAAAGGGGGCCATGACCCCACGCTGTCGGGCAGGAACTGCGCCCGGGAGGGCTCGATCGTCCAGCCGATCTCCTCCGCCGTCTGCACGGCGGCCCGGCGCAGCACCTCGGCGTAGAGCTCGTAGGAGCCGCTCATGATCTGGGCCTGGCTCTCGAAGAAGCGCTCCAGGAAGGGCTTCTCGTCGATCGTGAGGCCGTCGCGATCAGCCTCTTTCTTGAAGGCATCGCCGATGCCCTTCTCCCAGTCGATCAGGGTGCCGTAGCAGTCCGTGGTCACCCAGTTGATCTCTTTGAGCTTCGGAAGGGCCATGAGAGCCGCGGGATTATGGCAATTTGCATTCTTTGGGGCCAGCGGACCCCCCCGGCGGGCGCCGCGGACGCTCGTATAACCTCTCGCGGCCGTGGATCTCCTCGAATATCAGGGAAAGCAGCTCTTCGCCCGGCACGGGGTTCCGGTCCCCGAGGGACGCGTCGCCGACACGGTCGAAGCCGCGGTGGACGCGGCCGAGGAGATCGGCTATCCGTGCGTGATCAAGGCCCAGGTGCTGATCGGCGGCCGCGGTAAGGCCGGCGGGATCAAGGTCGCGCAGGAACGCGCCGAGGCCGAGGAGCACGCAGGGGCGATCCTCGGCATGGACATCCGCGGGCCTCGGGGCGAGGGCCCGTTCACCGTCCACCAGGTCTGGGTCGAGAAGGCCTCCGAGATCGAGGCCGAGTACTACGCCTCGATCATCCTCGACCGCTCGGCGAAGAAGCTGCTGGCGATGCTCTCGACGATGGGCGGGATGAACGTCGAGGAGATCGCCGAGAAGGACCCAGACGCCCTGGTCCGCCGCCACATCGAGCCGAACAACGGCTTTGGCGGGGCTGAGGCGGGAGAGCTGGCCTCGGCTGCCGGCGTCGCCGACGATGCGAGGGAGAAGACCGCGGCCCTGCTGGTGAAGCTCAATGAGGCCTTCAGCGAGAGCGATGCCACCCTGATCGAGGTAAATCCGCTTGTCGTGACGAAGGACCGCGACGTGATGGCCCTGGATTCCAAGGTCACGATCGACAACTCCGCTCTCTTCCGGCACGAGGAGCTCGCGGACCTGGAGGAGGGCTTCATCGAGGACCCCCAGGAGCGGATGGCCAAGGAAAAGGGCCTCACCTACGTGAAGCTCGACGGCGACATCGGGATCCTCGGCAACGGCGCAGGGCTCTGCATGTCCACCCTCGACGTCGTAGCCCAGGCCGGCGGCAGCCCCGCCAACTTCCTGGACGCAGGCGGAGGCTCCAAGGCCGATGCGATCGTCGACGCCCTCGAAGTGATCACCTCGGACCCCAAGGTGGTCGCGATCCTGTTCAACATCTTCGGCGGCATCACCCGCGGCGACGAGATCGCCAAGGGCATCATCGAGGCCTTCGGCCGCATCGAGATCGACGTGCCCCTCGTCGTCCGTCTGGACGGAACCAACTCCGACGAGGGGCTCGGCCTGCTCGCCGACGCCGACCTCCCCAACCTGCACCTCGAGAAGACGATGCTGGGCGCCGCTGAGAAGGTCGTGGAGCTCGCCAAGGCGGCCGGCTGATGTCGATCATCGTCGGCGACGACACGAAGCTGGTCATCTCAGGCCTGACGGGCCGCGAGGGGACCTTCCACGGGCTCCGCAACCGCGACTACGGCACCGACGTCGTCGCCGGCGTCACCCCGAAGAAGGGCGGCCAGGACGTCGAGGGGATCCCCGTCTTCGACACGATCAAGGAGGCGGTCGACGAGCGCGGCGCCAACACGTCGATGATCTTCGTCCCGGCGCGCTTCGCCGCAGCAGCGATCAGCGAGGCGATCGACGCGGGGATCGGGACGGTGATCGCGATCACCGAGCACATCCCGGTGCACGACATGCTCGCGACCTACTGGAAGGCCCGGGACGCGGGCGTGCGGCTGATCGGCCCGAACTGCCCTGGTGTCCTCAGCCCCGGCAAGGCGAACGTCGGGATCATCCCGGCGCAGTTCTTCGAGCAGGGATCGATCGGCGTCGTCTCCAAGTCGGGGACTCTCACCTACCAGATCGGCAACGAGCTCAAGCAGGCGAGTCTCGGCAACTCCACGATCGTCGGGATCGGAGGCGACCCGATCGTCGGCTCCGACTTCATCGACATCCTCACCCTGTTCGAGGAGGACGACGAGACCGAGCTGATCGTCATGGTCGGTGAGATCGGGGGCGACGCCGAGGAGCGCGCGGCCGAGTTCATCGCCGAGAAGGTCACCAAGCCCGTCGTCGCGTACATCGCCGGGTTCACCGCTCCCCCCGGCAAGCAGATGGGCCACGCAGGCGCGATCATCTCCGGCTCCTCCGGGACGGCCGAGGCCAAGAAGCAGGCTCTCGAGGCCCAGGGCATCCGCGTCGGGAAGAGCCCGACTGAGACCGCCCAGCTCGCCGCCGAGACGATCGGCGCGAAGGCCTGACAGTCAGTCGGTCCGCTTCTCCAGGCCCGTAAGCTGAAGTTGAAGGCGGGCTGAACCGGCGCTTCAGGCCGTCTGGCGGGAGGCCCGTTTGCGGAGCTTCGCCCGGGCCCGCGCGGCCCGCTTCTGCTCCTCGCTCTTGGTCAAGGCCTTCTTGCGCGGGCGCTCGGGCTCGCCGGTCGAGGCATCGACCGGGGCCGGCTCATTCGCCGGCGCATCGACGCGAGCCGGCTCTGGTGGCGCAACGGGGTCCGGTGCGGCCTCAGGCGCCTGTGCCGGTTCGGCCGGCGGTGCGGTCCGGATTACCGCCGCCGGGCCGGTCGTGCGCTTGATCTGGGCCTGGTCGAGGCGGCCGCCCAGTAGCTCTTTCGCGGCGCGCACCGCCTCCTTCGGGGTCAGGTAGGTCACCCACGAGACGATCCTGGATTCCTCCACCACCCAGAGGCCGCCGAAGCGCCTGTCGATCGGCACGCCCTCCTTGGGCCTGCCCCGTTCCCGGCAGATGCCGACGACCTTGCCCGGGCCGACCTCGGCGATGTCCTCGAGATCGAACCGGTACTCCACCCAGCTGTCGAGGTAGCGCCGCATCGCCCGCTCGACGTCGTCATGGCCCCAGATGAGGTCGCCATCGGGGCGGGACGCCCGCTCGTCCCAGCGGATCAACGGATCGGCGAGCGCGAGGGCGATCTCGCAGTCACCGTTGTCGTAGGCCTGGAGCGCGATCCGAACCAACTCGAGAGACGCCGGCATGGCGCAACAGTATGGCTCCCCGACCGGCGGCCTTCATCCCCGCTCGGGTGAGTATCGCACCGTTCGTATACTCGATGCGGCCGATGGCCGAATCGACGATCAGCTTCGCGCGCGGCGCGCCGAGCGCCGACATCCTGCCGCACGACGCCGTGCGGGAGGCTGCGGCCCACGCGCTTGAGTCGGACTGGGAGAAGGCGCTCAGCTACGGCAGCGGGCGCGGCCATCCCGGCCTCTGCGAGTGGATCGCCGAGCTGCATGACACCCAGCCGGAGCAGGTGATGGTCACCAACGGATCGATGGAGGCGGCAGCACTGCTCTTCCGGCATCTCCTGGTCGCCGGGGACCGGGTGATCGTGGAGCAGCCCACCTATGACCGCACCCTGCTCCTGCTGAAGCAGGCCGGAGCGGATCTGGCCGGAGCGGCTCTGGAGGCTGACGGCGTCGACCCGGGGGCGGTCGAGGCGGCCTCCGCCGCCGCCGAGGTGAAGCTCGCCCACATCATTCCCAACTTCCACAACCCGGCCGGCTGCACGCTCTCTGTCGAGAAGCGCAGCGCACTCGTCAAGCTCGCGGCGGAAAACGGCTTCCTCCTCTTCGAGGACGATCCCTACCGCCTGATCAGCTTCGAAAAGGCGCAGGGCAAGACGATGCTGGAGATGGACACCGCCGACCGGGTGATCCACGCTTCGTCGTTTTCGAAGTCGGTCAGCCCCGGGGTCCGTGTCGGCTATCTGGTCGGCCCGACCGAGCAGATTGCGACCCTCGCCAAGCGGGCGAATGAGACCTACATCTCACCCAACATGCTGGCCGAATCGATCGTCTTCGAGCTCTGCCGCTCGGGCGGCCTCGATGAGAACCTGAAGGTCGTCAACGCCGCGCTCCGCGAGCGGCGCGACGCGCTCGTCGAGGCGCTCCGCGAACATATCCCCGAGGCCGAGTTCGTCGTGCCAGAGGGCGGCTACTTCCTTTGGCTTGACCTTGACGACGACGTCGACAGCAAGGCGCTGCTGGCCGAGGCCCAGGAGGAGGGCGTCACCTTCGTCGCGGGGCCCGACTTCATGATGGAGGGCGGCTCCTCGAGCCTCCGGCTCTCATTCGCCCCCGTTCGGGCGGACGAGGTCGCCGAGGGCGTCCAGCGCATCGCCCGCGCTCTCGAGCGGACGCGCGCGGGAGCTGCCGCAGCCTGAAGTCGCGGGCTAGCGGGTCTCGGGTCCGAGGATCTCGCGCGCGCGGCGGTAGAGGTCGAGGTCCTCTGCGCGGGTCGGATACGGCTTGCGCTTCTGCTCGCTGCGATGGGCCTCGATCGCTCTGGCCATCGCAACCAGCCTGCGCTCGGCGATGTTGCGGTCCGTGATCAATGTCCTGGTGCCTGCTTCCATTCTTTCCCCCGTTTGTTGAGTGACTTACTCCACTATACCTCGTGGGAGGCTGGCAGCAAGTCTGCCCCGCCGACCTGAAGAGGGCGCTAACGGTTGGTAAAGAAGCGAGCCACCCGGTCCTCAGCTGGCGCGCGAGCTTCGGGGGCGGTCCGTCGAGCTGTGGCGATCGCGCGCGGCCAGGAGACGGAGCGCAATGCGCTTTCCGAACAGGAACAGCCGGCTCTGGTTCCGGATCCAGCGCGGCCCGAACTGCTCGGGGACCTCGCCGGCGGGCGCGTCCCCACCGATGGAGACGCTGCGAAGCTCGACCGGTGAGCCGCGAAGCGCGGCGAACGTGACCCGGTCCCGCGGCCTCGGCATCGCGGGTACGCCGCACTCGAGCACCGAGGTGAAGCCGGACCGCTGCAGCGCGTTCAAGAGAGAGGCCCGGGTCGGCCAGAAGCTCACCTCGTTGTCGAGGGAGGCCCAGAGCAACCGCTCGCGCTGCCCGGCGGAAGCTTGTGGACTGTGCTCGACGAACGTCACCCCCCAATAGTCATGTCCGTCGTAGCGGTGGTGGTCCCGCCGGCTGAGCCCGACGTGGGTGTCGAGGATCAGCAGCGAGCCGCAGACCTCGGCGAGCCGGTCGATGAAGGGGAACAGGTCGTCTCCGTCCAGGTGATAGAGGAGTCCGAGGCAGAGGACGACGTCGAAAGTCCCATGTCGCTCCGGGCTCAGCCCGCGGACGTCCTCCACGCGCACCTCGAGTTTGTCAAGCCCCAGGACCTCCGCGGCCACCCGGGCCTTCGCCGCGTTCGTCTCGCGTCCCTCGATGGCGACTACCTCGGCGCCGTGGAGCGCGAACTCGACCGCGAAGTGGCCCTCGAGCGCCCCGAGATCGAGAACGCGAAGCGCGGAAAGCGGGCGGCTCGTGAGGTCGGCGACGAGTTGGACGACCCGTCGCAAGCGGCCTAGATCGGGTCCGAGTGCGGGAAGCGTCGAGACGCCGTCGCCGAGGAAGATGTCGTGGGCCGTCCAGTCGCCGTGACGAGCGGCGACCTCGTCCAGTTGCTTTCGAACCGCCTTCCGGTCCACCGGCCGAACAATACGGAGACCGGCGCCGAGATCCTCGTCGGGCTAGCGCCCGTAGCGATCGCTTGAGATGACCAGCTGCTCCGGCAGCGGTGGGCGGGATGGCGGAGCGGGGTCCGCTCTGACCGACACCGTCTCGGCGACGCTCTTCGAGACGGGATGCTGCCCCTCCTCGGAGCTCACCACCACCTCGTCGTCGCCGGAGGTCTCGATCGTCCCCTCGAGCCCGGGGTGAATGCCCGTCCCCCTCAGGTAGTGGAGGATCTCCTCCGCTTCGTTCTCGAAGCGCAGGATGCGAACCTCGGCCCCGGGCTCGACATCGGCCAGCAGCACGCCCTCCTCGCGCGCACCCTCCACGATCGGATGCCCGTGCGGGCAGGTCTTGGCATCGCCGATGGCGGCGAGCATCCTCTCCTCGAGGACCGGGGACATGGCGTGCTCGAGCCGCTCGGCCTCCTCGTGGACCTCGTCCCAGGGGATGCCGAGCACGTCGGTGAGGAACCGCTCGATCAGCCGGTGGCGGCGCGAGATCGCCTCCGCCTCCCCGCGTCCCTTCTCGGTGAAGGTGAGCGACTTGTCGTCGGCCCGCTCGACGTAGCCGTCGCCCTCCAGGCGGCCGATCATCTCGTGGACCGTGGGGGCAGAGAGCTGCATGGCACGGGCGATATTGGCCCCGTTGATTGGCAGCCCGGCCTCCTCCAGCCAGAACATGATCTGGAGGTATTCCTCCTCCGCGACTGTGGCCTTGGCCATGCCCTGAGCCTAGCGGGAGCGGCTGCGCCGCTTCTCGAGCGACCGGCGCAGGGCGTCGAGGCGGTCGTCCCACTCCTCGCTCACCATCTGGATCCAGTGGGCTGCCTCGTCGAGCGGCTGCGGCCGGAGCTTGTAGTGCGTCTCCCTGCCGATCCGCGAGGCGCTCACCAGCTCAGCCCCGCGCAGAGCGGAGAGGTGCTTGGCGACGGCCTGGCGGGTGATGGGCAGCTGCGCCGCCAGGCCGCTGGCGGTGACGGTGCCACCACGGGCGAGGGTCTCCACCACACGCCGGCGCGTCGGGTCGGCCAGCGCGTCGAAGACCGCGTCGACGTGTCGGTGCGCCGGTGCCCTCAAGCGACGAGTACGAGCCTCAGCACGTGATGCAGGCGGGCGAGCCGCTGATCCCAACCGCCGGCCGCCATCGCGGTCGGGCCGATCGGGGTCTCCACCACGGTCACCCGGGAGCCGCCGGGCAGGCTCTCGATCGTGAACTCGACGAAGCTCTCGCCCTCGCCGGGCCGCGACCAGGTGAAGGCGAATCGCTCCTGCTCCTCGACGCTCTCGACCGTGCCTGACCTCTCCTCGTCCCCGTCACGAACGGCGATCTCTCCGCCCTCGACAGGGTCGAGCTCGACCTCCGGAGCGAGCCACTCCTCGAGCCTGTCCTCGTCGGTGAGGGCCTCCCAGACCTCCTCGGGAGTAGCCTCAACCAGGGTCTCGCGCTCGACCCAGGGAGCCTTCTCGTCTCGCGCTCTCTTGGTCGTCTGTTCATCTCGCAACTTCATGGTTGCTTATGGTACCGTAGGTCACGCAACCCAAACGTTGCGTATTGAGATTCCGGCCCGAGTCGAACGAGGAGGTCCCGATGCCGCTGGTCCCCATGGTCGTCGAGCAGAGCGCGCGCGGTGAGCGGTCGTTCGACATCTACTCCCGCCTGCTGGGCGAGCGAGTGGTCTTTCTCGGCTCCGCGATCGACGACCAGGTCGCGAACCTGATCGTCGCCCAGATCATCCATCTCGAGTCCGAGGACCCGGATAAGGACATCTCCCTCTACATCAACTCTCCCGGCGGGGTCGTCTACTCGGGAATGGCGATCTACGACGCCATGCAATTCGTGAAGCCCGACGTGCGGACCATCTGTTACGGCATCGCGATGTCGATGGGCGCGCTGCTGCTGGCAGGGGGTGCCAAGGGCAAGCGGATGGCACTGCCGAACTCGCGCATCCTGATCCACCAGCCGAGCGGCGGCTTCGAGGGGGTGGCGTCAGACATCGAGATCCACGCCAAGGAAACGCTGGACCTGCGCGACCGGCTCGACGCGATCTACGCCAAGCACACCGGCAAGTCCAAGAAGCAGGTCCACGAGGACATGGACCGCGACCGCTTCTTCAAGGCGAACGAAGCCGCGGAGTACGGCCTGATCGACCGAGTGATCGAGCAGCGAGAGCTGGAGCTGAGGCGCACCGGCTTCGGCGCCCAGCAGAACGGCAACTAGAGATGCGAGGGGGCTCCGAAGGAGCCACCCGTGTTCGGCTGGTCGCGGCGCAGCATCCGCTCGATGTCCTTGAGCACGCGGCGGAAGCCGCGGGCGAGCACCGGCTGCCAGATGAGCTCCTCTGGGACACCGATGAGCGGCGTTGGGACGGCGTATCTGGATCGCCAGTCGACGTGGGTCGCATCGCCTTCGGGGCTGAGGCGGATCGAGCCACCATGGTGCTCGAACGGGACGTTGAGCTTGACGATCAGGTAGTCGAGCCGGTTTGGTCGCTCGTATGCGGTGATCTCCTCCTCGAACGTGAGCGGCCGGACCTTGATCTCGCGCAGGGCGCCGACGCCGTTCGGCGCCGGCTCCCCCTCGCGGAGCAGCGTCGAGGCGTGGATCGGGCGGAACTGGTCGTAGTTGGCGTGGTCTGCGAGCAGGTCGAAGACCGGCTCGGCCGGCGCGGGGATGGTTCGCGTGACGTGGACAGTCCGCATCAGGCCCCCGCCAGCGTCGAGACCACGGCTTCGTACACACCGTCGCCCATTCGGCCCTCGGTGACCGTCACATTGGCTCGGCCGGCGATCGCCTCTCGCAGCGCCGGATCGCGCTCCGGGCCGTTGGCCGGCACGAAGAAGCGGCCGACGACGTCCGCGACTGCGAGGTCTTCGACCGAGTCCCCGATCGCGATGCACTCCTCCGGCGCGTATCCGCGCGCCCGCATATGGAAGGCGACGGCGTTCGCCTTGCTGGCCGCCTCGGGGAGCAGGTGGTAGGCGTGCGCCGGCCCGTCGATCCCCTCCATCGGAGCGAAGATCGCACCATTGTCGATCAGGCGCAGGCCGGTCTGGCCGTGCTCCGCGAGGAGTCGGTTGGCCTCGTCCACATCGACCTTGCCCTTGAAGAGCAGCGAGAGATCGCGCTGCCGGTGCCAGGGGCTGTGCCATTCGAGGCGACCGGAAAAGTGCTCGAAGAGCTGGTCGGCGATGCCACGGTCGACCATCGTCTCGGCGAGGGTCTTACCGGGCTCGGTCTCGGCGTCGCCCACCAAAACGGTCTTCTCGCCGTCGATCACGACGGCGCACCCCACCTCGTAGATGTAGGACCTCGACCCGATCAGCTTGGCGTCCTCCATCACCGAGCCCTCGCGGCGCCCAGACTTGATCACCACCTCCACGCCGGCGCGGTGACAGGCCTCGAGCATGCGCGCCTGCAACATCGAGAACTCGCCCTCGGAATCCCTGAACAGGGAGCCGTAGCGGCCGAGCAGCGTCCCGTCGAGGTCGGTGTATACGCAGCGCAGGGGCACGGCCGCGAACCGTATCCGGCTTCCGCGGAGGATCCGGCGCCGTCAGAGCGCCGCGTCCACGCCGTGATCAGGGCGCCTCGGGGGTTACCGTTGGCGCATGGCTTGTGTCTGGCGCCTGGCGGACAGGACGCTCGAGTTCGGAGCGCCCGTCGGCGTTGGGATCGTCAACGTCACCGACGACTCGATGTTCGAGGGAGCGCGTAGCGGCACGCCCGAGCAGGCGATCGAGGACGGGGTCGCCCTCGCCGAGTCCGGATTCGACATGCTCGACGTGGGGGCCGTGGCGGCGCGTAGCGGTCCGCCGGTCCCCCCTCGTGATGAGGCCGGGCACCTGGTCCCCGCCATCGAGGGCCTTGCCGCTCACACCGGTCTCCCGATCTCCGCCGACACGTTCTCCGCGGAGGTCGCCCGCTCCGCACTCGGCGCCGGCGCGGTTGCGATCAACGACATCGGTGGCGGCGGCGAGGAGATGCTTCAGCTGGCCGCGGAATCGGGCTGCGGCCTGGTGGTCATGCACATCGAGGGCCCGCCGCGCGAGGATCGGCAGCCCCCTCGGTACGACGACCCCGTCGATCATCTGCGCGAGTGGTTCTCCGGCCGCATTGAGGAAGCCCTGGCAAGCGGTGTCGAGGAGGTGCAGATCGCGCTCGACCCAGGACTGGACTTCGACCTCTCGGTGAGCGAGGACCTCCAAGTCTTGCGCCGGCTCGCCGAGCTCAAGGAGCTCGGCCGGCCCCTCTATGTGTCGCTCTCGCGGAAGGACTTCCTCGGCGCGCTGCTGACAGGGTCCTGGGAGAACAGGGCGCCCGCGGCGGATCGCGAGTGGGCGACCGCCGCGGCAACCACCCTCGCCGTGGTGGCCGGAGCCGACCTCCTGCGCCTCCACGACACCAGTGCCCTGCAGGCGATGCGAGTCGCGGCCGCGATCGAGGCGCCGCGCGGAGTCGAGGTTGGCTAGCACGGCAGTCGCCGGCGGCGCCTGGGAGCCCGCCCTCGGCCCGGCTCGCGAGGACGGCCGCCTGGTCGCCGAGTCCTCCGAGGCGGCGACGATGGCGAAGCTCGCCGACCTGCCCGACTCGCTCGATCCCACTCTGGCTGAGGCTCTCACGAGCGCCGGGATCGAGTCGCTCTACAGCCACCAGGCGGCCGCCTACGAGACGGCGAGACGCTCCAATCTGATCCTGACGAGCGGCACGGCATCCGGAAAGTCGCTCTCCTTCAACCTGCCCGTTCTCGACGGCATCGCCCGGGAGCCGCTGCGCCGCGCGTTCTATCTCTACCCCACGAAGGCGCTCGCTCAGGACCAGGCCCGCAAGCTGGGCGAACTGCGCCCCCCCGGCCTGCGGGAGGCGATCTACGACGGCGACACCCCGCGCGAGGACCGCCCGTCGATCCGCCGCCGGGCGAACCTGGTGCTGACAAATCCCGACATGCTCAATGTCGGCGTTCTGCCACACCACAAGCGCTGGGGCGACTTCCTCGCCAACCTCGGCTGGGTCATCGTCGACGAGGCGCACACCTACCGCGGCGTCTTCGGCTCTCACGTGGCGAACGTGCTCCGTCGGCTGCGCCGGGTCGCCCGGATCTACGGTGCCGAGCCCCGCTTCGTGCTCGCCTCGGCGACGATCGCCAACCCGGGCGAGCTCGCCGAGCGGCTCACGGGCCTGTCCTTCGAGCTGCTCGACGACGACGGCGCGCCCCGGGCGGGCCGCGAGATCGCGATGTGGAACCCGCCGGTGATCGAGCAGCGCACGATGACACGCCGCTCGCCGGTCTCCGAGGCCGCGGACCTGCTGGTGGAGCTGGTCTCTCGCGGCGTGCGGACGATCTGCTTCATGCGCAGCCGCCGCGGCATCGAGCTGATCAACCGCTTCGCCACGGACGAGCTCGTTCGGCGCGGTCAGGGCGGATTGGCGGGGCGGATCGCGCCATATCGCGCCGGCTACACGCCCCAGCAGCGCCGCGAGATCGAGGCCCAGCTCGCCTCCGGGGACCTGCTCGCGGTGGCCGCCACCGACGCCCTGGAGCTGGGGATCGACGTCGGGGAGCTCGACGCGGCGATCTGCGTCAACTTCCCCGGCACCGTCGCCAGCCTGCGACAGATGTGGGGGCGGGCGGGCCGCCGCAAGCGCGGACTGGCCGTCTACGTCGCCGGCGAGGACGCGCTCGACCAGTTCTTCTGCCGCCACCCGGACGAGTTCCTCGAGCGCCCGGTCGAGGCGGCGATCCTCGACCACCGCTCGGAGCAGATCCAGATGCAGCACCTGGTCGCGGCGGCCTACGAGGCGCCGCTTGGCCCGGATGACGACGAGATCCTCGGCGACGGATGGCGGGATCGAGCGGAGCGGCTGGTGACCGCGGGCGAGCTTCGCCGCGGCCGCGGGGAGCGCTACCTGACCCGGACCGGCGACTTCGTCGCGGGACGGATCGCCCTGCGCTCCTCCTCGGCGGACAGCGTCGCGGTCGTCGACGCCTCCTCCGGCGAGATGCTCGGCAACGTCGAGGCCGAGCGCGCCTTCTCCACCGTTCACCCCGGCGCGATCTACCTGCACCTGGGTCGCTCCTACGAGGTCGCGGAGCTCGACATCGGCTCCCGGCGGGCGATCGTGAAGCCGTTCGAGGGCGACTACTACACCCAGGTGAAGAAGGAGACCGAGGTCTACGTCGAGGGGATGGAGAGCCAGCGGCAAGCGCTGGGAGTCGAGCTCAGCTTCGGCACCGTCTCGGTCTCCGAGCAGGTAATCGCCTATCAGCGCAAGCGGCTCGGCGACAACAAGGTGATCGACATCGTCGCCCTCGACCTGCCGGAGCAAAACTTCGTGACCCAGGCGCTCTGGTACGTGATCGGCGACCGGATGGCGGCGGCGCTGCCGAGCGAGGTCCTGCTCGGCGCCCTGCATGCCTCCGAGCACGGCCAGATCGCGGTGCTCCCGCTGATCGCGATGTGCGACCGCTGGGACATCGGCGGCCTCTCCACCAACATCCACCACCAGACCGGCTCGCCGACGATCTTCATCTACGACGGCCACCCCGGTGGCGTCGGCATCACCCGGCGCGGCTACGAGGAGTTCGAGCGCCTCGTCTCCGACGCCGAGCGCCTGATCCGCGAGTGCCCCTGCGACGACGGCTGCCCCTCCTGCGTGCAGAGCCCCAAGTGCGGCAACCTCAACGAGCACCTGCACAAGGGCGGCGCGCTGGATCTGATGGGGCGCATGCTTCGAGAGGGCAGCCACGCCGCAGCGGGAAAACGAGGCTCGGCCTGATGAGCGACAGCCTCGACCAAGCCCGCGATGCGTAGAACCCCTGGGGGCTCAGCCCGCTGATCCGCGGGCGGCCTCGAGCGCCTCGTTCTTCGTCGCGAAGCCCTGCACGCGCGCGATCTGGCCGTCCCGGAAACAGAAGACATCCGTTTCGGCGGCCTCGATGGGGACATCGCTCCCGCGTCCGACCGCCACGATCCTCGTCTCGACCACCACGGCACCGCCGAGATCGTGGAACTCGAGCGGCTCCCATCGCAGCTCGGCCCAGACATCCTGCAGCATGCGCCAGAACTCCTTGCTGGCCTCGCGCCCGCGGTACACCTGCGCGTCCGGCACGTCAGGACGGCCGCGGAGCTCGAAGTCGGCCGTGAGGCTGGCCCAGAGATCGGGCGCCACTTCCTCCGGATCGACGAACTCCTCGCCCGTTCGCTCGATCGAGTTGATGACCTCGTAGTTGCGCCGGACGAGGGCGAGGTTCTCCTCGGACATTCCCCAGTATCCCGCTCCAAGCCCGTTGCACCTGCGAGACTCGCGCCGATGGCGCGCAGGCTGCAGATCTCCGTGATCGGCGCCTCTCAGGGCGAGGAGGAGATTCTCGGCGATGCGGAGGAGGTGGGGCGCCGGGTAGCCGAGGCCGGCGCCGTGCTCGTCTGCGGCGGGCGGACGGGAGTGATGGAGGCCGCCTCCAAGGGGGCCTCCGAGGCCGGCGGGACGGTGGTCGGCATCCTCCCCACCCTCTCGCCGGCGGACGCCAACCCCTACGTCACCCACGCGGTTGCCACCGGGATCGGCGAGGCGCGGAACCTTGCAGTGGTGGCCTCCGGCCAGGCCGTGATCGCCGTTGGGGGCGAGTGGGGAACGCTGTCCGAAATCGCCTACGCCCGCAAGCTGGGGCGCCCGGTCGTCGCGATCCAGAGCTGGGCGCTGCGCAACCGGTCGGGCACCGACCTCGGGATCGTCGAGGCCGATTCGCCGGAGCGGGCAGTCGAGGCGGCACTCTCCTCCGCCGTCGAAACTCAGCCGTAGCGGGCGCGGAGCGCGAGGATCGCGAAGGCGTGCGACCAGGCGAGCGGAGTCGTGGAGGTGGGGGCGCCGCTGACGGCGTCGACGCGCTCGGGGAGAGTCCCGTGTGGCGTCTCGGAGCGACGGAGCTCCGCGAGCAGACGGTCCGCCGAGCGGATCTCGCCCAGCTCGATGAGCGCGCAGGCCGACCAAGCGGTGGGAGCGGTCCAGACCTCGCCCGGCGTCCACCCCTCGATCGGCGGGATGCCGTAGGGGGTGGATTCAGCGGCCAGCCTGAGGAGCGTTTCCCTCACTGCTCCACGCAGACCCCGGCTGGGGAAGACGGCGACCGCCCACGCGGCCGAGGAGTCCAGCTCGTGGCCGGCCCCCTCCCTCGTCAGCCCGCGCGGTGAGTCGAAGCGGGAGCGGATCGCGGCCGCCGGCACACCCGAGGCGATCGCGTTGCCGAGCAGGTCGCCGGTGACGTTCTCGCCATAGTCCTGGCGGTCCCGCCAGTCCAGTGGACCGTCCTGAGTTGTGGTCGTCAGGCGACCACTGGGCAGGACAGTCCCATTCGCCGAGCGCTTGGCGACGGTTCGCTCCGCCGCCGCGATCCAGCCCTCCCCGTCCCCAGCCTGGGGTCGGCCTGTAACCGCCACCCCGTCGGGGTAAAAACGCGCGCCGTCGTCGAGGTCGAGGCTCGCCAGGAAGCCGACCACCCTCCGCGCCTCGGGCCGAAGCCCCGCCGCCGCCAGCGCGATCGTCCCCGCGGAAGCATCCCGCGGCCAGACGTAGTCCCAGCCATCGCGCTCCCCGGCGATCATCGCCCCGGTTCGGGGATCGGTGAGCGCCACCAACACCCGGATCGAGCGGAGGTAGAGGCGCCTCGCCCAGGCGGGAGCGTTCGAGCCGAGCGGCCTGGCCTCCCGCCGGACCTCGCCCGGCGAGAATGGACCGCTCCGAAGCGGCCCGAAGTGGGGCGCGGGCATCGCGGTCTCGATCGACGGCGGCTGCTCGGTCGCGCCGGAGACCGATGTGGCGACGAGGAGCGCCACTCCCACTGCGACGATGCCCCTCACCGAGCGAACGCTAGCCTTTGCGCCCCGGCGAGGTAGCTCAGTTGGTAGAGCACACGACTGAAAATCGTGGTGTCGCCAGTTCGATTCTGGCCCTCGCCACTGCCAAGTCCCTGCGGTGAGCTAAGAAAGGCGCCGACCGCACCCAGCGGCGCCTGCAGACCGAGGACCCTCTTTCGAGGGCCCTCGGCTTCAGGCGGCGCCGGCACATCCGGCGCCGCCATATCTCCCGGTTCTGCTGTCAGTCCGCGAGGCGGACCCGCCGACGATGCCGCGTGACCGCCGTCGCGCCGGCCCCGCCCAGCAACAGAACGGCGGCGGCGCTGCCGGCACCGATCGCCGCCGAGCCGAGGTCGAACCCGTCGTCGATCGTGCGGGTGACGGTGGGCGCGGGGCTGTTGCTCGACTCGACGGCCGACGTCGAATTGGAGCGGTACAAGCCGCCTCGCCACTGCTCGTCGGTGATCGCGTTGGCTGCCGGAGCGGTGAGCGCGCCAATCGCGAGCGCGCCGGCGATTGCGGAGCTGAGACGTCGTCTTGAACTGGACATGGTTCCTCCTCGGTGGGGAGTCGATGGGCGGCGCAAGCGTGGACCAGGCCGGTCGAAGTTCGGTCAAGAAGCGGTTGATTCCAGGTTTATTCTTGATCGCCCCTGCTGAGGCGGAGTAGGCTCGAACTTCGGCGAGTTCCATGCCCGACTCACAACTGAAGCTGCAGCTGCTCGGACCGGTCGAAGCAACGATCGATGGACAACCGATTTCGCTCGGTCCCAAGAAGCAACGCAGCCTGCTGGCGGTGCTCGCGCTGCACGCAAACGAGACGGTGTCCGTCGACCGCCTGGTGGATGCCCTCTGGGGCGACCGACCGCCGGCGACGGCCCAAAAGATGGTTCAGCTCTACGTCTCGCAACTGCGTCGGCTGCTGGCGGCGGATTCGGTGCAGATCGTGACGCAGGGTCGCGGCTACGCGTTGCGGATCGATCCGACCGCCGTGGACGCAGCGTCGTTCGAACGGCTGGTTGAGGAAGCGGTCAGTGACCGGGGCGCGCCGAACGAGGCGGCCCATTCGGCCCTGACGCTCTGGCAGGGTGCTCCGCTCGCCGATGTCGCGAACGAGCCTTTTGCGGCTGCGGAGATCCGCCGACTCGAGGAGCTGCGACTGCGAGCGGCGGAGCTCGCGATCGACGATGACCTGGCGCTCGGGCGAGAGCAGGAGGCCCTCGCCGAGCTCGAGCGCCTGATCGAGGATCATCCGCTGCGCGAGCGTCTCTACGCGCAGCGGATGCTCGCCCTCTATCGGTCCGGCCGACAGGCGGAGGCCCTCGAGTCTTATGCGGCGGCGCGCCGGACGTTGGTCGAGGAGGCGGGGATCGAGCCCGGCAGCGAGCTGCGGGATCTTCAGGCCCGGATGCTGCGGCAGGATCCCGCGCTGGAGCGGGCGGACGCCGCGCCGAGCCTCCCGGCGCCGCAGCGCGCCGCGCCGAAGCTGGCCCCGCCGAGCAGAGTCGACACCCGCCGTCTGATCCGGGCGGCGGCCGCGATCGCGATCCTGGGGGTCACCGTCTTCGGAATCACCCGACTGCTGGGTTCCGATCACCTTGGGGGGCTGGCCGAGGACTCGGTCGGCGTGATCGACACCAGTGACGCGAGCATCACGACGCAGTACCGCCTCGGCTCAGCGCCTGGAGCGGTGGCGCAGGGCGCCGGCTCGATCTGGGTGGCGAATCCGGGTGATGGAACCGTCTCTCGCCTCCACCCGGGTGAGGACCGGGTCGACACGATCGACGTCGGACCCTCGCCGGTCGGGCTTGCCTTCGGAGCCGGTTCCCTCTGGGTCGTGGGCGGCGACGACGGCACGATCGCTCAGGTCGATCCGGCCGCGAACCGGGTCGTGCAGCGGATCCCGGTCGGCAACGGCGCGAACGCGGTCGCTGTGGGCTACGGAGCCATCTGGGTTGCGACTACCCTCGACGGCGAAGCAGTCCGAATCGATCTCAACTCAGGACGCGTGACAAAGCGAGTGGCGGTGGGCGGTCATCCCGTGGCGATCGCCACGGGCGCCGGCGCCGTCTGGGTAGCTTCAGAGGAATCCGGGACCGTCGCTCGGATCGATCCCGGCACGGGCGCAGCGCTCGACGCCATCGCCGTCGGCAATGGACCCGCCTCCGTGGCGGTCGGCCTCGATGCGGTCTGGGTCGCAAACCGGGATGACGGCACGGTCTCCCGGATCGATCCGACCGCGAACCGCGTCGCCGACACCGTTCCGGCCGGTCGGTCGCCATCGGCGCTGGCGATCGGGAAGGACACCCTCTGGGTCGCAGACGCGGGCGACGGCCTGCTGCGTCTCGACCCGAAGGACAACCAGGTTAATGCCCGCGTCGATACCGGCAGTGCTCCGGCTGGACTCGTCGGCCTCGCCGATGAGATCTGGGTCACGACGGTGCCGCCGCCCACCGCACACCGCGGGGGCACCCTCCGGGTCGGCATAGACGCGACGAGGGTGGATCCCGCGCCGGGCGGCTATGACCCCGACTTCTTTCCCGTGGGTCGACTCGCCTACGAGAGCCTGGTCGACTTCCGCCGCGTGGGCGGGACAGCCGGCGCGGACCTGGTGGGCCAGCTCGCGACGAACGTGCCCGGACCGGTCGTGGGAGGACGCCGGTACGTCTTCCAGCTGCGCCGCGGTGTGAGGTTCTCGGACGGCACACCCCTGCGAGGGGCAGACGTCAGGGAATCGCTGGAGCGGACGCTCGTTCTGGCGGGCGATGAGGTCGAGGGGCTCTTCAGCGCCATCCAAGGGGTGGATCGTTGCGTCGAGACCCCACAGAGCTGCGATCTCTCAGCGGGAGTCGTGGCGAACGACGGCGCTGGAACGGTCACCTTCAACCTGCGGAGACCGGACCCCAACCTGCCGGGGGAGTTGAAGTTCCTCCTGATCGCCCCGGCGGACACCCCGCGCCAACTGCCCGATGACGCTCCTCCACCGGGAACGGGCCCGTACCGGTTCGAGCGAGTGGTGCCGAATCGCTTGGCCGTGCTGACCCGGAATCCCTACTTCGATCCCGATCAGCGAACCGATCGTCCGCCTGGATTCGCCGATCGGGTCGAGGCGCAGATGGGCGAGGAGCGCAAACAGGTGGTCGCGGTCGAGCAAGATCGCCTCGATGTCGCGACGGTGTTCGACCCCGCCTCGGGATCCACGGCCGGCCTTCGAACCCGGCTGGGTGCGCGGCTGCGCTCCGGGGCCTTCGCGATGACCGAGTACGCCTGGCTCAACACCCGCATCCCGCCCTTCGATGACCCTCGCGTCCCGCAAGCCCTCAACCTGGCGGTGGACCGAGGGCGCGTGGTCGATCTGACTGGTGGACCGGAGTCGGCTACCCCGACATGCCAGCTGCTGCCGCCGGGGCTTCCGAGTTACCGGCCGGTCTGCCCCTTCACTGCGGCGCCCTCACCCGCCGACGGCTGGACGGCGCCCGACCCCGCGCGGGCTCGGCGGCTCGTCGAGGAGTCCGGCGCTCGGGGGACCCCCGTCGAGGTCTGGACCTGGCCGGACCGCGCCGACGTCGGCAGGTATCTGGCGGACGTGCTCACACAGTTGGGCTTTCCGTCGCACGTTCGCGTCTTCAATGACCTCGGCGAGAGCCTGATGGCAGCCCAGCGGCCGGCCGAGCACCCTCAGATCGGGCTCAACGGCTGGATCGCCGATTCCCCCGACTCGGGATTGTTTCTGCGTACGCTGATCGGCTGCGATGGGGAATTCAACCTCTCCGGCTTCTGTGATCCGGCGCTTGACACAGCCATCGACCGGGCGGACCAGAACGCTGTCGAGGGAGGCTCTGGCTTGCAGCGGATCGAGCGCCGCATCGCGGCGCGGACCCCGGTCGTCCCCCTCACCACCCGCCGCTACGTGCTTGTGACCTCCCCCCGCACAGGGAACGTGCAGTTCCACCCCTTCTGGGGCGCGCTGCTCGATCAGAGCTGGGTCGAGTAATCGGCGACACACCAAGGGCCCTCTTTCGAGGGCCCTTGGCTAGCAGCTTGGGCGGATTTTGAACCCGTGACCTTCGGGTTATGAGCTCGCTCAGAGCTGCCCGATTGGGTCACAAAACCCATCTCATGACCCAAACCCACAGGAATCCACCGGAAACCAACAGCAGCTCGGCGGCGCCCCGTTCAGGAAAGTCCCTGCAACCACGGCCAAATCTTCTCGTCCTGCTTCTTGACTGAAAATCGTGGTGTCGCCAGTTCGATTCTGGCCCTCGCCATTCATAAATACCCGCAAATCCCCAAGTTCTGGCGCTTGATCTGCAGCAACGCACCGAGAGTCGGAATCGTGGTCTTCCCAGTTCGACGGACCGTGCACGAGCATCCGGGCGCCTTCACCCCAGACTCACAGTCAGGACCTCGAGGAAACGGCTCGTTCGCTCAGCGCGCCCGGGACAGGTAGAGGCGAGCGTTGCGGTCCGCCGGCGAGCCGGCATCGCCCTGGGGCCGGCCGCCGCCGGCATCGAGATAGGCGAGCTGTCGAGAGGTATCGGCCAGGCCCCCAGGCGCCGAATCGAGCATCCAGGTCTCGATCTCGACCCCGTTCCGGAGCTCGATCACCCGGAGGGCGCGGGCCTGCTGCGGATAGTCGGTCAGCGACGCCGTCGAGATCAGCCAGTAGCCGCCGGCGTCGGTCCGACGCGGAGTGATCTGATTGGTGTGGGTGTGGCCGGAGAGGGCGGCGATCACATGGGGGTCACTGTCGAGCAGGCGAAGGGCGCGCTCTCCCCCGGTCGAGCCCGTCAGCGACTGGTGGGAGGCGACGATCACCCAGCGGCCGCCGGCAGCGCCGAGCTCCGCGCGCAGCCGGCGCAGGGTGGCCTCCGAAACGAGCCCGCCGGATCCGCCGGCGCGCCGGCCGAGATCGAGCACGATCACACGGAGCCGCGTGCTGAGGTCGAACGCGTAATCGAGCCGGCGCCCGCCGCCGGGAGCGTCGCTCGCCCGCCGCAGTTCGGAGACCATCTCGGGTGCCGAGACCAGGCGCCGCGTCGGGTCGGACGGGACTCGCCTGGTCTTCCCCGGTAGGCCGTGCGCCAGATAGCGGTCCACCAGCCGCGGGCTCAGGACGGTGCCGCGAGCGGGGGCCCTCAGCCTCGGATCGAGGCGGACCAGCTCCCGGTCGCCGGTCGCGATCCGGTTGAGCTGGGTGGTCGCCGGCACCTCGCCCTGCACGAGGAGGTCGTGGTTGCCGAGCGCGGGATACCAGGGCGCGTCGAGCCCGGGTGAGTGGAACGGCCGTTCGGCAGCGGCGAGCAGGCCGGGATGAAGCGGCGGATCCAGGGCGGGCCGGTAGATGAAGGGATCAGGGTTGGAGGCCACCTGAAGGCCGTCATACCCCGGGGCGCCGCTGTTCGGGTCCACCCTCCCACCGCGGAGCACCTGCAGCGCCTCGCGCAGCTCATTCGCCTGATCGTTGTCGATCAGGTCTCCCGTCTCGAGCACCGCATCGGGATGCAGCGCATCAACGGACCGGATAGTCGCCGCCAGTACCTGCGGCGTGAGCGCCTCCTGCGGGCGGAACGTCGAGTTGAGGCGCGGTGAGAGCCTGTCCAGGAGCGACGCTCGGGCGGGGGATTCCTCATCGCGCAGATGGACATCCGTAATCTGGCCGAAGGTCCCGAGCGTCCGCACCGCCGGTGAGGCCGGTGCGAGCTCCGTCCGGTCGAGCATCGGTTCGCCGGGGCCGACCTCGAGCGTCCCGTTGCCGTCACGATCCACCCAGGTGGACTTCATGGTCGATCCGTCCGCCGCCGGCCTGTGGGCGGGGCTCGCTCGGCCTGAACGTGCGATGGCGACCGCGGCGACCACCACGGCGACCAGCGCCAGGATCGCAAGGGAGAGTCCGGGTCCGCGCCGCATCGGCTATTCGATCCTCAGCGAGGCAGCGATCGGCTCCGACTCGGCGTGCCGGGCCACCCAAGCCGCGGCGGCCGCGGCGATGGTGGCGATCGCGGCGATCGTGATTGCCAGCTCGCCGACGCTCGCCCCGAGCGGCAGGGTCGCGTAGTCGGCCGCGAGGCGGGCGACCAGCGGCCCGAGCAGGATCCGCTCGAGTGCGATCCCGACCGGGATGGCGATCGCGATCACGGCGACGGCCGCGCCCAGCATCACCAGCGTGATCGTCGAGCGGCGTGCGCCGGAGGCACGCAGGACCGCGATCGTCTGCCGCCGCTCGGCGGCGGTCACGGTCAGCGCCTGAATCAGTGCGTACAGGCAGATCAGCAGGTTGATCCCCGCCACCACCCGGAGAACGCTGGCGAGCACGCCGAGGAAGGTCTTGTTCCGGGTCGCCCCGGTGCCGCTAGCGCTCTCCACCCTGAGACCGAGGTCGTTGAGCTTGTGGACGACAGAGCTGCGGTCACCCGGATCGGCCAGCCTGACAGCGACGTCCGAGCGGATCGCCGGGTCGGCCGCCACCAGGCGCCTCGGGCGGGTGTAGGCGATCTTCCCTTCGCTGTCGAGCGCGCGCACGATCCCCACGACCTTGAAATGCGCCTCTCGCCCGGACTCCAACTGCAGGGCCAGGGTCCCACCCGGCCGCAGGCCCAGCGCATCGGCCAGCCGCACGCCGACCACCGCCTCGTCATCGCTCGCGACCTGCCGGCCCTCCGCGAGAGGGGGCGACTCGAATCTGGTCAGGTCGCCCGGAAGGGCCGTTACCTGGATCGGTTGGCCGATTTCGAAGGAGGACTCGGCCTGCTCCCAGTAGATCGGCGCCGCGGCCCCCACGCCCGCGACGCCGGCGATCCTCGAGGTGTCCGCGGGAGGGGCGTCCACGGTGAGCTGGTAGCGCCTGCCCAGGGTTCCCGGGTCGTTCTCCAGACCCTGCAGGAACGACGCCATGGCCAGCATCAGCAAGACGACGCCGCTGGCGGCGGCGATCACCGCGGCGGTCGCGACCGTTCGCAGCCTCCGTCCCGCCGCGAGTCGCAGCCCGAGCCCGAACGGCCCGCTTGAGGTGCGGGTGCGACGCGCAGCGACCCGGGTCTCCGACCCGCGCAGGATCTCGGCCGGCGGCCGGCCAGCGGCCCGCCACGCCGGCCACAGCGTCGCCGCGCAGACCAGCGCGACGATCGCCGCCAGGCATCCCGCCAGCGGCCAAAGCAGCGCGGAGCCGGGCGGATCCTCGTTGAGGATCTCGAGCAGGTGGTCGCTGGGCCCGCCGACCGCGAGGACACCGGCCGCGAGACCGAGCAGGGCAGCCGGCAGGGCCACGAGCAGCGCGTCCGCTCCATAGCGCCTGACGACGCCGAGCCGCGACACCCCGACCGCCCGCATGATCCCGATCGCCTGCAGGCGCCGCTGGACGTCGGCCCGGGCGGTGGCCCCGAGCATCACGCCGGCCGCTGCGATCGCCACCACCGAAAGTGCGATCAGCAGGGCGATGATGATCCCGGCCGCCTGGTCGATCAGCGCCTGGATGCCGTTGCGGGTGGAGAAGGTGACGTCCGAGAGCCCGAAGCTGAGGCTGCGCGCCTGGCTTACCAGCGGCTCGAGCTGCGAGCGGTCGCGCGCCCAGAGCAGGACCATGTTGACGTCGCGCGGGTCGCCCTCATATGGGGCGAGCCAGCGCTGCGAGAGATAGACGCGCGGGTGCGCGTTGAGCGGGTAAGCGACATCGTCCGGCGACACCGAGATTCCCACGACTCGCAGCTCGCCGATGTCCTCAACCCGCAGCGAGTCGCCCACCCCGAGACCCCATGCATCGGCGAGGCCGCGCTCGACCACGACCTCCCCGGGAGCGCCGCTCAGGTCCCTGCCCGCGTCGATGCGGTAGCCCCGGCGGCCTCCCCCGACGACCTGGATCTCCGTTTTGTCCGTGAAGTGGCCTTTGGCCTCGAAATCGAGGTCGAGAAGCTCACGTCGGTAGCTGACCGACGCGACGTTGGCCAGCCGGTCGACCCGCTCGGCGATGGCCGACCTCGGCTGCCGATCGAAGTGCGCAATCAGATCGGGCAGGTCCGCCCCGGCGGCGGCGCGATCGAAGCCGGTGGCGAGGCCGTAGGCCACCGTGACTGCCGTCCCGATCATGAGCGCAGCGGCGGCGATTCCCGCGGCGGCGAGCAGCGTGCGGTTGCGCTGGGCCCGCAGACGCCTGAGCGCCGGAGCGAGCCAGGCATTCACCGCTCGCGGAGCCTTCCCCCGGCGAGCTCAAGAACGCGATCGGCGACCGCGGTCGCCTGCTCGTCGTGCGTGACGAGGACCACGCTCCGATCGCCGGCTGCGATTGAGCGCAGGATCTCGAGTACCCGGGCGCCTGAGGCCGGATCGAGGTTCCCGGTCGGCTCGTCGGCGAGGATCAACCGGGCGTCGTTCACGAGTGCCCGCGCGATCGCGATCCGTTGCTGCTCGCCGCCCGAGAGGGTGTGGGGAAGCTGGTCAGCGGCGCCGTCGAGCTCCAGCTGGGCGAGGAGCTCCCGCGCCCGCCGGGGGGCGTTGGGCGCCGCGCCCGTCAGTCGCGCCGGCAGCAGCACGTTCTCGGCCCCGGTCAGCTCGGGAATCAGGTGGAAGAGCTGGAAGATGAAGCCGACCCGGCACCGCCTGTACTCGGTCAGACCGCGCTCGTCGAGCTCCGTGAGCTCCGCGCCGGCGACGGCGATCGTCCCGGAGTCGGGGCGGTCGATCCCGCCGACCAGGTTGATCAGCGTCGACTTGCCACTGCCCGAGCGGCCCAGGATCGCGACCATCTCGCCCTCTTCGATACTGACGTCGACGCCGTCGAGAACCTTGGTCGCGGCCTGTCCGGTGCCAAACGTCTTGCTGACGTCCCGCACGCGCACGAGTTGCACGCACTGAAGGTTAGAAAGGGAATCTTGCGCGCCGATGAAGGGACGGGCGCAGCGTTTGGTCGCGGCTGGTCCCTAATGACCCAAATCCAGCCGAAACCGCCGGAAACCAACGGCAACTCAGACGTGGGCCCGGTCACGACAGTCCCTGCAACCACGGCCAAACCATCGCTTCGAACTCCTTGACTGAAAATCGTGGTGTCGCCAGTTCGATTCTGGCCCTCGCCACTTCGCGCGTTACCGGGCGCTGACACCACCGCAGACGGTGGCTCCCGCCGGCGGGCTGATCTCGAGCTCCCAGGGCTGGGTGGCGCGATCGGTTGGAATGTCGAGGACCCCGACCTCCCCAGCTGCCAGCGGGGCTGCGGCGACCGGGAAGGATGCGGTTGCGAAGCGGCGGAGGTGGAGCTGGGCGCCCGCCCGCCGCGACGCGTGGACGATCGCCCCGCCGGGGGCAGCCGAAGGATGGCGACGGGCGAGTCCCCACCGAGCCCGATGCAGCTGCCTTGGCGCCGGGCCTCGGCCTGCGTCGGGAAGAGCAGCTGCGGCGACGGCCCCGAGGCGGCGGTGGACCCCTGTGCGGGCCCGAAGCTCACCCCCAAGGCCTGCCCCAGCACCTTGTCGGCGCCGACACGTGCGGGCTCAGGCGCAGCGGCGATCTTGGCCGTGCTGTCTGCCGGCGAGCCGTACTTGTAGGCGTCGGCCAGATACGCCGACGATATGACGTTGGCCCAGGGCGTGCCGCCGATGTCCACGGGGACCAGCAGCGGGGCGGCGATCCTGTCGCGGGCAATCTCGACGGCCCCGAGGTCGGCCTTGATCAGGTCGCTGTTGTTCCTGTAGAAGAGGTAGGCGTCGTGCAGCTGGTTGAGGTTCCCGGCCACGATCGCGGCGCCGACCACGTACGCGCCGATGATCGCGCCCCTCGGCAGGCGAACCCCACGCAGCAGCTCGGCGGCGATCATCAGCACGAAGATCACCCCCGGCAGCTGGTAGCGGCTAGCGGTCGGTTCGCGCCCGGCTTTGAAGTTGAGACCGGCCAGCACCCAGAAGGTGGCGAGGAGGGCGAGCGCGATCCACAGCTCCCGCGGCACCCGACCCATCCGCTGCAGCCGCCAGGCGCCGAGCGCCAGCGCCGCCAGCAGCAGGGTCTGCCCCCAGTCGGGGCCGCCGCCGCTCACACCCTGGGCCAGCCCGAACAGCGAGGCGAAGACCGCGGCGGCTGCGTCGAGAATGAAGTGGGGCGTCTTCGCCGCGTTGTGGAGCGAGAGCGCGGTATCGGCGGTGTGCCCCCAGCCCACCCACCAGGCCGCGTAGAGAAGGGCCGGTACCGCGACGATGTAGAGCCGTCGGAGGCGCTCACCCCGCAGCGCGACGTCGACGCAGGCGGCGACGATGAAGGGCAGGCCAAGGCTCGAGAAGGTCACCCCCACGGTCAGCAACGCACAGGCCAGCCAGTCGCCGCGGCGATCGCCCCGCTCGAGAAGTAGGAGCGCCCCGAGGCCGCAGACCAGCGAGCCCATGAAACCCATCTGGAAGCCCCACAGCAGGTCCTCGGAGGCAGGCCCGAGGAATAGCACGATGGCGGTCGCCAGCAGCGCCAGCCAGGGATCCACCCGGCGCCGCAGGTAGACGAAGAGCAGAATCGACGTGGCCAGGAAGAGGGCGACGGACACGGCGAGGTAGGGCAACGACGAGCTCATGCCGACCGTCGCCAGCAGCGCCTTGTAGATCAGGATCGGCGCGATCGAGATGTGCTCCCCGTGCGGGGTGAGGATGGAATGGGCGGTGAAGCCGGGCCGTTGGAGCAGGAACTCCCACTCGTCGAGCAGGAACGTCAGCCTCGACCCCCAGGCGAGCAGCAGCGCCGCCGAGCCCGCGGCGGCGGCCAGCAACAGCAGGACGGGGTCCGGCAGACGGCGGTCGAGGCGATCGTGCACTGGGGTAACTTAGTGCGAGTCGGTTCAGGTCAGCCGCGCACGATTGCCCGAGACAGGGCTGGTATCAGTCTCCGTGTGGGCTCCCCAATCACCGCACTCTCCGATGGGATAAGACTGGTGAGAGGAATTCCGAACCGACAGGAGGTCGACATGCATGCTCGCGTAACCCGTTACGAGGGCTCCCCGCCCGATGGCATGGACGAGGCCCTTCAGACGAAGAAGCATGTGCTGCCCACCGAGCCGGGGCAGACCGACGACATGAAGGGCGTCGTCTTCCTCGCCGACCGGCAGAATGGAACGATCGTCGTCATCTCACTATGGGAGGACGAGAAGGCGATGCAGGCGAGCGAAGGCGAGGCGACACGCGTTCGCGACGAAGTCACGGGACCTGGTGAGACTGCGTCGGTGGAGCACTACGAGGTGGCGCTCCTGGAGGTCGTCCAGGCGAACCAGGCCAGCTGAGGCGCGATCAAGAGCCCGCGTGGATCGCGCACGCGCTGCCGCCGGGAGTGCCATATTTCTGGTCCTCGTCCCGGGCGTGGCTGCGGGGTTGATTCCTTGGGTGCTGACGGGTTGGAGGCTCCACGAGTGGTGGCCGCCGGTCCGCGTCCTCGGCGGACTAATGATGATCGCGGGGCTTGCGGTCCTGCTGGAGGCATTCGCCCGGTTCGTCGTCGAGGGAATCGGAACGCCTGCGCCGGTCGCACCAACCGAGCGGTTGGTCATCGGCGGTGCGTATCGCTTCGTGCGGAATCCCATGTATTTGGCCGTCGCCGCGCTGATCATCGGGCAGGCGCTCTTGATGGGGCAACCCGGGTTGTTGCTCTACGCAGCAGCCTTCGGCGTCACAGTTGCAGCGTTCGTCCATGGCTATGAGGAGCCGGTGCTGAGTCGCCGCTACGGCGCGCAGTACGACGCCTATCGTCGCGCGGTTCCGGCGTGGCGGCCACGACCGACGCCATGGCGACCCGATCCGGGTCGTAGCTGAACCTGCCCGCCACGGATCCCGCTGAGGTCATCTCCTTCAATTAGCGGAGAGCCAGGCGCGGAGGCTTTCGTGGTCCTCCGCGCACGCGGAGCACCCCTCCAGGTGCGCCCGCATTCCCGGGATGGCCGCGTCCGCGTCGGCTTCCGCGATCTCGAGCTCGACATAGCGGTCGAGCTGGTCGAAGCACTCCTCGCAGGTCAGCTCCGCGCCGGCCGGGCCGAGCAGGCGTCCGATCACCCGATCGGGTCGCAATGGTTCCATCATCCTCCGTCCTCCTCCGCGCGTTCGTCGATGATCAGTCCCCGGTCGGCCAGCGCCGCGCGGAGCTTCTGCCGCGCGTCGTGCAGCGTCTTGTAGAGGGCCCCGCGCGTGCTGCCGAGCCGGTCCGCGAGCAGGTCGATCGGCACCTCGTTCAGTGCGAGCGCCACCAGCACCTCGCGCTGGTGCGCAGTCAGGCTCGACTCGATCTCCTGGCGAATGGCCGCGAGCAGGTCGGTCATCTCGACCTCGGCCTGAGGGGCGGGACCGGGATCTGGGACCTGGGGCCAATCCTCCGCCTCGAGCGGCAGCTCGCGTCCCTGCCAGGCGAGCTTCCGGATCTTCGCCGCCGCCTCGTAGAGGGCGAACTTGTAGGCCCAGGTCGTGAACTGGCTCTCGCCGCGGAAGTCATCCAGCTTGCTGAGGATCGCCACCATCGCGTCGCCCGCGCTCTGCTCGGCCAGGTCCTCCTGGTCGTCGCCGCGGATCTGCGACATGGTCGCGCAGCGCCGGCGAACCTCGAAGCTTGCCGCTCGCAGAAGGAGCTCTCGAAGATCCGCGATCGCAGCGTCCCGCTCGCGACCCTCCGCCCCTAGGCGCTCCAGCCATCTGCGGGATTCGGAGTCCATCCGGTCGGCGACTTGGGTTAGTTCAGCCACAGCGGTTGCCACACCTTCTTAGCGTCAATCGGCCGAGATTTCTTACCCGGTCCCCCAGGACGTAAGAACCGACGCCGCGGCGACGCTCAAGTACCGAAAGCTGAAATCAGGCGCCGAGCCGATTTGGCTTGCGCATCGAAAGGAGGCTTCATCGATGTCCAGCGTCATCACCACCAGATCAGAGTCCCCGGCCCGCGGCTCTGAGGCCGCGTCCAACGGGCACGCTGCAGCGGCGGCGGACCGCCGGCTTGGGATCGCGGCCCATCAGGCGTTCTGGCTGCTGCGGATCGCGTTCACGGTCGCGCCGATTCTCTTCGGCCTCGACAAGTTCTTCAACTGGTCGGTCGACTGGCCGGATTACCTGGCGGGCTGGGTCAACAACATCGCCCCGGGCAGCGGCCAGGACTTCATGCACTTCGTTGGCGCAGTGGAGATCCTGGCCGGATTCCTCGTGCTCTTGGCCCCGCGTATCGGCTCGTTCGTGGTCGCGGCGTGGCTGGCGGGCATCGTCATCAACCTGCTGACCAAGAACCCGCCGCAGTACTACGACATCGCGCTGCGCGACTTCGGCCTGATGCTCGGGGCGTTGACGCTCGGCCGGCTCTCCCTGGCCGTGGTCCCGGCTCGCAAGTCGGGGGACTTGCCCGAAAGACCCTGGTAGCGAGCTTCGCCTTGGGCGGGACCAAGCGAGTCACCTGGGACCCTCCCCCGGACGTGCTGGGGAGGGTTCCGGGAGACTCCCTCGCCTGATGCCACGCAAGAAGAGGATCGTCGGAGCGCACCTCTCACCCACGAAGCCACTCGAGGCTGCGAAGTCCGTAGGAGCCGACTGCGTCCAGATCTTCCTCTCGGACCCTCAGGGCTGGAAGAAGCCGCCGCCGCGCAAGGACGCCGCCGAGCTGCGGGACTCGCCGCTACCCCTCTACGTGCACGCCCCGTACCTGATCAACGTCTGCTCGCCGCGCAACAACGTCCGCTACGGCTCGCGCAAGATCTTGCAGCAGACCTGCGACGCCGCGGCTGAGGTCGGCGCCGAGGCGGTGATCGTCCATGCCGGCCATGCGGAGGACGGGATCGCCGAGGGCGTGGGCCGCTGGCCGCGGACCCTGGAGATGCTCACCTCCGAGGTCCCCGTCTTCATCGAGAACACGGCCGGTGGGGACAACGCCGTGGCGCGTCGCTTCGACGCCCTGAAGCGACTCTGGACCGCCGTCTCCAAGGCCAAGACCGACGTCGAGGTCGGCTTCTGCTTCGACACCTGCCACGCACACGCCGCCGGCGAGGAGCTCTCCGACGCGGTCGAGCGGATCCTGTCGATCGTCGGAAAGATCGACCTGCTGCATGCGAACGACTCGCGCGATCCGTCCGGCACCGGCGCCGACCGACACGCCAACCTGGGCAAGGGCGAGATCGGCAAGCGGGTGCTCCGCGAGATGATCAGGGCCGCGGGACCGCCGGTCGTGGTCGAGACGCCAGGCGGAGCGGAGGGGATCCGCGCTGACCTCGAATTCGTGCGTGCGTCGCTCGCCTGACAAACGTCCAGCAATTCGGCTTTCTACGGACGTTCCCGGGGGGGTCGAACCGATCCTATAGGCATGTCGAGCAGCTGGCTTTGTCGGGACGACTTCGACCGTGAGCGTCTCATCGATATGGAGGAGCGCATCAAGCCGGTCCGCCGGGTGGCGATGGGCATCCTGGCGCTCGCGCTGATCGCGGGTGCGCCCTGGATCGGCTGGTGGACGCTTCTCCCGTTGGCGGGCGCAGCAGGGCTCTTCGTGGCGGCCGATGCCCGCCTCGAGCACTCGGAGCGTCCCGAGTACGTGATGTTCGGCGCCTGGGTGTGCTCCGAGGTGATGATCGCGGGAGCGGTGGCGTTGACGGGCGGGCCCGCGGTCTCGACCCTCTCCTGGCTCGCAATACCGGTCGTGACCCTGAGCGCGCGCTTCTCGCTGCGTGGCGTGCTGATCGGGGTGGGGATTGCGATCGCGTTGCTGCTCGTGGTCGCCTTCGGCCGAGGCGCGGAGGCGGTCATCGAGACCCCGCCGCTTGTGCTCGCTCCGCTCGCGCTGATCCTGGCGATCGCGGTCCTGTCAACGGCCCTGATGCAGTCCGACATGCAGCATCGCGGCGAGGCGGTGATCGACCCGCTCACCGGGATGCTCAATCGCAAGGCCCTCTCCAACCGCGTCTCCGAGCTCGTCCAGCAGTCCGCAGTCACGGGCCAGCAGATCGGCGTGATCGTGGGCGACCTCGATCAGTTCAAGCGGATCAACGACTCCCATGGCCACACCGCCGGGGACGCGGTGCTCGCGGACGTCGCCTATGCGATCCGCAAGCAGCTGCGTGCCTTCGACCTCGCCTACCGCATCGGTGGCGAGGAGTTCCTCGTGCTCGTTCCCGGCTCGGACATGGAGGAGACGACGAGACTCGCGGAGCTCCTGCGCCGGACGATCGCGGCCTGCAGCCTCGCAGACGGGGTCAGGCTGACCATGAGCTTCGGCATCAGCACCTCGGCGCCCGGCCAGCCGTTCGACTTCGAGCGCGTCTTCGCCGCCGCCGACGAGGCGCTCTACGAGGCCAAGTCCGAGGGGCGCAACCGGGTCTGTGAGCGGGCGCCGGTGGTCTTCCCGGAGGCAAAGCTCTCCGCCGCGATGCAAGCGCCCAGCGCGGCGACCAGCACCGCCAGCTGAGCCAGCGCCGAGGTCGCCGTGCCGAGGGGGATCGTCCCAAGGGCGAGCACCAACGCGATCCCGCGCCATGGCTTGAACGGGAGGCCGAGCGCCCCCCGGAAGAAGGCGTGGCCGGCGAGATAGAGGGCGGTCCCGCCTCCCAACTCCAGGGCGCGAGCGAAGCTGAGCGAGTCAAAGGCGTGGCCGATCGCGCGCTCGAGGCCGGCGGCGATGCAGACGATGCCGAGCAACATCACCAGGTGGGCCCAGTAGAACGCGACGTTGGTGTCGTAGAACTCGCGCCTGGTCGGAGTCATCTCACGCAGCGCGTCCTCCGCTTCCTGGTCGTCCCCCATGAAGTAGACCCACCAGAGCTCCGCGCTGAGCGAGAGTCCCAGAGTCGCGACCGCCAGCATCTGCCAGCTGATGTCGATGTGCGAGGCGCCGATCCCGACGGCCACCACCGACTCGCCCAGCGCGACCATCACAACCAGGCCGTGCCGCTCGACGAAGTGAGAAGGGCGGATCCATCCCGCCTCCTCGGGGACCAGGGCGGGCACCACGACGAAGATGCCGACCGCGGCCGCCCAGAGGAAGTATTCGGCGGCGCCGCCGATGATCGCTCCCACCAGGATCAGGGCCCCGGCCACCAGGTTCATCCGCGCGAAGCTCCAGACGCCCGCCACCGTCCAGCTCGCGGCCTGCATGTAAAGGACGGTGTGGACCGCGATGACCACCAGGTAGGCGCAGGCGAATACCACCCCGTTGTGTGAGAAGGCGGTCGGGATCGCCAGCGAGATCGCGAAGAACGCCAGCATCCCGCCGAGCAGAGGGAGGCGCAACGCGGTGCGATCGGGCGGCACGGCGTTCGTGAGCCAGGCGAAGGCGCCGTACATCCACCAGATCGCGGTCAGCATGAGGATGACCTGGGCGAGGGCCTCGCCGTTCGGCCTCGCGACCAGGACCGCGGTCAGCTGAGTGATCGTGAAGACGAAGACGAGGTCGAAGAAGAGCTCAATCGACGAGACCCGCAGCTCTCCATCGTTGACCGCACCGGGTGTCTGATCGCCTTCGTTCATGGGGCAATGCTGCCCCCCGAGGCGGATATCTCGCCGGAGAGTCCTGTCCGCGCGCGCCTTTAATTTCAATGACCTGATGGCGGAGACGCTCTTCGAAAACGGCAAGGGAAGCGGCGGCCCGGAGGCGGGCGATACCAGGCTGCTCCGCGAGCTCTCCGACGGCGATCAGGTGACCGGAGCCTTCGTGGTCCGCGAGCGCGAGCGCCGCCAGAAGCGGAACGGCGAGGACTTCCTTCGGGTCGTCCTGGCCGACAAGACCGGCACCGTCCCCGCGATCGCCTGGGAGGGCGTGGCCGAGTGCTTCGAGGTCTGCGCCCCGGGATCGATCGTCCTGGTCCGGGGGAGCTTCGCGATCCATCCCCAGTTCGGCAAGCAGATCAAGCTCGCCGCCGTCCGCGCCGCTGGTCCCGGCGAGTACGACTCCGAGCAGCTGGCCGAGGGGCCGGCGCGCTCGATCGACCTGCTCGAAGCGGACCTGCGCGCACTGATCGAGACGGTTCAGAACCCCTCCCTGCGCGAACTCCTCGACCGCTTCTTCGGTGCGGAGACCGAGTCATGGGCCCGCTTCCGCGAGGCGCCGGCCGCCAAGCACTACCACCAGGCGTATGCGGGCGGCCTGCTCGAGCACACCCTCTCGGTGGCCCAGGCGGTCAGCGCCGCCGCCAACTTCTTCCCGGGCATCGACCGCGAGATCGCGGTCACCGGGGCGATGCTCCACGACATCGGCAAGACCGAGGCCTACAACGACGACCCGCTGGCGATCGAGCTGACCGACGCGGGGCGCCTCGAAGGCGAGATCCCGCGCGGCTACTACAGGGTGCGCCGCGAGATCGAGACGATCGACGGCTTCGACCCGGACCTGGTCCAAGCCATCGTCCACATCATCCTCTCGCATCATGGCCAGCTCGAACACGGCTCGCCGGTTGTGCCGGCCACGCGCGAGGCCACCCTCGTGCACGCGATCGACAACCTCGGCGGCAAGCTCGGCAGCTTCGATCGGCTCGAGAAGGAGCTCGGCGACGGGGAGAGCTGGTCCCGCTTCGACCGCGGCATAGACGGCTCGGCCTTCTTCGGCTCTCGCGCGGCCGCGTAGCGGTCGCGCGAGTAGATCCGGCGGCGGTATTTGTGGCCGCCGTTGATGGCGAAGCCATCCCTCGACACCCCCCGGCCGTAGTACGGCGGGGCAATCGAAACGAGAAGGGATGACTCGATGCTCAGTAGGACAGCCAGGTGGATCGTGGCCGGAATCGCCGCGCTGGCCCTCGCGGTCGGCGGGGCGGGAGTCGCGTTTGCGGGACACCATCACCACCACCATCACCACCACGGGATCCCCCAGCACAACGGCGGAGACCACGATTCGGACAACAACGGTGGCCCGAGCGACGGCGACGGCAGCATCTAGCCGGTCGCGAAGGCTCCAGGCACTTGTCGCTGCGCTCGCGCTGCTGAGCGCGGCGGCACTTGCCGCCTGCGGTTCCTCCGGAGGCGACGAGGAGACATCGGGGCCGCCGGCGCCCGCGAACCCGGCGGCGTTCGCCTGGGTGCATCCGGCGCCGGCGCCGTCCCGGTGGCGAACTCAGTCCCTGCCGTCAGGAGACGCGACCCTGGCCTATCCGCCCGGCTGGCGCCTGATCAAGACGGATCCCGGCACAGTAACCGTCGCCCGGAAGGCAGGCGGCCGGATCGTCGGGTACCTCAACATCACGCCCCAGGGCGGAGACGAGACGCTGGCGAACTGGGCGAGCTTCAGGCCGGCCCACAACCGTGAGGAGGGCGACCACGACCTGGTTCCCCTGGCCTCGGCGAGTGGCCTGCGCTTCCGTAAGGGGCAGGGCTCGTGCGTGAAGGACGCCTACGCGACCTCCTCCAACGCTCGCTACACGGAGGTCGCTTGCATCGTCCGAGATTCGGAGGCGACCACCGTGATCGTCGGGGCCGCCCCTCCCGCGCTTTGGAGCCGCTTCTCGCCCACCATCGAGCGGGCCGTCTCCAGCCTCGCCGCATAGGCCGGCGCAAATTGCGCAAATCGCTTTCCGATCCGTAATAGGTGCGGATTGGGCGGCGGAGGGTCGGCTCTATGCTCCTCCCGTGGCCAAGGACACCGAGAAGCTGATCCGCCAGCTCTCGCTGATCTCCTACCTGATGGCCCAGGGGAGGCCGACCACCGCGCTCGAGATCAAGCGCGAGGTGGAGGGATACAGCGACATGAACGACGACGCCTTCGCGCGACGCTTCTACGCCGACCGCGCGGAGCTCGAGAGCCTCGGCATCACGCTCCAGGTGGAGAAGCCGGGCGAGAGCCTCCAGGGGTACGAGTCGGAGCTCTACTCGCTGCCGCCGGAGAACTACTACCTGCCGGAGATCCAGTTCGGGGACAACGAGCTGGCGGCGCTGCAGACGGCCCTGCAACTGCTCGACGGCGAGTTCGCCTATGCGGAGCCGCTGCGCCTCGCTCTCCAGCAGGTCTCCTGGGGCAGGCCGAGCCCACTGACCGCCCCGGAGCAGTCCTCGGTCGAGGTCCGGATGACGGCCAAGGCCGACGGCGCAGAGGTCTCACAACGGCTCTCCAAGATCGAGACGGCGATCTCCCGCCGCAAGACGATCGAATTCACCTACTACACGATCGAGCGCGACTCCCAGGAGAAGCGCAAGGTGGACCCGTACCACCTTGTCTATCGGGGCGGGCAGTTCTATTTGATCGGCAAGTCGCACGAACGCGACGCCATCCGGGTATTCCGCCTCTCGCGGATCCGCGGCAAGGTCTCCTACGCCTCCAAGGCCGAGCATGACTTCTCCCCGCCTGAGGACTTCGAACGCCGCGACTACGCCCGGCGCGCGGAGTGGCAGCTCGGCGAGATCAAGGGTGAGGCGAAGATCTTCGTCAAGGACCGCGTCGCCTGGCTGGTCGAGCGCGACTTCGGCACCTACGGGAAGTTCCGCAATCCCGGCCGCGGCGACGGATCCCCGGGGAAAGGCAGGATCTTCGAGACCGAGTACGCCTCGAGCCGCCAGATGGTCGCCTGGGTCCTGCATTGGCGCCAGAACGCGACCGTGCTCGATCCGCCGGAGCTCGCCGAGGAGGTCGCGCAGCGCCTGGAGCTGCTCTCGGAGCGCCACAGCGCCGACTTTGAGTCGGCGAGCACGGTCCGCACCGTCCCGCCCGCCCCACGGACGGCGCGCTCCAACGGCCGCTCGGAATCCTCGATCCGGCCCGAGCGCTTCGCTCGCCTGGTGACGCTCGCGGGGATGTTGATCGAGTCCGCCAAGGGCGAGACGCGCCTGCCGGCGGCTGACGTCAAGGATCGCCTGCACGTCACCGACGAGGAGCTGCGCGACGACATCGACCTGCTCAACGTCGTCAATTTCGGCGGCGGCACCTACGTCCTCTACGCCGAGCTGCAGGGCGACGAGATCGAGGTCGACGCCGAGCCCTACGGCGACAACTTCGCCAAGCCCGCGCGACTGCTGCCGCTCGAGGCGAAGGCGCTGGTCGCAGCGATCGACCTGTTCGGCGACCACCTCCCGCAGAGCGGCCTCGCCAGCGCGCGCAAGAAGATCGTCGCCGCGCTCGGCCACGACCCCTCCGAGGAGGGCCTGGAGATCGCAGCCTCGGGCGGCGACGACTCCGACGTGGCCCGCAAGGTGAACAAGGCGATCGAGGACCAGCGCGTCCTCGCGATTCACTACTACAAGGAAAACGAGGACGAGTTCACCAAACGGGAGATCGAGCCCTACCGGCTCGCCAACGGCCCGGAGGGCTGGTACGTCGCCTCCTACGACCGCCGGCGCGAGGACGTTCGACACTTCCGGCTCGACCGAATCAAGGAGGCCGAGGTCTCGAGGGCGCGATTCGAGCCCCGGCCCGAGGTGGAGGAGATCGCCGCGATCGAGGGTGGCTGGTTGTCGGGCGAGCACGTCCCGGCCGCGGACGTCGCCCGCGTCTGGGTCTCACCCGAGCGCGCCCGCTGGGCCCGCGAGGAGCACACGGTGATCGAGGAGCTCGCCGACGACGCAGTCGTGATCGAGGTCCCCTACGGCAGCACCGACTGGCTGCTGCGCGAGATCCTCAAGGGCGCCGGCGAGTTCGTCGTATTGGAGCCGCAGAGCGCGCGCGACGCGATCGCGGACGAGCTCAAGGTCGACGCCGGTGCGACTGCGGTCAAGGCCGCCTAGGCTGCGCCCGAACCGGCTTCCACGGCGGCGTCCATGTCGTCCTGAGAGGCTGCACCCGTCGCGTACCGGTGGTGGATCGCCAGCGCGTTGCCGTCCGGATCCTGGAAGATCGCCTGCTTGCAGACCCCGCTGTCAATCGTCTCCGTTACGAACTCGACGCCGCGTGACTCGAGCTCGGCCTTCGCCGCCTCGTAGTCGTCGACGTGGAACTCGAGCGGAGTGGTGTTGGGGCTGAAGTCGATGTTGAACGCATCGACCTGCATCAGAGCGATGGTCACTGCCCCGGTCTCGAACTCGTAGGCGGGCATCTCGCCCCACTGCTTGCCGAACGGAAGGCCGAGAGTCTCGCCATAGAACTCCTTGGCGGCCTCCGCGTCCTTCGTCGGGAAGGCGATGAAGTCGACGCCGTTGAGCAGTTGTGTGTTGGTTGCCATACCTGGAGCTTGCCAGATTCCTAGGGACAGCCGGCGTGCGGGGCCGAGCTGTCGACCTGAACGATCTGTCCGGTCGGCGGACCCGTTCCGATCCCTTCGGGCCCGCTCCACTCCTGGGCCGCTATGAACAGCGTGCTGCCATCTGGCCCGCCCAGCATGCAGGCGAAGCAGCCGCGGTCGTGGTCGACCGTCTGGAGCACCTCGCCTCCCTCCGCGACGCGAACACATCGACGATTTGGGACGTCCGCGTACCAGACCGCTCCCTCGACGTCGAGACAGATGCCATCGGGGACGCCGTCGCCGAGATCCGCCCAGATCCGCCGGTCGGACGAGTTGCCGTCTTCGTTGATCTCGAACCCGATCAGCTGCTTGCCGTAGGAGTCCGCGACGATCAGGGTCGACCCATCGGGCGTGACAGCCATCCCATTGGGAAACGCCACGTCGTCCGCGATGACGTCGGCTGTGCCGTCAGTCCGCAGCACAGCGACGATCCCAGGCGCGAAATCGGCGCCGGCCATCATGTCGAAACCCGGGCCGTTGACATAGGCGTTGCCTTGCCCGTCGACCACGATCTCGTTCAAGCCGAACTGCGTGAGCTGCGAGAGATCGGCGTGGGTAGTGAGTGAGCCTCCGGGCTCCATCCGCAGGATCATCTGGCCGGCGGTGACCAGGAGCGGGCCCTCCGGAAGCCAGTCGATCGAGAACGGAAAGGCGTCGACCTCCGTGATCACCTCGCTCTCTCCGTTAGGCGATAGGGCGATCACCTGGCGAGCCGTCCAGTCCGAGAACCAGAGCCGGCCGTCGTGCCAGCGCGGCGATTCGGGGAATGCGATGTCCTCGAGCAGGGCCCGGGGTGCAGCCCTGGCCGCCATCACGATCCGGCTCCGGCCAGCTCGGCGGGCCGGTAGGTCGCGATCACGACGCCGGTGCCCGTCGTAAGGCTGTCAACGAGACGCAGCGTGGCGAAGGCACCGTCGTCCGGAAAGAGGCGCCGCCCCGATCCGAGGACGAGCGGATGTATCAGGAGCAGGTACTCGTCGATCAATCCCGCTTGCATCAGCGATCGGACCAGGCTCCCGCTGCCGATCACCGTGAGGTGATCCAGCTGGTCCTTGAGCTTCGCGACGGCCTCTACCGCGTCGTCTCCGATCAGCGTCGAGTTCTCCCAGGGAAGAGGCTCCGTCAGCGTCCTGGAGACGACGAACTTCTGCGCCCGGTTGAGCGTCTCGGTGTACGGGTTGTCCTTCTGCTTGGGCCAGTACGCAAAGAGGTCTTCATAGGTGAACCGTCCCAGGACGATCCCTCCCGGGCCGCCCATCCGCTCACCCATCGCACGGCCCATCACCTCGTCGGCATATGGGACCCCCCAGCCGCCGTGCTCGAAGCCGCCGCGTTCGTCCTCGTCGGGCCGGCCAGGCGCCTGCATGACGCCGTCGAGCGTGAGGCTCTCGACGACGGTCAGCTCCCCCATCGCTCAGCCTGTCCTGCGTAGCGCAGCGAGCCGGGCGTGTCGAGCAGCTCGCCGGTCTCGAGCAACGTCTTCAGGCCGGACAGGATCATCATCCAGCCGCCGTAGATCTCGCCGTTGGCGTCGATCGGGAGCTGGTCGTGGATCACGGTGAGCTGGCAGGAGTCGCCGACCTTGCTGATCTCCCAGGTCACCCGCGAGGTTCCCACCGCTTTCACCTCGTCGCTCCAGAGAGCCGTGAAGCTCTGCACCAGGCGGTTGGGCGGATCGACCTCGAGGTTCTCGCCCTCAGCGATGTCGATTACCCCGGGGACGGAGGACTTGTACTTCGACCCGGTCGTCCACTCCGACTCCGTCCCGACACCGAAGCTGTACCTGGCCCTCATCTCGGGGTCGGTGATCGCCTCCCAGAGGCGCTCCGGAGTGGTCTTGATGTAGATCTCGAACACAGCGGTCCCACCGGTCCCGTTTGAGTCCGGCATCAGCCCGATGCGATGCGGTACGTCGAATTCCTCAGCCACTTGTTTCCTCCTCGAGTTCTCTCTTCAGGCCCGTGAGCGCGGTGGCCCAGGGCTCGGCGTACTTACTGACCCAGCGCTCGTAGACGAGTCGGATCGGGACGGGGTTCAGATAGTGGAGCTTCTCGCGCCCCCGCCTGCGCGTGACCACGAGGCCCGCCTGCTCGAGCACCTTGAGGTGCTTCATCACGCCGAAGCGCGACATGGGCAGCCGGCTCTCCAACGCGCTGAGCGTCTGCCCGTCCCGCTCGTGAAGCCGGTCGAGCAGCGTCCGCCGGGTGGGATCGCCGAGTGCCTTGAACACCTCGTTCACGCGACCGAGTATATGTGACCTTTCAGTCACATGTCAAGGAACACCTCGAGGGGTGAGAATCCGCGGCGTGGCCAAGCCAATCGACCTCGAGCGCCTGGTCGCCCCCAACCCGGGCCCGATGACCCTGGAGGGGACCAACACGTACGTCGTCGGACGGGATCCGGCGGTGGTGATCGATCCTGGACCGGACGACCCGGGCCACATCGGACGGGTGCGCGAGGCCGCCGAGGCCCGTGGCGGGATCGGGACCGTACTGCTGACGCACGACGACGCAGACCACCTCGCCGGGGTCGAGCCGCTCGGGGTCCCGCCGACCCGGCCGGCCGATGGCGAGACGGTCGCCGGCCTCACCGCGATCGCCACGCCCGGTCACGCCGCCGAGCATCTCTGCTTCCTGCTCCCCGACGACGGCCGCTTCGCGTGCTTCAGCGGTGATCTGATCCTGGGGCGGGGCTCGACGATCGTCGGGCCACGGAGTCTGGGCGGCTCTCTCGCCGACTACATGGAGTCCCTGCGCAAGCTCCAGGGGCTGGAGCTGACCGTGCTCTATCCGGGACACGGACCGGAAGTGGACGACCCGCAGGCCAAGATCGCCGAGTACATCGCCCACCGCCAGGAGCGGGAGGATCGCCTGGTCGCCGCGCTCGGCCGAGGCGAGCGCTCGCGGGCGGCGCTGCTCGACGAGGTCTGGGACGACGTTCCCGCGGAACTCCGTGAGGCGGCGGCCGTCGCGATGCAGGCGCACCTGGAGAAGCTCGAGGACGAGGGACGCCTACCCACCGACCTGCGCGACTGACCGCCGGACACCCGCCCCTGGTATGAACCTCGCCATGGGTATGGATCCAGGCCGCCTGCTGCGTCTAGGTGCCATGGGAACGGCGGTCGGCGCCGCCCTCTTCGGCACGACGGCCGCCGGCCTCTGGTGGCAGCTCTTCCGCCGCCCGCTCCCACGGACGGCGGGCGAGCTCGAGGTCGGGGGGCTCGACGGGCGGATCGAGATCACCCGCGACCGCTGGGGAATGCCGGCCGTCCGGGCCGGGACCGCCCCCGACCTCTGGTTCGGCCAGGGCTTCTGCCATGCCCAGGACCGGCTTTGGCAGATCGACGTCCAGCGCCGAATCTGCTCCGGACGCGTCTCGGAGATCGCCGGGCGGGCGGGGTTGCCGGTCGACCGCCTCATGCGTACGCTCGGCCTGCGCCGCGTGGCGCTGCAAGAGGAGGCCCGCCTCGATCCCGACCTTCGACCTCTCCTCGATGCATACTGCGCCGGGCTCAACGAGGCGGCCCGACGCACCTCGGCGCTGCCGGCCGAGTTCCAGCTCCTTCGCCTCGAGTTCGAGCCATGGCGCCCCGCTGACATGCTGGCGGGGGGCAAGCTGCTCTCCTTCGGGCTCTCCACCAACTGGGAGCGCGAGCTGCTGCGCGCCGATCTGGTCCGCGAGCTGGGCGAAGAGCGCGCCGCGAAGATCGACCCGACCTATCCGAAGGGCAATCCGATCGTGCTCACACCCGGACAGGGCTTTGACGGGGATGGGCTGCGGCTGGCCGAGCAGATCGGCCGCGTCCGCGACCAGATCGGCCTCGCCGCAGCCGCGAGCGGCTCGAACAACTGGGCGGTGAGCCCGAGCCGCTCAGCGACAGGCGGGCCTCTGCTCGCCGGGGATCCGCACCTGCCCAGTGGGATGCCCGGGGTCTGGTACGAGATCGCCCTCGAGCTGAACGGGCGAACCTGCCGCGGTGCCTCGATCCCTGGCCTTCCCGGGATCTCGCTGGGGCAGAACGACGACGTCGCCTTCGCCTTCACCAACGTGATGGCCGACGTCGAGGATCTCTTCGTCGAGCGGGTCGAGGACGACAGCTACGAGTTCGAGGGAGAGCAGCGTCCTCTCGAGATCGTCGAGGAGCTGATCTCAATCCGCGGCCAGGATCGACCGGAGCGCCACGAGGTCCGTCTCACCCACCATGGCCCGATCGTGAACCAGGCCCTCGGCGCCGACGACGAGCAGCCGATCGCCCTGCGCTGGGCCGCCCTCGACGAGCCCGCCATCTCACACGCGCATCTCGGCCTGCTCGAGCCGCGCAGCGGGCCCGAGCTGGTCGACCTCCTACGCACCGTCACGATGCCCGTCTCGAACCTGGTCTGGGCAGATCGACATGGATCGATCGGCTACAAGATGATGGGCCGGATTCCGAAGCGGAAGGGCCACTGCCCGGATCTGCCGAAGCCCGGCTGGACCGGGGAGTTCGAGTGGGACGGCTGGGTCCCGTACGACGAGCTGCCCGAACTGGTCGATCCCGAAGAGGGATTCGTCGTCACCGCCAACAACCGGGTCGTCGACAGCTCCTACCCCAATCACATCACCAGCGACTGGCTGGACGGCTACCGGGCGGCGCGGATCGAGCAACTGCTCCAGGAGACCGAGGAGCACGACCTCGACAGCTTCAGCCGGATCCAGGGCGACCTTTACTCGATCCCCGGTGACGAGGTCGTGCGCCGCTTGGCGCGCCTGGAGCCGACCAGCCAGCGTGAGACCACCGCAATCGAGCGCCTGAAGAGCTGGGATCGGAGGCTGAGCGCAGGGACGGTGGCAGGGACGATCTACCAGGCGTTCCTGCTGCGGCTGGCGCGCGAGTTCACCCGGGCCGCCATCGGCGACCGTGACCTCGCCGACCGCTATCTCGACCGCGCGGACAACGGCTTCATCTCCCACGTCACCTCGCCGTGGCGCTGGCACGCCCACCTCCTCGATCTCTGGGAGGGCGGCGACGAGGACCTGATCGGCGGATCCTGGGACGAGCTCGTCCTCGAGGCGCTGCGCGGCGCGCTCGACGACCTCGAGGAGCGCTTCGGGCCCGACCCCGAGCGGTGGCAATGGGGACAGGTCCACGAGCTGCAGTTTCCACACGCGCTCGGAGCGGTCCATCCCGTCGCCGAGTGGGTGTTCAACCGGACGCTCCACCCCGGCGGAGCGCAGGAGACCGTGGCCCAGATCGCCTACGACCCGAATGACCCGTACCAGGCGATCTGGGCGCCGAGCTGGCGTATGGTCGCCGACCCGTCGGCGCCCCAGCGCTCGCGCTGGCAGGCGTTCACCGGCCAGTCGGGCCACGCCTGGAGCCGCCACTACGACGACCTCCAGCCCCGCTGGCAGGCCGGCACGACGCAGTCGATGTCGGGAGAGGGTCCGTTCGAGACCCTCGTCCTGGCCCCCTCCGGCTAGTGCCATCCCGCCGCGACCGGATCAAGCTCACCGACGAGGAGCTGGAGGAGCTGCTCGAGACCGAGCGCATCGTGGTCGTCTCCTCGATCGGTCCGCGGGGTTGGCCGCACTCCATGCCGCTCTGGTACGTCCCGCGCGGCCGCGAGATCTGGGTCTGGACCTATGCCAAGTCCCAGAAGGTGAAGAATTTGGAGCGCGACCCCCGCGCGACGCTTCTGATCGAGACCGGGGTCGAGTACGGGGAGCTGCGCGGCGTACAGATCGAGGCCGAGGCCGAGCTGATTCGCGACATCGATCGGGTCGTGGACTTCGCCAAGGACCTCACCGTCCGCTACAGCGAGGGCATCGAGTCTGTCGAGGGCGACGCGGCCGCCGCGCTGGAGGCCCAGGCCCCGAAGCGCGCGGCGATCCACTTCCACCCGAAGCGCGTCGCGACCTGGGACCACCGCAAGCTCGGCGGCACCTACTAGCCCGGCATCCGGCCCGATCTGGGCGGCGAATTGCAGCTCCACCCGATTTCGAGGAGAAATCGCCTGGAAAGTGACAGAATCCCCGCGGCCTTATAGGACGCCCAACCCAAACGGGGGATCAAATGCGAAGGATCGCAATAGGCGTAGCGGTGGTCGGCACGATGCTGTTCGGCGCGGCAGGTGCGCGCGCCGCCACCCTCACCGAAGCAGGCGGGATCATCTACTACGTCGCCGGCCAGGGCGAGAGGAACGATGTCCAGGTGGGCGTCGACTCGGTCCTGGGTGGCAGCGTTCGCGTCTACAGCTTCAAGGACGCCGACGCTAACCCGATCGCGATCGGGGGCGGCCCCTGCGAGCTCATCAACGGTGTCGGCATGTGCCAGCAGGCTTTCGTGGGCAGCTTCGTGATCGACGCGCGCGATCGAGACGACACCATCACCGTCTCGACCGCCGGGACGGGCACGATCCCACCGCTCACCCTCGGCGCCGTGATGATCGGCGGTCGTGGCGTGGATGTCCTGACTGGCGGCCTCGGCAACGACATCCTGAAGGGGAACGACGGAAGGGACTCCCTCCGTGGCCGCGAGGGAGCGGACACGTACAAGGGCGGTCGCGGCCGCGACACCCTGCAGACGCTCGATGGGGTTCGCGACACCTTCATCTCCTGCGGCGATGGCGGCGATGACGTGCTCCGGAAGGACAAGCTCGACCCCCGGGGCAGGCATTGCGAGCATTCCAACCACAAGGACATCTCGAAGCCCTAGCGGCCACCAGGCCGGCCCGCTCCACTGCACGGGTCGCGCTGACGCGCGCCCTCGCATCAGGGGCGAATGCGCTGAGCGATTAGGTGGGACGGCCGCTCGTGTCCGCGATCTGATGGCGAAACCGTCAACCGGGCCGCTGTAGCCTGCCGCGACATGGAAGATTTGAAGGGGTTGATCCTCTCGGGGGGCGCGGGCACACGTCTGCGCCCGATCACCCACACCTCCGCCAAGCAGCTCGTGCCGGTTGCCAACAAGCCCGTGCTCTTCTACGGGATCGAGGCCCTGGTCGATGCGGGGATCAAGGAGATCGGCGTGATCATCGCGCCGGTGACCGGCGAGGAGATCAGGCAGGCGGCGGGAGACGGATCGGCGTTCGGCGCGTCGATCACCTACATCGAGCAGGACGCGCCGCTGGGGTTGGCCCATGCCCTGCTGGCCGCCGAGGACTTCCTGGGTCAGAGCCCGTTCGTCATGTACCTCGGCGACAATCTGCTCAGGGACGGCATCGTCGAGCTGGTGGAGGTGTTCCGGACTTCCCAGCCCGACGCCCTGATCCTGCTCACGCCCGTCGCGGATCCGTCCTCCTATGGCGTAGCGGAGCTCAACGGCGACCGGGTCGTGCGACTGGTGGAGAAGCCGGAGGACCCGCCCAGCGACCTCGCCCTGGTGGGCGTCTACATGTTCACCCCGGCGATCTTCAAGGCGGCGCATTCGATCAAGCCGTCGGCTCGCGGCGAGCTCGAGATCACCGACGCGATCGACGCCCTGATCGGATCGGACCTTCGCGTCGAGCCGCACATCGTCAAGGGGTGGTGGAAGGACACCGGGAAGCTCGAGGACATGCTCGAGGCCAACCGACTGGTACTCGAGGACATCGAGCAGCGGATCGACGGTGAGCTCGATGCCTCCTCGCGGGTCGAGGGCCGCGTGGTGGTCGAGGAGGGGGCGAAGCTCGAGCGCAGCGTCGTCCGCGGCCCGGCCATCATCGCCTCCGGCGCCCGGATCTCCGACTCCTACATCGGCCCTTACACGGCGATCGACCGGGACGTAGTGATCACGGGATCGGAGGTCGAGCACTCGATCGTGCTCGCGGGCTCCAGCATCAGGGACCTCGACGCGCGCATGGAGGCGAGCCTGCTGGGGAAGAACGTCAGCCTGAGTCGCAGCGCGGGGGTGCCCAAGACCCTCCGCTTCCTCGTGGGCGACAACGCAGACATCGAGATCCCATGAAGGTCCTGGTCACCGGAGCCGGAGGGATGCTCGGACACGACGTGGCCCGCGTGGCCGAGGGGATGAGCCATCAGGTGGTCGCCCTCACCCATGACGACCTCGACGTGACCGACCCGGCCAAGGTGGAGCGGCTGATCACCCGCGAGCGTCCGGGCGCCGTCATCAACTGCGCGGCCTGGACCAATGTGGACGGCGCGGAGGAATCGGAGCATGAGGCCTCCCTCGTCAACGCCCAGGGTGCCGGTTTCGTCGCGGACGCAGCGGCGAAGGTGGACGCCAAGCTCGTCTATCCCTCCACCGACTACGTCTTCAACGGGACCACGGGCCCATATGGAGAGTCCGACGATCCCGACCCGATCAACGCATACGGCGCGACCAAACTCGGCGGGGAGCGGGCCACCGCGCTGGTCAACCGACGCAGCTTCATCGTGCGCACCTCCTGGCTCTTCGGTCCCCAGGGCGGCAACTTCGTCGAGACGATGCTGCGGCTCGGCCAGGGCGGCGGTCCGGTGGTCGTCGTCCACGACCAGGTCGGCTGTCCCACCTACACGGGTCACCTGGCCGTGGGCCTGCTGCGCTTGGCGGAGAGCTCGGCCTACGGAATCCACCACATGGCAGGCGAGGGCAGCTGCTCCTGGTACGAGTTCGCCCTCGAGATCTTCAGGCAGGCCGAGGTCGTGACACGGGTGATGGCCACGACCACCGACATGATGGAACGGCCCGCCAAGCGGCCGGCCAACTCCATTCTCGTCAGCCGCCGTTCGGCGCCCATCAAGCTTCCTCCGTGGCAGCGCGGGCTGTCGGACTACCTGGCGCGCCGGGGCCACGTCTCCTCCGAGGAGGCCCCGCGGAAGCCGCGTTCGAGCGCCCTGCGGCGCCAGCCCGTGCTCGACTGGACCAAGCGCGAGCGCGAGGAGCGAGAGGCGGCCGGCGAGGAGATCACGGGTGAAAACGAGCTGCCGTTGGAGCAGCGGAACGCGGATGGCGACCAGGGGCAGGACGCGGCGTGAAGCTGCTGGTCGCCGGCGGCGCCGGCTTCATCGGCTCTAACTTCGTCCGGCTGCGGTTGGAGGGCCGGCCGGGGGACTCGGTGCGGGTCCTTGACAAGTTCACGTATGCGGGGCGGAAGGAGAACCTCGAGGGCGTTCCTGAGGAGCGCTTCGAGCTGGTCGAGGCGGACATCGCTGACCGCGACGCCGCTCGGGCCGCGCTGGAGGGCATGGATGCGGTCGTCAACTTCGCCGCCGAATCGCACGTCGATCGCTCAATCGAGGCGCCTGGGGAATTCATCACCACCGACGTCTTCGGCACCTTCGTGCTGCTGGAGGCGGCACGCGACGCGGGCGTCCGCTACCTGCAGTTCTCCACCGACGAGGTCTACGGCGATTTCGAGATGGGTTCCGCGACCGAGGAGTCACCCCTCGCCCCCTCCTCCCCGTATTCGGCCTCCAAGGCCGGCGGCGACCTGCTCGTCTCGGCCTTCGCACGCACCTACGCCGCGGAGGCGCTGATCATGCGGGCCTCCAACAACTACGGCCCCTACCAGTACCCCGAGAAGCTGATTCCGCTCTGCATCCTCAACGCGCTCGCGGGCGACCCGCTGCCCGTCTACGGCGATGGCATGCAGGTCCGCAACTGGCTCTACGTGGATGACTGCTGCTCGGCCGTCGATGCCGTCCTCGAGCATGGCGAGCCCGGCAACGTCTACAACGTCGGCGGCCCCGACGAGCTGACCAACCTCGAGGTCGTCAGGCGCATCCTCGCCCTCACCGATCGCGACGAGTCGCTGATCTCCTACGTCAAGGACCGCCCCGGCCACGACCGCCGCTACTCGCTCTCCGCCGCCCGCCTGGAGGCGCTCGGCTGGTCTGCCGCCGTCGACTTCGACGAGGGAATCGAGCGGACGGTCCACTGGTACCGCGAGAACGAGGCCTGGTGGGCGCCAATTCGCTCCGGCGACTACCGGGAGTACTACGAGCGCCAGTACGGCAAGGCGCTGCAGTAGGGCTTCCCACCTCCAACCGGCGGGCAGCGATGAGTTTTCGCGCCGGTTCCCGTCTAAGACATCGAAAACAGCATGTTTCGATCAGACGAGGACCAACGAGGCTTGCTAGAACGCATCCTCGAATCGTGGTGAGCTCAGGAGGGAGCTCACCGGGAAGGGAGCCCGAATGAACCGTCGTCTCGCCCGTCTCGCAGACATCGCCTATCGCCGCCGCGGCCGCGTGGTCCTGCTCTGGATCGTGGCCATGGTCGTGATCATCGGAGTCGGGTCCTCGCTCGCGGGCGAGTTCAAGGCCGACTACGACACGCCCGGCTCGGAGTCGAAGGCGGCGAGCGACATCACCGAGCAGCGGTTCTCCGGCTACTCCGGCCAGGAGGTGTACGTCGTCGCGAAGGACCCCGCCGGCTTCGCCGGCGAGGCCCCGGCCGCGCGGAAGCTTCAGCCCTTCTTCGCCCAGGCCGAAAAGGTCGAGCACATGGCGGTCCATACGCCGATCCGCCTCTCCCAGAACCGCCAGATCGCATCCAGCACGCTTCCGATGACCGTCCCGGGCTGGGAGGTCACCAAGGACCAGGGCAAGCAGCTCATCAACGCCGCGGAGGACAACGACGGCAACGGGCTCGAGATCAAGCTCGGGGGCGATCCGATCTATGCCGCGCAGTCCCAGTCGAGCCCTGAAGGCATCGGTTTCCTCGGCGCCGCGATCGTGCTGCTGATCGCCTTCGGCTCGGTCGTCGCGGCCGGACTGCCGCTGGGCGTGGCCCTCGTCGGATTGGGGATCTCCTCGGCCGGGCTGATCCCGCTGCTCGCCAACGTGATCGACGTGCCCGACTGGACCACTGCCGTGTCCGGTCTGATCGGGATCGGTGTCGGGATCGACTACGCGCTACTCATCCTCACCCGCTTCCGCGCGGCGCTGAGAGAGGGCAAGGACCGCCATGACGCGGTCACCGAGGCAGTCACCACAGCGGGCCGCAGCGTGATCATCGCCGGCTGCACTGTCGTGATCGCTGTGCTCGGGCTGATCCTGACCGGGCTGAGCTACATGTACGGCGTCGCGATCGCGACCTCCCTCGCGGTGCTCGTCGTGATGCTTGCGTCCATCACCCTGCTGCCCGCCTTCCTCTCGTATCTCGGGCCGAGGGTCGACAAGCTGCGGATCCCGCTCCTCGGCCGGGCTCTCAGGACCGATCGCCCGACGACGGGCGAGTCGCCCGCCGCACGCTGGAGTCACGCCGTGCAGCGGCGCCCCTGGCCGGCGGCGATCATCGCGCTGGCGATCCTGCTCGCTCTGGCGGCGCCGGCGCTCGGCATGCGCCTCGGCTTCCCGGACGCGGGCAACGATCCGCCCGACACGATGACCCGTCAGGCCTACGACCTGAACACCGAGGGCTTCGGGCCCGGCACCAACGGCCCGATCCAGATCGCCGCGAAGATCCCGACGACACCTCAGGCGAAGGCGCAGATCAACGACTTCGCGAACACGGTGCGGAGCACGCCCGACGTGGCCTTCGTGGTCCCGCCGCGGTTCAACCAGGCCGGGGACGCGGCCCTGGTCACGGTGATCCCGATGACCTCGCCGCAAGACCAGGCCACCGAGGACCTCGTCAAGCACCTGCGCGACGAGGTTGTCCCGGCGCAGTTCGAAGGCACGGCAACCGATGTGCAGATCGGGGGCGTGACCGCGGCCCTCGAGGATCAGTCCGAGTACATGAAGGGCCGTATGCCGCTCTTCATCGCGGGCGTGGTCGGGCTCTCCTTCCTGCTCCTGCTCGTCGCCTTCCACTCGCCGCTGATCTCGCTGAAGGCGGGGATCATGAACCTACTCTCGGTCAGCGCCGCCTACGGGGTGATGACCCTCGCGGCCAACGGCGGCGGCCTCAGCAACCTGATCGGGATCGACCACGAGGTGCCGGTGGCGCCGTTCATGCCAGTGATGATGTTCGCGATCCTCTTCGGGCTCTCGATGGACTACGAGGTCTTCCTGATCTCGCGAATCCGCGAGGAGTACCTGAAGGACGGGGACACGCGGCGCGCCGTCGCCGACGGACTCGCCAAGACAGCCCGGGTGATCACCGCCGCCGCGGCGATCATGGTGGTCGTCTTCCTCTCCTTCGTCACCTCGCAGGAGGTCTTCCTGAAACTGTTCGGAATCGGCCTGGCATCGGCGGTCTTCCTCGACGCCACCGTCGTCCGGATGGTCCTGGTGCCGGCGGTGATGCAGCTGCTCGGCAAGTGGAACTGGTGGATCCCGAACTGGCTGGAGCGGCGGCTGCCGCGCCTGGACGTCGAGCCGGTCGGGCTGGGGACCGCGGAGAGCCGCACCTAGGCGAAAACCGTGCGCGTCAGAGCCAGCTGATCCCGAACTTCTGCGAGGCCGCCGCGTAGGCGTCGGGGCCGAGCTCGCCCCTTCGATCGGCGTCGGCGAGCTCGCGGAAGAAGCCCTCGAAGCCGCCCGGGGTGACCACGATGAGGATCCGTCCGGTGCCCTGGACGACCCGGCGCTGCGCGTGCGGGACCCCGCGTGGGCCGAAGGCAGTCTCGCCCGGCCCGATCCGGTGTTCCTCATCGCCTACCTGGATCACGTGCTCGCCCTCGAGCGCGTAGAAGAGCTCGTCCTCGTCGGTGTGGACGTGGAGCGGTGTGTCGGCAAGCGGTGGGACCTCCTCGATCACGCTGAGCGCACCGCCGGTGCTGGCGGCATCGGCATGGATGACGACGTGAACTTCTCCGAAGGTGAGGTGTTCTCCAAGGCTCATCCCAACTCCCCATCTGGACGCGACAGGTCGAACGAGTACTCAATCACTCGAACGCCCAGAGCTCATCTCTTGAGCGCCACGCGAGGGCTGCCATCGGTAAGGTCAGTAGGTTGGCCATGAGTACGTCCGCGACCCAAAAGTCACCCCTGGAGCTCTTCTCCGCGCCTGTTCGGAGGTGGTTCGAGGCGTCATTCGAGGCGCCCACGCCCGCCCAGGCCGCCGGCTGGCCCGCGATCGCTTCCGGTGCACACACGCTGATCTGCGCCCCGACCGGCTCGGGCAAGACGCTCGCCTCGTTCCTCTGGGGCATCGACCGCCTCTCGAGCGATCCCGAGCGGCTCGGCTCGGGCGTGCGAATCGTCTACGCCTCCCCGCTCAAGGCGCTCTCGTACGACATCGAGCGCAACCTGAGGGCTCCGCTACAGGGCATCGGGGCGCCGATCTCGGTCGCTCTGCGGACCGGGGACACTCCGCAGTCCGAGCGGCGGGCTATGCGCCGTGAGCCGCCCGACATCCTGATCACGACACCGGAGTCGCTCTATCTGATGATCAGCTCGGGTGCCCGCGAGATCCTCGGCGGCGTCGAAGCGGTGATCGTCGACGAGATCCACGCGGTGGCGCCCTCGAAGCGGGGCTCACATCTGGCCCTCACCCTCGAGCGCCTCGATCATCTGGGCAAGGAGAATTCGACCCAGCGGATCGGCCTCTCGGCGACTCAGAGGCCGCTGGAGCGCATCGGCGACTTTCTCGTTGGGGCTGGCAGGGAGTGCACGGTCGTCGATGCAAGCGAGCCGAAGCAACTCGACCTCGAGATCGTCGTGCCCGTGGAGGACATGGTGGAGCCCAGTCCGCTCTCGAACAAGCGTCGTGACGGAGCCGACACCGGAAAGACGCCGCATCCCGATCTGAAGCATTCACCCGAGCGGATCGACCCGGGCCCGATCGAGGCCACCCTGGACCCCGCCACGAACACCCGCTCGATCTGGCCCGCGATCTACCCCGAGCTCCTGCGGCTGGTTCGCGAGCACAACTCGACGATCGTCTTCGTCAACAACCGCCGCGCGTCCGAGCGAATCGCGAAGCGCCTCAACGAGATGCACAATGACGAGCTGGAGGAGGAGCTTCCCGCGACAGAGCATGCGGGCAACTCGAAGAATGGCGACAAGGCCCCGCCCGAGATCGCCCGGGCGCACCACGGCTCCCTCTCTCATGAGGAACGCGCCCTAGTCGAGGAGCTGCTCAAGTCGGGCGAGCTCCCCTGCCTGGTCGCCACCTCCTCTCTGGAGCTGGGTATCGACATGGGCGCCGTCGACCTGGTGATTCAGGTCGAGTCGCCGAAGTCGGTCACCCGGGGACTTCAGCGCGTCGGCCGTGCCGGCCACACCCTGGGCGAGGTCTCGAAGGGCCGGATCTTCCCCAAGTTCCGGGCGGACCTCCTGGAGTGCGCCGTGGTCGCCCGGCGGATGCGTTCCGGCGAGATCGAGGAGACCGTCATTCCCCAGAACCCCCTCGACGTCCTCGCCCAGCATCTGGTTTCGATGGCTGCCCTCGACGAGTGGGAGATCGACGAGGTCGAGAAGCTGGTCCGTACGGCGCAGCCCTTCTCCGAGCTCTCCCGTGAGCAGCTGGAGAACGTGCTCGACATGCTCGACGGCCGCTACCCATCCGAGCGCTTTGCGGAGCTGCGGCCGCGAATCGTCTGGGACCGCACCAAGGGCACCATGCGCGGCCGGCCCGGAGCCCGGCAGCTGGCCGTCGCCAATGCCGGGACGATCCCCGATCGAGGCCTCTACGGCGTCCACCTGCCGGACGGCCGGCGGGTCGGCGAGCTCGATGAGGAGATGGTCTACGAGGCCCGTCCCGGTCAGACCTTCCTGCTCGGGGCGAGCACCTGGCGGATCGAGGAGATCACCCGTGACCGGGTGATCGTCACCCCGGCCCCAGGCACCCCGGGTGCCGTCCCGTTCTGGCGCGGCGACGGCATCGGCCGCCCAGCCGAGCTCGGCAGGGCGATCGGCGCCTTCGCCCGGGAGGCGGTCAATGCCGACGCGAAGAAGCTCGCCAAGGAGAACGACCTCGACAAGCTCGCCGCCGAGAACCTCCTCAACTACCTGACCGAGCAGCAGGCGGCCACCCGCGTCGTCCCCTCCGACGAGGCGATCGTGATCGAGCGCTTCCGTGACGAGATCGGGGATTGGCGCCTCTGCGTCCTCTCGCCGTTCGGCGGCCGGGTCCATGCCGCCTGGGGCCTGGCCCTGTCAGCCAAGATCCGCGACGAGCAGGACCTCGAGGCCGACGCGATCTGGTCAGATGACGGGATCGTCATCCACCTGCCCGACGCCGACGAGCCTCCTCCCGGCGACCTGGTGATGATCGAGCCCGAGGAGCTCGAGGACCTGGTGATCCGCGAGCTCTCGGGCTCGGCCCTCTTCGGCGCTCGCTTCCGCGAGAACGCCGCCCGCTCCCTGCTGATTCCCCGAGCCTGGCCGGGCAAGCGCACCCCGCTCTGGCAGCAGCGGCTCAAGTCCCAGAGCCTGCTCGAGGTCGCCCGCGACTTCCCGCGGTTCCCGGTGATCCTCGAGACCTACCGCGAGGTGATGCGAGATGTCCTCGACCTTCCTGCACTCCGTGATCTCCTCCGCGACCTGCACTCCCGCAAGATCACGATGGTCGAGGTCGAGACGCCGACCGCATCGCCGTTCGCCTCGTCGCTCCTCTTCGACTACGTCGCCACCTACATGTACGAGGGCGACACACCAAACGCGGAGCGGCGCGCCGCCGCCCTCGCGCTCGACCGTGACCTGCTCGCCGAGCTGCTCGGACAGGAGGAGCTCCGCGAGCTGATCGATCCCGAGGCGCTCGAGGAGGTCTCCGAGCAGCTCCAGCACCTCACCGAGGCCGGCCTGGCCAAGGACCGCGACGGCCTCCAGCAGATCCTGCGCCGCCTCGGTGATTTGACCGAGGAGGAGTGCGAGCAGCGCACGGAGGAGGGCTACTCGGCTGCGTCGATGCTCGAGAAGCTGATCAAGGAACGCCGGGCAGCGCTGGTCAGGATCGCGGGCGAGGAGCGTTACATCGCCGCGGAGGATGCGGGCCTGTACCGCGACGCCCTCGGCGTGCCGGAACCGGCTGGTTTGCCGGAGAGCTTCCTCGAGCCGGTCGAGGACGCCCTCGTCTCGCTGGTCAGGCGCTACACCGCCACGCACGTCCCCTTCCCCACGAGGCAGCTGGCAGACCGCTACGGGGTTGATCCGAGCTCCGCCCTGAAGGAGCTGGAGCGCTCGGGAGACATGGTCCGAGGCGAGCTCCTGCCCGGCGGCAGCTCGCGCGAGTGGTGCGAGGCCGACGTGCTGCGGCGCCTGCGCCGGGCCAGCCTCGCCCGCCTGCGCCAGGAGGTCGAGGCGACCGATCAGCGCGAGCTCGCCCGCTTCCTGCCGAGCTGGCAGAACGTCGACGCGCACGGCCGCTCCGGCGCCGGTCCCGACCGCCTGCGCGAGGCGCTGATCTCGCTTCAGGGCGTGGCTTTGACGCCGAAGACCTGGGAACGCGACGTGCTGCCACGGCGTCTCGGCTCGTACAGCCCGAGCTGGCTCGACGAGCTCTGCACCAGCGGCGAGCTGGTCTGGATCGGGGCCGGAGCGCTCGGACGCAACGACGGGAAGGTCGCACTCTACTTCCGCGAGGACGTCCGGCTGGCGGGTCCGCCGCCGGCGAACTCCAGGATCGATGTGCCTGAGGGCGAGATCCATGACGCCATCCGCGACCGCCTCGCGCAGGGACCGTGCTTCTGGCTCGATCTGCTGGAGCTGGACGGCTCCGCCGAGGAGCTCCACGAGGCCCTCTGGGACCTCGCTTGGTCCGGCGAGGTGACCAACGACGCCTTCGCGCCCCTGCGGGCGCCGCGCCTCCGCGCCGCCCAGAGATCCGACCGTGGCGGGCGCCGATTCGCCCGCCGCCGGGCGGCGGCCGCTGGGACCGTGATCGGGCGCTGGTCCCTGAGCGCACCGCTCTTCGAGGGCGCCCCCTCCTCAGGCCCGCGGATGCGCGCCCTCGCCGAGCTGATGCTGGAGCGGCATGGGATCGTCACCCGCGAGACCGCGCTCGCCGAAGGGGTCCCCGGCGGGTTCGCCTCGATCTACGGCGAGCTGCAGAACCTTGAGCTGCTCGGGACTGCGCGGCGCGGCTACTTCGTCGAGGGGCTCGGCGGTGCCCAGTTCGCGCTGCCGGGAGCAGTAGAGCGCCTTCGCAGCCTCCCGCAGGCCGATGGCTCGCTCCAGGTCCTCGCCGCGACCGATCCCGCCAATCCGTATGGGGCCACGCTCTCCTGGCCGAAGCTCGAGGGCCAGCGCCGCCCCGCCCGCACCGCCGGCGCCTACGTGATGCTGCGCGACGGCGAGCCCCTGCTCTACGTCGAGCGGGGAGGCAAGGGGATCCTGCGGCTCCGGGAACTCAACGAGGGCGAGCTTGCAGGAGCGCTGGCCGAGCTGGCTTTCGCCTCCCAGGGCGGGCAGATCGAGAAGCTGGCGATCGAGCGCCTCGACGGCGAGCCCGTGATCGGCTCCGGCATGGAGACGGCCCTGATCGAGGCCGGCTTCAGGCGCCAGCCGCGCAAGCTGGTCGCCTGATGCGAGGGTGCTCCGACCATGCGAGGGTGCGCCGCAGGGCGCAACCCGTCTGATCGTGGAGGAGCAACCCGTCTAACCATGGAGGGAGACTCGATCCTCCGCATCGCGCGGCGGATGGACGCCGCTCTGGCGGGGAAGCCCGTCTCTGTCCGGGCACCCGGGCCCCGTCGGCCCGAGGGGCTCGCACCTGGATCCATCGACGGTCTGGTCCTCGAACGGGTCGAGAGCCGCGGCAAGCACCTCCTGCTGCACTTCGACCAAGACCTCCTTCTGCACAGCCATCTCGGCATGCACGGCGGGTGGCATCTCTATCGGGCCGGGCAGCCCTGGCGGCGCTCTCCCTCGCAGGCCTGGATCGCGCTCGCCGCCGAGGGATCCGAGGCGGTCAACTTCGGAGGCTCCTTCATGCGGATCGGGCGGCGGGGGCGCCTGCTGCGGGACCCGCGACTCGTGCGCCTAGGACCCGACATCCTCGCCGAGGACTTCGAGCCGGCGGCCGCGATCGCGAGGATCCGGGGGACGAATCAGGGCATGGAGCTCGGGGAGGCGCTGCTCGGGCAGAGGCTCGTGGCGGGCATCGGAAACATCTTCAAGTCGGAGGGCTGTTGGGCCGCGCGCGTTGACCCGCAGCGTCGCCTCGAGTCGCTCGGCGACGAGGAGCTCGAGAAGGTCCTGCGCGAGACTCGTCAGCTCATGCTCGAGGCGGTGGAGTCCGGCCGCCAGCCGCAGCGCATTTACCGGAGGGCGGGACGGCCCTGCCCGCGCTGCGGCACGCCGATCCGATCGCGGGCGCAGGGCGACGGTGCCCGGACAACCTACCGGTGTCCAGGCTGCCAGACGGGCTGAACCCGCGATAATCGGGGTGGGTATGGAGAGCGGAGCGAGGCAACAGATCGTGGAGCTTCTCGGCGGTGTTCCACTGTTCTCGGAGCTCTCGCCGGACGAGCTCGACCGGGTCGCACAGGTCGCGATCCCTCGCAGCTATCCCGGGGACACCCGGGTGTTCCATGAGGGCGATTCCGGGGACGCCTGCTACATCGTCCAGAGCGGCAGCTGCCGGGTGATCCGTCAGCACTCGGACGGTCGAGTGATCACGCTGGCGACCCTTGGGCCGGGTGCGATCTTCGGCGAGCTGGCGATGCTCGATGGGGAGCGTCGCTCCGCCAGCGTCGAGGCCGCCGAGGACACCGCGCTGCTGGCGCTGCCCGCCACGGACATGCGCGCGCTGATCCGCGAGCACCCCGAGATGGCCGAGAAGCTCGTGGTGGCGCTGACCCGCCGCCTGCGGGAGGCGAATGAGCGAATCGCGCGACAGTCCTTCCAGACGGTGCCGAGCCGGGTCGCGGGGGTCCTCAACCAGCTCCTCGCCGAGGAGACGCTCACCCCGCTGGTTCGGGACGGCGTGACGATCAGGCTGAGGCAATCGGATCTCGCTCAGATGGCGGGGACCTCGCGCGAGAGCGTCAGCCGGTTTCTCGCAACGCTCGAGCGAGCAGGGGTGGTGCAGGTCGGTCGGGGACGGGTGACGGTGATCGAGCCCGAGCGCCTCGACGCTTACATCTTCTAGCGGCCACCAGGCCGCGATCTGATGGCGAAGCCGTGCAACCACACCACCGCGTTCTGATGGCGAAGCCGTCCGACTTCACCGAGCAACGAGTCCGGATGGTCGAGCGGCAGCTGCGCCGCCGCGGGATCGAGGATGAGCGGGTGCTCGCGGCGATGGCCGAGGTGCCGCGGGAGCACTTCGTGCCCGACCGGGTTCGCGACAGCGCCTACAACGACTCGGCCCTCCCCATCGGTCACGAACAGACCATCTCCCAGCCCTGGGTGGTGGCCGCGATCTGCCAGGCGCTTCGGCTCGATGGCGACGAGAACGTGCTCGAGATCGGCACGGGCTCGGGCTACTCGGCCGCCGTCCTTGCAAAGCTGGCGCGACACGTGATCAGCATCGAGCGGGTTCCCGAGCTCGGCGAGACTGCACGCTCGAAGCTCGCGGAGCTCGGCATCGCGAACGTCGAGGTCATCGTCGCCGACGGCAGCCGCGGTCATCCGGAGGGCGCCCCATACGACGCGATTGCGATCCACGCCGCCACCCCGGAGGCGCCACACAGCCTGATCGCCGAGCTGGCATCGGACGGCCGCCTGGTCGTCCCGATCGCGACCGGCTCGGCGGACCTGCTCACCGCGTTCATCCACCGGAACGGCGACCTGCGCCAGGAGACGATCGGGCCCTGTCGGTTCGTCCCCCTGATCGGCGCCGAGGGCTTCCAGCCGCCTGATCCCCGGGATTAGGTGGGAATAAGGCGGCGGTCAGGCACCCTCTTTCGGAGCGGAGGGCGAAGCCCGAAGCGACTCATGTTGGGCGGCCGCTACCGCCGCGCCTGAAGTAGGCTCGCCCCGTGAACTCGGCGCTCTACGTCCTCAACTTCTACTCGCCCGTTTTCGTCGACCAGCTGCGCAGCGGCCGGAAGACCGCAACGATCCGGCTCGGCGACAAGTCGCGGAAGTACAAGCGGGGACAGGTGGTCTGGATCACGATCGGCTATCGCCACCAGGCGCGCGAGAAGATCTTCGCGGCAGTGATCGACGACGTCGAGGTGAAGAACGTCTCCGAGCTCTCACCTCGCGACATCGAGCACGACAATCCCGAGTTCCGCCGGCGGGACGAAACCGTCGACTTCCTCGAGAAGATCTACACGCGGCCGATCGGCGAGGACGACACGGTCACCGTGATCCGCTTTTCCCAAATCGTGGAACGACCCTCAACTCAATTCGGCAACGGTGAAACGCCATCCCGCAATTGACGCTCCTCGCGCGGGTGGCGCCGAGCGTAAGTGGCTGAATATCGGTTTCTCACGACGTGGCTGATCGAGGCCGAGCGGGAGCCCGTTTGGGACGCCATCTACGAATCCGAGCGCTGGCCCGGATGGTGGAAGGGCGTGCTCGAGGCCGAGAAGCTGGAGGAGGGTGACGACAGCGGGGTCGGGCAGTACGGGCGCTATGTCTGGAGGTCCAAGCTGCCCTACCGCCTCGAGTTCTTCGTCCGCACCACCAGGGTCCAGAAACCGCACCTTCTGGAGGGCGATGCCTCGGGTGAGCTGGCCGGCATTGGCCGCTGGCGGCTCTTCGAGGAGGGCGGGGTGACCGCGGTCCTGTATGAGTGGAACGTGCGGACGACGCGCGCCTGGATGAACCTGCTCTCACCCGTCGCCCGCCCGGTCTTCGCGGTCAATCACGACTACGTGATGCGCAACGGCGGCCGCGGGCTGGCGAGGCTGCTCGGAACCCGGTTGCTCGCAATCGACTGATCGACCGAGAGCCGAGCGCTCACTGCGGCTACACTTTTTCCGGCGTGTCTGGCACTCTCCTACCCAGAGTGCCAAGACCAATGCAAGCTTGAGAGACACACACCCCAGCTAGGAGGAAATGCCGATGAAGTTGAAGCCGCTAGGCGACCGTCTGATCGTGCAGGCGGTCGAGGAGGAGGAGACGACCGCAAGCGGGATCGTCCTCCCCGATACAGCGAAGGAGAAGCCGCAGAAGGGCAAGGTGCTCGCTGTCGGCGACGGAGAGGTCAAGGAGGACGGCAGCCGCCGCCCTCTCGACGTGAGTGAGGGCGACGAGGTCCTCTACTCCAAGTACGGAGGCACCGAGATCACCGTTGACGGCGACGAGCTGCTCGTCCTGCGCGAGTCGGACGTGCTCGCGAAGGTCGGCTAGCCCATACGACTTAGGAAGGAGGAAGCAAACACATGGCTCACAAGGAGCTGAAGTACGACGAGGATGCGCGTGGCGCCCTGCAGGACGGGGTCGACGCCGTGGCCAATGCGGTCAAGGTGACGCTCGGTCCGAAGGGCCGTTATGTCGTCCTCGACAAGAAGTTCGGAGCACCCACCATCACCAACGACGGCGTCACAATCGCTCGAGAGATCGAGGTCGAGGACGTCTTCGAGAACCAGGGCGCCCAGCTGGTGCGTGAGGTGGCCACCGCCACCAACGACGTCGCCGGCGACGGCACCACCACGGCGACACTGCTCGCTCAGACCATCGTCCGCCACGGCCTGAAGAACGTGGCCGCCGGCGCCAACCCGCTAGGGCTGCGTCGCGGTATCGAGAAGGCCGTCGACGAGGTGGTCGACAACCTCCGCGAGAAGCAGTCGAAGGAGATCGCGGGCAAGGAGCAGATCGCCCGAGTCGCGGCCATCTCGGCCGCCGACGACGAGATCGGCAACATCATCGCCGACGCCATCGACAAGGTCGGCAAGGACGGCGTGGTGAACGTCGAGGAGGGCCAGACCTTCGGGATGGAGCTCGAGTTCACCGAGGGCATGCAGTTCGACAAGGGCTACATCTCGCCCTACATGGTCACTGACCAAGACCGCATGGAGGCCGTGATCGAGGACCCGTACATCCTGATCGCCAACCAGAAGATCGGCTCGGTGCGCGACATCCTGCCGGTGCTGGAGCAGGTGATGCAGGGTGGCAAGTCGCTGCTGATCATCGCCGAGGACGTCGAGGGCGAGACCCTCGCGACCCTGGTGGTGAACAAGCTCCGCGGCACCTTCACCGGCGTCGCCGTGAAGGCGCCCGGGTTCGGTGACCGGCGAAAGCGGATGCTCGAGGACATCGGCATCCTCACCGGCGGCGAGGTGATCACCGAGGAGATGGGCCTGAAGCTGGAGAACACCCAGCTCGATCAGCTCGGCAAGGCACGTCGCGTCGTGGTCTCGAAGGACACGACCACGATCATCGACGGTGCCGGCGACAGCGAGCAGATCAAGGGCCGCATCAAGCAGATCAAGTCCGAGGTCGAGACGACCGACTCCGACTTCGACCGCGAGAAGCTGCAGGAGCGGCTGGCCAAGCTGGCCGGCGGCGTCGCGGTCGTCAAGGTCGGCGCGGCAACCGAGACCGAGATGAAGGAGAAGAAGCACCGCGTCGAGGACGCCCTGCAGGCGACCCGTGCGGCGCTCGAGGAGGGCATCGTCCCGGGCGGCGGCGTCGCGCTGCTGAACGCTCAGGACGCGATCAAGCTCGACTCCTATGACGATGACGACGAGCGCACGGGCGCTTCGATCATCCAGCGCTCGCTCGAGGCTCCGATCCGGCAGATCGCCGACAACTCGGGCTTCGAGGCCTCCGTCGTGGTCGAGAAGGTCCGCGGCCTGAAGGCCGGCGAGGGCCTGAACGCGGCCGATGGCGAGTACGGCGACCTGGTCGCCGCGGGCGTCATCGACCCGACCATGGTCACTCGCTCAGCGCTGCAGAACGCCGCGTCGATCGCGAAGAACATCCTCACCACCGAGGCGATCGTCGCCGAGCCGCCCGAGAAGGAGGGCGCGGGCGCGATGCCCGGTGGCGGCATGCCCGATATGGGCGGGATGATGTAAGGACTGTTACGCGAGCCCCTCCGAGGCGCAGCCGAGGAGGCGTATCGTCGTGGTAACAGGCGAGTGTGTTCAGATGTTTCCGAAGGGCCCGGGCGACCGGGCCCTTCGCTTTGCTGGGAGCGGACCTAGCCCTCGGTGCCGAGGACGGAGCCCATCGGCCGCGGCTCCACCCCCAGCGCCTCGGGGTCGGCTGTCCCCCGCCTGGTCGTCATCGGCACCTCCATCAGCTCCGCCTCCTCCCAGGTCGCGAATACCGATGGGCCCACGAGCAGCTCGAGTGCCCGCAGCCCCGTCCGCACCAGGGGCGTCGGGACATGCAGCAGCGGCCGCCTCCGCCCCCTCACCTCCAGGACCCGCTCGACGATGTCGTCGTAAGAGAGGACCTCGGGTCCCGCGAGCTCATAGCGCCCGCCCTGGCCCTTCGCCGGACCCGCCCCGTGCAGGGAGGACGCGACGCACCTGCCCACGTCCCGCGCCCAGATCGGCTGGTAGAGCGCCTTCCCCCCTCCCGAGACGGGCATTGCCGGCAGGATCGAGAGCCGCTGCAGCAGCGTGATCCAGGGGTCGCCGGGCCGGTAGACGATCGAGGGCGCGAACACGGTCGTCCTCAGAGGGGAGTCCGCCACGGCGTGCTCGGCGAGCGACTTGGAACGAAAGAACCGCGTCCGCTGGAAGCCGGTCGCACCCAGCGCCGAGAAGAAGACGAAGCGTTTCGCGCCCGCCCTCTCGGCCGAGCGAAGCAGCCGAATCGTGGCGAGGCCGTTGAGCTCCTCGATCGTCCCGCCGGGCTGGTCGCGGATCGTGGCTGCCAGGTGCACCACGGTCTCGACGCCGCGCATCGCATGGCGCAGGGTGAGCGGGTCGCGCAGGTCCCCGAGCGTGATCTGGACGTCGACCCGGTGCTCGCCGAGCTTCCTCGGGTCCCGTACCAGGGTGCGAATCTCGTGGCCGTCCGCGAGCAGGGCGGGCAGGAGCTCTCCGCCGACCACGCCGGTTGCTCCCGTGAGGAGGATCACGCCGCAACCTTAGCCAGCCTGCCCAGGCCCCCGCCGAGGCGCCGGCTCGCCTAGAATGTCGCGTTCCGCGGCGCCCCTTTTGGGCGCCGCAATCGCAACCACGACTTGGGAAAGGAACAGACGCCTTGGCATACGTCATCGCGGAGCCCTGTATCGGCGAAAAGGACAACTCCTGCGTAGAGGTCTGCCCTGTCGACTGCATTCATCCAACGCCGGACGAGCCCGGCTACGACCAAGCCGAGCAGCTCTTCATCGATCCGGACGAGTGCATCGACTGCGACGCCTGCGTCGAGGCATGCCCGGTCGACGCGTGCTTCGCCGAGGACCAGCTCCCCGAAGAGTGGTCCAAGTACACGCAGATCAATCTCGACTACTACAAGTCGAAGTCGTAGAGGCTCGCTCGCCTCGACGACGCGGCCCATCCGCGCCTGAGCTACTCAGTTCAGTCGCAATTTCACGCCGAGTAAACGACTGGGCGCCTACTGAGTTTTCAAACATTCGGCTAGTCGGGACCGAAAACCTAGTGCTGCTGCCCTCCCTGCCGATTAGAGCTGCCGATGGGACGGATTCGCATGATCGCCCTGGTGGCTGCGGCGTGTGCCCTCTTCGTCCTGCCCGCGAGCGCCTCGGCCTCCGGGTCCTGGGACCGTCTGCTGGCGCCTGAGTCGGCATGCCCCGGACAGGACGACGCCTCCCTGCCCGTGCGGGTCCAGGAGACCGCGATGGTCTGCATGCACCGCTGGGCGCGAGCACAGCAGAGCATGTCCGGGCTGCACGTCTCCAAGAAGCTGCAGTCCGCCTCGCGGCGAAAGGCTCACGACATCCAGCGCTGCGGCCAGTTCAGCCACTACGCCTGCGGCCGGAACCCGTTCTACTGGGAGCGACGCGTCGGGTTCTGCCGCGGCACCTACGGCGCCGGGGAGAACCTCGCCCTCACCTTCGGGGCCGCGACGGTCCGCGGAGCGATGAGCCTCTGGCTCAACTCGCCCGAGCATCGCCAGAACCTCCTCGCACCTCAATACCGCGAGGTGGGCATCTCGCTCGTGACCGGCCGATTCCGCGGGAGCCGCGGTGCCCACATCTGGGTGGCCGAGTTCGGCTACCACCACTGAGCGCGGCGAATGAGCGCCTGGGAGGCGCTCAGGCCTCGGCGCCGGCGGGATCCGATGTGAGCGCATGGGCTGGCTCAGCGGAGCCAGCCCTTTCGTTTCGGCGGACGATCGGAGCGCAGACCATCCAGGTGAAGGCGAGCAGGGCGAGGTTGCGGCCGGCGACCGGCCAGACGAAGGCCGGACCGAACTCGTCGATCGCCTTGTCGTAGTGCTGCAGGGCCACCTGCGTGAGCAGGATTGCCCCCAGCAGCACCCCGTTCTCCGCCCCGAGCCCGAAGGCGCAGGCCGAGATCGGCAGGAGCCAGAGCAGGAACTGGGGCGAGAGCACCGGCGAGAAGACGACCAGGATGGCGAGCAGCGCCGTCACCAGCCTCAGGTTCGAGACCCGCGAGCCCCATCCGGCCCAGACGACCAGGAGATAGCAGGCGGCCCCGAGCGCCACCGAGAGCCAGCGGGCGAAGCCGACGCCGGACGCGGCCACCTCGAAGCCACCGTGTCCCGCGACCGGAGTCGCCCCCGACCCGAACAGGTGAGCGATCTCGAACGGGCTTGCGGCGAGGGCCTCGACCTGTAGGGCCCGATCGGTGTGGTAGCTGATCGCCGAGCCGAACTCGTCCCCGATCGCGAGCACGGCCACTGCACAGAGGACCAACGGAATCGCACCCGCCACCGCGACCCTGCCGAGGCGCCTCTCGCCGCGGAGCAGCGCGGGGTAGAGCAGCAGCGGGAACGCCTTCACCGCGGCGCCGAGCGAGAGCAGCAGGGACCAGGTGGCCGAGCGGGCCCGGTCGCGGGCCAGGACCGCGGCCAGGACGAGCAGCGCCGGGACGAGGTCGAAACGCGCCAGCATCAGCGGCGCCGTGTCGATCAGCGAGGGATCGAGCACGACGGGGGAGAGGGTCAGCACGCCGACGGTGTAGACCCCGAGTGCCGAGAGAACACGCTTGACCTCGCCGGGCAGCCCCAGGGCGATCAGGACGACGATGCCCAGGTCGAAGGCGAGCATCTCCCACTGAAAGCCGTCGACGAAGTCCTGGGTGCTGTCTCCTGCGTAGATCGGCGCGATCAGGACCGGAACGGAGAGGGGCGGGTACTCGATCCGCTGGTCGCGATAGGGCAGGTCCCCCGACTTGATCGCCTTGGCCTGGGGTGCGAAGTCGTTGACCAGCACCGAGGACCAATCCCCGATGGTCGGGACGAAAACGGCCAGATGGAGAGCGCAGACTAGAGCCGCGGCGGTCGCCCGCCAGCGGAGGAGCATCCCGCTACTGCACCATCGGCAGTTCGGTACCGCTGATCCCGTTGCCCCCCGCCTGGGCGGCGGCGGGCACCGCCTGCATGACGGGAAGCTCCATGGGAGTGGCGGCGACGATGCCCCGCGCGGCTTCCCTGATCATCTGCGACGCCGGCGCATCGGGATCCTCGATGACGAGGGGCGTCCCCTCGTCCGAGTGCTCACGGAGCTCGCCCGAGAGCGGCACCTTGGCGAGCAGGGGCACGTCGAGCTCGTCGGCGAGCAGCTGGCCGCCGCCCTCGCCGAAGATCGCGACCCGCTCGCCCTCCGGGCCGGTGAACGCCGACATGTTCTCGATCACGCCGAGAACCTCGAGATCGACCTTGGCGGCCATCTCGGCCGAGCGGCGGGCGACGCTCTGCGCGGCGGGCTGGGGCGTGGTGACGATCACGATCTTGGCGTGCGGGAGCAGCTGCGCGAGGGTCATCGAGACGTCGCCGGTGCCGGGCGGGAGGTCGAGCAGCAGGTAGTCGAGATCCTCCCAGGCGACGTCCTCGAGGAACTGCTGGATCGCCTTGTGGAGCATCGGGCCGCGCCAGACGACGGCGGCGTTCTCCTCGACGAAGAAGCCGATCGACATCACGGTGGGGCCGGAGGGCGAGACCGGCGGGATGATCTTCCGCTCCGGCGAGACGTCCGGCTTCCGGTTGATGCCGAGCATGCGCGGGATCGAGTAGCCGTAGACATCGCAGTCCAGCGCGCCGGCCTTGTGACCCTCCGCCACCAGCGCGGCGGCGAGATTCGCAGTCATCGTCGACTTGCCGACGCCCCCCTTCCCGGAGGCGACGCAGATCACGTTCTTGACCTGGGCGAGAGCGCCCTCCGGGAGCTTCGGGCGGCCGAGCTTCTGCTGGAGGTCCGACTTCTCGCCGTCCGAGAGGACGTCGAAGCCGACCTCGACCGTGTTCACACCCTCGAGCTCCGAGACGTGCTTTTGGACCGCCTGCTGGAAGTGGGAGCGGATCGGGCACCCGGGCGTCGTCAGCGAAACGACCACCTCGACGCGCCCGTCATCGCGGATGTCGATCGATCGCACCATGCCCAGCTCGACGATCGAACGCCGGAGCTCCGGGTCGATCACCTGGGTGAGCTTCTCGTTGATCTGGTCCTTCGTCGGCACGAAAGACATTGTAGGCGGGGCGGCGGGCCGGCCCGGAGCTCGGAAGCCGAACGTGAAAACCGGGCCGCAAGGGCCCGGTTTTCGAGGGAGGAGAGGTTGCTGCTTCCCACTCACATGATGCGAGGGGGCTTACCCGGGCACGCCACCTCCCAAGGGCGGCCCGGACCAAGCGTTAGATGCGCGCTCGCACCTTCTTCACCGCCGGCTCGACGCGGTCCCTGTAAATGGGCTCCACGCGCTCCCGATAGACAGGCTCGACGCGCTCCTTGACGATCGGCTCCACGCGCTCGCGGTAGACAGGCTCGACGCGCTCCCGCGCCTTGCGGGCCTGACCGACCAGCTGGTCGGTCACCTGGCGGCGAACATCGCCGCCCTTGGACTCGGCCTTCTCGACCTCGCTCTCGAGGCGCTTGCGGAGCGACTCGATCTCGGTCGTCCGGCCCTCCGGGTCGCGGAGGGTCTGAACGCGCTTCTGGATGGCCTCGATCTCCTGCGAGCGGCTCTCCGAGTTCGTCCACGTCTCGGCGGTGGTGCGAACGGCCTCGGCGACCGTCGGAACGGCGCCGACGGCGACATCGACGGCCTGCAGGGCCTGCTCGGACGGCGTGGTGCCGTTGGCGATCCCTTCAGTCTTGTCTTCGGTCTTGGTCTTTGCGGTCTTGGTCGGCATCTGAACTCTTGTCCCTTCGGCTTGCTTAGTCGCTCTTATTAGCTCTAAGGATGTTCGGAGATTAGCACCGAACACACGTTTTGGCGAACACACGTTTGTAACCCTGCGCGGAGGGCGAGTTACACCGTTTTCCCGGCCCTACCGAAACAGGGACAAAAAGCGGTGCTCGCGCGCCGCGCCCACCCGATCGACCCACTCGGCCGGGCTGTCGAGCTCATCTGGGCGCGGCAGGGATTCGGGCCCGCTCCAGGCGCGGTTCAGCGTCCTGATGCCGTTGGCGCGAACCACCTCGTCACAGAACGCCTTGCCGCGGCGGTACTGGGCGAGCTTCATCTCGAGGCCGAGGACCTTGGAGACGATCGAGTCGAGCAGGCCGCGTCGTTCACGGTCCGTGTCGAGCGCCCGGCGGAGCTCCGTGTAGCCCGGGTCCAGCTGATCCCCGACGGCGTCCATGACGTGCTCGGCGTATCCCTCGACCAGCGTCATCGTGGCCGTCAGCGTCTCAATCAGGCGCCGCTGCGGCTCGGGCCAGAGCAGCGTGGCGAGCTCTCCGTTCGTCGCCGAGCGCACCAGTTCGCGCGGGTTCGTCCGAGCCAGCTTGCCGAGCAGCTCGCCCGGCTTCACCTCGATCGCCGCCTTCTCGAAGAGCTCCTCGGCGATCCCGCCGATGTGTTCCCGGAGCCAGGGCACTGACGAGAAATGGACCGCGTGCGTTGTCTCGTGCAGCGCGATCCAGCGCAGGAAAAGGTCTCGATCGACGTCGAGGCGCGCGCGGGCCGCGGAGAGATTCGGACCGACGAAGAGCAGGCGGGGCGCACGGGCGGGCCCGATCAGGGCGACGTCGTACTGGCCGATCACCCGCTGCGAGAGGTAGCCCACCGCGAGGCCGATCTCCGCCCCGGTCGCGGCTCCGACGATGGTCCGCTGGATTCCCTTCCCCCCGTTGTTCCCGTTCTTGCTCATCCTCTCCTCGAGGTGACCCTCGACTCGCGCCGAGAGGTCCCGGAAGGTCTCGAGGTTCACCTCCGCCCACTCGGCCCGGTCCACGAGCTCGGCCGGCGGGACCTGCGACTTCGGCTTCAGGCCCGTGTAGCGCCTGACCAGCTCGGCGGCGCGATCGGACTCCGTGCGGAGCTCCTCCTCGCCGCCGTCCCACCGCGGACCGGTGCCGGACAGCACCCGGGCCACCCGCTCGGCCATTGCCCAGTCGACGAGCCCCTCAGGCATGGACTGCTTCCTGCACCTCGAGCAGCACGCGCAGGTCACCCGGCGTGCGAGCGGCGGCGACGTCATAGCGCCCGCTGAGGTCTAGGGGCGCCTGCTCGAGGCCACCGGGCGCGAACTCGAGCGCGGCCCCGGCGCCCCGGGCGACCAGCTGCCCAGCCGCCGCGTCGACGGATCGAGTGTTCCTGGTGGTGATCATGCCGTCGTAGCGGCCCATGGCCACGTAGCAGAGGGCGACGGCAATCGATCCCGGGACCCGGATGCGATACGCCTTGCCCTGAAGCAACTCCGCCGCCTTCAGGACCCGCTCGGGCTTAGTCGCTTCGAGGGCGACCACCTCGAGCCCGTCACCCGGCGGCGCCTGGATCGGCCGGCCGTCGAGCTGCGCGCTTCCGGACGTGGCAACGAACTCCTCCCCGGCGCCGAACTCGTAGACGTAGCCGAAGGTCACGTCGGCCATCGAGTCGCCCTCGGCGACGGCGATGCTGACGCTGTGCAGCGGGATCGTCCGCCGTGCGTTGAGGGAGCCGTCGATCGGATCGATGATCACCCGGAGGGGCGCCTCCCCGTCGCCGAACGTCACCGTGCCTCGCTCCTCCGATATGGCGGTGAACTCGTGCCCGGCAGCGTGGAGCCGCTCGAGCTCATCGAAGATCGCGTCCTCACAGAGGCGGTCGATGACCAGCGTCTTGTCTCCCCCCTCTCCGACGCCCTCGTACTGCGTGCGCCCCTCGATTCCCTGATGCTCGGCGAAGACGCGCTTCTGAACCTCGACAGCCCGTCGGCAGGCGGAGGTCCACTCCTCCTCACTCGGTCCGGCCACGCCCGCGGCCTGCGCCGCGTCGCCACGGCCTCCTGCCTCAGTCACGGGGCACCCACGCGGGCGAGGTTAGCGGTTGGGTTCGAGGCGGCTGAGGGGTGCATTAGCCTGAAATTGGATGGCCGAGCGGTACGACCACGGGGGACCCGCGCTGAGCGAGCGGCAGGCGGCTGTGGTCGCCCACGATCGAGGCCCGCTGCTGGTGCTGGGTGCGGCAGGAAGCGGGCGGACGGAGTCCCTGGCGCGCAGGCTCGCTCGGCTGGTCAGCGAGGGGCACCGACCGCTTGCCCTGACCCGCTCGATCGCCGCGGCGAACCGGATCCGAATACGCGCCGAGGAGACCATCGAGACGGCCTACGAGGAGCTGGTCGTACACACCCACCCCGTCGCCGCGGCGCGGCTGCTGCGGGAGCACGCCACCGAGGCGGAGCTCGACCCGTTCTTCGAATCGCTCAGTCCCGCGGAGCGGCTCGCAATGCTGCTGGAGCGGATCGACGAGCTGCCCTTGCGCAGGCACGAGATCCGCGGAAACCCGGCCGGGCTGTTGGCGCGGATCATCGACCGGATCGACGCGCTCAAGTCCGCCGGCGTGACGACGGAGCGATTCCGGCGTTGGTCGGAGGAGCAGGCGGGCGAGAGCCAGTCGGAGCGCGACTCGGCGGCCCGGGAGCGTGAGTTCGCCGAGATCTACGAGATGCACGACGAGTTGCTGCGCGCCGCCGGGGCGATGGACGACACGGACGCCGTGCTTGAGCTCACCAAGCTGCTCGGCGAGCGCCCCGCCCTGGCCGAGGCGGTCTCGAGTCGCTTCCCGCATCTGATCGTCGACGAAATCGAGGACGCCTGCCCCGCCGAGCGCGCCCTGATCGAGGCGCTGGCGCGCGCCGCCGAGACTGCGGTTCTCTCCTGCGACGACGACCAGGCCCGTGCTCGCTGCGGAGCCGCCTCGGCCTGGGCGCGTCAAGCGCTCGGCGCCGAGGAGGTGACCCTGGAGCCGAGCTGGCGGTACGGGGGTGACCTGCTCGACGCCTCGCATGCGATCGTCGCCCCGTCCGAGCGTGGCGCCGAGGTTCCCAGGCGCGCCGCCGGGCCGCCGACCAGGGTCCGCTTCTGGAGTGGGACGAACGAGCGGGCGGAGGCGCAGGCGGTCGCGCGCGACATCGAGGCCTCCCTCGCCTCCGGCGAGGTGAGGATGGAGGAGGTCTGCGTGGCCGTGCCCCGTGGCGGCGGCCGCTCGCGCGCCATCGCGGCGGCGCTCGAGGAGCGTCGCGTTCCGTACCGGCTCGCCGGCCCGGGTGCGTTCTTCCAGCGCCCGGAGGTCCGGGATGTGATCGCCTGGCTCCGCCTGCTGGCGGATCCGACGGATGCCGCGGCTGCCGTGCGCGCGCTGAGCCGTCCGCCCGTCGAACTGCGCTCGGTCGACCTCGCGCGCTGCACGACGATCGCCCGGCGTCGCAAGCTCGACATGGTCTCGGCGCTCGAGGCCTCGCTGGAGAGCCCCCAGATACCTCCGGAGGCTCGCGACAGGATTCGCGAGTTCCTCCAGCTCCATCGCGCGGCGGCGCGGGCGATGGGCGAGATGCGCGCGGACGTTTTCGTGCGGCGCCTGATCGAGCGGATCGGCTTCCGCCGCCACCGCCTCTTCGCCGCGCACCCCGAGGCCGCCGAGCGGCTACGCAACCTCTCGCGGCTCGGCGAGCTCGCCGCGGCCTGGACCCGCCGGGAGCCGACCGGGTCGAACCGCGATTTCGTTCGATACCTCGTTGCCGTCTCCGAGGCCGGCGGGATCCGGGGGAGTTCCGCGGGCGAAGCCGAGGAGTCACCCATCGTGATGGACGAGCCGGGCAAGCCGATGGCGGACGCCGTGCGAGTGATCCCCCTCGAGCGCACCAAGGGGCTCGAGTTCTCACGCGTCTACGTCGTGGGGCTGCACGCCGGCGCCGTTCCGGGCTCCGCCCCGGCGGGGGCTCCGGCGGTTCCCACCGGGGTGGGCGGCGGGGGGCCGTCGCACGAGGACGAGGCGCGGCGGCTGCTCTACATGGCGATGACGCGGGCCAGGGATGAGCTGGTCCTCTCCCGCCCCGCCACCACCGACGCCGGGAACGCCCGCCCGTCGCCGCTCTACGAGGACGCGAGGGCGGTCCTCGACGCCACTGAGCAGGAGCAGGGGGAGGAGCTCTTCGGGCCGGCCGAGGGGCTCCAGGCGACCTACCGGATGATCCAGGATGAGGTCCTGGAGGAGGCCTGGCGCGCGGGCGGCAAGCTCCGCGAGCCGCGGCTCGACACCTACGTCGACGTCACCCGCGCAGTCGCGCGCTTCCTGGAGCTGGTCAAGCTGGCCGGGCTGATCCAGGGATCGACCGAGGAGCCCGTCGCGGACTCCCTGGCCGCGATCAACGACCTGCTCGAGCACGCGATCTCTCCCGAGCAGCGCAGCGCACTGCGCGACTCCGGCCTTGACGCGTATCTACTCGACGAGGAGGGAGCAGCCAAGCGCCGCCGCGAGCTGATCGCCCAGCGTGACGAGCCCTCGCTCGAGGCCTTTCTGCCGCGCAGGGGCGAGGGGCTGGCGCTCTCCGCGACAGACATCGAGCTCTACCGCACCTGCCCGCTCAAGTACAAGTTCGCGCGGGTCTTCGGCATCCCGCAGGAGACCACGATCAATCAGCGCTTCGGGATCGTCATACATCAGGTCCTCGAGCGCTTCCATGGATCGTCCTCGCCGGACCCGAACAGCGCCGCCGAATCGGGCGAGGACGCCGGGAGCCTGGAGCGACTGATGGCGCTGTTCGCGGCGGCCTGGCGACGGTCGGGCTTCGGCGAATCGGACGACGAGCTGCAGTTCCGCGAGAAGGCGATCGAAGCGCTCCACCGCTACCACGCCCGCGAGGTCGCCAGCGGCTCCCACCCGCGCTGGGTGGAGCGCAAGTTCGACTTCCGAATCGGGCCGCACCACCTGCGCGGCCGGGTGGATCGCGTCGACCAGCTGCCGAGCGGCAGCTATGAGCTGATCGACTACAAGACCGGCGACCCGAAGCCCCCGCGGGAGCTCGAGTCCGACGTCCAGCTGGCGATCTACCGCCTCGCCGCCCGCGAAGCGTGGCGGCTCGAGGGCGCGGCCGGCAGCTACTGGTACGTGCTTGCCGACGAAAAGGTCGCCGTGGGCGGCTCCGCCGACGACCTGGAGCGCGTCGAGGGCGTCGTCCTCGAGGTCGGAGAGGGCATCCTCGGCCAGGACTTCGAGCCGAGGCCCTCCCCCGAGATCTGCTCTTGGTGCGACTTCCGCTTGATTTGCCCCGCCTCTGAGGCATAGGCTCGTCGGACGAAAGGGAGAGGCTTCAAAGAGCTAGGGGTAGCTCTGCTCGCGGCGGCCGTCGTGCCGCTGTTCGCTGCGCCGAGCTCCGCCGCGCCCCTCCTCGTCACGAACACGGACGACAGCGGAGCAGGCTCACTCCGTCAGGCGATGATCGACGCAAACGCGACGGCCGAGGCCGATGAGATCACTTTCGGAGTAACCGGCACGATCGCGCTGTCGAGCACTCTTCCGACAGTCACCAGGGATCTGACGATCACCGGACCGGGGCCGGCGCAACTCGCGGTAACCGGCAATTCGATGGCGATGCCGATCTTCTCCGCGAGCCCGGCTGCCGGAGACCTGGTCCGAATCGAGAAGCTCAAGATCGCCGACGCCCGCGCAACATCCTTCGCCGGCGGAGGAATCAGCATGTCCGGTCCCGGCGGGCTGGCGCTTGACACTGTCTGGCTCTTCGACAACTTCGGCGGTCAGGGGGGCGCCGTCTTCGCCGACAGGGGCTCGATCTCGATCCAGAACAGCACCCTCAACAACAATCACGCGCAGTTCGGGGGAGCGATCGTTGCGAGGAGGTTCGGCATGAATCCGGCGGCCAACGTTCAGCTCACGAACTCGACGTTGACAGACAACGGAGCCATGGAGTTCGGGGGAGCTCTCAACCCCGCCGAGGGCGCGACGCTCACGATCAACTCGAGCACGATCACGAACAACACCGCCAACTCGGACATGAACACGAGCGGTGACGGCGGCGGGATCTACAACAACCTCTCCACCGTCAACATCGCGAACACGATCCTCGCCGGGAACTCGGTCGGTGCGAACAGCCCCGGGACCAACGGCCAGTGCGGTGGCAGCGCCTATGTGTCCGTCGGCTACAACCTGCGGAGCGCGGCCGATCCGAACTGCATGGGGTTCAACGCCACCGGTGACCTCGTGGACTCGAACCCGCTGGTCGGGATGCTCGGAATGAACGGCGGCGCCACCCTGACCATCCCCCTGCTGACAGGGAGCCCTGCGATCAACGCCGGCAACCCGGAAACCCCCGGCGGCCCAGGCCAAGCCTGTCCCACGACGGACCAACGGGGCCAGCCGCGCGGCGGCGGCACCGGCGTCTGCGACATCGGGGCCTTCGAGGTGCAGCCCGCACCCCCGACGCCGCCCGCCGGCGGCAGTGGCGCGACGAACCCGTTCGACCTCAAAGCCGCCATCAAGAAATGCAAGAAGAAGTTCGCGAAAGGACCCGGACGCAGGAAGTGCATCAAGCGTGCGAAGAAGCGCGCCTTGGGCTGAGGCCCGCCGAGTCGAAGCGTGATGAAGCTCACACGTACATTTGTACATATTCGTGGTACATTTGTACATGATCATGGTGGCTTGGATCTATCTATCTGCGGCGATCGCGACCGAAGTGGTCGGCACCGTCTTCCTGCGCTTCACCGACGGCTTCACCAAGCCGGCTCCGTCGATCCTGGTCATCGTCACCTACGTCCTCTCCCTCTGGCTGACCGCCCTGGCGCTCAAGGGACTTGAGATCAGCCTGGCCTACGCGGTCTGGGCCGGGGTCGGCACGGCGGCCATCGCGATCATCGGGATGGCGACGATGGGTGAGACCGTGAACGCGCTCAAACTGGCGAGCATCGCGCTGGTGATCGGCGGTGTCGTCGGCCTCAACCTCTCGGGAGCCAACTAGCCTGAGATGGCGACCGCGGAGCCAACGACCCAGGGGCGTCGCGAGCAGATTCTGGAGGCGACACTCCGCGTCATCGGACGCGAGGGCCGGGAGGCGGTGACCCACCGAGCGGTTGCGGAGGAGGCTGGCGTGCCGCTCGGCTCCACGACGTACTACTTCGACTCCCGGGACGACCTGCTGGGACAGGCCCTGGAGCACGTCGCGGCGCAGGAGGTGGAGCGCTACACGAGACTCGGCGAGGAGCTGCGCGCCGTGAAGTCGGGCCGCGACCTGGCGGACCGGCTGATCTCCGAGCTCGTCGCGGCCGCCGAGGACCGAGTCGCCTACATCGCCGAGTACGAGCTCTGGCTCGAGGCCGGGCGTCGTCCCGATCTCCGCGAGGCGGCGCAGAGCTGGTGCGACGCCGAGCAGCGCTCCGTGGCGGGCGCGCTCGAGTCGCTCGGCAGCTCCGATCCGGCGGCCGATGCGAGCCTGGTGGTCGCCGCTATCGACGGACTCGGCGAGCGCCTGCTGGCCCGCGAGGAGAATCCCGCGGCCGCCGCCAGGGAGCTACGGGCTGAGCTGCGCCGATTGATCGAGCGCCTGGTCGGTTAGTTTTCGCCCTGCTGGCGCAGGTAGCGCTCGAAGTCGCGCGCGAGAGCCTCTCCGGAAGGAACGTCGTCCTCCAGATCGAGGCGATCCGCCTGCTCGGCCTCCAGGCGCTGCACGAGCTCCTCGATCTCCGGGTTGGCGGCGACCGCGCGGCTCACCTGGCTCTCGTATGAGTCGGATTCGTCCTCGAGCCCGGATGCCTCCACCGCGACTCCGACGAGCCCCTCGAGCCGCCGGAGCAGCGCCAGCGCGGCCTTCGGGTTGGGGACCGCAGCGACGTAGTGCGGAACCGCCGCCCAGAGGCTGGCTGAGGGGATCCCGCGGTGGCGGCAGGCGTCGTGGAGGACGCCGACCACGCCGGTGGGGCCCTCATAGGTGGAGCGCGCGAGGTCGAGCTGCTCGACCAGCGCCTCGTCGGAGGCCAGTCCCGTGATCGGCACCGGGAGCGTGTGCGCGACGTCGGCGATCAGCGCCCCCAGGGTGACCACCATCTCGACGCCGAGCATCTCCGCGGCGTCGGCGATGCCCTCGGAAAAGGTCCGCCAGCGCAGATTGGGCTCGGTCCCGGCGAGCAGCAGCAGGTCGCGCTCTGCTCCCGGCGGGGTGGCGGCCAGCAGGACATTGCCGGGCCACTCGATCTCGCGGCTCTGTCCCTCGGTCAGCCTGATCGTCGGCCGGTTGGCCTGGAAGTCGAAGAACTCCTCGGGGTCGATCTGGGCGATCACGTCCGCGTCGAGCGACTCCGCAGCGGTGGTCAGTGCGGTGGTGGCGGAGCCTGCGGCATCGTTCCAGCCCGCGAAAGCACAGACCAGGACCGGGGATCGAAGCTGCGGAGGCTCGGCCTCCCAGGCGAGCGCGTCCATTGATTCGAGACTAGCGATTCGGAGCCCAGTTGGGCCCCGGTTGCCCGCCCTGGTGTCCGGCCAAGTTTGGACACTCATACGATGGAGGCAACAGCCGCCACGCCGTCGATCGCCGAGCTGCGTCCCGGCCAGCGCTTTCGCGGCTCCTACGCATGCGTGCGGAAGGACAGGCTCACGGCGCGCAACGGCTCGATCTATCTCTCGCTGGAGCTGCGGGACCGCTCCGGGTCGATGCCCGCACGGGCATTCCGCGAAGTCGATCGCCTCTCGGGCCGCTTCGAGCGCGGTGATGCGATTCGGGTCTCCGGCAAGGTCGAGCGCTTTCGGGGCGAGCTGGTGGCCGAGATCGACGAGATCGAGGCGATCGAGGACGGCCAGCTGGACCCGGCCGAGTTCCTTCCCGCCGCCTACCGCGACGCAGAGGAGCTCGGGGGGTTCCTCGAGCACCTGACGCGCGAGGTGCACGACGCGCCGCTGCGGGAGGTCGTCGAGCGCGTGCTCTTCACGGAGCCCGTCGCCGGCGAGTTCAGGCGCGCGCCCTGCACCCGGGCGGGCCATCACTCCTACGTCGGGGGCCTGATCGAGCACACCGTGGCGGTCGGGACGCTCGTCGGCGAGGTCTGCCAGCTCCACCCTCGGCTCGACTCCGACCTGCTGATGGCCGCGGCTCTCGTGCACGACGTCGGCAAGACCCGCGAGTTCAGCTTCGGAGCGGAGTTTGGGATCACCGAGGAGGGGCGTCTGATCGGGCACCTGGCTCTCGGAGCCGAGATCGTGGGCTCGGCCGCCGGCGGGCTGCCGCCGGAGCGGCGCGCCGCGCTGCTCCACTGCGTGCTTTCGCATCACGGGGCCGACGGGAGCCGCTCGGGCCAGGGCGGCCGCGGCTTCGGCACGCCGGAGGCCCTCGCCCTCTACCGGCTGAACGCCCTCGACGCCGGCGTCAAGGGCGCGCTCGAGCACGGCCTCTAGGCGGACTCCTCCGGGGCATCAGACGCCGGGCGAAACGCCCGGAGGACGAGCTGGGCGGCGATCACAAGGGCGAGGCCCGCGAAGGTCAGCTCCAGCGCGCGCTGTGGAATCGAGTTGGAGGTGACCACGCCGATGGCCACTCCGAGCGGGGAGAGAGCCCCGATCACCAGGCCGTCGCGGACCCGCACGTTGCCGTATCCAAGCTGTCGCCAGACCGCGACGAGCGCGACGGGAACGATCGCCAGCAGCGAGGTGGCCTCGGCCCTGACCTGGGTCTCGTCCATGAAGATCGCGAGGGCGGGGACGAAGAGAACCCCGCCGCCCACTCCGAGCAGGCCGCCGACCAGTCCGCCGGCGAAGCCCAGGATCGCCGCCGCGATCGAGCTCACGAGAGGATCAGCTTCCCGGCGATGATGACGAGGAGGCCCGCGAAGAGCAGGGAGATCATGCGTTCCGGGATGCGCTGCTGGAGGGCCGTCCCAGCCACCGCCCCGCCGATGGCCGGGATTCCCACCAGGGCGGCGTTCGGTGGGTCGACATTGCCGTAGAAGGCCTGCAGGGTGACCGCCAACGCGGCGATCACGACGATCGCCATCATGCTGGTCCCCGTCGCCTCGCGGGCGCCGTAGCCGAGCCAGATGATCAGGAGCGGGACGATCACGCTGCCCCCGCCCACCCCGAGGAGGCCGCTGAACGCGCCGCCGGCCGTTCCAATCGCGGCCAGCTTCAGGGTCCTGGGCGGCATGGCGGGCGATACTAGAGGGGGATGAACGGCGCGGCGGCTGATGACAGGGCGCTCGACGGGCTGATTGCCCCGCTTCGCGAGGATCCGGGGGCCTCCGCCATCCTCACGGACGTCGACGGGACGATCGCGCCGATCGTCGTCGACCCGCGCCGGGCCACCGTCCCCGAGGCGACGAGGAAGCTGCTGCGGTTGCTGGCCGAGCGCTATGCCCTGGTCGGCTGCCTGAGCGGCAGGCGCGCCCTGGACGCGCGCCGGATCGTCGGGCTCGACCAGTTGGCCTACTCGGGCAACCACGGCTTTGAGTTGCTGCTGCCCGGTGAGGACCAGGTGCGCCCGGACCCATCGCTCGACGGCCACGAGAGCGACGCCCCGCGCTTCGTCGAGGGGCTCGATCGCTCCGAGCTCGACCGGGTCGGGATCAGGGTCGAGGACAAGGGCGCGATCGTCGCGCTCCACTGGCGTGGGGCCGAGAATGAGGGCGCCGCCAATTCGGTCGCCCACGAGATCGCCAGCGAGGCCGAGTGGCAGGGCCTGATCGCCCATCGAGGCCGCAAGGTGCTCGAGATCAGGCCCAATGTCCCGATCAACAAGGGGATCGCGGTGGCCGCCCTCATCCCGGCGCGCCCGGTTGAGGCTGCTCTCTACGGCGGCGACGACCGCACCGACGTCGACGCGTTCGCCGCTCTGCGGACCCTGCGCGAAGACGGCCAGCTGCGTGCGACCGCCTGCATCGCCGTCGCCTCCGACGAATCCCCACCGGAGATCTCGCGCGAGGCTGACGCCACGGTCCCCGGGCCGGAGGGCTTCGTCCGCGTGCTCGAGGCGCTCGCCGAATAGGGTCGCCTTCGATGGCGTATTGCGACCTGTTGCGGATGACGGTCCTGCTCGCCGCCGGCGCGGCCACCGCCCTGGCAGCCATCACGGTCGTCTCGGCGACGAGCTCGAGTGACACCCTGACGCTTTACGTCGCCGCGGGCTGGTGGATCGTCTCGCTGATCGGGGGAATCGTCCTCGGCCGCCCAGCCCGCGCCGCCGAGGCGATGCGCCCTGCGCTCGCCGAGGCCCGCACGGCCACCGCCCTCCCCTCGCTGGACAATCCGACCCGGGCGGCCCTCGCCCGGCTGTGGCCCCTCGCCGCGTTCGCGCTGATCGCCGGCGGCCTCGGCCTCATCTACTCGGGCGTCGCCGCCATCGGAACCGGTTTCGCCCTCGGCGCCGCGCTCACCCTGCGATCCCGGGAGGGCGCCGTGACCGCGATCGAGGACCGGGACGGAGTTCGGTTCTACGTGGAGCCCGGCTCGGCGCTCGAGCCGGTCAGGCTGGTCCGCACGCCGGGGCTGCGCCGAGATCGGCCGCCACCTGGGAGCCCTCCTCCTCCACCGACTGCTCCGGCGTAAAGCGGGCGCGCGACCCGATGGCCGCGCGCCCGCGTTCCGCAATAGCTATGCCGCGGAGGGCGCAGCAGCCTCCTGTGCCTCGGCATTCGACATCTCGACGTGCGCGCGGCTGTCGCGGGTCCTGATCAGGACCAGCGTCGCGACGAAGCCCAGCGCGGCGATCACCGCACCACCGAGGAAGGCGCTCTGGAAGCCCTCGGTGAGAGCGTTCGGCAGTGTCGAGGCGCCGGTCGCCATCACGTGATCCGTCCGCGTGGTGGCGATCGTGGAGAGGACCGCCAGGCCGAGCGCCCCGCCGATCTGCTGCGAGGTGTTGATCAGCCCGCTCGCCAGTCCCTGCTCGCGCTCCTCCACTCCGGAGACCGCGGCGATCGTCGAGGTGACGAAGCCGAACCCCAGTCCGATGGCTGCGAGCAGCGACGCCCCGAGGATGTCTGTTAGGAAGCCGCCGCCCACCGAGACCTGGCTGAACCAGAGCAAGCCGGCCGACACGAACAGCATCCCCGCCGCCAGGATCGGCTTGAAGCCGAACCGGGTGACGAGCTGCCCACCAAGCCCCGCCGCGATGATGATCGTCACGGCGAGCGGCAGGTACGAGAGCCCGGCGTGGATCGGGCTGTAGCCGAGCACCTGCTGCATGTAGAGGGAGATGAAATAGAACATCGAGAACAGCGAGGCCCCGAGCAGGAGGCCGACGGTGTTCGCTCCCGTCAGAGTCCTTAGCCGGAAGATCCGGAAGGGGACCAGCGGCGCCTTGGAACGCAGCTCGATCGCCACGAACGCGGCGAGTAGGACCACTGAGAGCGTCAGCAGGCTGACGATCTTCGTGGAGCCCCAGCCCGAGCTGCTGGCGTCCAGGAACGCGTAGGCCAACACCGAGAGGCCCGCGGTCACGCTGACCGCGCCCGCCGCGTCGAAGTGCCGCGTGGCGGACTCGGAGCGACTTTCCGGGATCAGGCCTGGCGTCAGGGCCAGCGCGATCAGAGAGACGGGAACGTTCACCCACAGCACCCACTCCCAGCCCAGGCTGTCGGTGAGGATGCCGCCGAGCAGGACGCCCGCCGCTCCGGCGGAGCCGGCCACCGCGCCCCAGGCCCCGAGGGCCTTGTTTCGCTCGGCTCCGTCCTGGAACAGGGTGGTGACGATCGAGAGCGCGGCCGGCGAAACGATCGCTGCGCCCAGGCCCTGCGCGGCGCGAGCCGCGATCAGCTGCCCCTGGTTGGCGGCAAAGCCGGCGGCGAGGGAGGCGATCCCCACCACGAGCAGGCCGGCCATGAAGACTCGTCGTCTACCGAGCAGGTCCGCAGCCCGACCACCGAGCAGCAGGAAGCCGCCGAATGCGATCACGTAGGCGTTCACGACCCAGGGCAAGTTCGCCTCCGAGAAGTGGAGCCCCTTGCCGATGCTCGGCAGGGCCACGTTTACGATGGACGCATCGAGAACCACGATGAACTGGGCGACGCAGAGCAGGATCAGCGCGGTCCAACGTTTCTCGAGATATTCCTGTGCTGTTGTCATCCCCCTGACTCCTTTCCTTCTCTCGGCCGGCTCCGTGACCGCCGGTTTACTTATTCAACGAACGGTCCGGGCTCAGATGGACATGTGGGGTATTCTTATTCGGAACCTGAGTTCCGCTTTCACTTCCTGCACTATACGGAATCGTGGTTCCGTTTGCGTGCAGGTCGTCACACAGTCGGATTTGGAGCCTTGCGACGGCTAGGCTCGATCAGATGGCCGCAACGAAGACAAAGCCCGCCCCCACCGCGCCGGCCCTCCGCGCCGACGCCCGACGCAACCGTGAGGCGATAAAGCAGGCGGCACGCAAATGCTTCGCGCAGCACGGCTTCGACTGCCAGATGGAGGACATCGCACGGACCGCGGGGGTCGGTGTCGGGACCGTCTACCGGCATTTCCCGAACAAGGAAGCCCTGCTCGACGCCCTCGTTGCTGATCGCTTCGAGCGCATCGCCGAGGAGACCGCCAAGGCGCTCGAGAAGGAGGACGCATGGCAGGCCTTCTGCGATGTGATGCGCTGGTCCGCCCACTACCAGGCCGAGGACCGGGGGCTGTCCGAGGTGCTTGGTTCGCGCCCGCTGGTGGGCGAGGCGGCGGCCGCCAAATCGGGGCTGGTCGAGCTCACTCAGAAGCTGATGCGCAAGGCTCAGCGGGCCCGCGAGATGCGAAAGGACCTCATGGTCGAGGACATCCCGACCATGATCTGCGGGCTCAGCGCCGTCACCGGCTCCGCCGATGGCAGCATGCCCGCGATGAACTGGGAGCGCTTCCTCGAGGTGATGCTCGATGGGATGCGCGCCCCCGGCAGCACCAAGCTGCCCCCGCCCCGGGCGCGTCTCAACCAGCCGCGTTAGACGGCGCTACCTTCGTCCGCGCTTTCGGAGCGGCCCGAATGAGCGCCAGGTGCGGGTGTTCGCGATCTGTTTCGCGCTGAGCCAGGCTCGCCGCGCGGTCGCCACCGAGTACTTGATGTTGCTCAGCGTGTCGGTGCCATGGGCGTCGGTGTTGCAGACGATGCGGACACCCGCCTCGGCCGCCAGCTTGGCGTGCCCCTCGTTCAGGTCTCGGCGGTTCGGGTTCCCGTTGATCTCCATCATCGTGCCGGTTCGGGCCGCCGCCTCTGCGATCCGCTCGATGTCGACCCCGTAGGGCTCCCGTCGCAGCAGCAGGCGCCCGGTGAGATGGCCGATGCAGTCGACGAGCGGGTGCTCCATCGCCGCGATGATCCGCTCGGTCATCGCCTTCTCGGAGATGTTGAAGGAGGTGTGAACACTGCAGATCACCCAGTCGAGCTCCGCCAGCAGCTCGTCGGGATAGTCGGGGGAGCCGTCGGTGTCGATGTTCACCTCCGATCCCGCCAGCAACCTGAACCCACGGGGAGCGGACTCGTTCCAGGCACGGATCTCCTCGATGCGCCCCTTCAGCTGCCTGGCGCTGACGTCGTTGCCGAACCCATGGCTCGCGGAGTGGTCGGTGATGGCGAGATAGGCGTAGCCGCGCCGGCGAGCGGCCTCGGCCATCTCCTGCAGCGAGTTGCGGCCATCCGACAGGGTGGTGTGGCAGTGGAGGTCGCCTCGGATGTCGTCGACGGTGACGAGGTCCGGAAGCTCCCCGGTATCGCCCGCCTCGATCTCGCCGCGGCCCTCGCGGAGCTCCGGCTCGATGTAGGGCAGCCCCAGGAGCTCGTAGACGCCGACCTCATCCGCGAACTTGTGGATCTTCTTCCCCTCCACTTCGGCGACTCCGTACTCGCTGACCGAGAGGCCGCGGTTGAGCGCCCGCTCGCGGAGCTGGACGTTGTGGGCAGCCGACCCCGTGAAATGCTGGAGGAGATCACCGAACTCCGCGTCCGCGCCGATGCGGAGGTCAACCTTCAGGCCCGAGTGGGTGAGCACGCTGGCGGCGGCGTCCCCACCGCGACGGGTCTCGGCGGAGAGCCCATGCGTGGCGAGCGCCTCCGCGAGCGCAGGGACGTCGTCGGTGGTCGCGATCAGGTCGAGGTCCTTGCAGGTCTCGGCCCAGCGCCGGGCGGAGCCGGCGATCTCGATCCGTCTCGCGACCCCGAGCTCGAGCAGGTCATGACGGATCTCCTCCGCGATCGGGAGGACGTTGGAGAGGAGAAGCCGCTCGCCGAGCCCGTCCTCGGTCACCCCTTCGAGCGCGCCGAGGATGTTCTCCTCCGTCTTCGAACCGAGGCCACGAATCGAGCTGATCCGGCCCTGCTCCGCAGCCTCCTTGAGCTCCGTCAGGTTCTCGACCCCGATCTCGTCGTAGATCCGGCGAGCCGTCTTCGCACCGAGGCCGGGGACGCGGGTCACCTCGACCAGGGTGGCCGGGAACTTCGCCTTCAGTTTGTCCGCGGAGGGGATGCTGCCGGTTTCGATCAGCGTCTCAATCTTCTGAGCCAGCGTCTTCCCGACGTTCGGAAGCTCGGTCAGGCGGCCCTCCTCGGCGAGCTGCTCGATGGAGATCGGGCTCTGGGCGACGGTGCGGGCGGCCTCGCGATACGCGAGCACCCGGAATCGATCCGCCCCATCGAGCTCGTAGAGGATCCCGAGCTCCCGCAGGGCGGCGGCTATCTCGGCGTTGCGCATATCAGACAACCTATTGCCCACCGAAAGGCGGCTCGAGACGGCAATTCCCGATCCTGGGGGGCGACTAGCCTTAGCCCGTGCCCGAGAGCCCCGAAGGAGCCGGCGGCGCGGTCACGGCCACGCCTGCGGTCGAGACCATCACCCCCTGGGTCATCCTCCCCACCTACAACGAGGCCGAGAACCTCGAGAGGATCGTCGGCGACGTCCTCGGCCAGCTTCCGTCCTCGCGGCGGATCCTGATCGTCGATGACAACTCTCCGGACGGCACCGGGGCAATCGCGGACCGACTGGCGGCGTCGGATGACTCCGTCGCCGTGCTTCACCGACCGCGGAAGCAGGGCCTCGGGCCGGCTTACCTGGCGGCGTTCCGCGTCGCCCTCGACGAGGGCGCGGACCGGATCATCGAGATGGACGCCGACTTCTCCCATGATCCCGCGTATCTGCCGGAGCTGATCGAGGCGACCGAGCACGCTGACCTCGCGATCGGGTCCCGCTATGTGCCCGGCGGCGGCATCAGCGAGTGGGGGCCGATGCGTAAGTTGATCAGCAGGGGCGGCAGCGCGTACGCGCGCCTCGCCCTCGGCCTCCCGGTCCGCGACCTGACTGGCGGCTTCAAGTGCTACCGCCGCATCGTGCTCGAGACCATCAACCTCGACACGATCGAGGCGCGCGGCTACGCCTTCCAGGTGGAGACGACCTACCGCGCGATCAGGGCGGGATTCCGGGTCGTCGAGATCCCGATCATCTTCAGGGACCGGGCCGACGGAACCTCGAAGATGAGCCGCTCCATCGTCGCCGAGGCCATCTGGCGAGTGCCGGCGATGAGATTCCGCCGCTGGTGACTCGCTTCACTTTGTATAGTAAGTACGTAGGGTCTGGCTAGACTGAAACATGAAACGGGTTGCTCCTCGGCTTCGCCTCGGAGCACCCTCGCATCAACGAAACCGCTACCTAGGAGACCACAGTGCCGGGCAAGCTCAACGATGTAACCGACGCCACCTTCCAGTCCGACGTCCTCGACGCCGACGGTCCCGTCCTCGTCGACTTCTGGGCTCCCTGGTGCGGTCCGTGCCGCGTGGTTCACCCCGTCCTCGAGGAGATCGACTCCGAGCGCGAGGACCTCAAGATCGTCAGCCTCAACACGGACGAGAATCCGCAGACCGCGGCCAAGTACGAGGTCCTCTCGATCCCGACGATGATCGTCTTCAAGGGCGGGGAGGTCGCCACCCGCCTGGTCGGCGCGCGGCCGAAGGCCCGGCTCGAGTCCGAGCTCGAGCCGGTTCTGGCGTAGATCGGCCCGGTGTTTGTGGCGGCCGTTGATGGCAAGCCGCCTACCGCTTCCTTTTCTTCAGATTCGCCTCGAAGCCGTCGAGTAGGGCCTTGAGCCCCCGCTCGAAGCGGCGATTGTTCGCGCGCTCGCCCGAGAAGGTCTCCATCAAGCGCTCGACGCCGGCGCGGATGTCCCCGCGAAACATCTTGCTGACGTGGGGATATTCGCCCGCTCCCAAGCTCTGATTCGAAGAAGGCCAGCCCGGATTCGGTCATGTCGGGATCACCCTCGGCCTCGTACATCTCCTGGAGCACCTCGCGGAGCGTGAAGCCGAACACGTAGTCGTCCACCAGAGTGACCAGCTCGATCCGGTCGCGCTGCGGCGCGCCCAGCTCGCTCACGGCCGCCATCGACTGCTCGAGGTGCCGGAGCCCGTTCGGGCCCGACCCGACCGGCTGGCCCATCGCCTCGAAGATCCAGGCGTGGTTCTTGAAGACCCTGCGGGTCGCGCGCGCGATCACCGACAGCGCGTCGCGCCAATCCCCCGACAGCTCGTCGTCGGGAACGATGAGCTCCCCCATCACGGCGTCCCCCATCAAGCTGAGCAGCTCGTCCTTGTTGCGGACGTAGTGGTAGAGCGTCATCGTCCCGGCACCGAGCTCGCGTGCGACGTGTCGCATCGAGACATCGTCGAATCCCCCGGCATCGGCGATCTCCACCGCTCTCGCGCCGATCTGCTCGCGAGAGAGCCCGGCTCTTCGCGCGCCGGGCTCCTCCCGCATCCAGATCACCTCGGCCGGCTCCTCCCGCTCCGCGGCTGTCCGCGCGGCATTCGTGGGCGAACCCTCCTCGGAGTGTCGACGTTCTCTCTTTGGACGTGACGACATTTCGTACAGCGTACTGCTATGAGTGCTCGTACATTGTACGACGACAACGTACGAGGTACGAAATGAAAGACAACAACGCAATCGTCGTCAAGGGGCTGAGCAAGCAATACGACGAGCTCTGGGCCCTTCGCGACGTCGACTTCGCAGTTCCCGCCGGCTCGGTGCTCGGCCTGCTGGGCCACAACGGCGCTGGCAAGACCACCGCAATCCGCATCCTCACCACGTTGGCGGAGCCGACCTCGGGCGAGGCCCGCGTCGCCGGCTTCGATGTGGCGACCGAGGGCGCGCGGGTGCGCGAGCGCATCGGCGTGGCGGGCCAATCCGCGACGGTCGACGACCTGTTGACCGCGAGGGCGAACCTCGAGATGGTCGGCCGCCTCTACCACCTCCCGAAGGCGGCAGGTGCGGAGCCGGGCGGACGAGCTTCTCGAACAGCTCGGCCTCGCCGACGTCGGCGACCGCCTGGTGAAGACCTTTTCGGGCGGGATGCGCCGCCGCCTCGACCTGGCCGCGAGCCTGGTCGCGGATCCGCCCGTCCTCTTTCTCGATGAGCCGACGACCGGGCTCGACCCGGAGGCCCGGGTCGAGCTCTGGAGTCTGCTCCGCGAGCTGGTGGGCGGCGGGACGACGCTGCTGCTCACCACGCAGTACCTGGATGAGGCTGATCAGCTGGCGGATTCCATCGTCGTCCTCGATCGAGGGCGCGTGATCGAAGAGGGATCGCCGGCGGAGCTCAAGTCCAGGGTGGGCGGCGAGCGAGTGGTGATCAACATCTCCGGGACGCAGGAGATTGCGCCGGCGGCGAGCGCGCTGGCTCGCTTCGCCGACGGACACATCGACAGCGACCCCGACGAGCTGCTGGTCACTGCACCGGTGCAGCGCGGAACGCGTCTGATCGAGGTGGTCCGCGCCCTGGATCAGGAAGGGATCGACGCGGCCGACGTCCACCGGCGTGAGCCGACGCTCGACGACGTCTTCCTCACCCTGACCGGCACAAAGCGGGTCGAGCCGACCCCAACCGACGAGCACGAGCTCGAGGAGGTGGCAGCCTGATGCAAGAGACAACGATCACAGTCGATTCCGGAATCCACACGCGCCTGCGCTGGTTCATCTCCGACACGCTGGCCGTCGCAAGGCGCAGCGCGGCGCACATCCGGCAGACCCCGGAGAAGCTGCTCGACGTCACCATGCAGCCGCTGATGTTCGTGCTGCTGTTCGCCTTCGTCTTCGGCGGCGCGATCCACGTCGCCGGCGGCAGCTACCGGGAGTACCTCGTCGGCGGGATCCTGGTCCAGACCATCTTCTTCGGAATGATGGGACCGGCGATCTCGATCGCGACGGACCTCAAGGAGGGCGTCCTCGAGCGGTTCCGCTCGCTGCCGATGTCGCGTTCCGCCTACCTGTTCGGGCACCTGACCGCGGAGTTCTCGGCCATGCTGCTGGCGGTCGTGATCATGACCATCAGCGGCCTGATCGTCGGCTGGGGCATCAACGCGAGCATCGCGCAGCGCCCTCGCGGGCTACGGATTGCTCCTGCTGCTTGCCGCCCTGGCGATCTGGGTCGGCACCCTGCTGGGTATCGCGGTGCGCTCGCCGGATGCGGTGATGGGACTGGCGTTCATCGTCATCTTCCCTCTCACCTTCGTCTCGAGCGCCTTCGTCGGGACGCGGGACGCTGCCCGACGGGCTGCGGCAGGTCGCGGAGTGGAACCCGATCAGCGCCATGGCGGCCGCCGTGCGGACTCTGTTCGGCAACCCGACAGCCGTGCCGAGCGACGCCGTCTGGCCGCTCGCGCATCCGGTGCTGGCGTCGGTCATCTGGTGTGTCGGCGCCCTGGCGGTGGTGATCCCGCTGACGCTGCGGCTCTACCGGCGCAAGACCGCCGGCTGAGTGCGGGACTCCAGGCTCATGCGCGCCTACGATGGGCGCGCATGAGCCTCGTCCGCTACTACGCCGCCCAGACCCTCGACGGCTACATCGCCGAGTCCGACGACACCATCGACTGGCTGCCGAATACGAGGGGAGCGTTCGAGGGCGCGGACTCGGGCGCGGGCCAGGCCGGCTACGACGCCTTCTACGAGGGCATTGGCGCGCTGGTGATGGGTTCCGTCACCTAGGAGTGGGTGCTCGCCCACGGCAGGAGCTGGCCCTACGCGGGCAAGCCGACCTGGGTGCTGAGCACGCGCGAGCTGGAGCAGCCGGAGGGGGAAGACGTCGACGTCCGCATCGTCGACGCCGAGGCCCCGGACCTGATCGACGAAATGCTCGCCGCCGCCGGCGACCGCGACCTCTGGATCGTCGGCGGCGGGAACGTGGCGTCGCAGTTCGCCGACCACGGCCTGCTCGACCGGGTGGAGGTGACGGTCGTTCCAGTCGTGCTCGGCGAGGGCAAGCCGCTCTTCGACCGACGGCTGCCGGGTGGGCCGATGCAGCTGATCGGCGCCCGGACCTTCTCCAGCGGGATGGTCGGCCTGACCTACGAGGTCAGGCGGTAGCCAGCGCCCGAACCCGCTCCGGGCTGAGCTCGCTCCAGCGAGTTGAGCACGAGCGCCGCCAGCGCCACGGCGTCGGGCTCCGGAGGGAAGTCCTTGTTCGGAACGGCGATCACCGCCATCTCTGCCGCGTGCGCCGAGCGTATGCCGTTGGTGGAGTCCTCGATCGCGGCGCAGGCGTCCGGATCGACCTGGAGCCGCCGGGCCGCCTCCAGATAGACGTCGGGAGCCGGCTTCCCCCGCTCGACCTCCTCCGAGGAGACCGTCGCGACGAAGTCCTCGGCCAGGCCCGCCCGCTCGAGGGCAAGATCGATCACGTTCCGGTTCGAGGAGGAGGCCAGCCCGAGCGGCCACTGCCGGCTAAGCGAGCGAACCGCCTCGACGGCGCCGGGCAGCAACGGCAGGCGCTCACGGTACTGCTGCACGAGACGCTCGGCCACCTCGGAGGAGATGGTCTCCGGCGGAACCGGAACCCCGAGCTCGTCGTGCATGTACTGCGACCACTCGGTCGAGCTCATACCGAGCATCTCGACCCGAGCGCGCTCCTCCCAGCGGCCGCCGGACTCCTCGGTGAACTCCTTCTTCACCCGCACCCAGGCTGATTCCGAATCGAGCAGGACGCCGTCGAGGTCGAAGATCACCGCGGCGATGCCGCCCCCGTCGGCTTGCTTGGCCACTCAGGCCTTGGAGACGCCGATCAGCAGCTCGCGCCCCTCGATGGTGGCTTTCTCGCCAGTGCCGTCGGAGGCGTAGCCGACGGAGGTCGCCAGCGTCTCGCCGGCGATGTAGGACTCGTGTTCCTGGGCGGCGGCGAGCAGCTCGTCGTCCCCGCCGAGCTCGAGCGAGATCCGGTCGGAGACCTCGAGGCCGGCCTGCTTGCGCGCATCCTGAACGGCGCGGACGACCTCGCGAGCGAGGCCCTCGCGAAGGAGCTCGTCGTCGAGGTCGAGCTCCAGGGCGACGGCGTGGCCCGCCTCGGCCTCCACCTGATAGCCCTCGAGCGGCTCCATGACGAGGTTGATGTCGTCGGCCGAGAGCGTGTGCTCCTTGCCGTCGATCGCGATGCCGACCTCGGCCCCGGCCTCGAGCTGCTCCGCGACCGCCGCCGGCGTCGAGGGACTCGATCGCGGCGGCGACCTGGGGCATCTTCTTGCCGAAGCGGGGCCCCAGAGAGCGGTAGTTCGGCTTGACGCGATAGGCGACGAGCTCCGCCTCGCTCTGCACGAAATCGAGCTCCTTCACGTTGAGCTCGGAGGCGACGACTGCGGCGAGCCGCTGGATCGCCTCCCGCTCGGCATCCGAGGCCACCACGACGGCCTTGCGCAGTGGCTGTCGCAGCTTGACCTTGGCCTGGGCGCGGGCGGCGCGGCCGAGCTCGACCGTCCTGCGGACCGCCTCCATGCCCGCTTCGAGTTGCTCGTCGATCAGGCGCCTCGTCGACCTCGGGGAAGTCGCAGAGGTGGACCGAGTCCTGCTCCGGGTTCGTCCACTGGTCCACGGGCCTCTCCAGGCCGATCTCCCGGCCGAAGAGAAGGTTGGAGTAGATCTCCTCGGCGATGAATGGGGTGAAGGGGGCGAGCATCTTCGCGGTCTCGCCGAGGCAGAAGCGAAGGGTCTCGAGCGCCGCCAAGTCCCCGTCCCAGAAGCGCCGCCGGCTGAGCCGCACGTACCAGTTGGAGAGCTCCTCGGTGTAGCCGGCGATCGCGCGCGCGGCCGCGGTGCAGTCGAAGCCGTTCATCTGCTCGCGGACCTCGGCGATCGTGTGCTGCAGCCGCGAGACGGCCCAGCGGTCGAGCTCGGTGACCTCGGGGTCATCGCGGGCCGTCCACCTGGGCACGTAGGGCAGCTCGCCCGTCTCGAGTCCGGAGGCATTGGCGTAGGTCACCCAGAACGAGTAGGTGTTCCAGAGGGTGAGGAGGAAGTGGCGGACGGCCTCCCCCACCGTGTCCACCGAGAACCGGTACCCCGACCAGGGCTGCTGGGAGGCGAAGTAGTACCAGCGGAACGCGTCGGCGCCGTGGCGCTCGATCACGTCCCAGGGCTCGACCACGTTGCCGCGGCTCTTCGACATCTTCTGACCCTCGGGGTCGAGGATCAGGCCCAGGCAGACCACGTTGCGGTAGCTCGAGGTGTCGAAGAGCAGGACCGCCTCGGCGAGCAGGGTGTAGAACCAGCCGCGGGTCTGGTCGATCGCCTCGCAGATGAAGTCGGCGGGGAAGCGCTGATCGAACAGCTCCTCGTTCTCGAAGGGGTAGTGGAACTGCGCCCACGGCATCGAGCCCGAGTCGAACCAGGTGTCGATCACCGAGAGGACCCGGCGCATCGTGCCGTCGCAGCCCGTCCCGTTCGCAGCTCCAGGTGACCTCGTCGATGTAGGGCCGGTGGAGGTCGTCCGGGATGTCACCGGCGCGCTCCTTGATCTCCGCGATCGAGCCGGCGCAGAAGCGCTCCTCGCAGTCGTCGGCGTCGCATTCCCAGATCGGCAGCGGCGTGCCCCAGTAGCGGTCGCGCGAGAGGGCCCAGTCGACGTTCCCCTCGAGCCACTTGCCGAAGCGGCCGTGCTTGATGTGCTCCGGATGCCAGCCGATCTCTTCGTTGGCCGCCAGCATCCGGTCGCGCACCTCGGTCGTCTTCACGTACCAGCTCGCCTTCGCGTAGTAGATCAGCGGCGTGTCGCAGCGCCAGCAGTGCGGATAGGCGTGCAGGTAGGACTCGGCTCGGAGCAGCTTCCCCTTCTGCTCGAGCGCCTCGACGATCGCCGGGTCGGCGGCCTTCACCCACTGCCCGGCGAAGTCGGTGATCCGCTCGTCGAAGCGACCGCGCAGATCGACGGGGTTCTGCAACGTGATCCCGTACTGCTCGCCGAGACGGAAGTCATCCTCCCCGAACGCGATCGCGGTGTGGACCAGTCCCGTGCCCTCATCCGTGGTGACGAAGTCGGCGAGCAGGATGGTGTGGCCGCGCGGGCCGTAGTCCGTGATGTAGTCGAACGGCGGCTCGTAGGAGGCTCCGCGAGCTGCTCACCCGGGAAGCTGGCCAGGATCTCGACGTCCTCGCCCAGAACCTGCTCGACCCTGTCGCGGGCGAGGACGAACACCTCGTCACCGGCCGCGGCGCCGACCTTCTCGTCGCCGCTGAGCAGCTGCGCCCTGACGTACTCGATCTCGGACCCGGCTGCGACCGCGGCGTTGGTGATCAGGGTCCACGGGGTGGTCGTCCAGACCAGCAGCTCGTCGCCGGGCTCCAGCGGGCTCTCACCAGCGTCGCGCACCGGCAGCTTCACGTAGACCGCGGGATCCTCGACGTCGTGATAGCCGAGGGCCACCTCGTGCGAGGAGAGGGCGGTCCCGTCGCGCGGGCAGTACGGCACGACCTTGTAGTCCTCGTAGAGGCGCCCGTCGTCCCACATGCGGCGCAGGGCCCACCAGACCGACTCGATGTACTCGTTCGTCATCGTCACGTAGGGGTCGTCGAGGTCGATCCAGAAGCCGATCCGCTCAGTCAGCCGGTTCCAGTCCTCGACGTAGCGGAAGACGGATTCGCGGCAGCGCTCGTTGAACTCGGCGATCCCGAAGGCCTCGATCTCCTCCTTCGAGGTGATGCCGAGCTCGCGCTCGACCTCGAGCTCCACAGGCAGGCCGTGGCAGTCCCAGCCCGCCTTCCGCGGGACCGGTGCCCGGTCATCGTCCTGAAGCGCGGATAGATGTCCTTGAAGACCCGGGCGAGGACGTGGTGTGAGCCCGGCTTCCCGTTGGCGGTCGGCGGCCCCTCGTAGAACCCCCAGAGGGGCGATGACTCCCGGTTGGCGAGCGAGCGGGCGAAGACGTCGCGCTCGCGCCAGCGCTCGAGGATCTTCTCCTCGAGCGCCGGGAAGGACTGCTTCGGGTCGACTGGGCGGAATCCGGCCATGGAGCCGGATTCTCGCAGTCAGTCCGCGGCGGCAGCGTCACCGAGCCGTCCTCCTCGATGGTCCAGCTGCGGGTTGTGGGCGACCTCCCATGGGTGGCCGTCCGGGTCGATGAAGACCCCCGAGTAGCCGCCCCAGAACGTCTCGCCGGGCTCACGGCCGATCGTCGCCCCCGCCTTGCGGGCCTCCTCGATCACCTCGTCGACCTCATCGGTCGACCGGGTGTTGTATGCGAGGGTCACCCCTCCCCAGCCACCACCGTCGCTGACGGCGCTGTCCTCGGCGAGCTTCGCCCGATCCCAGAGCCCGACCACCATGCCGCCCGCCTGGAAGAAGACGACGTCGTCGGCCTCCTTCGCGCCGGTCCTCCAGCCGAGCGCCTCGTAGAACTTCCGCGCGCGGTCCAGGTCGGAGATTCCGAGTGTGATCAGGCTGAGGCGCTGTTCCATCGGGGGCTCCCTTCCGAGGTTGCGATTTCAGCGGACGGTATGCGCCGATCGAGCTCCCGCCTTGAACATTTCGGACGTTCACTAATTTCGAGGCATGGCGCCTACCGCGAGTTCGCTCCCTCGGGCCGACGTGTACTCGCTGGTCGCCTGCCGCTGGATGCGGCAAGGGGCCGGAGGACGAGACGAGCGAGTCGGTCCTGGTGCTCCCAGACGGATGCGTGGACCTGCTCTGGCGTGAGGGTGAGCTGGTGCTCGCCGGACTCGATCGAAGCGCCAGGCCGAGCCGGGTCGCCCCCGGCGAGCGGATCTCTGGGCCTGAGGCTGCGGCCCGGCGTGGCCGGCGCCGTGCTCGGAATGCCCGCGAGTGAGGTGCTCGATGTCCACGTCAGGCTGGAGGAGCTGCTCGGATCCTCGGCGAGCAAGCTCGCGGAGCGTCTGGAGGAATCCGAGGGCGAGAGCGAGGCGCTTGAGCTCCTCGAAGGGCGATCGGCAGCGAATCAAAGACGGTGGCCCGGATCCGCTGGTGCTCGCGGCGACCCGGCGGCTCGGCTTTCCCGGGATCCGCGTCGATCGGCTGGCCGAATCCCTCGGGATCAGCGACCGCCAGCTGCGGCGGCGCTTTCACCAGGCCGTCGGATATGGGCCCAAGACGCTCGACCGCGTCCTGCGGTTCCGGCGACTGGTCTCCCAAGCTCAGGCGGTCTCGAGCGGCGAGATCGACCTGGCCCGGGTTGCGGCGGACCTCGGCTACGCCGACCAGGCGCACATGACGCGCGACTGCCTGCGGCTGTCAGGGCTCACTCCGGTGCAATTGGCACAGCTCTGGACGGCTTCGCCATAAGATCGCGGCCACGAGCGGCCGCCCTCACAAGTCGCTCCGGGCTTCGCCCTCCGCTCCGATAGAGAGCGGCCTGGTGGCCGCTACGCGGCGCGGTCCAGCTTGCGGCAGAGATCCGCGAGCTGGCGCTTCTCGGTCTCGTCGAGGACCCCGAACGCCTCGCGCACACGCTCCGCGTGCGCGGGGAAGGCGTGGGTGACGAGGTTGTAGCCGGCCTGCGAGAGGCTGACCGCGACGGCGCGCCGATCGCTCTCCAGGCGGCTGCGCGCGACGAAGCCACGGTTCTCGAGTGTGTCGAGCACCTCGGTGGCCGTCGCCTTGGACGCGCCCAGGCGCCGCCGCATCGTTCGCAGCTCCAGGCGTCCCCCCGCGCTGGTCAGCAGGACCAGCATCGTGAAGCCGGTCGCCGATACCCCGATGCGCTCGAGGTCCGCCGCAAGGCGGCGGGTCAGGTTCGCCTGCGCCCGCACCAGCGCCTCCAGAGCACGATGCGCGAGCGGATCGATGGGGCGAAGGGGCGTCGCCTCGTCGGTCACGAGTCATCAAGTTATGGACCGCGGCGGACGAATCATCCGAATCCGGCTCCCCGCCGTAGGATCGGAGCGTGTTCCGTCGGATCGCCATCGCACCACGGGCTGCCGCGCTCGTGGCCGTGGCCGCGATTCTGGGCGCGGCCGGATGCGGCACCAAGAAGAACGACCTCGCCCCGGCCGCATGTCTGGTGAGCAACGAGGCCTATCTCCACGCACTCGAGCGGGCCCCCGCGGCGGTCAGGCTCGCTGGGACCACACCCATTTCGGACTGCCTGGTGCCCGAGCAGGACGCCGGTCAGCTCGCCAACATCGGCCACGAGATGATCATCGCCGCGACCAAGCTGAACGCCGAGGCGCGCCGGAACCCGACCGGGCCCGGCACCCTCCGGCTCGGCTACCTGAGCGGCGCGGTCGCGAAGGGCGCCGACCCCATTCACACCGACCTCGTGCGGCGGCTCAACTCGGCCGCCCGGTTCACTCTGACCGGGGACACGCCGCCGGCAGCGTTCGAGAGGGCGTTTGGACGTGGCTACGCCGCAGGCCACAGCACGGGCTAGGTAGCCTGAGATCATGGAAGCCGGGACCGCGGATCAGCTCTGGGGCGGAGAGACCACGAAGGCCGTCGACAACTTCCAGATTTCGGGCCAGCCGATACCGGCGCCGGTCATCCACTGGCTGGGTCGGATCAAGGCGGCGGCCGCCAGGACCAACGCGGAGCTCGGCAAGCTCGACGGGGACCTCGCCGAGCGGATCGCCAAGGCCGGCGACGAGGTGGCCAACGGCGAGCACGACGACCAGTTCCCGATCGACGTCTTCCAGACCGGCTCCGGCACCTCCTCGAATATGAACGCGAACGAGGTGATCGCGGAGCTCGCCGGCGACGAGGCCCATCCCAACGACCACGTCAACATGGGACAGTCCTCGAACGACGTCTTCCCATCCGCCGTTCACCTGGCGGCGCTAGGTGAGGTCCACTCCGACCTGCTGCCGGCGCTCGACGAGCTGCGCGGGGCGCTGGAGCGCAAGGCGGACGAGTTCGCGGACCTCGTCAAGGCCGGGCGCACCCACCTGATGGACGCCGTGCCAGTGACGCTCGGGCAGGAGTTCGCGGGCTACGCTGCGCAGATCCGCCTCGGGGCTGAGCGCGTCCGCTCCACGCTCGGCCGCGTGGGTCAGATTCCGCTCGGCGGCACAGCGACCGGGACCGGCCTGAACACCCACCCCGAGTTCGCCGCCAAGGTGCGTGAGAAGCTCAGCGCCGACACCGGGCTCGATATCTCCGAACCCGCCGATCCGTTCGAGGCGCAGGGGAACCGGGACGCACTCGTCGAGCTGTCCGGAGCGCTCAAGACAGTGGCCGTCTCGCTGCTCAAGGTCGGAAACGACCTGGCGCTGATGGGGTCCGGGCCGCGCGCCGGACTCGCAGAGATCGTGCTGCCGGAGCTGCAGAAGGGCTCCTCGATCATGCCTGGCAAGGTCAACCCGGTGATCCCGGAGGTCGTCATCCAGGTCGCCGACCAGGTGGTGGGCAACGACGCCGCGATCACGCTGGCGGGAAGCCAGGGCCAGTTCGAGCTCAATGTCCGCGTCCCGCTGATCGCCCGCAACTTGCTCGATTCGATCAAGCTGCTCAGCGCCGCCGCACGGCATCTCGACGAGAAGTGCGTCAGCGGGATCGAGCCGAACGAGGAGATGCTCGAGCGCCACGCCGAGGCGACGCTGGCGACCGCCACCGCGCTCAACCCTCACATCGGCTACGACCGGGCGGCGGAGATCGTCAAGGAGGCGCATTCCTCCGGCCGGCCACTGCGCGAGGTGGCGGGGGAGATGGGCGTCGAGGAGTCGATCCTCGACGAGGCGCTGGACCATCGCAAGATGGCGCGCCCGCACGACTGAGCTGCCCCCGGAGCAGAAGCACACAACCGCCTGGGCCCGCGGGGTAAGGTCGGATGCGGTGGAGACGCACGACGCGGTCATAGTCGGTGCGCGCTGCGCCGGGTCCACATTGGCCACGGCGCTGACCGAGCGTGGCTGGGATGTCGCGCTGGTCGACCGGGACAAGTTCCCTAGCACCACCGTCTCGACCCACCTCCTCTATCCGAATACCCTTGCCCGGCTTGAGCGGCTCGGCGTGCTCGACACGCTCCAGTCCGAGCATGAGCTCGCCTTCGCCTCCCATCGGCTTGTCGCCCTCGGGCATGAGATCTCCGGGAGGTACAGCCCGATCGAGGGCTTCGATCTCGGCTTGGCGCCGAGGCGGATCGCCCTCGACAAGGCGGGAGTCGACACTGCGCTGGCCGCCGGCGGGAAGGGGATCTTCGGCACTCGGGTGGTCGACCTGATCGGGAGTGGCACCGACGAGGATCCGGTCAGGGGCGTCAGGCTGGCGGACGGACGAGAGATTGGTGCGCCCTGGGTATTCGGCGCGGACGGCCGCGGCTCGGTTGTGGCCGGGAAGCTCGGCCTCGAGAAGGAGCGCACCCAGCGCGGCGAGCTTGCCTTCTCCTACTCGTACTGGAGCGGGATTCCGGTGGAGGAGCCGGTCTCGACGCTGCAGATCAACCTCGACGAGATGCTCTACCACGGCCCCGTCGAGGACCGGCTCTACATGCTGATCGCCAACGGCGCCCCTGATCTGGCGCAGGGGACGAAGGACGAGAGGGAGCGCAAGTACATGGAGACAATCCGCCGCTTTCCGGAGACCTTCGATCCCAAGCTGCTCGAGCGCGCGGAGATGGTGACCGAGGTGACGGTCGCGCCCGAGACCCTGATGAGGGGCTTCTTTCGACGGCCCACCGGACCTGGATGGGCGCTGGTCGGCGACGCCTGCTACTTCAAGCACCCCGGCACGGCACAGGGGATCGGCGACGCGGTGGAGGCGGCGCTTTACGTGGCCCACTCCCTCTCGGGCGACGACGGGAACCTGGATGGATACGAGGCCTGGCGCGACGGCAAGGCGGCCGAGCACTACGACTGGTCCTTCGCCTGGGGCCGGTTCCCCCGGCCCGAGAGCGCGGAGCCGCTGTTTCGAGGCTGGGCGTCAGATCCGGACGCCGGCCAGGACCTGCGGGATTGCCTCGCCCGCACGGTGGAGCCCTCCCGGCTGATGAGCCAGGAGCGGCTCGAGCGCTGGTTCGCCACGGCCTAGCGCCGCTAGCCCTGGAAGGTGACCAGGCGCTCCTCGGTCAGCTCGCGAACCGCATAGTCCGGGCCCTCGCGCGTGTTGCCCGAGTCCTTGACGCCGCCGTACGGCATCTGGTCGGTGCGGAAGGTCGGCACCTCGTTGATCAGCACGCCGCCAAACTCGAGGGTCTCTCCGGCCTTCTTCGCATTGCCGATGTCACGGGTGAAGACACCGGCCTGGAGCCCGTAGCGGGAGTCGTTCGCCATCTCGAGAGCCTCATCGAACGTCTTGAAGGTGTGGATGGTCGCAACCGGGCCGAAGATCTCGTCCTTCCAGGTGTGGCATGACTTCGGCTCGTTCCTGATCACCGTCGGGGCGATGCAGCGATCCTCGTCGACCAGCTCGCCGCCGGTGAGGATCTCGCCGCCCTGCGCCGCGGCCTCGTCGATCCACTCCTTGACGCGATCGCGGTCGTCCGGGGAGATCACCGGGCCTACGTCGGTGTTCTCGTCCATCGGGTCGCCGGTGACCAGCGACTCGACGTTCTTCACGAACCGCTCGGTGAACTGATCCGCAATCGACTCGTGGAGCAGGATCCGCTGGACGGAGATGCAGCTCTGGCCGGCGTGCGAGTAGGCGTGGAGCTTGGCCTTGTCCGCCGCGGTCTCCCAGTCGCCGTCCTCGTTGACGATCAGCGGGGCCGTGGAGCCGAGCTCCAGGTTGACCTTCTTGTGCGGGGCCTTCGAGCGGATGCTCCAGCCGACCGGCGCGGAACCCGTGAAGGTGATCGCGCCGATGCGGTCGTCCTCGACGATCGCGTTGCCGACGTCGGAGCCCGAGCCGCAGACGACCTGCAGCCAGTTCTCGGGCAGCCCGGCGTCGTAGAAGATCTCCGCCAGCTTGATCGCCGAGATCGGGGTCTGTCCGGCGGGCTTCAGCACGACGGCGTTGCCCGCGGCGAACGCGGGGCCGAGCTTGTGGCCGACCAGGTTGAGCGGGAAGTTGAAGGGGCTGATCGCGCCCACCACGCCGTAGGGGACGCGAATCACGATGCCGAGCTTGCCCTCCCCGGCCGCGCCGGCCTCCATTGGGACCGTGTGCCCCGTCAGGGTGCGAGCGGCGACGGCGGAGAACTGCATGGTCGAGACGCATCGCTGTGCCTCAACGCGGGCCGTCTTCACCGGCTTACCCGCCTCGGCGGCGATCGTCATCGTCAGGTCGTCCTCGCGCTCCGCGACCAGCTCGGCGGCGCGGTCGAGCATCGCGGCGCGCTCGTGCGCGGGAAAGCCGCCGGCGTCGAATGCGGCGCGTGCGGCCTCGACGGCTCTATCGACGAGCGCGGCATCGCCCTTCGGCACCCGACCGATCAGGGTCCCGTCATATGGAGCCTTCACCTCCGACCACTCGCCGGTCTCGATCCACTCGCCGGCTGTGTAGAGCTTGTGATCCGTGGCCTGAATCGTCTCGGTCGCCATCTTCAACCTCCTGAAACGGGTTGCTCCTACGGAGCACCCTCGCGTAGACGCCTACCCACAGGCTAGCCCGACCAGCCGCGCGGCCAGAGGGCCGATCCGGCCAGAGCGGAGACCCGTTCTGCTCCAAACCGCAACTTCCGGCCGCCGTACCCGTTATTCAGGGGCGATGCTCCGGGGGACCCGCCCGATCCTGCTTGCGCTCGCCTGCGCCCTGGTGGTACCGGCCGCAGCCTCGGCCAAGGTCTGGATCGTCAAGGGAGCAGGCTTCGGACACGGGGTCGGCATGAGCCAGTACGGCGCTTACGGCTACGCCAAGCACGGATTCAGGTACGACCAGATCCTGACCCACTACTACACGGGCACCACGATCGGGACGACCGGGGATCAGAGCGTGCGCGTTCTGCTCCTCGACGGCGTGGGCGGCGTCTCCTTCAGCGGCGCCGGCTCGGCCTGCGGCGCCACCCTGAAGCCCGGCAAGGGCTATGTCGCCAAGCGGAAGGGCGGCGGCATCGTGGTGCGCTCCAAGAAGCGGAAGCTGGTGGCGAGGTGCGGTGCGGTGATGACGGCAACCGGAGCGCCGAATGTCTTCGTCAAGGGCAAGGGCACATACCACGGCTCCCTCGAGGTGAGGACCTCATCCAACGGCCTCGACGCGATCAACGTGGTCGAGCTCGAGGACTACGTCCGCGGGGTGGTGGCGAAGGAGTCTCCGGCGTCATGGCCGATCGAGGCGCTCAAGGCGCAGGCGGTGGCCGCGCGGTCCTACGCGATCTCGACCGCCGCGCACAGCGGCACCTTCGACGTCTTCGACGACACCCGCAGCCAGGTCTACGACGGCGTCGGGGCCCAAACCACGAAGACCGACCAGGCGGTCGCCGCCACCCACCTGCAGGTCGTGCTCTACGGCGGCAAGGTGGCCCAGACGTTCTTCTTCTCCACCTCCGGGGGCCACACCGAGAACAACGAGTTCTCATCGCTGGGATTCGGCCAGCCGGCCATCCCCTACCTGCGCGGCGTCGACGACCCGTTCGAGGCCGACGCCGGATCCCCCTACGAGCACTGGAAGCGAAAGTTCTCCCTCGGCCGGATGAACTCGGCGATGAGGGGCCTCGGGCTGCGCGGCAAGCTCCGCAACATCGTGGTCACGCAGCGCGGGGCCTCGCCGCGGATAGTGCACGCCAACCTCGTCGGCAGCGGCGGGACGACGACGGTCAACGGGCCCCAGATCGCCGGTGCCCTGGGGCTGCCCGACACCTGGGCGTTCTTCAAGAAGAAGAAGTAGGGCGCATCAGCGGTTGAGACCTTTCTCGATGAGGATCTCCGCATCATCCGTCCGGGTACGGCTGGACCGGTATGCCGTGGTCGGTGTCCCTGGTTCCGAATTCGTAGGCGGCGGCTCCGCTGACGGTGAGGCGCTCGGCCGGGCCGCCGTCGAGCTCGACCTCGAGCTCCAGGTCGGAGATCGAGCAGTTGAGCGTGTTGTGCTCCGGTCCGACCGGGTCGGCATAGATCCAGGCCACGAAGTCCTTGGCCGCGGCCCTGACGTTGCCGGTGACCTTCACTCCCTTGCCCTTGAGCTCGAAGTCGGCCCCGGTCGGCCGCTCGTTCACGTCGGTGCTCGGCACGTGACCGAAGCCGCCCAGCCGGTGGGCCTGACCGTCCAGCATCAGCATCGCGTTCCCGACCCACGGGCTGGTCCTGCCGGCGACCTTGATGCGGCCGACCGCCATGTCGAAGTAGTCCTCGGGCGAATGGCCCTCGAATCCGGAGCCCTGGATCCAGACCCAGCGCTCTGCGTGCTCGGCGCCCCAGTTGTGGCCGATCATCCCGCGCCACCCGTCCACATCGATTCGATCGCCACCCACCTCCAGCCGGCCGTTGAAGACCGCATCGGGGTATGGGCTGAGGAACTTGGTCTTCGGGAGCTTCGAGCGGTAGAGGAAGTCCCGCGGCAGGTGGTGGAAGGGCTCGTGGGCGTCCTCGAAGCTCAGGTCCCAGCTCGCCTCGAGGACATCGGTGCCGACGCGCCCGGTGGCGCGGCCATCCGAGAGGGTCGCATCGGCGATTCGGATGTAGGTGTCGGCGCCCGCGCTGAGCTGCTCGGCGCCGAACTGGCGCTTGGTCGCCCGCGGCCCCGCCGCCGAGGAATCGAAGAGGACGAACCAGAGGGCGCAGGTCGCGTCCTCGCCCGGGCGCTTGTGGACGGTGTGGCGGATCCAGGCACCCCTGCCGCCGCCGGGCCGGACCAGCTTCAGGTAGAAGCTCTCGTAGTGGCCCGCCTTGGGCGGGACATCGGGGAAGCGAGCCTCGGTTCGCACCCCGAGGACGCTATCCGGTGAGGCGCGCCGCGCGCGAGCGGACCTGCGCCACGATCTCCTCGGTGCCCTCCACCTGCCGGTCGCGCATCAGCACCCGGCCGGCGACGGCGGCGAAGTCGACAACCGCGCCGCCGGCCGCGTAGACGAGATCGGCGTCCGGGTCGCCGGCGGAGAGCTCCGGGTCGAAGCCGCGCAGCAGCAGGAAATCTGCGGGCTCGCCAACCGCGAGCGTTGTCCCGCCAAGCACCGGCGAGCGCAGCCCGCGGGCGATCGCCAGGGCCTCGCCGGCCGGCAACGTCGCCGGGTCGCCGCTGGCGTGCTTCTGGCTGAGGGCGAGGAGCTTCACCTCCTCGAACATGTCGAGGTTGGAGTTCGAGGAGACGCCGTCGGTGCCCAGGCCGATGGCGGCGCCGGCTGCCGCTGCCTGCGGGTATGGCAGGACGCCCCCGACGGCCAGCTTCATGTTCGCCGCTGGGTTGGCGACCACGGTGGCGCCGCGCTGGGCGATCAGCTCGAGCTCCACCCGGTCGAGCCAGACGCCGTGTGCCAGGACCGTGAGCTCGCCCAGGAAGCCCACCTCGTCGAGATACGCCGCCGGGCGCTTGCCATGGGCATCGAGACAGTCGGTCACCTCCTGCTCGGTCTCGGAAAGGTGGATCTGGAGCGGGATCTCGCGCTCCCCGGCGACCTCGGCGAGCCAGGCCAGGGACTCGGCGCTGACCGTGTAGATCGCGTGCGGTCCGAGGCTGGGCGTCACCCGGGGCCCGGCGTCTGCGATCCGGTCGAGCGACTCGAGCACCTCGGGCCGCATCGCCTCGCCCTTGGCCGGGTCGAGTTGGTCGATCATCACCGTGCTGACCACAGCGCGGATGCCGGAGTCGACCACGGCCCGGGCGGCCTCCGCGCCGTACCAGTACATGTCGAGGAACCTCGTGGTCCCCGAGCGGATCATCTCCACGCAGGCGAGCCGAGTGCCCCAATAGACGTCGTCGGGTTCGAGCTTCGCCTCCGCCGGCCAAATCCGCGTCCGCAGCCAGTCCATCAGCGGCATGTCGTCGCCGAAGCCGCGGAAGAGCGTCATCGCGGCGTGCGTGTGGCCGTTGACCATCGGCGGCGTGAGCAGGAGGCCCGCGCCGTCGATCACCTCATCGCCGGGCTTCGGCTCCACCGAGGGACCGAGCGCGGCGATCGCGCCGTCCTCCGCGCGCAGCCCGATGACCTGCCCATCGAGCGTCGCGCCGGTGACCGCGAGTGTCAACTGCCCGGGAGCTCCCTGGCGAGAGCGGGCAGGACAAACTCGAGGTCCGTGGCCAGCGTGCGTGCGGTCCGGTCGCGACCGCGGCGGTACTCGTCCACGGTCAGGACCTTGTCCGAGACGCCGTTGGCGAGGTTGTCGATCGTGCAGACCGCCGTGTAGGCCAGGGCGGCCTCCCCGGCGAGCACGGTCTCGGCGGCGAGCGTCATCCCGACCATGTCCGCGTGCTCGGCGAGCGCCCGGACCTCCGCGGGCGTCTCGAAGCGCGGCCCGAGGCTCTGCGCGTAGACGCCGCCGTCCTCCAGCTCGGACTCGGTGAGCGAGCCCCAGGCGCTGATCACGATCCGGCGCCAGTCCGGGTCGAAGCCGGGGACGGTGTGGCCGCGCTGGTCGCTGTAGAAGCTCGGCGCGACGTCAGGCGCATAGAAGTCCGCCGGGCAGATCAGCGTGCCGACCTTGAGATCCTTGTCGAGGCTCCCTGCCGAGCCCAGCGCCAGCACCCGGTTGCAGCCGAGCTCGCAGGCCGCTCGGATGTTCGCTTGGTGGTCGACCAGATGCGCCGGGGTCGCGCGGTCGAAGCCGTGCCGTGGGATGCCGACGACGTCACCGCCGTCCGTCGCCTCCACCGGTTGGGCCCCGCCCGCGGCCACCGCGACGCGCTCACCTTCGAGCGGGTCGACGCCATCGGGCAGGCTGAAACCGTGAATCAAGCAGAGCCGGCTTCCCGTCGGCCTGGGCGCGGTCATGCCCGGACTCTAGTCGGGCGCTATTTCACGCCCGCCGTATCCACTCGGTTAGGTCCGGATGTGGACCACGTCGCCGTCCGCGACGACGTAGTCGCGTCCCTCGATCCTGAGGGTGCCGCGCTCGCGGGCGGCCGCATAGCCGCCGGCGTCGACCAGCTCGTTCCAGGCGATCACCTCGGCTCGGACGAAGGCCCGCTGGATGTCGCCGTGGACCCGACCCGCCGCGTCATGCGCGGTGCCTCCGCGGCGGAGCGTCCGCGCCAGCGCCTCCTTGCCCGTGTCGGCGGTGAAGAAGCTGACCAGGTCGAGCAGCTCGAAGGCGGCGCGGATCAGGCGCTCCAGACCGGAGCGCTCGATGCCGAGCTCGTGGCGCATCTCCTCGGCCTCGGCCGCGTCCAGCTCCCGCAGCTCGGCTTCGACCCGGGCCGAGATCACCACCACCTGTGCCTCAATCCGCTCGGCATGGGCGAGCAGCTCCGGCGGCGCCTCGGTCTCGCCCTCGTCGACGTTGACCACGTAGAGCACGGGCTTGGCGGTCAGCGGCGACAGCTTGCGGAGCGCATCCGGGGCGGCCTCGGGCACGGGCACCTCACGCGCCGGCCGCCCCGCTGAGAGCGCCTCGACCACGGCCCGCAGCCAGTCGCGCTCGGCAACCGCCTCCACCTCCCCCGAGCGGGCCAGCCTCAGAACACGCTCGAGGCGGCGCTCAGCGGACTCGAGGTCGGCGGCAAGCAGCTCGGTCTCGATCAGCTCGGCGTCGGCGACCGGGTCGATCCGGCCCTCCGGATGGGCGACCGAACCGGCGCCGTGGGCGCGGATCACGTGGCAGATCGCTTCGGTCTCGCGAATCGAGGCCAGAAACTGGTTTCCCAGCCCCTCACCCTGCGAGGCACCCTTGACCAGGCCCGCGATGTCGTGGAAGTCGATCGTCTCGTGGACGACCTCGGAGGAGCCGATCGTCTCCGCGACACGCTCCAGCCGATCGTCCGGCACCTGAACCACCGCCACGTTCGGCTCGACCGTCGTGAACGGATAGTCCCCGGTCTCGGCCCCGGCGGCGGTGAGCGCGTTGAACAGGGTCGACTTGCCCGCGTTGGGCATCCCAACGATGCCGATCTTCATCTACGCCTCACCTAGAGAGGAACGACCAGGCCCAGGCCGGTGCCCAGGATCGCCCCGGCGAGCGCGTCGGACGGATAGTGCATTCCCAGATAAGGCCGGCAGGCAGCGATCGCGGCGGCGAGGATGAACAGGAACGCCGCCTCCGGCGCGATCCGCGTCATCGCGGTTGCGCAGGCGAATGACGCCGTCGCATGGGCGGAGGGGAAGCTCAGGGAGCTCGGCGCTCCGCCGAGCGGCGGCAGGCCCTCGAGCACCGGTCGCGGCCGGCGCACGATCAGCTTGACGGCGAAGTTGAGCCCGATCGCCACGGGGCCGAGGACGCCCGCGACGAGCCAGTCGTCGCCATGGTCGGGATCGATGAACGCCATCACCACGCCGATCACGAACCAGACCGCGCCGTATTCGCCGATCCTGCCGAGCAGCTTGCCGACGGCCTCGGCGGCGGGACTGTGGAAGCGCGTCCGCATCGCGTAGAGCAGGCGGTTGTCGAGGCTCTGCAGCACCGGCGCAGAATACGGTTGCCGGGGGAGTACCCGCGCGTGCGCCAGAATCCTTCTCATGGCCGAGACCGCCAACAGGACGATGGTGCCGGGCTACCGGCACGTGCCTGGCAATCATTGCGGCTCGACGGCACTGCGCAACCTGCTCGGCTTCCACGGCGTCGAGATCTCCGAGGAGATGGCGTTCGGCCTCGGCGCCGGCGCCTGCTTCTACTACGTCGTCCTGGACGAGCACTCGCCGACCCGCTTCACCAACGGGCGGGCCGCTCGGCTCGAGGAGAACTTCCTGGAACTGACCGAGGTTCCGCTGCGACTCCGGACCGATGCCGATCCCGACGCGTCCTGGCGGATGGCGCGCGAGGACGTCGACGATGGTCGCCCGGTGCTGCTGCTCACCGACCTCTACTACCTCGACCACTACGGTCGCTCCGCCCACTTCCCCGGCCACGCGGTTGTGCTCGCCGGCTACGACGATGAGCTCGCCTGGCTCTCGGATACTGCCTTCGAGGACCTGCAGACCACCTCGCTCGAGAGCCTCAAGGAGGCGCGCCACTCACAGCAGCCGATCTTTCCGCTGGAGGGGCACGCGATCGACCTGCCGGAGGGCGGCGGGCTGAGCCGCGATGACCTGCTCGCCCACGCCCCGAAGGCGATTGAACGGGCCGCGAGTCGGATGAACGAGCCCCCGCTCGGGGATTTCGAGGGCCTTCCCGCGCTGCGGCGGTTCGCGGCCGACCTCCGCGCCTGGCCGGAGGTTGCCGAGGACTGGCAGTGGTGCGCGCGCTTCCTCTACCAGGTGATCGAGCGCCGCGGCACCGGCGGCGGCAACTTTCGCAAGATGTACTCCCGCTTCCTGGAGGAGGCGGGCTATGAGGAGTCCGGGCTCGCCCGGGAGGCATCGGACGACTGGACCGCCCTCGCCCTCGCCGCTCGCACGGCGAGCGAGCCGGATGAGCCGAATCCAGAGCACTGGCGGGCACTGCACGCGCGGGCCGAGCAGGTGCTCGACGCCGAGGAGCGGCTCTGGGACGCTCTCGCCTCGCGGGCTGAGCCGGTCAGTCCCTAGCCGCCGAAGCCGATTCGCTGTGGCGTCGTCGCGCTGCGGAGGAACACAACCTGCCTCAGGTCGATCGAGACCATCCCCTCTTCAGCATCCAGGTCGAGCCAGCCGTCCTGCTTCTCCAGCGCCTTGCGCAGGTCCTTGAGCTTGCCGTCGTCGATTTTGACCTCGACGACCTGACCGCCCGCGAAGCCGATCGAAACTCGTTCGGCCGATGTCATCACTGGCCCCCAACATCCTGTCGTCTGCGGCTCATGAATGAGCCTTCGACGGTTCTACTATCTCGGTCAGCACTCCGCCAGTCGAGCGAGGATGCAGGAAGGCGACGCGGGAGTCGCGAATGCCGACGCGGGGCTCTTCGTCGATCAGCTCCACACCGGCGCCCTTGAGCTTGCTCAGGACGTCGTCGATGTCGCCGACTGCATAGGCGACGTGATGCAGGCCGGGGCCCCGCTTCTCCAGGTACTTGCCCACCGGCGTGTCCGGGCCCAGCGGCCGGAGCAGCTCGACGTGACCCTCGCCGACGTCCAGCAGGGCGGCCTCGACCCCCTGCGACTCCACGGTCTCGCGATGCGCCAGCGCCATTCCCAGCGTCCCCTCGTAGAGGGCGAGGGCTCCCTCGAGGTCGTCGGTGGCGACGCCGATGTGATCGATCCGGCCGAGCACGGGGTCGTCAGTCTACGTAGCGGGAAGCGGATCGCTCGCCGTGGCCTCGCTGTCGGCCTCCTGCTCGACCCGGAGGATCTCGCGCAGCGCGCACACCCCGACCTCGAGTTGCTCCGGGGTGGGCTCCTTGGTGGCGATCAGGCGCTGGATCTCATGGCCAGGGCGGTGGAAGGCCCTGGCGGCAGTGGTCTCGGGGTTGCGCTCGCTCCAGGCGAACATCTCCGCGGCGAGCGAGGCGCTGGCGACACCGACGGCCGCCCGCGCGATCGGCCCGGGCTCATCCAGGGCCCGCTCGAGCAAGAGCTGGCCGGCCGCCGAAAGCACCATCATCGGCGCCACCAGGTTGGAGCCGCAGCGCTCGTGCTCCTTGGTCGCCGAGGCCGGGTCGTCCGATCCGGCCTCGTAGGCGCCGATCGCCTTGTGCTCGACGCCGTGGTAAGCGGCCAGATTGCGATCGCTGAGCGCCACCATCGCCGGCGCCAGACCGAGCGCCGCCTGGACCAGCTCTCCGGTTGCGCTCGCCGGCCGGCGGCGGAGCGCCCGGCTGGCGCTCGAGGCGACCAACATGGCGGCGATCACGCGAATGTCCTCGAACGGGAGCCGGGCCGGCCGCAGCTGCATCCGCACAGTCGGGATCAGCAGGAAGGCCTCGGCCAGCCGCAGCGGGCCCCGCAGCAGAGGCACCCGGACCGCGAGGTCCGGGGCGAGCACCGGCTTGCGTCCGGAGGCCACCTGGATCTCTCCCTCACGATCCCGCGCCGCCGCGGCCCATGAGGTCGGGCCGTGGATCAACAGGCCGTTGCGAAGGGCCATTCCACCCAGCCGCAGGATGTAGGTCTCCTCCGACCGCGGTGCCTGGTCGCCGTTGTGGCTGGGATCGCTCACGCCAGCATCCGCTGTGGCAGCTCGTAGAAGAACCGGGCGGAGAGCTCGACGTCGGAGACCGGGATGCGCTCGTCGGCGCCATGGATCAAAGGGGCCGCCTCGAACAGGTCCACCTCCCGATAGGGACAGAAGCCATAGACGATTGCGTCGGGGAAGGCGGTCCGGAACGGGTTGCTGTCGCTGAAGCCCGGCATCACCATCGGCGCGATCTCCGCTCCCGGATCCGCTTCGCCGAGCCAGGCCCGGATGGCGTCCGCCAGGGGCGAGTCCATCGGCGAGCTGTTGCCGACCACGGCCTCGCTGAACTCGATCTCGTAGTCGCCCCCGCCGATCAGGGCCTCGAGCCGGTCGCGGGCCTCGTTTTTGCCGAACCCGGGCGGTACGCGGCAGTCGATCAGGGCCTCGGCCTCGGAGGGGATCACGTTGGCCTTCTTGCCCGCCTCGGCCTTGGTTGGCGTCAGCGTCACGCCGAGCATCGGCTCCACGAGGTAGTCCGCGAGCAGCGGCTGATCGGCTCGGATTCGCTCCAGGCCGGCGCGGACGCCCTCCTCGCCCGGGCAGGGCTCGCCGAGCAGGGCCTCGAGCAGCGCCTCGCCGACGTCGGTCGGCTCGGGGGGCGGCTGCTCGGAGAGCGCCGCCAGGTATCCGGCGAGCTTGAGCAGGGCGTTGTCGCCGATCCGGGGCAGGGAGGCGTGCCCCGCCTGCCCGTGGGTCCGCAGCTTCATCCGGAAGATCCCCTTCTCGCCGACGCTCAGGGTGTAGAGCCGCTGGCCGCCGAACTCCACCAGCTCGCCGCCTCCCTCGTTGACGACGAAGTCGCTCCGCACCTTGTCAGGGTGCTGCTCGCAGAGCCAGCGGGCTCCGAGCCCGCCGCCGACCTCCTCGTCGGCAGTGATCACCAGCATCAGGCTCCCCGCCCGCGGCCGCCAGCCGCTGCCGCCCAGCGCGACAGCAGCGGCCACCTCGGAGGCGACCTGCCCCTTCATGTCGAGCGCGCCGCGGCCGCGCACCCAGCCGTCGGCGACGTCACCCGCCCACGGGTCGAAGGACCACTCTTCGGGGTCGGCCCGGACGGTGTCGACGTGGCCGAGGAAGCTGAGCGTGGGCCCGTCGCTCGCTCCCTGAAGACGGGCGATCAGGTTGGGGCGCCCGGGCTCGGCCTCGAGCAGCTCGCACTCGAAGCCCGCCGCCGTCAGCGAGCCCTTGAGGAGCTCCTGCACCGGGCCCTCGTTGCCCGGCGGATTGACGGTGTTCGTCTGGATCAGGCGACCGAGCAGATCCACCGCCTGCGAGCCGAGGGCCTCGGGGACGGCCGTCGTGGCGATGCTCTCCTCCATGGGGTCAGCCTAGGGCACCGACGCTCCCGCCAGAGCGAGGATCACGCCGATCGCTCCGGCGCCGATCAGGGTTTCGACCACACCTCGGCGGACGATCAGCAGGGCGACGGCGGCTGCTGCGAGCACCGCCCACTGCCAGCCCTCGTGCAGCGCCCCGGCGAGGGTGACGGCCGAGCCGAGGATCGCCCCGATCGCCGCCGGTCCCGCGCCGTCGAGGAAGCCCCGCGCCCCGTCGTTGCCCCGCAGGCGCTCGAAGCGGCCGCCACCGAGGAAGATGAAGGAGAAGGAGGGCGCGAAGGCCACGGCCGCCGCCAGCAGCCCTCCGCCGATCCCGTGGGCGGCATAGCCCACCGCCGCCACGGTGGCGACAACCGGCCCGGGTGTGATCTGGCCGAGAGCGACGGCATTCAGGAACTGCGCATTGGTCATCCAGTGGTAGACATTCACCGCGTCGTCCTGCATCAGCGGGATGATCACGAAGCCCCCTCCGAACGAGAGAGCGCCGACCTTGAGTGCCGTCCAAGCCAGGGCGCCGATGCCGCCGGACGAGGCCGCGGCCGCGAGGGCCGACGGTTTCCAGGCCAGCGCAGAGGCACCGGAAAACCACCCGCGACGGACCAGCTCGAAGAGCCCGCAGGCGAGCAGAACCAGGACCAGATAGGGACCGATCAGGATCGCTCCGAGCACCCCGGCGAACAGATAGATCAGCCAGCGCAGCCGGTGGCCGTGTCCCTCCATCGCGTGGCGGTAGCTCGGCCCGACCAGCTCGCTCCCGGCGCGGACCGCGACGGCCGCGACGGCGGCGCCTGCCCCGGCCCCGGCGCCCCGCACCCAGAGTGGCGGCGAGGAGGAGAGGAAGAGCAGGGACAGTGCCAGCACCATGATCACCGCCGGGACGACGAACCCGAGCCCCCCGATCACGGCCCCCCAGGGACCGCCGACCCGATAGGCGCAGAAGATCGACAGCTGGGTCGAGGAGGGTCCCGGGAGCAGCGAGCACGCCGCATTGGCGTCCTCGAAGGTGCGGGCGTCCATCCAGCCCTGCTTGCGGACGACGAGCCCGCGCAGCAGCGAGATGTGGGCGGGTGGGCCCCCGAAGCCGATCAGCCCGATACGCAGCCACTCCCTCGCGATCACCCCAAGGGGAGCGGAGTCCTGGCGGTTCATACTGCGGGAGCATGTCAAGCGGCAACGCGGAGCTCGTCCAGAAGTCCTCGGCGCGTACCTGACCGGGGATGAGGAGACCCTGCGGGCGTGATTCCCCCCCACGGGGAGATCTACGGCGCCCCGGGACTCATCAACGCCGGCACCTACCATGGCTATGAGGGCTTCTTGCACTGGGCCGCCAGTGGGACGACGCCTGGGACGAGATCAACTACGAGCTCGGAGAGATGATCGAGGTCGACGACTCCTTCGTGGTCGTTCCCGCTCACGTCGTCGGCAGGGGAGCGGTGAGCGGTCTCCAGATCGACTCCGTGTTCGGCTGGATGTACGAGTGCCAGGACGGCCAGCTGCCGTTCGCTTCCACACCTACGCGACGACCGATGACGCGGCTGCAGGCGGCGCGGAGCCTGGCGGATGCCGGGTGAGCGACCAGCTCTTCGAGACCGGCGAGGAGACGCCCCAGACCGGGGTCCGGGCCGAGGACGCGCCGCTCGCCGTCCGCATGCGCCCGAGGGACCTCGACGAGCTCGCGGGGCAGAGCCATCTGCTCGAGCCGGGCTCGGCCCTCCGGATCGCGATCGAATCCGGCGAGCCGCACAGCGCGATCTTCTACGGGCCGCCGGGCACCGGCAAGACGACGGTGGCGCGGATCATCGCGGCCCGGGCCAAGGGCGCCTTCGAGGAGCTCTCGGCGGTCAACGCGGGACGCCCTGAGGTGCGTGAGGTGATCGCGCGAGCCAGGGAGCGCCGCGCCTCGGGCCGGCCGACGATCTTCTTCCTCGACGAGATCCACCGCTTCAACAAGGCGCAGCAGGATGCGCTCCTGCCGGCCGTCGAGGACGGATTGATCACGCTGATCGGTGCGACCACCGAGAACCCGTACTTCGAGGTCAACTCGGCGCTCCTCTCCCGCACCCAGATCTACGAGTTCCGCCCGCTGACCGCGACGGAGATCGAGGGGCTCGTCCTGCGGGCGCTCCGCGATGAGCGCGGCATCCCCGACCCACCGGACATCTCGGCCGAGGCACTCGAGATGCTCACCACACGGGCCGGAGGCGACGGGCGGGTCGCGCTCGCCGCGCTGGAGCGGGCGGCGGAGGCGACACGCGCGGCGGGTGACTCCGAGATCGGCGTCGCCGCGGTCGAGGACGCGCTGCAGCGCAAGGCGCTGCTCTACGACCGCGAGGGCGACAAGCACTACGACTACATCTCGGCGTGGATCAAGGCCACCCGCGGCTCGGACGTCGACGCCTCCATCTACTACCTCGCCGTGATGCTGGAGGGTGGCGAAGACCCGCGCTTCATCGCCCGCCGTATGGTCATCTTCGCCTCCGAGGACATCGGCAACGCGGACCCGCAGGCGCTGCTGGTCGCCAACGCCGCGGCCCAGGCCGTCGACCGGGTCGGGCTCCCGGAGTGCGCGCTCAACCTCTCCCAGGCCGCCGCCTACCTCGCGCTGGCGCCGAAGTCGAACGCCACGACCCGGGCCATCTCGAAGGCGAGCGCGCACGTCCGCGAGCACGGCGCCGCCGAGCCGCCGCCCTACCTGCAGGACGCCCACTACCCGGGCGCCAGGCAGCTCGGCCGGGGCCAGGGCTACCGCTACCCGCACGACGAGCCCGACGGAGTCACCGACCAGCCGCTGTCGCCGGAGTCGATCCGGAGCGAGCGCTTCTACGAGCCGACTGACCGCGGCGCCGAGGGGGAGCTGCGCGAGCGGCTGGAGCGCCTGCGCCGGCTGCGCTCCCAGGATTAGCGCTGCGTTAAGGCCAATCCCCGAATTTTCACGGCGCAACCTTTTCGGCGAGTCCGTGTTCTGACGGTTGTCTGACGCTCTGGCAAGTCGTGCGGTTCGCCGGAGCCAGCGCGTAAGAGCCGGGGAGTGGACAACGAAGGCCGGGAGCTCGGGGATTGCTCCCGGCCTTCAATTTCTTCCGGGCTCGGCTGGACTGAGACTGGGAGGAAGCGGCCTCGGCGGGAGGCCGCTTCCATCACGCGGGTCGCGCGTAGAATCGCCGGGACCGAGCGCAAGCGACGAGAGGACCCAGTGATGGAGGCGAGCAGCTCCAGCAAGACCACCAGGAGGCGGAAGGCCGGTTCGAGCCGGAAGTCGGGCCCGAACGGCAGCAAGTCCGCCGGGTCGTCGGCGAAGGGCTCCAAGGCGAAGCCCCAGCCCGCGCTTGAGTCCTTCAACCCGGCGACCGGGGAGCTGATCGGCACGGTCGAGACCATCACTCCGGCGAAGGTCCAGGGGATCGTCGACGACGTCGCGGAGGTGCAGCCGTTCTGGGCGGCGCTCACCCTCGAGGACCGCGCCCGCTATATGCGCCGCGCCGTCGACGTGCTGCTCGCGGAGCTGGACGAGATCGCCGACCTGCTCACCAACGAGCAGGGCAAGCCTCGCGTCGAGAGCTACACGATGGAGCTGCTTCCCACCGTCGATTCGCTCAAGTGGATCGCCGACAACGGCCCCTCGATCCTCTCCGACGAGAAGCTCTCGATGCCACTCTTCCTGAAGTCGAAGAGCGCCAAGCTCACCTTCGAGCCGATCGGCGTGGTCGGAGTGATCGCCCCCTGGAACTACCCCTGGTCGATCCCGTTCGGCGAGGTGGCGATCGCGCTGATGGCTGGCAACGGAGTCGTGCTCAAGCCGGCCAGCCTGACGCCGCTCATCGGCGATCGGATCCGCCAGACCTTCGAGAAGGCCGGCCTTCCCGAGGGCTTGATCCGCACGGTCCACGGCGGCGGCCGGATCGGCGACGCGCTCGTCAAGTCGACTGCGGGCAAGATCTTCTTCACCGGCTCGGTCGAGGTCGGCCGCAAGGTCGGCGTCGAGTGCGCCAAGCGCATGAAGGGCTCGGTGTTGGAACTCGGCGGCAAGGACCCGCAGATCGTCTGCGCCGACGCCGACCTGGCGAACGCCGTCTCCGGAGCGGTCTGGGGAGGATTCGCCAACGCCGGGCAGACCTGCTCGGGGATCGAGCGCGTCTACGTCGTTGACCAGGTCGCGGATGCCTTCCTGGAGGGCGTGGTGCGGGAGACCAAACGGCTCACGGTGGGCGACCCGCGGGGGTGGACAACGGAGATCGGCCCGATGATCTCGGAGGACCAGGCGAAGATCGTGACGGAGTTGGTCGACGACGCGGTCAAGAACGGTGCGAAGAAGCTCACCGGCGGCCCCACCGAGATCAAGGGCATGGAGGGCAGCTTCATCGCCCCCATCGTGCTGACCGGGGTCACGCACGAGATGCGGATCATGAAGGAGGAGATCTTCGGCCCGGTTCTTCCGGTGATGACCGTCGAGAGCGAGCAGGAGGCGATCGAGCTCGCGAACGACTCCGAATTCGGCCTGGGCGCGTCCGTTTGGACCAAGGACCGCGCCAAGGGCGAGCGGATGGCCCACCAGATCGAGTCCGGGATGGTCTGGGTGAACGACCACTCCTTCTCTCACGGCGCCTGTCAGTGCGCCTGGGGTGGGGTCAAGGACTCCGGCCTCGGCCGCTCGCACTCGAAGTTCGGCTTCTACGAGTGCGTCAACATCAAGCAGCTCGCCTGGGAGCCGGGCTGGACCCGGGACCTGTGGTGGCAGCCATACGACCGCAAGCTGGGCGATGCGATTCGGTCCTCGGCGCAGATCCTGTACAGCCGCAACGGCAACCGATTGGCGGCGCTGCGCGAGGGCATCAGGCCACTGGTGGAAGTAACCCGGCGGACGATGCAGAAGGGCCGCTAGCTCCGTCCGCAGAGAGCAAGGCTTTCGACCACCCGCCCCGTGGTAGTTGCGTAACGTGTTTGCCGGGATGCGCGTTCGCAGAAATCTCAACTTCGTCGCCGGGGCGCTGCTGGCGGTTGCCGCCGGTCTCGCGTTGCTCGGGCCTGCCCTGGCCCCGGCGAAGAAGGGGAAGTCCAAGCTCCGAAGCCCGGGCAAGCTGGTCGTCGCGACCCAGGGCTACACCCTGGACAAGGTCGACGACCGCACGCGGATGACGGTCTCATGTCCCGGCGGCAAGGAACCCTTCGGTGGCGGCTTCCTCACCAGTCCGGCCCCGGGCGATGACGGCCAGGGCGTCTACCCGAACTCCTACGAGCGCCTCGGTCAGCAGCGCGGCTACCACATCACCGCGGCGCTGATCAATCCAAACCAGACGCAGGTCGTCCCGAGGAACCTGACCCTGCAGGTGGTCTGCGGCAAGAAGATCGGCAAGATCAGCGATCCGCACGTGGTCGCGCAGCTCGGCGCCGGAGACGGGCCGAAGACGCTCGTCGCGAAGTGCCCGAAGAAGCAGAGCCTGATCGGCGGCGGCTACCAGCGCTCCAATGGGGTCACCGACGCGGGTGTGATGACGACGGAGTCACACCGGACCTCCGCCCGGACCTGGCAGGTCGTCGCGAACGATCCGGGGGGCTTCGCCGGGGAGGCCGTCTCGATCGGCTACTGCGTGCGCAGCAAGAAGCCCGTGGTCAAGGAACTCTCGGGTTCGGTGACCGTCCCGTCCAGGGCCACGGCCACGGCCACCACTCCCCCGTGTACCGGGGGGAAGCTGATCTTCTCCGGCTTCAGCGCCCCGCCGGGCGGCAGCATCCGCTTCCTGGGCGAGGGGTTCAACCCGAACGGCAGCACCTCGGCGAGCGGCTACAACTCGGGTGCCCCGGCGACGCTCACCGCGTACAGCTACTGCCTGCGCGTCTGAGATCCGGCCAGGGGCTCAAACCGTGACTTTCCGCTGCCGATTGGGTTAACGAATCGGAATGCCTTCGAGCTCCTCACGGACAAACGGATCACGAGCCGTCATGGCGCTGGCCGCGGCCCTCCTCACGGTCGCACTCGTGCAGCTCATTGGCGGAACCGGCGCGTCCGCGAAGCCGGAGGCTCACGCGAGCAAGTCCGTGACCTACAAGCAGAGGACCTTCAGCCTCTCCGGCGCGAACGCGAAACGGCGTCTCACGGTCCGCTGTCCCGGGCGGCTCGTGCCCCTGGGCGGCGGGCTGACCAGCTCACCGTCGCCCGCGGCCGACGGCGAGGGGATCTATCCCCACTCCTACGAGCGGCTCGGAGTCCAGCACGGCTACCACAGCACCGTCGTGCTCTTCGACCCGTCGCCGAGCAGCACGCAGGCTCGCAGCGTCACCCTGCAGGTCGCCTGCGCCCGCAAGCAGAAGCACGTCACCCCTCCGCACAAGACCGTCTACGTCAATCCCGGCGAGACCAAGACCGCCGTCGCGACCTGCCCAGGGCGCCGGCACCTGTTCGGTGGAGGCTTCCAGCGCACCGACTTCACCGCGCGCGGCGGCGACTACATCACCGACTCGCACGCGATCTCCGACAAGTCCTGGAGCGTCACCGGGCGCGCCTTCGGGCAGTTCGGCGGGGAGCTCACCGCGATCGCGTACTGCTGGCACAGCAAGAAGCCGCTGCTCACCCAGGTCTCCGCATCGGCCGACGTCGGAATCGGCAGGTTCGTCACCGCGACCACCCCGCCCTGCCCGGTCGGCCACCTCGTCTTCGGCGGCTTCAGCACCACGCCAGCGGGATCGGTCCTGATGACCAATGGCGTGATCAACGGGGATGGCAGCTGGTCGGCCTCGGCGATGAACCACTTCGGCCCCTCGGCGAACATCACCGCCTACGGCTACTGCCTGAAGCTGTGATGCGAGGGCGCGCGCAAGCGCGACCCGTTTTGTAAGGCCAACAGCGATCACCGCTAGATTCGGCCGCATGATGGAGCGGACCGCGGCTGTGGAGAGCCCCACCGGCGGCATCGTTTCGGCGAGTGGCAGGGTGGAGCCGGCGATCGAGCTGCGGGGCCTGCGGCGGGACTTCGGCGACCGCACCGCGTTGCCAGGGATCAGCGCCCGCCTGGAGGCGGGCGAGAGCCTCGCGGTCCTCGGACCGAATGGCTCCGGCAAGTCGACGCTGCTGCGGATCCTGGCCGGCCTGCTGCGACCGAGCGGCGGGGAGATCAGCGTGCTGAGCTGCGCTCTGCCCAAGGAGGCCCACCGGCTGCGCGGGCGGGTCGGCTACCTCGGGCATGAGCCTCTCCTCTATCGCGACCTCAGCCCGCGCGAGAACCTCAGCCTGGTCGCGGCGCTCCACCGCCTCGATCCGGCTGCGGCGGCGGAGCGGATCGAGCGGCTGCTCGAGGATGTCGGAATGTCTCGCCGGAGCGGCGATCGGGTCGCCGAGCTATCGGCGGGGATGAAGCAACGGGTCGACATCTGCCGGGCGGTGCTGCACAAACCCGAGCTCCTCCTGCTCGACGAGCCGGACGCGCACTTGGACGCCGAGGCCCGCCGCCTGGTCGAGCCCCTGATCGGCCCCGGCGCCGGAGCCACGCGGGTCGTCGTCAGCCACAACCGCGAGGCGGCGACGGCGGGTGCGGACGCCCTCCTGGAGCTCCCATGAGCCCTTTCGGCGCCCTGCTGCGCAAGGACCTCCGGGTGGAGCTCCGAACCCTTCGCTCCCTCCCTGCCATGGCGCTCTTCGCCGTCAGCGCCTTCGTCATCTTCCGCTTCGGCCTCGACCGCACCTCGCTCGACGGTGAGCTGGCGGCCGGGGTGCTGGTGCCCACGCTCCTCTTCGCTGCCCTGCTCGCCATCAACCGCCTGTTCGTGGCCGAGCGCGAGGAGGGTGGCTTCGACCTGATCCGGCTGGCGCCGATCGACCCCACGGTCCTCTTCGCGGCCAAGGCCAGTGCGCTTGTGATCTACCTGGTCGTCTTGGAGCTGATCGCGGTCCCGATCTTCGCCCTCTTCTTCCTCGATTCGGCCTCGGGGCTGGTCCCGTTCGCACTCGTGCTGCTGCTGGCGAACGTCGGGCTGGCGGCCACCGGCACGGTGATCTCGACCATCGCCACGATGTCGAGCGCCCGGGATCTGCTCGCCCCCCTGATCCTGCTGCCGCTCCTCATCCCCCTCGTGATCGCGGCGGCAGGCGCCGGCGAGCACCTGCTGGCTTCTGGCGGCCCCGACTACGGGCGTTTCGGGACATGGCTGGGATTGCTCGGCCTCTACGATCTGGTCTTCCTCCTGGTCGGCTACGCGACCTTCGACTTCCTGCTCGAGGACTGACGGGACCAACATGGCCAGCGCGCTCCACTCGATAACGCTTCGCCGCCTCGCCATCGCGACCGTGGTGGTGATGGGCGCGGGCTACGGCCTGGCCTTCCTCTACGCGCCCGAGGACGCCGACCAGGGCTTCATCCAGAAGATCTTCTATCTGCACGTGCCGCTCGCGACCGTCGCCCTGCTCGGCTTCATCGTCGCCGCGATTCACGCGATCCGCCACCTGCGGACCGGCGACCCCAAGCACGACGCCCGCTCGTACGTCTCGATCCACATCTCGGTGATCTTCGGGGCAGGCGTCCTGCTCACCGGCGCGATCTGGGCGAAGGGCTCCTGGGGAGTCTGGTGGGAGTGGCGGGAGCCGACGCTGGTCAGCTTCCTGATCGTCTTCCTCCTCTACGCCACCTACTACCCGCTCCGCTACGCGATCGAGGACCGCGAGCGACAGGCCCGCTACGCGTCCGTCTTCGCGATCACCGCCGGGGCGTTCGTGCCGCTCAACTTCCTGGCCGTGCGACTCGCCCAGCCGCTCGTCCATCCACGCACCTTCTCGTCCGCCGGCGGCCTGCCCGACTCGATGCTGTTCGCCTTCCTCGTCTGCCTCGCCGGCATGGCCCTCCTGTGGACGACACTGGTCTGGTTCGAGCTCGATGCGAAGGCGGCGTCCGCCAACCTCGGGCGGATTCGCCGCCGGCTGGAAGCGACGGCGTGATCCCACTCGCGATTGAGAACGCGGACCGCTATGTCGGTGGGGCCTACCTCGTCTTCCTCCTGCTGTTGCTGATCTACGTGGCGATCATGGCCGCGAAGCTCCAGCGGATCCAGCGCGAGCTGGGATCGCTTGCGGACCTCGCCGACCGCTCCCAGGGCCGGAGCACGGACCGTGGCGTCGGGCAGGTCCGCGAGCGCGAAGAGGAGATCGAGGCCGTGCGCCAGGGAGGCCGCGGATGAGCGGCCTGCTCGCCCTCGGGGTTTCTCACCGCACCGCGTCCCTGGCGCTGCGCGAGCAGCTCGCCCTCACCGAGGGTCGGGCCGCCGGCGTCCTCAACGGCCTTGTCTCCGAGGAGACGATCAGCGAGGGCGTGGCGCTCTCGACCTGCAACCGCACCGAGCTCTACCTGGTGGCGACCGACTCGGTCGAGGCCGAGGCGGCGGGCCTCGGCGTCCTCGCCAGGGAAGCGGGGATCCGCCCCACGGAGCTGCTGGGCCCGCTCTACTCGCTGCGCGGCACCGAGGCCGCGCGCCATCTCTACCGGGTGACCGCCGGGCTCGACTCGATGATCGTCGGCGAGGCCGAAATTCAGGGGCAGGTGAAGCGGGCGTACGAGCTGGCCCTGGTCGAGGGGGCCACCGGCCCGATCCTCAACCGGATGTTCCGTGGCGCGCTCGCCGCGGGCAAGCGGGCCCGCACCGAGACGGCGGTCGGGCAGAAGGGTGTCTCGATCCCCTCGGTCGCCGTCGAGCTCGCCCAGCGCAACCTGGGCGATCTCTCTGCGCGCCGTGTACTCCTGATCGGCGCCGGTGAGACGTCCGAGCTCACCGCCCGGGCGCTGGCCGCCCGCGGCTCTGACGCGGTCTTCATCGCCAACCGCGGCTACAAGCGCGCGATCTCCCTCGCGCAGCGTTTCGGCGGGGAGGCGGTCCGGATCGACGATCTGCCGGCCCAGCTCGCCGTCGCCGACATCGTCGTCTCCACCACCAACTCCCCTCACCACCTGATCGAGCGCTCGGAGCTCGAAGTGATCATGGGGCAAAGGGAGAACAAGCCTTTGCTCCTGCTGATCGACCTGGCTGTGCCGCGTGACATCGACCCCGAGTGCCGCGAGATCGAGGGAGTGAGCCTCTACGACGTCGACGAAGTCCAGGCGATCGTCGAGCGGAACGCCTCCGGGCGTGAGGCGGAGGGCCGCCGCGCGAGCGGCATCCTCGACGCAGAGCTGTCCCGCTTCGAGCGCTGGCTCGGCGCACAGGAGGTGATGCCGACTGTCGCGGCCCTGCGCGAGCGGGCCGACTCGATCGTCTCCCAGGTCCTGGCCGAGAACGCGACTCGCTGGGAGAGCCTCTCGGCCACCGACCGCGAGCGGGTCGAACAGATGGCCCGCGCCGTCGCCAACCGGCTGCTGCACGAGCCAACCGTGAGGGTCAAGGGGATCGCCGACCGCGAGGACGCCTACCTGCAGGTCAGCGCGCTCCGGGAACTCTTCGGGCTTGATGCCGGGACCGAGCCCGAGGTCAGCGAGAGCGCCGACGTCGCCTCCCTCGACGAGAGGCGCCGTCGGAACGAACGCGGCTGAGGCGGCGGGTGAAGGAAGCCCCGCTCCGGCTCGGTACGCGCGGCAGCGCCCTCGCCCTCGCCCAGGCGAAGATCGTCGCCAAGGCGCTGGGCGGCGCGGAGATCGTCCCCATCAAGACCTCAGGCGACCGGATGGCTGAGACCGGCGGCGACAAGGCCCGTTTCGTGCGTGAGATCGAGCGAGCCATCCTGGACGGTGAGGTGGACCTCGGCGTTCACTCCGCCAAGGACCTCCCGACCGAGTTGGCCGAAGGCCTGGAGATCGCCGGCGTCCCCGCGCGTGAGGATCCTCGGGACGCGTACGTCGGGAAGGTCAACTCCCTCGGCGAGTGTCGCGAGGGCTCCCGCATCGGCACCTCCAGCCTGCGCCGGCGCGCCCAGATCCTCGCCCAGCGACCGGATCTCGAGGTGATTGCGCTCCACGGCAACGTCGACACCCGCCTCGGCCGACTCGAGGCCGGTGACTTCGACGGTCTGGTCCTGGCAACCGCCGGGCTGCATCGGCTGGGGCGCGCGGAGGAGATGGCCTTCCCGATCGAGCCCGACGAGCTCGTCCCGGCTCCCGGACAGGGTGCCCTCGTGCTCGAGGCTCCCCACTCCCAGGATCGACCCGTCACCGCGGCGGAGTCGATCACCGACCGCGGCGCGCTCGGGACGCTCACCGCCGAGCGATCCCTCCTCGCCGCACTCGATGCCAGCTGCAACACCCCGCTCGGAGCGCTGGCGACCCTGGAGATGGGCGGCCGGATGCGGATGCGCGCCTTCTGCGGTCTGCCTGACGGCAGCGAATGGCTGCGCGACGAGATGGAGGAGGACGCGTCCGACCCCGAGGGGCTCGGGCGAGCCCTGGCCGAGCGGATGAAGTCCGCAGGTGCCGCGGATCTCCTCCAGCGGGCGGAGGAGATGGATATGCGAGGGCGCTCCGCAGGCGAAGCCGAGGAGCGACCCGTTTCATGATGAGCGACGGAACAGGGATCGTCTACCTGGTGGGTGCAGGCCCCGGGGACCCGGGCCTGATGACCACCCGGTCACTCGAGCTGATCGTGGCCGCCGACGTGATCGTTCACGACCGCCTGATCCCTGACGGCTCCCTGGCGCTCGCCAGGCCCGATGCCGAACTGCTCTATGTGGGCAAGGAGCCGGGGGCGGCGAGCGTCCCCCAGGACGAGATCGCCGATCTGCTCGTCGATCGCGCCCGGCAGGGCAAGCTCGTCGTGCGGCTCAAGGGCGGCGATCCGTTCGTCTTCGGCCGCGGCGGCGAGGAAGCCGAGGCGCTCGCCGAGGAGGAGATCCCGTTCGAGGTCGTCCCAGGTGTGACGGCGGGCGTCGCAGCTCCGGCCTACGCCGGCATCCCGGTTACCCATCGCGACGACGCTTCCGCCGTCGCCTTCGTCACCGGGCACGAGGACCCCGAGAGGGAGGACTCCGCGCTCGACTACGAGGCGCTCGCCCGCTTCCCCGGGACGCTCGTCTTCTATATGGGCGTCAAGGCGCTGCCTCGGATCGCCGAGCGGCTGATCGAGGCGGGGCGCGACGCCGCGGAACCGGCAGCCGTCGTGGAACGGGGCACCCTGCCGGGTCAGCGCACCATCACCTCCACCCTCGTGGGAATCGGCGCAGCGGCGCACGAGGCCAGGATCAAGCCACCGTCGGTGACCGTCGTAGGTCCCGTCGCCGCCCGCCGGGAGCGGATCGCCTGGCTCGAGCACCGGCCGCTGCACGGCAAGAAGGTCGTCGTCACTCGAGCGCGAGCGCAGGCCAGCGAGCTCGCACGCCGGCTCGATGCGCTCGGCGCCGAATCAATCGAGCTTCCGGCGATCCGGATCGAGCCGCTGATCGACTCCGACGAGGTGCGTAGTGCAGTCCAGGCCCTCCACACCTACGCGCTGGTCTGCGTGACCAGTCCCAACGGGGCGCGGTTGCTGTTCGAAGCGATGGCGGCGCAGGGCCGCGACGCCCGCGCCCTGGCCAACGCCAGCGTTGCGGCGATCGGTGCCGGGACCGAGGCCGCCCTCGCGGCGAACGGTGTGCTCGCCGACCTCGTGCCCGAGCGGTTCGTGGCGGAGGAGCTGGTCGAGGAGCTCGACAAGCTGGAGCTCCAGGGGAAGCCGGTGCTGATCGCGCGAGCCGCCGAGGCACGCGAGGTCCTGCCGGATGCACTTCGCAAGCGCGGCGCCGAGGTCGACGTGGTCGCACTCTACGAGACGGTCGCCGAGCAGCCCGACCCGGAGGCCCTCGAGCGGGCGCAGGAGGCCGACTTCATCACCTTCACCTCGTCCTCCACGGTCAAGAACTTTGTCGAGGCGAGCTCGAACGGGGTCCCCGCGGGCGCCAAGATCGTCTCGATCGGCCCGATCACCAGCGAGGCAATCCGCGAGGCGGGCCTCTCCGTAGACGTGGAGACAGAGAGGCACGACATCGACGGGCTCGTGGATGCTCTGCTGGACGCGGTGGCGAACGCCAGCCAGCCTCGTTGAACGTAGGGCAGCGTCACGCTGACCGCGACCGATCAGACCGGCGGCACCGCGACCGCGACGGTCAAGGCCAAGGTCGGCAAGTAGCTAGACCATAGGATCCGGTCGTGGCGACGCCGCGGCCGATCACCTTCCTCTCGGACTACGGGTACGAGGACGAATTCGCAGGGGTGTGCCGGGCGGTGATCTCCCAGATCGCCCCCGGTGCGCCGCTGATCGACCTCACCCACGGGATCGGGCGTCAGGACATCCGGCAGGGCGCAGTGGCGCTCGACAACGCGCTGCCCTCCTGCCCGCCGGGCGTCCACCTCGCCGTCGTCGACCCGGGTGTCGGGTCTGACCGGCGAGCGGTGGCGGTTGCGACCGGCGAGGGACGCATCCTCGTCGGCCCCGACAACGGCCTGCTCTCCCGCGGTCTCGACCGCCTCGGCGGTGCGCTCGACGCGGTGGAGCTCTCTCGCTCCCCCTTCCGCCTCGAGCCGGTCTCCGCCACCTTCCACGGGCGCGATCTGTTCGCGCCGGTGGCGGCGCACCTGTCGCTGGGCGCCCGTCTCGACGAAGCGGGCGAGTCGATCGAGCCCGGCTCCCTGGTCGAGCTCGATCTGCCCACGCCCCGGATCGCCGAGGGCGAGGTCGTCGCCCACGCGATCCACCTGGACGGCTACGGCAACGTCACCCTGGATCTCGACGCCTCGATGCTCACCGACGGCCCGCTGCGGCCCGGGGACGCCCTGGAGGTCCGGGCGCCGGACGGCCGCTGGGAGGCGGTCTGGGCGAGCACCTTCGCCGACGTCGGCCCGGCCGATGTACTGCTCTTCCAGGACTCCTCGGGCGCCTTGGCTCTGGCGGTGAGCGGCGGCAGTGCCGCCGGGCTGATGGACCTGCGGCCCGACAGCGAGGTCACGCTGCGGCCGCTGAAGTAGTGGAACTCGGCAACCCTCACCGCCACTTCCGGAGCACCGACTCGACCAACGAACGCGCCAAGGAGCTGGCGCTCTCAGGAGCCCCCGGCGGGCTGGTGGTGACGGCGGACGAGCAGACCTCGGGGCGAGGGCGGCGGGGAACCGCCTGGTTCGCGCCGACCGGCTCCTGCCTGCTCTATTCGGCGCTCACCCGCACATCCCGGGCCGGCGACGCCCCGCTGGTGCCGCTGGCGGTGCCGCTCGCCGTCTGCGAGGCCGCCGAGACGGTGGCGCCGGTGCGCTCTCGCGTCAAATGGCCCAACGACGTCTGGATCGACGAGCGCAAGGTGGCCGGTGTGCTGGTCGAGGCGCGCCCGGACGAGGGCTGGACGGTGATCGGGATCGGTCTAAACGTCGCGATCGCCCCTGAGGACTTTCCGCCGGAGCTCCGCGAGACCGCCACCTCGCTGCTGCCCACCGAGGCCCAGGGGGGCCTGCCGCCGGGCGGCGCCCCAAGCGTCCGGACGGTGCTCGCCGCCCTCAACGACTCGCTCGGCCGCTGGCTCGAGGCGCCGGACGAGGAGGTCCTGAGCGCCTACCGGGCGCGGGATGCGCTGACCGGCAGGCGGATCTCCTGGGACGGCGGCGAGGGCCTCGTCAATCAGGTCGACGAGCGCGGCCATCTGGTGGTGGAGATGGACAACGGGGAGCGGGTGGCGCTCGGCGCCGGCGAGGTCCACCTCGCCGTCGAGGAGTGAGTCAGCTCTCGTCGGCCGCGTCGGCGGCTTCGAGCTCCTCGTCGACCTCGGGCTGATCGTCCCTCTCGGGCCCGGAGCCGTTTTCGCTCTCCTCGACCTCGCTCTCCTCCACCTCGAGCTCCTCGACATCGAGCTCATCGTCTCGCTCGTCCTCGCGCTCGGCCTCGGCCCTCGCCTCCGCGGCCTTGCCGTTCCTCGCGGCGGAGCTCCCGTCCCTGGACCCACCCTTGCGCTTGCGGCGGCGCCGGCGGCCGCCGGCCTTCGGGAAGTTGCGAAGCAGCTCGCGGGCGACCGCGGAGGGCTTGCGGGCCGCGCGCATCCGAGCACCGCGGAGGACCTCCTCGCCCTCGGGAGTGTGGGCGACGCCGGCTGCGAGCAGGGCGGCTGCCAGGCGGCGGTCCTGGTTGCGGGCGGCGTGGACGAGCCGGCGGGCATTGCGGCCGTGGGCCCGGCCGGATGAGTTCACCAGCAGGCCGAGGAGGCGCTTCGTCTCAGGCCAGCGCTGCACCGCGTACTCCTCGTGCAGATCCCGGGTGTAGTCGGCGAGGCGCCAGACCCAGGCCTGGGCCTGGTCGCGGCGGCCGATGCGCCGCTCGGCGAGCGACTCGAGCAGAACCTTGGTCCCGGCGCGGCGATCGTCGCGAGACCAGGTCCCGACCGTGTCGATCGCGTCGTCGAAGGCGTCGGCGTCGCGCAGCGCGGCGATCTCGGCGAGCGCCTTGATCCGCAGCTGCTGGTTGCGGTTGCGCTGGACGCAGGTGAGCAGGAAGCGGCGGCGCAGCTCCTTCGTCGCATCGTGCTGGAGCATCGCCTTGGCGCGCCGCCAGCCGGAGGGATTGACCCGCGCGCCGGCGAGGGCGGCCCAGACGTGCTGCTCGGAGTGGTTCAGGTTCTCGACTGCGATCCGCCAGAGCTCCCGCTCGAGCACCCGCAGGCGGCGATTGGAGTCATCCGAAACCGGCACGACGCGCTTCTCGACTCGCACGCGGCGCCCCCGGCCTCGTCTCACGGGCCCGACCACGATCGCGCCGCCGCGGTAGACGTCGCGGTCGAGGAGGCTGTGCAGGGTGACGATGGTCTCCTCGTGCGTGGTCGCCGGGTGGACGAAGTCGATCACCAGGCCGGCCTCCTTGCCCGGGTTCCGGCGGGTGACGCGGCCAACGCGCTGCTGGTAGACGCGCCGCGAGGCCGTCGGCGCGAGGTGCATGCAGATCGTCGCCCGGGGCGAGTTCCAGCCCTCGGCGAGCAGCATCGCGTTGCACAACACATCCACTTCGCCTCTTTCAAATCCGGCCAAGATCTCGGCCAGCTCGCGCTTCGGGGTCTCGCCGGAGACGGCGCGGGCATTGATGCCGGCGTCCTGGAAGGCCTTGGCGACGTTGTTCGCATGCTTGACCCCGGCGGTGTAGACGACGCCGGGAACGCGGCGGAAGCGCGAGCGGTAGAGGTCCGCAATCGCGACGTTGAAGGGGGTCTGGTCGAGGAGCTTGGCCAGCTCCTCCTGGTCGAAGTCCTGATCCACCTCGCCCTTGCGGAGCGGCACCTTGGCGATGGTCCGCACCCCGGGACCCGGTGGGATGCGCACGCAGCGCAGCGGCGCGATCACGCCGCGCCGGGCCGCCTGGGCGAGGTCGAAGCGCGACGTCTGGGTCGGGAAGAGATCGGCGACGTGGCGAGCGATCAGCGCACCGGTGGCGGTCATGCCGATGAAGACCGGACCGATCCAGGCGCGGATGCAGCCGCTGGTCTTCTCGCCGAGCGCCGTGTGGGCCTCATCGCAGATCACGATCGAGTAGGCGTCCGAGATCCGGCCGGCGTTGCGGACGAACCACTGATAGGTCTCGACAGTGACCGGGCCGTATGGATGGTCGGCGCCGTCGAGCAGCGCCGGCGAGAGGCGGTCGGCGTAGCCCCGGTCGGAAATCTCGCCGATGAACTGGTCGACCAGGTTGCGGCGGTGAGT